>NZ_JBIAOR010000015.1:68427-133590 GCF_042878995.1 Brevibacillus sp. NPDC003359
TCCGTGCCATTTGCTAGACCTGTTTTCGCTGGCAAAGTCGCTACCGAGATGATGTCCTTTGTTTTCGGCACTTCTGCATCTACCGTTACGCTAATGCTCGCTTTTTTGTCGGTGGTATTCGTCACGTTTGCTGGCAGTGGCGTCAAAGTACCTTCTACCGTAAAGGTTTGTTTCGTCTTCTTCGCCGGATCATATGCTGCACTTGCGAGATCCCAAATGATATCTACATTGGTTGTACTGTTATCGTCTAATGTAACATCCACTTCCATGGGTAGAGCTAGTGCTGCTTCTGTTTTCTCGGTTCCATTTGCTAGACCTGTTTTCGCTGGCAAAGTCGCTACCGAGATGATGTCCTTTGTTTTCGGCACTTCTGCATCTACCGTTACGCTAATGCTCGCTTTTTTGTCGGTGGTATTCGTCACGTTTGCTGGCAGTGGCGTTAAGGTGCCTTCTACGGTAAACGTTTGTTTTGTCTTCTTTGTTGGATCATATGTTGTACTCGCAAGATCCCAGTTGATATCTACATTGCTTGTGCTGTTATCATCTAATGTGACATCCACTTCTACAGGTAACCCTAGCGCTGCTACTGTCTTATCCGTGCCATTTACTAGACCTGTTTTCGCTGGCAAAGTAGCTACCGAGATGATGTCCTTTGTTTTCGGTACTTCTGCATCTACCGTTACGCTAATGCTCGCTTTTTTGTCGGTGGTATTCGTCACGTTTGCAGGCAGTGGCGTCAAAATACCTTCTACCGTAAAGGTTTGTTTCGTCTTCTTCGCCGGATCATATGTTGCACTTGCGATATCCCAGATGATATCTACATTGGTTGTGCTGTTATCATCTAATGTGACATCCACTTCCATGGGTAGAGCTAGTGCTGCTTCTGTTTTCTCGGTTCCATTTACTAGACCTGTTTTCGCTGGCAAAGTAGCTACCGAGATGATGTCCTTTGTTTTCGGTACTTCTGCATCTACCGTTACGCTGATGCTTGCCGTTTTGTTATTTTTGTTTTTCACATTAGCCGGCAAATTACTTAATGTTCCTATTACTGTGAAGGTTTGTGACGTTTTCTTCATCGGATCATACGTCGTACTTGCTACGTCCCAAATTACGTCCACTATCTTTTTAGTGTTATCACTCAATGTGACTTCCACTTGAGACGGCAAACCCAGCGCAGTCGCACTTTTCGCTGTTCCATTTGTAAGACCCGCGATCGCTGTCGGATTCGTTACTGCTGTAATTTCAGTGACTACGCCAGTTTTTATAACTAGTTTGGGTCGCTTTGAAACATCAGGAGAAGTTTTCCCACCTATACTAGCTTGTACATTCGGTACTACTTCATCACCAATTAATGTAAAAGTTACTATTTTGTCGAGCTCCATCCTATTTTGAACAAAAGCCGTTACATCAATAACCTTCTCTTGCCCCTTCATAATACTCATGTCTGTCGGATTCAAAACAGGGTCACCTGGGTTCGGTTCATAAAAGCCGCCGCTTTTCAAATTTTTACTAGAGCCAACCACTTTAATGAATGGAACGGCTCCATCAGTTGGGTTTAAGTCTTGATATTCTGTTACTTGAAGATGTAACTTCGCCTCTGTAAAACCTTCAGAGATATCCGATAAATCGTATTGAATGTATGTCCGTTGCTTTCCATAGCTTCCTGAATAACCAACCCAGTTATCTTCCAAATCAGGATTATACCCCGTACTATCCCATGTTCCGTCTAAAGCCGGATGCTTTATTAATTCTGTTGAACTCGCATGAACATCTTGAAAATTTAGCATGAAAATCAAAAAGCATAAAAACATGTATAAGGACTTTTTCACGACTTCCTCCCACCAGAGATATCCTTCAGCCTTTAATTGGATACTCTCCCTGAAGTGCAATAATAAAATTCAACGCAAGATACGGTTGCAAATTATTGTGAGGCTGACTCCCTCCTACCGGAGCAATTGCATTCGCATTCATAGTTACATCTGTAGTTACAGAATATACAGGCGCTCCCAATCTAGCTTTTGAATTAGCCCATACCGCTCCCGCAGGTTCTTTCCCTGTTTGTTGGGTAACGCCATTAGGCATATGTGAATGAGCTGGTATTTGTGATAACGCTAAAGTTACGGTTGCATTCCCACCGTAACTGGCTAATGGCCGCGGGGTTAAATCTTTACCAGTACCAAAATGCATGGGTACACGATTCTTAAAATCAGGGAGCTTAAACTCTTTGTTATCCCCACCATACTTATTGCCAATAATGGTGTAGAGCGGCATATTTTTCGCCACGGGTAAGGAACTACCATCACAAAAAGCCCATCCGACAGGCGCATATTGACCGGCAAATAGGCGAATTTCTCCAACGTAACAGTCCATTTTTTCCCCTTCTTTCTTTTAGCTTTTAGGTGGATAATATCCCGTTATTGCAATGCAAAAATTTAGCACCAGAAAAGGCTGCATGTTACTGTGAGGCTGACTACCGCCAACGATAGTAAGAGCATTCGCGCTCATCTTTACATCTTTATCTGATCCATAACAAGAAATGGTACCAGAACCCCAATAATTCCCTCCCACAGTATCGCTAGACACTGTCTTTGCTGCATTTGCAATATGAGTATGGTAAGGAATTTCCGTTATGGTTAACGTATGCATTTCCTCCCCTTGTGCTTGTCCAACCAACCTCGGATCTAATTGCATGGGCACCCTCCCCTGTAAATTGGGTAGCGCAAAAGTGGTTCTCCCATCCCCACCATATTTAGAGCCAATCACAGCAAAGAGCAGCTCATTTTCTCTCACGGACAAAATCTGACCATTACACTGAGCCCAGCCTGTTGGAGCATCTTTCATGGCAAACAAACGAATTTCACCAACAAATGGTTCTGGCATTTTAATCCCTCCAAATAAATTTGTATCTCTCTAGACCTCTCCTACCAGAGCAATAATAAAATTGACTGCCAGAAACGGCATCATGTTAGCGTGAGGAAGATTCCCACCCACAGCGCTAATAGATAATGGATTCATAGTAACGTTAGGCATACCTTCAGAATATTGATTAATAGAGCTCGTCGCCCAATAAGCATTCGCGGCATCTGTAGTCGTTCCAGCCGACTGCGCATTAACTTCATGTGTATGAGCTGGAATTTGAGACATTAATAACGTCACCGTTTCAGCTCCATCTTTCTTTCCTAGTCCATATTTATATTCTGATAAAGTACCTTTGCCCATATGAACGGGGATTCTTCCCTGCAAGTCTGGCAACGCAAATGTCGTAATCCCATCTCCTCCGTATGTTGTGCCAATGAGTGAAAACAGGTTGGGATAATCAAGGATCAGTATTACTTGCCCATTACAAAAAGCCCAGCCTTTTGGGGGATAGTCCCCAGAGAACATCCGAATTTCGCCTAAATATTGATCACCCATCTGCAAGCCCCTTTTCTGTCTCGTTTTGATTTAACTTATGTAGCCTAATCCAACTTGTCCTACCTCTTCCAAATTCAATAACATTCTACCGGAGAGAACTCACAAGATTCTCACAAAACGATTTCAAAAAAACATAGGCTTGTTATGCGCTATACCAGTCCGGAAATCTCATCTATCTAGAAGAACGCGTCTAGCTGCGGATGAAAAAGCAAAGGAGCCCCAACATCTGGGACTCCCTAAAATTGAACTGCTTACCATTCATAAAATTGTTCTCGATTCGTGCTTCGAATGAATCCGCCATTGACTTGATCTAATAGTTGGAGAGCCTCCAGTCAGCCATTGCGCTCGTCGATCAACCGTTCTAAAAACTCCGCAAAAGTCAAAGTATATGATTTTATTTTGCCTCCCCTAATTTGAAACGCTCTGGTCCGCTTGATCCAGCTTCCTTGAACATTCTCAGGCATAGTTCGCATCATAAACTATAAGCTTCTTAAATAGTCTTTCGTCCCTGTTAATTCTGACCATCTGGCTGAAAGAAACTTCGCATACTTTATAGGAGCAATACCATAAGTCCCTAAGGAGTGACCATCATTGATCTCTACCAGCTTCATATTCCCATCTCGATCAATTCCAAAATCCAAACCATATGCAGCTGGCGCATCAATAAAATCCTTAACAGCACTTTTTATTACACGTAAATCTAATTTTGAATCCCAGGCACCTTTATACTGCCTGACATCAAGTATTTCTCCATATCGTATAAAGCAGCGCCATTCCGTCACAAAATCAACGATTTCCGAACACCAAATATTCGTGTCCTTATGTTGTTCAATCAATCCTATAAAATCTTTATAGTCTTTAACCACTGTTCCACCAAATTTTTTTGTTATATCTTTCGGTTTTACAAAAACATTCCAATCCTGTTTATTCTCAATAAGCTGTTGAATAGTTGTAGTCCATATTTTCCTGCCAAAATAACTAGACAAAGAATCTGGATAATCTATCTCTCCTTGGCTTCTTTCAATCCCCAATATTTCAAGACGTCTTCTCACGTTGCCAATACCGCCAACTACTATGTCTTCTGGATTCTTTTCTTTCACTTCATTAATATCATGAAACTTAATGATCTCCCATCCTAATGAAGAGAAACCTTCAAAAGCAATAAATGCATTTACATTGTAGAATTCTCCACTTTTGTTTGCCTGTATATACGCTCTCATCCATATCGCTCCATCATTTCATATGGGTTTTTCATTTTTTATAGCACTATATTCAAAATCTTATCGAACACTTATCATAACACGACATGGAAAATTACAGGAAATACCTAATTAATTGCCTCTTTCACGTTCTCACGATCAGTGTTTCCTACGTCTCTAGGCTCCACCAACATGATATGGCATTCCTTTTCGGCGAAAGGCTTCTGATCGGCTCCCCCTGGAACAATAAACATCTCACCCTTGGAAATTTTCACCTGACCATCACGAAAATCAATGAACATCTCTCCTTCGAGCACGATAAATACCTTATCCGTACCTTGATGCTCGTGCCATATAAAATCCCCAGCAATCTTAACAAGCTTAAATTGATAGTCATTCAATTCAGCAATGACTTTCGGAGACCAGAGATCGTTGAATGTAGATAGCTTCTCATTCAGATTAATAGCTTGATAATGCATATGAATCCCTCCATATATTTTTGGCCTGCATTATTTAGAGCTTACGCAAGGCATTTGTTATATTTTGTAAAGCGTATTCGATAGCTAACGGGCCACCAGTAATAGCGGAAGTATCCATTAAATAGACATTGCCTTTCTTCACGGCATTCAGATTATTCCATACCTTACTTTGCTTTAAGTCATTCATTAATATTTCCTTTTTTGTAATGTCACCTATAAGGAAGATGTGGTCTGCTTGAACAGTTGAAATCCCTTCAAACGTAGTAAATTTATTAGTAGTACCTTTAAATGTATCATCTGGTGTAAGCCCCAGTCCCTTTTCTTTATCAAACGCAAGTGTATAGACAGGATTTCCTTCACCTAGAACATTAAAAGTTTTTCCATCCCAAGACAAAATAAGAGCTACTGACTCTCCTTGAATCGACTGTAATGCTTCACGCCCAGTTGTGATTTCTTTCATCATTTTATCAATTACTTTTTCCGCTTCGTCTTCTTTCCCAATAATCTCGGCTACTGTACGGAGTCCATATTGCCAATTTTCATAGATGTCCTTGGATTTTAACGTAATGACTGGCGCAACTTTTTCTAGTGAATCATACATTTTTTCATGTTGTTCTGTTGCTAAAATATAATCAGGCTCAATAGATAGGATTTTCTCAATATTAGGAGACACTTTATCTCCTAATTCTTCAGCTGAATCCAGCTTTCCATTTAAATAAGATAAAGAAGATAGATACTCTTTTTCAGTGGAAGCAGCAGGCGGCTCACCTAATGCAACTAATATTTCCGGATAAAAATACCATAGCGAGGCTATTTTTTCTGGTTTTTTCTCGATAACAATTTCTTTACCTAAGGCATCCTTAAATGTTCTTGGCCAATCAGGTGCATCTGCCTTAACTGCTGATGTAGATGTACTTTCTGTAGTTCCTTTATTTTCAGCAGGTGTTTCATTACAACCTGCTAGTATGCCTGCTAATAATAGCAGGGAGATTAGCAAGCCTTTCATCTTGTGCATACGAAATTCCTCCGACATGATGTTTTCTTTGGCTTGCCATCAGTATAGTAAAGTCACTTTTCGTTTAAAATGGATGCCTGTTGAAATTAGCATGGATTATTGATGAACTTCTCTCGATATTCAGTAGGAGAAATACCAAATTGTTTCTTGAACACTCTACTAAAATAAAAGGGGTCAGCAATTCCAACAGTTTGCGCAATTTGCTGCACAGGTGCATCACTTGTAAATAGCATTTTTTGCGCCATGTTTATACGATATTTTAATAAATATTCTGCTGGTCCCATGCCTGCATGTCTTCTAAATACGTAAGAAAGTCGATTTCGATTAACGTTATATTGTTCTGCAAGCGATGCTATTGTAAGGCTTTGATAATAGTATTCGTGAATATAAGTAGATACCCGTTCGAATAAAGCATGTGATTCACAGCTATCTTGCCTATTAACAACACATACTAAGGCTTCATTCAGTACATCGCGAAACAGCATTTCGGTCTGAAACATCGAAAGGCCTCCACGCTGATTATACACATGCCAAAGACGCATGATTAATTCAATCAGACGAGGGGATTGTCCTGTTGATAATTCAAAATGCTGGTGAGAAAAGCTTGACTCTTCTAGTTCTGAGTTACATATCCGGTATAAGACGAGAATATATTCCCAGTTGGTGTTACCAAACATTTTTTGAGCTAGTTTCATTTTTGCACCGCCATGCACAACTTTTCCTGGCGAAAGGATATAAGGCGTGCCATTAAATTGAAATTGTACCTTCCCTGTAAGTGGAAACACAAATCCAGGAAAAGAATCTGTATAGTCAGCGTAAGGCACACCTGGATTTCTAGCATATCGGTATACTCCTTCTACTTGAAAAGGAATGTGTGCTAAATGCTCTGCTAACTGATCAACGTCGATTTTCACATTGCATACCTCATTTCAATAGTAGTTTGCAGTAATCCTGAGATTGATCGTTGTACATCCTATATTCACATTATTGATAACGATTATCACTGTCAACCTATATGAACAATAAAAATGCCGCACCCGGCTAATGTTCAAATCGCCGGGTAGCGGCATCAGGTCAAGATGTTCTCAAAAATAGGGGGGCGGGAGGATGATTCAACTATTATTTCCGTTAGTTCAATGAATGCCTATCATAACGTGTTTCCTTAAATGTACCGAAATATCCGAAAGCCTTCTGCGGTCGCCTTGTAGTGAGCTGGGTAAAGTTATAACAGCTCATCTGCGATCATTTTTGCCTTTTCCGCAAGCTCTCTCATATCACCGGCCGGAACAAGCTCGGCTAATTCGTAAGCCAGCGGATCACGGGAAAACTTGTACAATTCATCCCGAAGCAGGTTCCTTTTTTCTTCGGAGGCATCTATATAAAGTTTGCACGGCTGCCTATCCTCATCCAAATCATGCAAATCGACATAGCCTGATTTTTGAGATTCCAACACAATGGCTGAAAGATCGATTAGAGCTGAGCAGGCAATATCAAGTTCTGCTCGAAACGCGCCGTTAGCATTTTTTATATCAAATCCAATACTTCCGCCGTTTTTCAAGTCTCCCTCGGAAAGCAAAACATCCAGACCTAAGTCCTTTAAAATCTGATTGAGCGTCACATCCGTTGAGTCCAATTGCTCTAAATAGTCTATTAATGCTAGCGAATCATCGGAACCGCCAATTAAATCTCCCCACCATTTGCTTATGTACACATTCTTCTCCCACTTTCTTTTAAGCATTGTAATGATCTAAATAAGATAGTTTCATTATCTAAGGGGTCATAGGCTTTAACTACGCTTAATCTCTCAAAAGCATACTTATCAATGCAGCTTTCACCGAACCACCGTCAGACTATACCCACGGCCTTTTGCAGACGAATTATCAGCTCCTTGCGCGGTCCCTGCGCCTTGCGAGCCAATGCAACCAGCTTCTCCGCCTTGCCCCAGATCGGGTACAGTACCCACTCGGCCTCGTCATCTGACAGAGTCTCTATCTGCTGTACTAATAGCGACAGCTTGTCTTCGCTTTCCAGCTCCGGCTGAATCTTCAGCTTTAGCGAATCGTGGGAGCGCAGCAGGCAGGCGATCAAAGTGGGAGTCGAGCGTTCCGTTATGCCATAGGTTTCGGCAAAAACGGCTGTGAACATGTCATGCACCAGCTGATGCTCATCATCCACAAGGTCCATGTAAGCTTCAACAAGCGGAAAATACCGCTCGGACGAAAGCCCCAGCCCGAACACAGCATAACTGCCCGGCATTACGCTTCTTTCACTTTCCGTATCCTCGTACCATTCATACTCTTCCATCGCCTCACGAGCGTATTCCTCCAATAAAGGATGCAGCTCGGAATAAGCCAGAGCATTCGCAAAAAAACGGTGCGTGTCCGATTTGGCTAGCCCCTTGATGGGCAAATACTCTCTCACGCTGGATTTTAACTTGATTTTGTAGCTTTTCGGGAAGTCCTTTCGGAGCAGGGAGAGAATAAACGAAATCGCCCGCTCGTACGCCCCGGCTTCTTCCTTGCGAATAACGATTGTGAAGAGGGAAAAAACATCGTTAGCGTTGCATTCGACCAATTCATGGCGCATATGGACGTCTTCTTGTGAGAAGCTGTCGCTGCCCTCCTTCAGCATACGCTCGGCTCTACCGCTGCCAAGCTGCTTCGCCAGCTCCAGAAAAGTCTGGCCCATGAATTTGTTGAAGTCCGGCTCGTAACGAATAATCATCACCGCTCCGTACAACAGAAGATCGATAGGCTGATTCGGCTCATCCTTATTCTCAAAAACAGCATCCGGCTTGATCACATACTCATTGGTCCTGTATTCGGAACGAGTGACGTCATAGTAACGCGGCAAAAATACATTCTCGGCCCAGCCAGTTAAGGCCCTAATGATATCTCTTCGATGCTCCGCGAGAGCCTCAACCCGTTCTTTATTCAACTCCTGAATCCGGTCAAATAAAGCTACCGTCTTTGCGGCTTCCGGTTCGGGGAACAAATACGGATCCAGCAGATGACGCGCCAAAAAGAAGGTTTCCCGCCTGTCTGTCGGGTAAGAGCCCTTCTCCAGTTTTTCCTCAATATAGGACTGAATTCGCTCCAGAAGCTGCCGCTTTTTCTCTTCATATACAGTTTCTAGCACCGTTAATTCCACAAGCCCGTCCATCGTTGCGAAGGTTCCTTGGAAGGTAAAACGGTAGTTGATCAACGGCGACGTTTCCAGCTTATCCAGCCTCTCCCTTACGATTTCCGCCAACAGGGGCTGAACCTCATGCAATATCTGCTCCCGCGTAAAGGGCGAAGCTTTCATCGACTTTTTGCCTGCGGCACTCCCCGGAGATTTCGAACTGTCAGCCCTAGTCCTGCCTGGCCGATAATCCAGCATGACAAAGTTAAAGATGCCTACTTGCAGCGTGGTGCGTAAGACCACTTCCTCTGCGTCCTTTCGAGTCTCCTGTTCGTCAAACCATTTATGAATCGCCGTTTTCATCTCTTCCAGCGCTTCTTTCTGCAATTCGTTCATTGTCTCCCGCCTTTTCGCGTGTTCCATCTTTTCTCAACATAATCATACTATGAAAATGGGAAACCTTGTTGAAACTGTATGCCTCTCCCTGGTATCGGCTAAGGCTCAATCCTAAATAACTTTGCCCAGTTTCACCAATAAACTTCTCAATTTGTACTCCTTGGTTCGCAAGAGTCTCCGGGAAGTCAGATAAATATATAAAGAAGTTTTA
The DNA here is from genome assembly GCF_042878995.1 of Brevibacillus sp. NPDC003359. Classification (NCBI taxonomy): domain Bacteria; kingdom Bacillati; phylum Bacillota; class Bacilli; order Caryophanales; family Paenibacillaceae; genus Brevibacillus; species Brevibacillus sp. NPDC003359. The sequence goes on from NZ_JBIAOR010000015.1 coordinate 78,265, forward strand.
TTTGAGAAGGTTTATACAATCCTTAAGGGATTTTCGAAATATGTAAGAAAGGTAGACCCAGAAACACAAAAAGATTTACTTCACTCTTTCATTAACAAAATCACAGTAAACTCAGGTACAAGACCACAACAAAGAAGCGTCAAGGACATTGAATTGTTCTTTGACGCTTCCATTAAGGATAACTTTGTGCTTACTTATGATAAGACTCAGCTTAACAGGTCTAACAGCGAATTTATTAGGAGAACCTGAACAGACCCCAACCCTCTGAGCAAAGAGACATCGGAGAAAATAACCCTCATATTTACAAATCTATAAAAATAGATATAATGATCTGTATGGAACCTTCATTGATTTATAAAGCGTTGTCTAACGAGACTCGTAGTCAAATTATGCAATGGTTAAAGAATCCAGAGGAATTCTTTGATGAAAAGCTCTATTTACAACAAGGCCTCAATTTTCGGATTGGTGTATGCGTGGGAGATATTCAGGCAAAATCGGGACTTGCACAGTCTGTTATTTCGAGTTATTTGTTGACTATGCAAAAAGCTGGTTTGCTAGAATCTGAGCGAATTGGGAAGTGGACGTACTATCGTCGGAACGAAAAGACAATACAGGAATTTTCTGAGTACATCAAAACGAAACTATAAACGGAAAGGAGTTCTTTTTTTTGTTTATTTATATCTATAATTCTGTATATATAAATATGATTGGAGGCTTACATTTAACATGAAACAGGTTAACCCTTTGCTTATCATGATTTTGGCTTTAGGCGTATTCGGCATTATAACAACGGAAATGGGGATTATCGGTATTCTCCCTCAGGTCACTCAAAAATTCAATATTTCGACTGCACAGGCCGGATGGCTTGTAAGCATATTTGCGTTAGTCGTTGCCATTTCAGGTCCATTCTTGACATTACTCGCTTCTGGTATTAATCGTAAAGTCATTTTATTAACCGCTCTGCTTATTTTTGCGATTTCAAATATTGTTTATGCCTTCACAACCAGATTCGATGTGATGCTAGCTTTCCGTATTCTCCCTGCTATTTTTCATCCCGTCTTTTTTTCAATTGCCTTGGTGACCGCAGCCAAACTTGTCCCTCCGGAAAAAAGCAGCAAAGCGGTCACAAAGGTTTTCGCCGGAATAACGGTCGGATTTGCTTTTGGCGTGCCTTTGACTTCTTATCTCGCGGACAAGATATCATTAGAAGCTGCTTTCCTATTTGGAGCTGTTGTAAGCATGATTGCCTTTGTAGGAATACTAGCTTGGCTTCCTTCCATGCCTGTTACGGAAAAAATGTCTTATGGCCAGCAGCTTGGTATATTACGCAAACCTCAATTGTGGTTAACGATCGCGACCGTTATTTTTATCTTTGCAGCTATGTTTTCTGTGTACAGCTACTTTGCTGAATATTTAGGACAAGTAACACATATGAACGGGTCATGGATCAGTATCATGTTGATGGCCTTTGGAATCATCATGATTTTCGGGAATTTTTTATTTGGGGGCTTTTTGCATAAAAGCATTACAAAGACCGTCATCTTGTATCCTCTGCTCTATGCGGTCACTTACGTATTCACTTATTATCTGGGTTCTTCTTTCTTTCCGATGGCTGTTATCGTATTCATTTGGGGGACAGTGCATTCTGGGGGGCTTATTGTCAGTCAAGCATGGTTAACGATTGAGGCGAAAGAAGCTCCCGAATTCGGCAACAGCTTGTTTGTCTCATTTTCCAATCTTGGAATTACTGTAGGGACTTTTATCGGCGGTTGGTTTATTTCCCACTTGGGCATCCATCAACTAATCTGGAGCGGCATTATGTTTTCACTGCTTGCTTTCCTATTGATCATGGTAAAAATAAAAATCTCCAAATCGAACGCAGAGGAAGTAAACGTACGTTAAACGAACGGAATCGATCAATATAACGTGGCAGTCTAGAATATTGTTTTCGTGTTCAGGACTGCCACTGTGTTGTTAGCTCGTCTTCGATCAAAAAAATTTGTACTTACTTTATCGTAAACCTGTTTAAAGTAGCCTCAACGGCAAGCAAGGTAGCTCCAAGATCATTCCCTCGACTATCCTGTCCCCTTCTGAAATAGAGGCTGCGCAAAAAGTTCTTGCTGTTCACCCGAGCGATCACCTGAATACGGCTTCTCGGCCAGTCGACGCATTGTGTCAAGCCGTTTATCCAGTCAGCGATCTCCTGCTGTGGAAGCAGACCCTTTTCAATCATGGTATCCACGATACTGGCGATCCGCTCATCATCCTCATCGCTAAAAATTTGTTTCCCATTATGGAGCATCCCCTCAATAGCAGCAAGTACTTCAAGCTGTACCACTGTATCGCTCTCCGGGCACTTGATCAGCTCCAGCAAAGCATCCGCACCGTGTGACGCACTATGAGCCCAGCCTCCTTCAGGCAGATAGCCGCGCAGATCCTTTTCCTCCTTATAATAGCGGAGCAGTGAATGCTTAAGATTCTGGAATTCAGTATAATCCAGAAAAGGCTTCTTACTGTGAAGCCGTACTATTAAAGCTACTGGCAGAACAGAGAACGTTCTTGTAAAAACAGACTGATCACCTTCGCTACCAATATGATAGAACAAATGATGCTCATCGGTCAGAATTGCCAGAAGAGTGCTCAATTCCGTTTCCGTAAACCGATTCTCTTCATAAATCCATGTATACAGTGTCGGATAGATCAGTTCATCCCGTAATTCCGGTTGAGGATCCCCGATAAATTGCAGCATTAGAGTTAAAAAATCCTGTGTCCGCTCACCTTCACGAAGCTGGTAATGTTCCTTCTCAATTCTTTGCAGGTCTATCATGAGTTTCATCCTTGTATTGCTCACTATCTCATCCCCTTGAATATACGCTATTTCCGGACTACTTACACCCCTACTATAAAACAAAATAACTGACACCTGTATGTCAGTCATTGTATGGTAGCAATATTGTTTTTATATATTCTTGTAATTCATTTCTCAAATAACAGGGCTCCAATATCTCGCATTCCTTACCAAAGCTTAAAATAAATTTCAGTAATCCCTCCTCATATGGAAATTGATCTACAACGATATATTGATTGTTATGTGTTTTAGTTATTTTCTCTTTTTGAAAATACTCAGTTAATTGCTCTCCCATTTTATGAGCAAACTTTAAGGTAACGGTTATACCTCGCGTAAGATAACTATTCCTAATTATTTCCTGGATTTCTTCATTTGAGATATCCTTTTTTTCGAAGCTCTCACCCATTTTCAAATTCTTGATCCGTACTAGCTTGAACCTTCTGTAGTCATTTCTTTCTTTGCAAAAGCCCACCAAATACCATTGACCGGCGGAAAATGTAATTTGAAACGGTTCTACTGTTCTTTCGAAATATTCCATACTTCTGTTGACATATTCGAATACCACAAGCTTATTTTTTTCAATAGCATTGTTTAATAGAAGCAGGTATTCCTTTAATTCATTTTCCATACTGAAATGAGACAGATTAATGTCTAACTTGCTTGTATTCTTTTCTTGTTTAAGCGTATTCTCGATCTTTAAAACAATATCATGAAACGTTGTGTTTTTCCCAAATAGAAAACTTAGATTATTCATTATCGCCATGAAAGTAGAAGCTTCATCTTTGTTTAAAAAAAGATTGTCCACATTATAGCCTTCCATAATGTAATAGCCCCCACCTTTACCACCAATGGATGCGATTGGGATACCTGCTTCACCTAACTTTTCTATATCTCTGTAAATTGTTCGTATGGACACCTCAAAATGTTCCGCAAGCTCTTTGCCTGTAACCGTACCTTTTTTTGAGATAATGAGTAACATGGATAGTAATCGATCTACGCGCATTTATATATTACGTTGATTTGCAACGTATCCTCTCTTATTCTTTTCTACAAGACCGAACGGAGTCTTCCCTGCCCCCTCCGGTCATTTTGTTCTTTTCTCAAGTAAATACTACTTTCTTATCTGATTCAACTGTACTTCTAGCTCGATCCGCTGCTTTACTATCACTTGTGGTACGGCTCCCCCCGACTAATCCGAAACGCCCGATAAACCTGCTCAAGTAGTATTAACCTCACCAACTGATGCGGAAACGTCATCTTCGAGAAAGACAACAACGCATCCGCCCGCTTCAACACCTGATCAGCCAACCCCAACGACCCGCCAATCACGAACGCCACCTGACTGCGCCCATGCAAAGCCAGCTTGTCCATCTCCGCAGACAGCTTCTCCGAAGACCACATTTGCCCATCAATCGCCAGCGCAATCACATACTGATCCTGCTTGATCTGACCCAGAATACGCTCGCCTTCCTTGCGCTTCACCTGCTCCATCTCCGCCGCACTCATCTCTTCCGGCGCCTTTTCATCATTGACCTCGATCACTTGCAGCTTGCAGTAAGCAGACAGACGTTTGCTGTATTCATCAATGCCCTCACGCAAATATTTCTCCTTCAGCTTCCCTACCGTAATAATCGATATTTGCATGACCCTACATTCCCTTCTCTTTCAAAAGCGCAATCTGCCCAGGCTCCCCACATTCCCGACAACGCTTGTCTACCCCATCGCCCTCAATCGCCTGCGCTGCATACGTATCCGGCGCCGTCTCAAAATCGTTTACGTAATCATCCAACTCCTGCTCCAAATGCTCCATGCAAGCAAACCGCACCGGATATTCCGCCAACAGCTCAACTTCCTTGCCTTCTATTTGTATGCTTTTCAACTTCATGTCCATATCAAATGCCTCTTTTCCGTTCAAATAATGTCGCTTCCTATTCTACCCCAGAACCGCAACAAAACAAATGAATCCCCCAAAAGGACATCGACGAGTTTACAAACATAAGCCCCTGCATTTTATAATTTTTGTTTTTAAATCCTCGACGGACAGTTAAAGCTGTTGAGAGAAAAAAGAAGAAAACGGCGAAAGTCTTTGGGATACCAACCGAAGCGCAATGGAAAAAATGAAACCTGCCTTTAGCGTCCACCTCTGAGACACTACGTAGCTGCGCGACTTTGGACGCGGGTTTCTTTTTTTCCATGGAGCTGGGCAGTCTTAACCCCTAGCAGGTATCCCAAGAACTTGAGCGTTTTCTTCTTTTTTCTCTCCTCCACCGAAAGCCCGTCTAACGAAAAAAAGAGAGCGCCGAATCAGCTCGACGCTCTTAAGAATTATCTATTTAAAAATAGATAGAGGGGGGGAACTTCAGATACTGCATTTATGCAAACGGGATAAAATGCATCCCGGAGTTGCCCATCAAGGTTTGTTTCCTTCACATGCCTGCCCGCAAAATGGCTTGGTCAGTGCTTCTTACTGCTGTGGCGGTGCGGTCAGCTTCACTTTGGCAGTCTTCTGAATACCGTCACGATAGTACGTAATGTCCATCGTATCGCCCGGTTTTTTGCTCATCGTCAAGTACTTGCGCAGCTGAGCGCTGTTAGAAATGTTCTTGTCATCTAGCTTGACGATGACATCGAACTGTCTCAAGCCTGCTTCACCCGCAGGAGAGAATTTGCCTACTTCTGTTTGCACGACGACGCCAGCATTCACATTGTCAGGCAGATTCAAAGTTTCTTTCCATTCGTAGCGCGGCACATTGGCCAAGTCGAGTGGCTGCACACCGAGGTAAGAACGTTCCAGCTTGCCTTTTTCCATCAGCTGGTCCACGGTCACTTTGACATCATTGCTTGGGAGGGCAAAACCTAACCCTTCGACACCTGCTTTGGAAATTTTCAAGGTGTTAATCCCGATGACCTGGCCCTCAATGTTTACGAGGGCACCACCGCTGTTACCAGGGTTGATCGCTGCATCTGTCTGAATGACGTCCAGCTCCCAGTCGTCCTGACCATCTTCGTTAATGTCCATTGGCATGGAGCGTTCCTTGGAACTGATGATGCCTTGTGTGACGGTCCGGGAGAACTGCATGCCCAGTGGGTTCCCGATGGCAATGGCCGGTTCGCCCACCTGTAGGGTAGAAGAATCACCAAACTCAGCAACGTCCGTAACCTTGGAGCCGTCGATTTCCAGTACGGCCAGATCAGTGTAACCATCGGCACCGACCACTTTCGCCGATACTTTTTCACCTGTTGGCAGAGCGACCTCTAGCTTTTGCGCCTTGTCGATTACGTGGTAGTTGGTAACGATGTAGGCTTTTCCGCCCTTTTTCTCAAAGATGACACCAGAGCCTTGGCCCTGCTCGACATCCATCGAATTCTGCATCCAGCTGTTTCTGCGCTGACCGATGTTGATTACACCAACAATCGCATTCTCCACTTTTTTCACCGCATCTACTGTACCAGAGCCCACACTTACAGATACTGGTTTGGCAAACGGGTTAGAAGAAGAGGCATTGCTGCTTAGCACATTTTCTGTTCCAGGCTGAACCATATTAATATATCCGGCATTGGAGAGTGTCGGCAGCGTGAGCAGGACGACCATCCCCCCAATTACCGCGGATGTTACTGACGTCACGACCATACGTCCAATGCCAGAACCGCGTTGTTTTTTTCGCTCTACATGAGTTAAATCATCATAAAAACCCATGATTCATACTCCCCTTTCTACTTTCTACCATTACTAGCTTTGCAGGTTTTTGATACTCGTATACACAATGACATGCGCCGTAATTGGTTTGCATGATTGATTTCGTTGATGTCTGTTTCCTTTTGACACCCTTAGTATACGACCCGCTTTTGGCAAAATGGCGTGAGAATTATGGAAAGGTTGTGGAATAGAAAAAAGCTCCCGGAATATTTCTCCGAGAGCACGGATATGATAGATTAAAAGCTTTTCCCTACCAAACCAAATTGAAAGGATTGATAGACTTGAAAGAAGTCCACCTCATCGCCAAGCTGGCCGACCTTCAGGAAGTAGACTACCACAATACGCTTGTCCTGCATGCCCTTATCGAGCTGCTAGTAGCCAAAGGACTCCTGACACATGATGAGCTGACTGCCAAAATGAATGAGCTCGATACACAATTAACGTTCCATATCGATACGTACGCGATACTCACAGAACGCATTGCCAGTCGCCAAGCCGGAATCAAACCAATCCTATAGCTCTTCCAGCTTGGTAGGTCGATCCGGGTACGTGTCACGCAGGTGTACATCATTACCAACAGACAAGCCCCGCTCCTCCAAGATGTTTTTGACCGTCAGTCTGGCCAAATCAATCATATTGTTTTCCTTACTCAAGTGAGCGAGGTATACGCGTTCTGCCCCACCTGTCAAACAATCGAGCAAAGCATCGCCTGCCGCTTCATTGGACAAGTGCCCGACATCACTCAAGATACGTCGTTTGATACTCCAAGGATACTGGGACATACGCAACAGCTCAACGTCATGATTGGACTCGAACACGTACGCATCTGCTCCACGAATCGTCTCTTTAATCCGATCACTAACATACCCCAGGTCAGTCGCGACACTGAGCTTTTTCTTGCCTTGATAAAAACAGAAGCCCATCGGCTCGGCAGCATCGTGCGAGATTCCGAATGACTCGATGCCCAAATCCTCCAACTCTTTCTTCTCCCCTACAGAAAAGAAGCGTCGCTGATCTTCCTTGATCGTCCCGATTTGCCCATCCAGCTCCGACCACGTCTTTTCATTGGCGTAAATCGGCAATCCATATCGCCGCGCCATGACCCCGACCCCTTTAATATGGTCGACGTGCTCATGGGTGACGAGAATGGCGTTCAGCTCTGCTGGATTGACACCAATGGTATCCAGCGCCGCTTCTGCTTGCTTTCCTGTAATGCCTACATCGATCAATACGGAAACACGGTCTGTTGCCACATAAATGGCGTTTCCCGTGCTCCCGCTTGCCAACACACTAAATCTCACCGAACATCCCTCTCCCCGTATCTTTCCCAGGCTGTCTATCCATTCAGCGTTGCGTTACCATCGGACGCTCCAGAGCTCCTGTAATCGCGTTGACAAAATGCCATTTGCCATCGTGAACTACACGCCAGACAGGCACCAGCGTCTGAATATCCGCATCGTAAGAACCGTAATAACCCAAGCTCACATTCTCAATCCGTTCCCCTGGTGAAATGATTTGCTTGTCCACCAGAGAACGTAGTGCCGCATAACCAGAGATGACCTGTCGCTCCCCCTGCTGCTTGCGAAGGTGGAAAAAGGTCTGCCTGTAGCCGAGTATCGTTCCGTTATCCAAATACATTTCCAACGGAGCGACGAATACTGGCATTTTATCATAGACCTGCCAATACAAGAGGCGCGCTTGATTCGATTGATACGGATCGGCTACGTATTGATCGGAATAAATCAGCCTCGGACCAATTTGACGCAGGAGCTCCTGAGGATTCAGCTGACCACGAATCTGCATCGGTGGGTTCAGCTTGGCAGCCAGCGCCATTTTTTCTACCGTTGCCTGAAGTCCTGATATCTCATGCAAGGAAATCGGATTAATTCCGATATACTCCGCATCCAAATTAGACATTTCCGGTGTATCCTGCGGCACTTCTGTATCCAATGTGATATTTTGCTGATTCAAGTACAGCTCTGTATTCCATTTCTCACTCTGCGCGACTTCCTTGTCATTCCACAGACTAATACGCGTCACATACACCTGATACAAGAGAAACAAATCGAGGAGAAGAAAGGCCCAGATCAGAATCGTCTTGGTCCTACTCCAATCCATGCGCCTTCCCTCCTCCCTGTTTGGTGTGCGCAGAAATATACAGGTTCGCCTGATTCGCCAATTCCACAACCCAGATTGGCATCAGGTCCACGTATCCTTCGCCTACTTTGGTATGGTAAGCCAAATAAGCGTTGGTGATTTTTTCTGTATCCGCCAGTTTTTTATCGCGAATATACTGATACAGCTCCGGACCAGACATAACCGTCCACTCTTTGTTATCGATGTACTTATCCAAATCCAGCAGGGAACGACTCATCGTCACAACCTGGCCTGCTTCAGAGGTAATTTGGATCGTATCGATTTGCTTGGCCTCCCCTTCGCTGATCAAGGGATACGCCCCCAAGTACTGGCGGAACGTGATCAAGTCTTTTTCATTGTAGCTCTTCTTGATTCGTTCAAAATGAAACTCATCAAGCCAGCCTAAGTGCTTATTCATGAAGGTAACTGCACTCTGCACTTTTTCTTCGTCAGACAGCTCCTGATCCCGCTGTTGGTACGCCGGATCGGTAAACGTAAACGCCTGCTGCTCCGATCTCAATTGAATCGATCTGCTGCCATCTGTAAAAATAACCGTTTTGTCCCGCTCCATGATCTGTCTGACCAGCGATTGATCGATAAAGTAGGACTCGATCAGTCTTTCATTCGTAACAGGTACATAGCTGTAGCGGAATTGCTGCATGCGCATCTGATTCTTGGGCAAATAATAGGTGTTCCATATCGGCACATGCCCTTCCAAATCTACGAAGCTTCGCTCTGGTTTGACGATTTTCATGATTTGCTCAGGCATTAAATCACCAGAAGCCAAATACGACTCTCGCAAATCCTTGGGGCTGATTGACGTTCGAGAACGCATCATTCGACCTTCCTCAGTCGACAAAAATAACGCATAGACGATATCTTCGTCCTTCTCGTAGTACAACCACAATCGGTCAACCCCTTTCATTCGGTTGTCAAACTCATCCCGAAAGGTTACCAGCCGACCTACAATTGACAAAGGAACCGTGCTCCGAAAGCGCACTTCCAAACCCATCTTTTCCCGGGCAATATCTTCCCATTTCTCATTGGAGATGGTGAACGGAGAAAAATCAAGAAAGATCCATTTCGACATTTCTCGCACGATCAAACTATAAGGAGCATCGGTTGCGGATGCTTTCGTGTGACGATCTTCCCCATAGTGAAAAACAACGGATTCCGGCGTAACGAGCTGTTCGAGTTGTTTTTCCTGAACCGGCTTTGACTGCGTGTACTCTGCCGGCTCAATAAATTGCAAGTTAGGTTGATTCGACCACAACATCGCTGTCAAAACAAAGCTGGCTAGCACTAGCAGATTGAGTAAGACGGTCTTGGCAGGCTCTAACATCCGCTTCATCCCGTTTTTCCTCCTTGGGCAAATGGCACCCAGAACGTTACTGTCGTTCCCACGTTCCATTCGCTCGTAATCTCGATATCTGCACCGTGTGCCTGTACTAATTCGCGGGCAATCGCCAATCCCAAGCCTGTACCTCCCTGACCGCGTGAACGCGCCTTGTCTACGCGGTAGAACCGCTCAAAGATCCGTTTCAAATCACGGCTGGGAATACCGATTCCTGTGTCAGTGATGGAGATTTGTACCCGCTTTTGCTTATGGCTCTCTCTTGCTTTGAGAACCACGGAGCCCCCTTGAGGCGTATACTTGATCGCATTGGACAAAAGATTATCCAATACTTGATTGATCGCATCCAGATCAATATAGACCGGCGGAAGCTTGCTCGGCATATCCAGGCTGAGCTGAACCTCCTGTTGCTCACTGAACATGGAAAAACGATCGGCTGCATAGCGAAGCAATCGATTGAGGTCTGCTTCCTTACAATGCAGACGAACTCCCTGCGAATCAAAACGCGATAGCTGCAACAAATCGTTTACCAAGCGAATCATGCGCTCTGTCTCCGACGACGTGACTTTCAAGAACCGCTGGGACAGCTCCGGCTCTTCCACTGCGCCATCCAGCAGGGCTTCTACATAGCTTTTAATGGTCGTCAGCGGTGTCCGCAGCTCATGCGACACGTTCGCCACGAATTCGCGACGTTGCTGCTCCAGTCGCTGCTGCTCCGTCACATCCGCTACGACAGCAATAACTCCGCCCATTTTTTTGCTATCCTGCTGCAAGGGCGTAAACGTGACACGCAGAATCACTTCTTCCTTATTCGGCAGCGTCATCTCAATAAACAGTGGTTCTTCCTGCGCATAGAGCGACATCTCATCCTCTGGCGGCAGACCCAACAGCTCATACAAGGTGCGTCTCTTGAGAAGGACGTCAGCCATCGTCACCTGCAACATATCTTCTGCTGCCCGATTAAACAGAATGATTTGCCCATTGCGATTAGCAGCAATGACACCGTCCGTCATGTTGCTCAAGATTCCCGCGAGCTTCTCACGTTCTTCTTCTTGCTGCAAGATCGCTTCCTGCAATCGCAGGGTCATATGATTAAAAGCCATACCGAGTTGGCCAATTTCATCATCGCTATAGACACGTACACTACTGTTAAAATCCCCGTCTGCTACCAATCGTGCCTGACGGGTCATCTCCTTCACAGGCTTGGTAATGGTGCGGGCCAATACGACCCCGAGCACTGCCGTAATGACCATTGCGATCATCGTACCTGTCCCCAAGATACCGTTCATTTTGCCAATCGTCGCGTAAGTACCCTCCATCGACGCAATCATGTAGACTGCACCATACACGATTTGATCGCCCTTTACAGGGAGAGCCAATACTTTTACCCGCGCTCCCGTCTTCGGATCGATCCGCATCGATTCACTGCGCGTCCCGAGCAAGGCAACGGTCACTTCAGGCTGCGAGGTCCGCTGACCAATTGTACTTTTGTCCTCCGTCGTCGCAACCACCGTTCTTGTCTGATCGATGACCTGCACATTCGCACCATTGATTTTTACTAGGTTGTTGATCAGGTTGTCGATGTCTTGGCGATTTTGTTCGGCGTTTGATTCCTTCCCGTCATGCGGGCGCAAATCGCTTTCCAGCAAACTCGCCAACAAACTAGCTTGTCCATTCAATGCCTCGGAAAAGTTGTTGATGTAGTAACTCTCGACTTCCCTCGCAAAATAGGCGCTAATAAATTGCATCGCAAGCAAAATCAACAGCATGTAAATGATGACCATTTTCCACTGAACGGTTTTGAACAGCCGCCTCATCCAGGCTGGCCTCCCGTGCCGGGATTGCGTAATGTATAGCCCAAACCACGCCGCGTAATAATGTACTTCGGCTGGCTCGGATCATCCTCGATTTTTTCCCGCAAGCGACGGATCGTCACATCTACCGTCCGCACATCGCCAAAATAGTCAAATCCCCAGACCGACTGCAGGAGATGCTCTCGCGTCAATACTTGTCCCTGATGGCGAGCAAGGTACACCAGCAGCTCAAACTCACGGTGCGTCAGCTCTAATGCTTCTCCCACCTTTTCGACGGTATACGAGTTCAAATCGATTTCCAGCTCATGCACGCGCAGTACATGTTGGTTATCCTTCTCTTCCACTTTCGAGCGGTTACGGCGCAAATGGGCCTTTACACGGGCTACCAGCTCACGCGTACTAAATGGCTTCGTCACGTAATCATCCGCGCCCAATTCCAGCCCGAGTACTTTATCCAGTTCAGAGTCTTTGGCAGTCAGCATGATGATCGGAACATCATACGTTTGACGAACGGTTCGGCATACGTCCATTCCGTCTCTGCCTGGAAGCATAACATCCAATAAAATCAGATCCGGTCGCTCATCCTTGACCACGACAAGCGCCTCATCACCATCATAGGCGCATACGACCTGATATCCTTCTTTTTCAAACGTGAATTTCAAAATATCTGCAATCGGTTTTTCATCATCTACTACGAGGAGTTTTGCCATCCTGCGCCCTCCTTTTTCTGAATGTACGTGTTCCAACAGTCGTCTGTTTCCTCTCAAACCGCTTCTTCAAGGATTCCACTTCGACCTTCACTATTCCTCTACAATACACCATGTACGCCATGTAAAGAAGGGCTTGCCATTCACTCCCTGCCAAATAAAAAAAGGGCCCCTCATCAGAGTTGCCCTTTTCTATCCAGAAATTACTTGTCTATTTTAAGTAACGAATCGGGTTTTGATTTCGTCCATTTTGTATAACCTCAAAATGCAGGTGGACGCCAGTGGATTGCCCAGTCGAACCCTTTACGCCTATTTTCTTTCCTTGGCTAACGACATCGCCAGCTTTCACACTAATGCTGCTCATGTGACCGTACAATGTCTTCATTCCATTGCCGTGGTCGATGATAACCGATTTTCCATAGTCACCATTCCAACCAGCGAATGTGACACGTCCATTGTCTGCCGACATGACAGAACCAGAACCGGCAATATCAATTCCTTTGTGCATGCTGCCCCAGCGTTTGCCAAAGCCGCTGCTGATATACCCGCTAGCAGGCCAGCTCAAACGACCTGTTCCGCGCGATGGAATTACTTTTGTACCGCGCTCCATAATTTGGGTTACAGGCTGCACAGTGACATCTTGTTTGATGACTTTGCGATTAACTACTTGTCCATTTTCTTTCACAACTTCGTACTTAACTGTTTTACTACCGTTTTTACCTTCTTGTACAACCTTAGTTTCGCCTTTAGGAACCTTGTCATTGTTATTAATTTGGGTATTAAAAGCAATAACTTCTTGTTGATCTACTTCTTCTTTGACTTGTACAGTAACCAGCGGACGCACTGCGGTTACATTGATTTCTTGTCCCAATTGAAGGACGGTATTTTCTGTGACACCTGAATTATTTGCGTAAATATCTTTGGACGTAATGCCGTATTTTTTCGCGATACAACCGATGCAATCGCCTTCTACGACCGTGTGCTTCATATCCTTGAAGGTGCCTTTTACCAGCAACTCCTCAAGTTTATCGGCAGACAAAATTCGAGATGCATCGACTGTTTCGGTTTGCATCTCTACGTTTTCTTTAAATGCGACTTCTTTTACCGGGTTTGGTTTGACTGGGATTGTGGATGCTGCTGCTACAACAGCCTTTTTCCCTGTGGTTGCCGGAACACCGGAATATTTTTGCTTCACATCAGCGAGTACTTGGTCAGCCGATTGCTGGTCTGGCAGGTAACCTACTACTTTGCCGTCAATCATCAGCTTAACACCCTGAACCTTGATATCCGCTACGGATGCCAAAGCTTGTACAGCGACATCGTTATCGAACGCTGCCTTGAATTCACGCTCTTCTTCAAATGTGATGTAGTCAGCCACTTGCAAGTTAAGGCCTGTTTTTGCCTTTTCCTCTTCCAGCTTGGCTGTTGTCCAGTTATGAATCACATTTGGATCGTTTACCACGCCTACCTCATTGCCGTTCACGATGACATGGTAGACAGAATTGACATTGCTTATGTAGTAGTATTGTGCAGATGCTCCAGCAGCAATCGTCAAAACTATACCTGCCGCAACTGAAAGCGATTGTTTTTTATGCGACTGGATGTAAGAGCTTGTACGTTTCATAGTACGTTTCGCCAGATCACTGCAATCTCGAACGATTCGTGATGACCGTTCCTGCAGCTTGGCCTTCCATTCCGACCATTGCATAACTTGTCCCTCCTGAAAACAGATACAACTTACTCGTTCCATTTCCTGAAAATTTTTAATTTATTGATTAGGTCGTATATCCCATAATTTAGTTTCCATTTATCTGCCAAATTGCCTAAAGAAATCAACTATGTCGACTTTACCACAAGATTAACGACAACATCAAGTGTAAATTGCTGTCGAATAAAAAAATAGACGTAGAGTCACTATATGTACAAATAATTGGTAGCATTTATCATTACTGGGAGCTGATATATGTGAAGGAACGTAACATTTTGGCAGGATTCCTCACCGAGGACGATGCACAAAAGGCGGAAAATGCGCTTCGACAAGCCGGTTTTTCCATCATTCAAATCGACAGGATCGGGCAAATCCCGGATGAGGGGATTGAACGAATCATGAATCCACTTACTGGTAGCTTTCCAAGCTTAGGCTCCTTGACACTGTCAGGAGATTTTCCAAGTGGACGGGATGCCAGCATTCTGGCAGCCGCCGATCCCGATGCCAGTGGATACGCGGATCGAAACGACAGCTATTACAACCGCACTGTCCTATTAACAGCAGTCGTCCCAGAGGAACAAGCCGATGAAGCGACTAGGATCATTGAATCATTTGGGGGCCTGATCTAAAATAAATATAGCCATCTTCCCTTAACTAACTAGGAAAGATGGCTTATTTCGTTATCGACATCGAAAACTCACACCTCTTGCATCGAGGTAACGTCTTTTAACGCAAGTCTGCGTATTTTCGTTTTCTCGGCGTCATTTTGTTGCTTGTATGTGGTGATAAAGCATAGGTAGCCATTGTTGAAATGAGTCATGGTTCCCTTGATGACGACGCCATTGATCATTTTCACCTGTACATTTTTGCCCAGCAGCTTCATGGCCTTTTGGTCAAATCCAGAACCCATCATCACTTTTCACCTCTCCATTTCTCCCTATGTCTATCCATATGCCCAGAGGGTGTCGTTTCGTGTCTGTCCCTTGTAAAAAAAGAAAGCTGCCGAATGATCGACAGCTTTCTTCTATTATATAGTCTATAGCTTATCCGTAAATGCCACGAACAATGACGGTTTGTTCACGATCCGGTCCTACGGAGAAGATCGACATTGGAATACCAGTCAGTTGCGTGATGCGCTCAATGTAGTGACGAGCGTTTTCTGGCAAGTCGTTCAGATTGCGAATACCAGTGATATCCTCTGTCCAACCTGGCAGCTCCTCATAAACTGGCTCGCATTTCGCCAGCAGGTTGAGGTTGGCCGGGAACGAGTCGATGACTTCACCATTGTATTTGTACGCTGTGCAAATACGCAGAGTCTCAATGCCAGACAATGTATCCAGCTTGGTGATCGCCAAACCGGTGATACCGCTGACACGACGAGCATGACGAACAACGACACTGTCGAACCAGCCTACGCGACGTGCACGACCTGTTGTTGTACCATATTCAAAACCAACTTCACGGATATGGTCGCCAGTTGCATCAGTCAGCTCAGTCAGGAATGGACCGTCACCTACACGCGTTGTGTATGCTTTTGCCACCCCGATTACTTGGTGGATCTTGGTTGGGCCTACACCGGAACCGATAGTCACGCCACCCGCAATTGGGTTGGAGGACGTTACGTACGGATACGTACCTTGGTCAATATCGAGCAATACGCCTTGTGCGCCTTCAAACAATACGCGGTTGCCGCTATCAATGGAATCATTGAGGACAACAGATGTATCAGTTACGTAAGGACGAATAATTTCTGCCAGAGCCAAGTATTCATCCAGAATTTCTTGAAGCTCAAAGCCAGTTGTGTTGTACAGCTTCTCCAGCAGCATGTTTTTCTCTGCCAGGTTGCGCTCGAGCTTGCGAGCAAACTCATCGCGATCCAGCAAGTCAGCGATACGAATACCGATACGTGCTGCTTTATCCATGTAAGCAGGTCCGATACCTTTACGGGTCGTACCGATTTTGTTAGCACCGCGGCTATCTTCTTCTACGCCATCCAGCTTGATGTGGTACGGCAGAATCACATGCGCGCGATCACTGATTTTCAAATTGCTTGTAGAAAAACCGAAGCTATGAATGTACTCCAGCTCTTTTACCAATGCTTTCGGATCGATTACCATACCGTTTCCGATTACGCAGGTCTTGTCACTATAAAAAATTCCGGATGGAATCAAATGCAACTTATATTTGTTACCATCAAAAATAATGGTATGGCCTGCGTTGTTACCGCCTTGGTAACGAGCCACTACCTCTGCACTTTCAGCTAGATAGTCTGTAATTTTACCTTTACCTTCATCGCCCCACTGGGTTCCGACGACAACGACTGTTGACATCGAAAAACACCTCCTGATATTATCATGTCTTTTCGGGCCTGAAACAATCTAAGTTTACTAAACGTGACTCCCCATGTCAACGCTAAATACGAACATTCATATAGTTAATTCTTAATATGTTCGGCAATTCAATATAGAAAAAAAAGCCGGAATTTCTCCGGCTTTTCTTACATTCCATCTATTAACCTGCTTGATTTCGAAAACGATGATCCAGGTTGACGAATTTGTTAAATTCTTTCAGGAACGCCAACTCCACCGTTCCGGTCGGGCCGTTACGCTGTTTGGCGATAATGACTTCGATGACATTCTTGTTTTCTGATTCCTTGTCATAGTAGTCATCACGGTACAAGAAAGCAACGATATCGGCGTCCTGCTCAATCGATCCCGATTCACGGATATCGGACATCATCGGTCGCTTGTCCTGCCGTTGCTCTACACCACGGCTCAACTGCGACAGGGCAATAACCGGCACGTTCAGCTCACGCGCGATCCCTTTTAGCGTACGAGAGATCTCAGATACTTCCTGCTGACGGTTATCTCCTTTGCCTCGTCCATGAATCAGCTGAAGGTAATCGATCAGGATTAAACCCAATCCCTTCTCGGTCTGAAGGCGACGGCATTTCGCCCGGATGTCCTGTACAGTAACCCCGGGAGAATCGTCGATGTAAATCGGCGCTTTTGCCAGCGTACCAATTGCCATCGTCAGCTTTTGCCAATCATCTTCCTCCAGTGACCCTGAACGCATCCGGGACGCATCCAGATTGCCCTCCGCACAAATCATACGCTGTACCAGCTGAGGAGCACCCATCTCCAAGGAGAAGATGGCTACAGTCTCACCTGCACGGGCTGCTACGTTTTGCGCGAGATTCAAGGCAAAAGCCGTTTTCCCTACGGAAGGACGGGCTGCCAAGATAATCAGATCACTGCGCTGCAATCCTGCTGTCATTTTGTCCAAATCTGTATATCCCGTAGAAATCCCTGTAATATCACCGCGTCGCTGACTCAAAAACTCAATCCGCTCGTACGTTTCCAGAAGGGCATCACGAATCGGTGTAAAACCGCCACTGTTGCGATTTTGACCGATCTCCATGATGTACTTCTCTGCATCCGCGATGATCTGCGTGACATCATCCTCACGGGAGTATCCGTCATTGGCAATCTTGGTAGCTGTATGAATCAATCGCCGTAGCAGCGATTTCTCTTCTACAATTTTTGCATAGTATTCGATGTTGGCAGCCGTTGGAACTGAACTGGCGATTTCCGTGATATACGTAACGCCGCCAACTTCATCCAGCAGCTTGTGGTCCTGTAGATCCGCTGTAACCGTAACCAGATCGACAGGTTCGCCTTTTTCATACAGGTCCACCATCGTTTGAAAGATGCGCTGATGCGCTGTCTTATAAAAATCCTCCGGACGGAGAATCTCAATGGCCGTGATTAAAGCTTCCTTAGACAAGAACACGGCACCCAGTACCGATTGTTCCGCTTCCTTGTTCTGTGGCGGCACACGATCCAAAAACAGGTCGCTCACGTCACACCCCCCACAATTGAGTCATTATTCTTCCACAACGTGTACTTTTAGCGTCACGGTTACTTCGTTGTGCAGTTTCACTTTGATTTGCGTCACGCCCAAAGCACGGATGGCATCCATTTCGAGCTTACGCTTGTCTACTTTGATTTTAAACTGATCTTCCAGCGCTTGCGCTACTTGTTTACTGGAAATTGCCCCAAACAAGCGACCACCTTCGCCTGCTTTTCCTGCTACTTTCACTGTCAGCTCTTCCAGCTTTTTGCCGAGCTCCTGAGCATCCAGCTTTTCTTGCTCCTTGCGCTTATCTTCGCTGCGCTTTTGAGCGTCAAGCGTTTTCACGTTGCTATCTGTCGCTTCTTTTACCAGCTTCTTTGGCAACAAGAAGTTGCGTACATAGCCCTCTGACAAATCCTTAACTTCGCCTTTTTTCCCTTGGCCTTTTACATCTTGAAGAAAAATGACTTTCATCATCGTTTCCCCCTTTATATTTTGGCCTATACGACCGAGTCAATCGCTTCTTTCAAACGACGTGTAGCTTCTTTAATTGATATGCCTTGAATTTGTGTCGCAGCACCAGTGAGGTGACCGCCTCCACCAAGCAGTTCCATGATGGACTGAACATTGATGTCGCCCAGAGAACGTCCACTGATCAAGATCGTATCGTCGGATCGCTCTGCAACAACAAACGACGCCTGGATACCTGACAAAGTGAGTAGCTGCTCAGCAGCTTGAGCCACCTGTACCTGCGTGTAATCCTCAGACGGATCGCCTATGGCAATCGCCATGTTGTCACGGTACGTTTCCGTATTCATGATGATTTTTGCCCGCTTCACATACTGCCCCAGATCTTCCTTCAACAGGCGCTGGACAGCAGCGGTATCGGCCCCGTTACGACGAAGGAACGACGCCGCTTCAAAGGTACGTGAACCTGTGCGGAAGGCAAAGCTTTTGGTATCCACCACAATCCCTGCTAACAGTGCCGTTGCAATCAGATTGTCGATATTCAATCGCTCGCTCTGATATTGCAGCAGCTCCGTAACAAGCTCCGCCGTCGAAGAAGCATACGGTTCCAGATACAAGAGTACTGGCTCAATGAACTCCTCCGAACGTCGATGGTGGTCAATCACCACAATTCGGCTTGTTTCCGTCAACAGCTTCGGCTCAATCACCAGCGATGGTCGATGCGTATCGACGACTACCAGCAATGTGCGGCCGGAGATGAGTCGGATCGCCTGTTCTGGCGTGATAAAGGTCTCTGCCAGCTCTTCATTGGCATAAATCTCTTTCATCAGACGCTCGACAGAATGATTGCCCTCGTCCATGACGATATAAGCCGTTTTGTTGTGCAGCTGCACAGCCTTCAACACACCAAGTGATGCCCCGATGGAATCCATGTCAGGCTGTTTATGCCCCATGACGATGACGTGCTCCGCCTCATGTATGAGATCACGCAAAGCATGTGCAATAACACGAGCCCGGACGCGTGTCCGCTTTTCCACCGCATTCGATTTCCCACCATAGAAGGTGAGCTTGTTGCCAATCTTGACAGCGCACTGGTCGCCACCGCGCCCCAATGCGATATCCAAGCTTGATTGTGCCATTTGTCCCAGCTCAATGTAAGTAGTAGCGGCCGCTCCAACCCCGATACTAAGCGTAATCGGAATTTTGTTGTCAGCCGTCATCTCCCGTACCACATCGAGAATGTCAAATCGCGATTCTTCTAATTTATCAAGTGCTTCCCGTTCCATCAGAGCCAAAAACTTGTCGGCCGTGATTCGGCGAAGATATATGCCATGTTTGTTGGCCCACTCTGTAATCACACCAGCCACGCTTGTAGAGAGCAGCGTACGGCTTTGATCATCCATGACTTGTCCAACCTCGTCCAAATTGTCGAGGTGAATGATGGCAAGTGCAGCCTTTTCTCGATGGTAACGAGTCGTCAATTCTTTAAAGTCCGTAATGTCCTTGAAATACAAAAGGCGCTCATCGGACCGCACAATGACCTCGTATACCCGCTCGTTATAAGTAAACTCCAGCCGTTTTTGCTCCGGCTTCCAAGCCAGTTGGGGGAATACCTCTTGAAGGCTTTTCCCGATCATGGATTCATCCCCGGACATATGCGTCATATACGGGTTTACCCACTCAATTGCCTTTTCCTCGTTGTATAAAAGAATTCCGATCGGCAGTTCCTGGATAACGCCTTCTCCCGCCTTCTTCACGCGATGGGTGACTGTCGCCAAGTACAGGCGCAAGTCTCGTTGGAACCCCTTTTCTGCTTGAAGAGCGTAAAGAACCAAGCCAATCAAGCAAATCATGCCGATCGCCCCGTACATCCAATGGAACAAGGTCAAAATCCCCAACAACAGCAAGCTAAAGCTGAGTGCCAGGACCATGTGCATCCCGTACCAACGCTTTAACAGGAACTTGGGCATTTCCTCAGCCCCTCTTCACTCTTGTTTCCAGTTTTTCACGCAAACGAATTCCTAGATCAAATATCCCTACTAGACTAAGTATAGTACTTAGGGGGGGAAAAATAAATAGACAGACAACGAGCACAGGAGTCATTCTCTTCCACCCGTACAAAAAGGCAGCAAATAGACAAAAACTCAAGCCCTGCAAAACAAAAATAGCATCCAGCATGACTTTCAGGTTCATCAGGGCGATTTCCCAGAATGTACCCTGCATGCTTTCAGCAAACAACAAAAGACTGATCATCGCAATGAAGTAGTAATAAAGCAATGATCGAGGGAAGTTCCATTCTCGAATTGGCTTCAATGCTGGAATCGGTCTGTGCAGACGTCGTCCAATCAGACTCACCAATCCATGAATAATGGCGCTCCATATAAAACCGCCTATGACTATCATTGTAGGTAAGACGATTTTAAAAAACTGGATGAGTTGATCATACTGCTCTTTTGGCACCATCGCCGGACGCAACTTTGAAACTTCTTGCAAAATTAGATTGAAATCAACGTTCATTCCAAATGCCAAGAATCCAAGCAAGGAAACCGCACCTAGAAAAAAGATACCAGCACCCGCCGCAATAGCTGGCAAGGCGTCCCTTTTTTTCGAGTAAACAATCCCCATTGTAGATCCCCAAGCGGCACTGAAAAGAGCAAGTGTAGCTGCAAACGGACCGGTAATGATCCAGCCCAGAAACGTAAAGGCCAAGGCGATCCAAATCATGCTAGGTACTGTTCGATTTACTGCCAAAAGGATAAAAGGCAGAGGTATCAAGAAGATGACGAGTCCTCCCAGTATGGTATATGTACTGAGAAACAGCATTATCAGTGCGATACCCAGCATAAGGGCATTTTCAGCCAAGTGTTTCGTTTTGGACGGCATGTCAGCACCTCATTATTCATATCTCATGTACACTTTCCATAGAAAACTATGGAAAAAAGAGGGCCACGCAATTGTGCCCCTCTTTGTATAGCTTTTGAAAATTATTCAGCAGTGTAAGGCAACAGTGCTACTTGACGGGATCGCTTGATTGCGATTGTCAGTGCACGTTGATACTTCGCAGAAGTACCAGTTACACGACGTGGCAAGATTTTGCCGCGTTCGCTGATGAACTTTTTCAGCAAATCAATATCTTTATAATCGATGTGCTTGATTTTGTTCACTTTAAAGAAGCATACTTTACGACGCTTATTAGGACGTCCTTTGCGTGCCATGATAGTCCCTCCCTCTTAGGAATGTGAAAGTTGTACGATACTAGAACGGCAAGTCATCATCTGAAATGTTGATCGGCTTGCCTGCACTCGCGAAAGGATCACCAAACGGATCATAGTCATTATTTCGTTGACCGGATGGTTTGTTACCGCCACCCATGCCCGGTCCTGGATCGTATCCTGAATTGTCTCCGCCGGATTCATTGCCTCGACCGCCCAAAAATTGAACGTTCTCCGCAACGACTTCCGTCACGTATACCTTTTTACCTTCTTTATTATCATAGGAACGTGTTTGCATACGTCCTTCGATGGCTGCTTGTCTACCTTTACGCAAATAGCTTGCGCACAGGTCGGCAAGTTTTTGCCAAGCGACAATGTTAATGAAGTCCGTTTCTCTCTCTCCCGCTTGATTGGTGCGGGGACGATTGACGGCCACAGTAAAAGTAGCAACGGCAACGCCATTTGGCGTGTAGCGAAGTTCAGGATCTTTCGTCAGGTTGCCGATGAGAATGACTTTATTCATCTTGGTTCCCCCTCTGATCGCGACAATGATTACTTCTCATCACGAACAAACATAAAGCGGATTACGTCGTCATTGATTTTCATCAGACGCTCAGCTTCCGCAACAGCATCGGAGTTCGCTTTGAAGTTCATCAAAACGTAGTAACCTTCACGGAACTTGTTGATCTCGTACGCAAGACGACGTTTACCCATTTCTTGAAGCTTAGAGATTTCGCCACCATAGTTAGTTACAACATCGCTGTAACGAGCTACATTGGATTTTACTTTCTCTTCTTCAAGGTCTGGACGCAATACATACATTACTTCGTATTGGCGCATACCTTTTCACCTCCTTATGGACTTTAGCGGCCCTGTTCGGGCAAGGAGCGAGTGCTAAAACGAAACGCACAAAACATGCACTCCATAAATACTCGCATTATCGTATTATAGCAAACCGCCTAGCTCGAATCAAGAATTTCGTACTAAACATTGAAGCGGAAATGCATAACATCTCCATCTGCGACTACGTACTCTTTCCCTTCAAGACGGTACTTCCCACGTTCTCTGGCTACTGCTACGGAACCAGCATCTACCAGATGATCATAAGCAATCACTTCGGCACGAATGAATCCGCGCTCGAAATCAGTATGAATCACGCCTGCTGCACCTGGAGCCTTTGTACCCTGACGGATAGTCCATGCGCGAACTTCTTGTACACCTGCTGTGAAATAAGTAACTAATCCCAACAGTTTGTAAGCAGCACGAATCAAGCGATCGAGACCAGACTCAGTAAGACCGAGTTCTTCCAAGAACATCTCTTTGTCTTCACCCTCGAGTTCAGCGATTTCCGCCTCTACCTTCGCGCTGATGACAACCACTTCTGCACCTTCACTCCCTGCATGCTCACGAACCGTCTGCACATGCGGGTTGGTGTCTGCATCGTTAATGCCGTCTTCTGCTACGTTGCAAACGTACAACATTGGCTTGATTGTCAGAAGATGCAGATCACGAATCCATTTGCGCTCCTCGTCATCGAGTTCTACACTGCGGGCAGATTGCCCCTCTTCAAATGCTGCCTTCAATTTCTCCAGCACGTCCAGCTCTTGCTTGGATTCCTTGTCGCCGGATTTCACCTTGCGTGCAATGCGGTCAATACGACGATCAACAGAGTCCAGATCAGCAAAAATCAGCTCCAAATTGATTGTCTCGATATCGCTCAAAGGATCTACGCGACCTGCTACGTGTGTGATGTTCTCATCTTCAAAGCAACGTACAACATGTGCAATCGCGTCCACTTCACGGATGTGTCCGAGGAACTGGTTACCAAGACCCTCGCCTCTGCTCGCGCCTTTTACCAAACCAGCAATATCCACGAATTCAAACGCTGTCGGAACTACCTTGTTCGGAACGACGATCTGTGTCAGCTTTTCCAGACGCTCGTCTGGCACCTCCACAATACCTACGTTAGGGTCAATCGTACAGAACGGATAGTTCGCCGATTCAGCACCCGCTTGTGTAATGGCATTAAACAATGTCGATTTCCCTACGTTTGGAAGACCGACGATCCCGCAAGAAGCACCCATCTATATACACTCCCTTATCATCATCCTGATATCCTTTTAAGTATATAGATTTGGTTTTCAGATTACAATTGTCTCCTTGTGGAAGCTTTGTTTCACTTGTCTCCTTCTGTGCTCATCATAGCTTCAGGTGGTGGGACAAAAAAAGAAATGCTAGACTAGACAAACGAAAATCTGTTTTGCTACGGAAAAATGAAAAGTAACGAGGTGACTACAAAGATGAAGTTCTTACTTCTCGGTGCCACTGGTCGCGTAGGGAGCCATATCCTGGACTATGCATTAAAAGATGGGCATGAAATAACCGTTCTCGTTCGCTCGGCAGACAAGCTCCTTCATCTGTCTACTGAAAATGTGCGTGTCCTGACCGGAAATGTTCTCGATCAAATGGATGTTACATCAGCCATGCGTGGAGTTGACGCGGTCATTAGCGCGCTCGGGACAGATAAAGCGACGACGTTATCCGAAGGGACTCCTTATATTATTGAAGCAATGAAGCGAGAAAGCGTTTCTCGAATTATTACGGTGGGCACCGCTGGCATCTTGCAAAGCAGGGTTTCTCCTGACCTGCTCCGCTATCAATCCAGTGAGTCCAGACAAAAATTGACGCGTGCTGCCGAGGAACATCACAAGGCATATTCGCTCTTGGCACAGTCCGAACTCGATTGGACCATTGTATGTCCAACGTATTTGCCTGATGGCGAGTATACGGGCACTTACCGGGTCGAGGCTCACCAATTGCCTGTGGATGGGATGCAAATATCCGTGCCGGATACGGCGGAATTTACGTATCAGCAGCTTTCTTCTTCCGCATACATGCGAGCGCGAGTCGGCATTGCCTATTGATAGATACAGGAAAAATACAGGCCCCCTATCCGTAATGGAAGGGAGCCTGTTTTGCTTCTATGCGTTTCTTTACTTCTCGTTCACCAGCTTTTCCAGCTCATTCAATGTCTCTTCGAAAATTTCCATTGCTTGCTCGATTGGCTGGGACGTCGACATGTCCACACCTGCTGCTTTTAGTACCTCGATAGGTGGAGCAGAGTTACCCGCTTCGAGGAAGTTTTTGCGAACACGGTCTACTGCTGGCTGACCTTCATCCATGATTTGCTTCGCTAATGCTTGTGCAGCGGCAAAGCTCGTCGAGTATTGATAGACGTAGTATTTATAGTTGTAGAAATGGCTCACACGTGCCCATTCCATACCGATTTCCTCATCAGAAACCATGTCTTTCCCGTAGTACTTTTTGTTGATGTCGAGGTAGATCTTCTTAATCGCTTCCGCATTCAGAGACTCCCCTGCTTGCTCCTTCTCGTGAATCGCTCTCTCAAACTCCGCGAACTGCGTCTGACGGAACAGCGTGGAACGGAAGTTTTCCAGATAGTGATTCAAGAGATACATCTTCTCTTCTTTCGTCTTCGCCTTCGCGTACATGCTCTTGAACAGCAGTGTTTCATTCATGGTAGAAGCCACTTCTGCCGTGAAAATTGGGTAGTTGGACGAAATGTACTGCTGGTTTTTATTCGTGTAATACGACTGCATGGCGTGTCCCATTTCATGGGCAATGGTATACACATCATCGAGGGTACCTTGGTGATTCAACAGCACATATGGATGTGTATCATAAGCACCCCATTGGTAAGCACCCGTGCGCTTGTCATCTGTGGAATAGACATCTACCCAACCGCCATCGAGGCCTTCAGACATTGCCTTCACATAGTCATCACCCATTACCTGTAACCCATCAACGACGATTTTCTTTCCTTCGTCGAAGGAAATATATTTGTCATCAGATGGAACGATCGGCACGTAAATGTCGTACATGTGCAATTCCTTCACGCCAAGCATTTTCTTTTTCAAGGAAATGTAGCGATGCAGCAATGGCAGATTGTCATTCACCGTGTCAATCAGCTCATCATACACCTTCGTTGGTACGTTGTTCGGTGTCAGGCTTGCTTCCAGCGCAGAATCGTAATTGCGTACAGCTGCGTAGAAATTATCGCCCTTCACTTTTGCAGCCAACGTCGATGCAAACGAATCTTGGAAATTGATCAGTGCACTATAGTACGCCTTGAACGCTTCTCTGCGCACATTTTGATTCTTGCTTTCCAGATAGGAAATGAAATTGGCACGAGTCAACTGTACTTCTTTGCCTGTCTCATCTTTGATTTTTGGAAACCTCACATCTTTTGACAGCATGCTGTAAATATTGGTCGGTGCACCGCCCAATGGAGACGATTTCGCCAAGAGCTGCTCCATATCAGCAGAGAGTGAGTACGGCTTCGTTCTCAGCATGTCTTCGATATACAGCTTGTAAGGCTCAATCTCCTTTTCAGATAGTAGGCTCTTTATTTTGTCATCGGAAATCGCAACGATTTCAGGCTGTACCCACGAGGTTTTTTCCGTGACAAGTGTGGACATTTTCTCCGCGCGGTCTCCCAGCTTCTGCAGATCAGGATTCGCGGAGTTTACATCGAGAGACATGTTTGCGTACACGTATGCTTTGTCATTTAAGCGCATCAACTCAACGTAGTCGTCGAATGCCGCCTGCATCGCAGCAGAAGATGTACCCAACTTACCTTGGTGCTTTGTGAAAGCGTTTGCCAAAGATTCGACCTTAGCAACATCCTTTTCCCATTCCTGAACAGTTGGATAAATATGATCCAACTTCCACTTGTAGTCATTCGGGATCTCAGCGCGAGTTTGATAAGAAGGCTTCTCAGCAGCAAGAGCTACCGCCTGCGTGCTGTAAGGAATGAATGGTACGGATACGGTCGATAATGCAATGGCTAAAGCCGTAACAGATGCAAATACTTGCTTCTTCAAATCTAAATCGCCCCTTTTCTTCTATCTATTTTTGCCAAAATTATAAGTGTGTAATTATATTTTTACCTGCCAATTTCCTTCTTACTAATAAAAATTTTTAAAATATTCAATAACAACCGTCAATTTATCCAGAGAAAATCCCCTTTTGTGGATAAGTCTGTGGATAAGTATTTATTAACAGCTTTCTTTTCCCCAAATCGTTTGCAGACACTCTTTTTCTTCGCAAAAAGTTGTCCACATTTTCTGTGGATATGCTGTGAATAACTTATTTTCTTTGGAACCAGGGCATCCGCCTATACCCCGTAGTGGGTTCCTACATAGCATGAGTATTGAAACTACGGTAGGAGGTGTTAGCAAGTGGGTATCTTTAACGGCTTCGACGATTTCGCGCTGATCTTGGTCCTGTTCATCCTTCTCGTTATCGTAGGTTGCGACTGCGACTAACCTACTCCGCTGCCATCCAGCCTATCTGAAGGTAAGCTTGCATCCTCAGCAGCCTTACCTTCTCCAATTCCACATAGATCATAACCAGGCGATGCAGCCCAGGGATAATGATCAGTCATAACCTAAGTACCATCACCGGGAGATACATTTAATCGTACAAAAGGAAAAAGGATGCGCCTACATTGGCTGCATCCTTTTTTTTACCCACCTGGTTGGACTATTTAGCCCCCGTCTGAAAAGTTATCCACTGCGCTTGATTGTGATTACCTGCTGTGTCCTTTACTAAACCCGCAATGAGGCTTACCTGATATCTCGTATGTGGCTGCCATTTTCCTTTTGGCTTTACAGACAACATCCGCTTGCTTTTGTTCCAGGTAATTGTATGGGGAACGATAGCCCCTTTTTCATCTGTCACACGAACTAACGGTCCGGCCGTTTTGCTGGAAAGAACTCCACCACCAACCAAAGTAATCTCCTCTGCAAACTGGAGTGTCACTTTATCCTGGAGCCTTACATTTTTAGCCCCGTGACCGGGCAATATGACGGCTTGTGGAGAGATGTTATCCACAGGTTTTTTCGTTTGAAACGTGCGGGTCAGCTCTGGATTCAAATTGCCTCGCTGATCCTTCACTTTTTTGGCCATCAAGCTTACTCGATAGGACGCCCCTGCCTCCAGATTTCCTTCCGGATCAATCGTCATGCTTCGATTGGTCTGGTTCCATTTTGCCGTAAAACGAACCTTCTTTTTTTTCGCATCCGTGAGCGAAATGATCGAGAGACCAGATTTGTCGGAGAGCTCTTGACCATTTTTTAACGATACCGGCCCCGAAAATGTCAGTGTAATGATTTGATCCGGGTCAATTTCTGCCGATTTGTCAGCCGGGGATATTGTCACTCCCCATTCGTTCGCCGACTTTGCCCACGCTCCCTGTGATGGAAGTAGGAAAAGCGCAAGCACTACTACCCATTGCAACCACCGAACACTCATCTTTTTCATCGAACCCCTCCCGTCTAAAACGACAAAGCCGCTTCCTGAAGCATATAAGCGTGTCCCTTCATCGTTTACAGGCATTGTAGAAAAAGACAGATGGGTTGATCAAAGAATTATGGACTATGCTTGCGGTTCTTCTTCCGCGCGAATCAGTATTTTTTTCAGTTTGCGCTCAAATTCTAGTCGTCCAATCATCACGCTATGATCACAACCCGTACATTTAATTCGCACATCCATGCCCATGCGTATGACCTTCCACGCATTCGTGCCACATGGATGTGGCTTTTTCATCTGTACGACATCCCCCAGCCCAAATTGCTTGCGTTCCATTTCTCTCTCTCCTCTCTACACTGTTCCCTTTCCAGATACCGCGACGATTTTTGGATACGGAATTTGTATGCCGCGGTTAGTTAATTCCGTTCTGATTTTCGCACGCAAATTTCGATTGACCCCGTGATGCGTATTCGGCTTGCATTCAGCCGTAACCCGAATGATGACTTCGGAAGGTCCCAGTGCATGTACTCCCAAAATCTGTGGCTCAGCTACGATATCCGTCAATTCCGTTTGAGCCGATGCCAATACTTCTTTGAGCACAGACTCTACTTGATTCAGATCTTCTTCATACGCTACAGATACGTCTACAACCGCTAACGTATTTTGCAAAGAAAAATTGGTCACTTGATTAATCGTGCCATTTGGAAAGATGTGTAGCTCACCTGTCCAGCTTCGCATCTTTGTAATGCGCAGACCAATCTCCTGTACCGTACCTGTCAAGTTGTTGATCGTTACGACGTCTCCGACAGCAAATTGGTCTTCAAAAATAATGAAGAATCCCGTAATGATATCACGCACGAGACTCTGCGCTCCAAAACCAACTGCCAGCCCCAGTACCCCTGCGCTTACCAAAACAGGGCGCAAATCAATGCCCAACAGTTGCAAGATCATGAGAATCGACAAAAAGTAAATGCTGTACTGAACGACATTGTTGACGAGCACCCGCATCGTATCCACTCGGCGTTGATCCATTTGAATCTTGCTTCCATGACGGTGCTGGAACACTTTATTCACGCCTGATTGCACAACAGATACGACGATTCGTGATAACAGTATGATCGCTGCGATCTTCAGTACGATCATGCCTATGTTTACCCACATGTCTGCATCTGTCACATACGCATATACTTGGGCATAAATTTTCTCAAAAAAACCAGCTTGATTCATTCCTCCCGCTCCTTCTGCTCCCCGTTTTCATCGACCTCGCTATACAGGCCAAAAAACTGACGGAAGTATCCTCGTATTACCACTTGTTGTTCCATCATGATCGTTTTCGCTCGTGAGTAATCCGATAGTGGGAACTCAATGGAAAGGGCGCAGCCAGCCGTTATTTCTTTCGGTGTTGGTCTTGTATCGATCTCAATATCTTCGTACTCCAGCAGCATTTCTGCCCGCAAGGCTTGCTGCGTGGAATCAAACGCGATCAGCACTGTTTCTCCTCCCATTTCACTCCCCCTCATCTTTTTCACGCAAACTGCCATAGGCTCCTCTTATTTTACCTGTTCGTTTTCATGCTTGCCAGCCTCGCTGATTTTTCAAAACCTACGTAACTTTCCCATTAGCAGGTATAAAAATGTCATATCGGTACGATACTGTGAATACTTTTATATAACCTTTTACAGGTTGGTTTAAGCCAAGTCCGCAAGAGTGGAGGTTTCCATGAGTACATCCGATAATCGCAAAGATTATTCTTTGCCACCTTTTAAAGTGGAATACCGCAGTGAAAACGCAGACGAGCATCTCGCCGGTCACCTTGCGCAGCGCTTTCGCTTAAATCGGTTC
Organism: Brevibacillus sp. NPDC003359; assembly: GCF_042878995.1. Classification (NCBI taxonomy): domain Bacteria; kingdom Bacillati; phylum Bacillota; class Bacilli; order Caryophanales; family Paenibacillaceae; genus Brevibacillus; species Brevibacillus sp. NPDC003359. Next base: position 108,239 of record NZ_JBIAOR010000015.1, read on the forward strand.
GATGACGACCTTGTCATTGTATGTATTGGGACAGACCGTTCTACTGGTGATGCTCTAGGCCCGTTAGTGGGAACCAAGCTCCTCGCACAGTCACCTCGCTTTTTGCAAGTGTACGGAACGCTTGAGGACCCTGTACATGCCATGAATCTAAAGGAAAAATTGGAGCTCATCCAGGCGAATCATCCGACAGCTACACTCATTGCGGTCGATGCCTGTTTAGGACAATTTAGTCATGTCGGGAACATCAATGTGATTAATGGTCCACTAAAACCAGGGGCTGGTGTAAAAAAAGAGCTGCCTCCTGTTGGTTCCTTCCACATTACCGGGATTGTCAACGTTGGAGGCTTCATGGAGTATTTTGTCCTTCAAAATACCCGCCTCTCCATCGTCATGAACATGGCAGATATCATAGCTTCCGGACTAGCAAAAGCCGTAACATTGGCTTCTACGCCTAGTCGATTCGATAGTGTCTTATATGATTGACCGTTTCTTTCTGCAAAAGGTTCCATCCCTCTTTAGAAAACTTGCTTTCGATCTGTTCTCTCCCTCAGCGGATGACAGGTCTATTTTTTTTACACAATAATCGTCAGGCGCTTTTCAATCACTTGGGCGCTTAGCGGCGTTGGCGCTACGCTTTCTCCATCTGCATGGACGGGCAGCGGTCCTGCTGCTTCTATCGTTACCTGCTTGCCCCTATAAAAACGGACACCCGGATGATGACGGTGAGCCCCTGTGAATATTTTCGGAAAAGCGGCTAACAATCCAAGTCGACTCATACCACTTACTACACAAATGTCCGCAATGCCATCGTCCGGTATAGCATCGGGGCAAATCAGCATTCCGCCCCCGTAATTCGGAATATTGGCAGCGACCACTAGCCAGACACCCTCTAAACGAACCTCATGACCATCAACGTTCAGAACGATGTCACGTGGCTGATACGTACATACGACGCGGATCACCGATAAAATGTAGGCTAGTGCTCCTAGCTTGTACTGATTCAGCCAAGCTTTGTACAGGGCTTGATCCGTTACCTTTGCTACCTGTGCATCGAATCCGGCCCCGATTGAATTCACAGCTACTTTTCCGTCCAATAAAATCAGATCGATTCGCTTTTCCCCTTTTTCCGACAGAATTCTCTCTAATGCCTGTAACGGTTTCATCGGAATTCCATGTCCGCGAGCGAAATCATTCCCGGAACCAGCCGGCACCAATCCAAATCGACAGTCTTGATTCGATTCGTATATCCCGTTCATCACTCCTCGGACAGTTCCGTCCCCTCCGACAGCAATGATTTTATTTACTCCCTCTTTTTGAATCAGCTCTTTTGATAATTTTTCGGCGTCCCCCTCTCCTGATGTCAACCTGACATGAAAAGGCGTTTCTAGACGTCGTAGCGTCGGCTCAATTTGCCTCCATACTTTCAACCCTGTGCCATTGCCTGATACAGGATTGACGATTACACCAAACATAGTAATTCTCTCCTCAACATGCTGTCGTACTGTACTGTCCCGTCCCACTTATCCATACTTGCTCGCAAATCAAGTTTTTGTATCATATTATCGCATGCTATTTTTATCGATGATAGTTGATTTTTCATAGAAAAAGACTCCTCCTGAAGGAAGAGCCTCTGTGCCAACTATGAAAACAGCTTTGAAATCCAATCAAGAAAGGGAACTCCGACTGCTGCAATCACTAATGCTGGCATCATGTTGGCTACCCTTATCTTTTTGATCTCCAAAACGTTTAACCCAATGGCAATAATCATCAAGCCACCTACTGCCGTTACTTCTACCAAGATCGCATCTAGCATCGTTTCGCTCACCACACTGTAAATGTGCGTAGATAATAACGCAATCATGCCTTGATATAAAAACACGGGCACTGCCGAAAAGATGACACCAATTCCTAGCGTCGATGTGAAAATGATCGCAGAGAAGCCGTCTAGCATTGCTTTCATAAACAGTACATCATGGTTGTTACGCAAACCACTGTCTAACGCACCAAGTACAGCCATGGCTCCAATACAGTACACCAGCGTCGTCGTGATAAATCCAGTAGCGATACTGCCTTGGCTACCCCCAACTTTCCTCTCCAGCCAGTGCCCCAGATTGTTTAAGCCTTTTTCAATCCCAATCCATTCACCTAGTACTGTTCCTAGCACAATACTGATAATCACGAGTAAAAAATTATCCGAACCCAGGCACATTTTAATGCCCAATATAAATACGGCCAGAGCAATGCCTTGCATGACGGTTTGTCGCATCGACTCCGGAATTCGCTTCAACATTCTGCCTAACAATGCCCCTAAGATGATTGCTCCGGCGTTGACCAATGTTCCTAGCAAGATCACTTGCGCTGTCCCCCTACAGATGCCTTACACAAACGCTGCTGCTATTTCCCGAACAGCGTTATGAAGCGCTTCTACATCTTTCTCTGAGTTGAAAATTCCAAAGCTGGCTCGAACCGCCCCACGTTGTTCGGTACCGGCAGTCTGGTGTCCTAGTGGCGTGCAATGAAAGCCCGATCTGGTCGCAATCCCGTATTGTTGATCCAAGATAAACGACACCTCTGCTGCATCCACGTCTCCGATATTAAAAGCAACCACGCCTACGCGTTCGGTCTCCATCCCCGGTCCGTAGACATGTACACCTTCGATCTGCTGCAAACCAATGATCGTTTTCTTCACCAATTCCCATTCGTGCTGACGAATGTTGTCTACACCTTTTTCCATGACAAAATCAACGCCTGCTTGCAGCCCTGCCAAACCAACCGTATTGAGTGTCCCGCTTTCGTATCGGTCTGGACGAGTTGTCGGTTGATCGATCGCTTCAGACTGACTGCCTGTCCCCCCATGAATCAAAGGCTCCAGATCAAGCTCACTACTCACGTACAGACCACCTGTACCTTGTGGACCATACAGCCCTTTGTGCCCAGGAAAAGCAAGCATGTCAATGTTCATTGCCTCTACATCTATAGGCAAAACACCAGCAGACTGAGAAGCATCCACCAAAAACGTAATTCCGTGCTCTTTTGCCAGTTTCCCCAGCTCAGCTACAGGCAAAATAACACCTGTCAGATTGGAAGCATGACTCACAACGATTAACCGTGTTGCAGGCGTAATCGCTTTGGCGAAGTCCTCTACATAGAATTGATGGTCTTCTCTCGGCTCTACAAAAGTAGCTTCTACTTGGTTGTTTTTACGCATGTACTCGATGGGTCGTCTTACTGAATTATGCTCGACAGACGAAGAAATTACATGATCTCCTGCTTGTAAGAATCCTTTTATCGCCTGATTAAGCGCTTGAGTGGCATTGAGATAAAAAAAGAGGTTATTCGGGTTTTGAATCCCAAACAACCGCGACACCTGCACCCGTGTCCGAAACACGGCTTTACTCGCTTTCATCGCCAGTGCATGTCCACCTCGGCCAGGATTTGCAGCAAAATCTTCGATGACCTCAGCCATCATTTCTTTGACTGCTGGTGGCTTCGGCCATGTAGAAGCTGCATTATCCAAATAGATGATCGCCATGACTACCTCCTGGACTTACTTCTCTATATTCAACATATCGATGATTCGTTCCAAGTCTTCCTGTGAATAGAAGTCAATTTCGATCTTGCCGCGCTTTGATCCTTTTTTAATCTTGACCGATGTTCCAAAACGACTACGTAGCCGTTCTTCCATCTCGATCAATACTGGCTCGTTTTTCGCTGGCTTTTTCTTTTTTGTTTCACGTGAAACATTGAGCTGCTTCACAAGCTCTTCCAGCTGGCGAACACTCAATCCTTTTTCCACCACGTCATTTGCAAGCTGTTGTTGTACTTTCTTATCCGTTACCCCAAGCAAAGCACGCGAATGTCCCATAGATAGTTCAGCTGCCGAAACCATTTTTCGGATCTTCTCTGGCAGTTGCAACAAACGCAGCATGTTGGCTACATGCGGTCTACTCTTCCCTATCTTTTGTGCGAGCTGTTCTTGCGTATAAGCATGGTGGGAGATCAGCTTGTCATAAGCCTCGGCCTCTTCGAGAGGATTCAGATTTTCCCGTTGCAAGTTCTCAATCAGGGCAATCTCCATTAACTGCTGATCTGTGTATGCCTTTACTACTACCGGAACTTCTTTTAACCCCGCTACTTTTGCTGCGCGCAATCGTCTTTCCCCAGCTACCAACTCATAACCTTTGATGCTTTTCCGAACAATCAGCGGTTGGATGATCCCATGCTCTTTGATTGACTGTGCCAGTTCATCTATAGCTGATTGCTCGAATTCTTTCCGGGGCTGATAAGGGTTAGGACGAATCTCATTGATGGAAACCTCTTTTACCTGTTCCCCTTCTTCGATGAGATTGGAAGTAATAAGCGCATTCAGCCCTTTTCCCAATCCTCTACTCATACCCCTACCACTTCCTTCGCCAAATCAGTATAGACTTCCGCTCCTCGTGAGCGTGGATCGTACGTAATGATGGCTTGTCCGTGTGATGGTGCTTCACTCAAGCGAACATTTCGAGGAATAATTGTTTTGTATACTTTGTCCTGAAAATACTTTTTCACTTCTTCAATCACTTGCAAACCCAGATTCGTACGTGCATCGAGCATCGTCAGTACGACACCTTCGATGGCAAGCTGTGAATTCAAGTGTTTTTGGACCAAGCGAATGGTGTTCAACAGTTGGCTTAATCCCTCTAGCGCATAGTACTCACACTGGATTGGAATTAAGACGGAATCAGACGCTGTCAAAGAATTAACGGTCAAAATCCCTAAGGATGGCGGGCAATCAATGATGACGTAATCGTACTTGTCTTTGATAACTTCCAGCGCCTTTTTCAGACGAACCTCACGAGAAATCGTAGGAACCAGCTCGATTTCCGCACCTGCCAATTGAATGGTGGCAGGAATGATCATTAATCCTTCAATTTCAGTTGGCAAAGTCGCATCGACAGGGTTGATATCATTGATCAGGACATCATAAATGCAGTACTTAACATCTGCCTTATTTACCCCGATCCCACTGGTTGCATTTCCTTGCGGATCAATATCAACCAGCAGCACCTTTTTCCCCAATGCGGCCAAACAAGCACTTAGATTGACGGACGTAGTAGTTTTCCCGACGCCGCCTTTCTGGTTCGCAACCGCAATGATTTTTCCCAACTTCTCCACCTCTTTTTTGTCGTGTAGGAAAGCTTGTGGCTTGACCAGTACACTCTCCAGTACGTCTTTCAAAGTCATCTTCTGTATCCTCATCTAGTTAGTCATTCGAGTCTATTTACGATTTGCTCGTATTCTTGTAAAACGAAGATCTTTTTGCAAACCCTTCCATTTGTTGCCATTCAGTAACCTTTACATGGCCTGTACATGATAAGACGAAAAAGGTCTCTGTAAAGTTATCCTCATCCATGATCAAGTAAACCTGCAAGTATGCACAGGTAGGTACTCTCCATGTTATCAGATTTGCAGCTTGGTCGTACGTTGTTTTTTTTAGATGGTGAGACAAAAAAGCCTGATTTTTGTCCCAAGAATACTGATTTTCCTAGCGTTTTTACGAAAAAATGCTTTTTTCTGGAAATTAATCAATGCGGAGTGCCTGATTCCCTATAAATAATCAGCATTTGCCCAAAAAGAAAGGCGACCTTGTCGCCCTTTTTGTTACTATCATTTATTTCCCTGTTTCCTTGTTTTTCGGAATACGAATGGTGAATTGATAGAATTCATCATGATCTTCTTCCGCCGTCTCTACAGGCAGACCTGTCTGGATCACCATATCGATCGATTGCCGAACAGTATTAATCGCAATCCGCGTATCCCTTGAAAATGCTTTCCAGCGAGGCTTAACATCTTTTTCTGATTTCGGGTTCTCAGCCAATTCTAGAAGCTGCTTCACGCGCACTTCCGTCTGTTTCACATTCCATTCCCGCTCCAAAATCTCCAGCAGGACTTTATGTTGTAATTCTGGATCCTTTAAAGGAATCAGAGCCCTTGCATGACGCTCTGTTACTTGTCTGGCCAACAATGCCTTTTGAATTTCTTGCGGTAAATGGAGCAAACGCAGTTTGTTTGCAATTGTCGATTGTCCTTTGCCTAAACGTTGAGCAAGACTCTCTTGCGTCAAATTGTGCAAATCAATCAGCTTTTGATAAGCGACTGCCTCTTCAATGGCTGTCAAACCTTCTCGTTGCAAATTCTCAATCAATGCGATAGAGGCTGTTTGCGAGTCATTAAACTCTTTGACAATCGCAGGAATCCTCTCCATGCCCAATTTTCTAGTTGCGCGCAAACGTCTTTCCCCAGCAATCAATTCATAACGACCATCGCGAACCCGCACGACAATCGGTTGAATGAGTCCATGAGTTCGGATCGTTTGACACAACTCATCAATTTTCTCGTCATCAAATACAGTACGAGGTTGATATGGATTCGGTACAATCTCCTCGACTGGTATTTGTTTGATTTCTTCGTTATCTGTCTTGTCCGTCAAGCCAAAAATCCGAGAAAATGAATCTTTAACTGCCATAGAAAAATCCCCCACTTCTACCCGTTCCATCCGTGCTATTTTAATTCCTTGAAGTTGTTCAAAAAGTCATCTATTTATGACGAAGTAATCCTGAAAGCTTGTGCGACATTGAAACTAGCGTTCACTTTCGAAGTCCAGTGCTCATGTAGGGCTCCTACAATCCGCTCCTCCTTCTTCAAGACGACTTTTGAATACGTCCTTGAAACTGAAAAAAGTCCTGTCCAATCACCGACAGAATCTTCCTCGAAACATTTTTGTATCCCTCGCCCATCCATTGCCCGGATAGGAGAGATTGAATATGTTCTTTGATTGTAGCTGCTAAGGAAATATGGAGTGTTGGCGTCGTAAGTGAGTCTAGTCCTACTTTTTCTACATAGATCCTCCTCATACATCGTTAGAGACAGCATGTATCTACATTTAAAAAAAGCTTCACAAGCCCTATAGTACATACTGCTTAACAGACTCTTCTTGCCCATCCGGTCGGTTTGTAAAATTGCCTTTGACCTAATCTTCTTTCCTTACACGCTTTCTTCAGGTTCATTTATATATATGTAATTCTGCAAGATTCGTCCAATTCCTGCTAACGAAAAACGTTTCACGTGAAACATCAATCGTGATCTTCGTCATAAAAATCGCGATCATCACGGTGTTTTGGCCTCTCATCACTTCCAATGCTCTCATCAGTAGGATGTGAAATCTTGGTGACAGAAAATAATCGAGGAAAAAGTCTATGAAAGTCTAACGTCAGGTATGAAAAAATCGCGGCAACGATCGCTGCGACATACATACCTGCACTGAACATCAGACCAATGGCTGAAGCAACCCACATCCCTGCTGCCGTCGTTAAACCTTTCACCGTGCCATTGAATTTAATAATAGCTCCCGCTCCCAAAAATCCCATGCCCGTCACGACTTGTGCAGCTACCCTCCCTGGATCATCATTTACGCCGCTCGAAGAAAAACCGTAAATGGAAGCTAGTCCAAATAAACACGAACCAAAACACACGAGACTATACGTTCGAAAGCCAGCACCTCTTTGCCTGCTCACATCTTTTATAAACCTCTCTCGCTCCCATCCCATGATCGCACCTGCTAGAAAAGCAAGAAAGAGCCGAAGTAATATGGTAGGGAGTTCTGGCGGAAAAAAGGAGGAAAGTACTGCTGCTTGCATAGTCTAATCACCCTCTCATACGATGTCATTCTTTCGAAGGAGCTAGTACTATGTATATGCCAAGCTACAGACTCCATGATCTCAGAAGTAAACCTGCGTAGCACATCTAAATTAAAAAAGGCCGCAGCACGCGGCTACGACCCTCTCTTATTACTGACTCCTACACTAACGGCTTTTTCGCAGGAACTCCTGCCTTGCGCGGATAGCTTTTCGGTGTCGCTTCTATTTTTTCCATGATGACGATGCTCCGCTCTCCCGCTTCCTCTAGAAGCTGGAATGTCTCGACCTTTCTCGTCTTTCCACCGAGTGTTTTGATTGCTTTTTTCGCTTCAGCAAGCTCCGGAGTAATCTCCGCTCCCTTGAGAGCGACGAAGTGTCCTCCGACTTTGGCAAAAGGAAGGCAGAACTCCGATAACAGATTGAGTCTCGCAACAGCACGTGCCACTACGAGATCAAATTTTTCACGATAAATGGCTTCTTGCCCACGATCCTCAGCACGCCCATGGACGGGATTCACGTTCTCCAGACCCAGTTCCTTTGCTACATGCTGCAAAAAGCTCATGCGCTTATTCAAGGAATCAATAATCGTCATTTTCAGATGTGGGAAGCAAATTTTCAAAGGAATGCTCGGAAAGCCTGCGCCCCCACCGATATCTACAACTGATTGCACCTGATCAAATGGGAAGTGAAAAGCCGGCGTAATCGAATCATAAAAATGCTTGTTGTACACTTGCCCCTCCTCGGTAATCCCGGTCAGGTTCATCTTCTCGTTCCATTCCACCAGCAGGCGGAAAAAAAGATCAAACTGCTCCTTCTGACGATCCGTCAAAGAAATCCCCTGGGCTGCAAGTACCTCGGCAAACTGTTCTTTTGTCATAGCTTTTCTCCTTACTCGGCTACTCCCACGCGTTTGTACTCCAGATATACCATCAACACGGAAATGTCTGCTGGAGTAACCCCTGCGATACGAGCTGCCTGCCCGATGTTCAACGGACGAATTTTGGTCATATTGTCGCGGGATTCCTTGGACAAGCCGGAGATCTGGTGGTAGTCAATATCCGTTGGGATGCGGCGCTCCTCCATTTTTTTCATCCGCTCTACTTGTTGCAATGATTTTTTGATGTAGCCATCGTATTTGATCTGAATTTCAACCTGTTCCGTTACATCCTCTGGCAGTGCTTCTGGTGCAGGGACCATTTGAGCAATGTGTCCGTAGTTGATTTCCGGACGACGTAGCAGTTGAGCCAGCTCGATGACATCTGTCAGTTCAGGAGAACCTGCGTTACGCAAAACCTCTTGGACATGTGTCATTTCAGGACGTACGCGCGTGTTTGCTACACGTTCTTTTTCTTGCTCAATCAGCTCGCGTTTTTGGTTAAACCGGTTGTAGCGCTCTTCGCTGATCAGACCGATTTCACGTCCGATATCCGTCAGGCGCAAGTCTGCATTGTCGTGACGAAGCAGCAAGCGATATTCTGCACGAGAAGTAAGCAGACGATAAGGCTCATGCGTTCCCTTAGTAACAAGGTCGTCAATCAAGACACCGATGTACGCCTCTTCTCGTCCCAAAACTACTGGTGGTTCCCCTTGAACGCGGCGTGCTGCGTTAATCCCTGCCATGAGACCTTGACCCGCTGCTTCTTCATAACCAGAGGTACCATTGATTTGTCCTGCTGTGAACAAGCCCGGCAATATTTTTGTTTCCAAAGAAGGCCAGAGCTGCGTCGGTACGACCGAATCATACTCAATCGCATAACCAGGGCGCATCATTTTGACTTCTTCCATTCCAGCCATGGAACGCAGCATGGAAAGCTGAACATCCTCCGGCAAGCTGGTCGACAAACCTTGTACATACATTTCTTCGGTATTGCGCCCTTCTGGCTCCAAGAAAATTTGGTGACGCGGTTTATCGTTAAAACGAACGACTTTATCCTCAATCGAAGGGCAATAGCGCGGTCCCGTTCCCTCGATCATCCCAGAATACATAGGTGCACGATGCAGATTGCTATTGATGAGTCCATGTGTTTCTTCATTTGTATATGTCAGCCAGCAAGGCAACTGGTCCATAATAAATTCCGTAGTTTCATACGAAAAAGCTCGCGGTACCGGATCACCAGGCTGAATCTCCATTTTGGAGAAATCTACACTGCTGCTATGAACACGTGGAGGCGTTCCCGTCTTGAAGCGCGTCATTTCAAAACCGAGTTCCTTCAAATGATGTGCCAGACGAATGGACGGACGCATGTTGTTCGGTCCACTTTCGTACTGGAGATCTCCGAGGATGATCTTTCCGCGCAAATAGGTTCCAGTCGTCAACACGACGGATTTGGCCATGTATCGTGCCCCAGTTTGCGTAATAACCCCTTCGCAAACCCCATCGTTCACGATCAGCTCTTCCACCATGGCTTGACGCAAGATCAAATTCGGAGTATTTTCAATCGTCTTCTTCATTTCATGCTGATACGCAAATTTGTCTGCTTGTGCGCGCAAGGCATGCACAGCCGGTCCTTTACCTGTATTCAGCATACGCATTTGAATATGGGTTTTGTCGGTATTGCGTCCCATCTCTCCACCAAGCGCGTCCAGTTCGCGTACGACGTGGCCTTTTGCCGGACCACCTACGGAAGGGTTACATGGCATGTACGCCACAGCATCCAGGTTGATCGTCAACAGCAATGTACTGCAGCCCATACGTGCAGCCGCCAACGCCGCTTCAGCACCAGCATGACCGGCACCAATTACGATGACGTCAAACGAGCCCGCTTCATATGCAGGTACAACGTTCATTTTTTGTCCTCCTCTATCACTTACCCAGACAGAACTGGGAGAAAATCTGGTCAATCAAATCTTCGCCGACACTTTCTCCGATAACTTCCCCAAGCAGCTCCCACGACTTTTTAATGTCGATCTGAATCATGTCTACTGGCATCAAGTCATCGATTCCACCCAGCGCTTCATCTATAGCTCGTTCTGCCTGACGAAGCAGTTGAATATGTCTGGCGTTGCTCACATAGGTCAAGTCATCCTGCTGCACACGGCCACTGAAGAAAATCTCCCCAATTGCCTGCTCCAGCAGATCGATCCCCGTCTCCTCACGCGCAGACGTCATAATCAACGGCTGCTGAGGGAAATGACGCTTGATCTCTTCCAAATCCACTTTTTGCGGCAGGTCAAATTTATTGACAATCACAATCACATGGAAACCCTTTGCCGCTTCAAAAATCGCGTAATCATCGGCGGAGAGAGGCTCGTTATAATTGATCACGAGCAACACGAGGTCAGCCTTTTGCAGCAGCTGTCTGGACTTTTCTACCCCGATTTTCTCCACGATGTCCTCTGTATCGCGAATTCCTGCGGTATCGATGAGCCGCAAAGGAACCCCGCGGACATTGACATACTCTTCGATGACATCGCGTGTCGTTCCCGCAACGTCAGTCACAATCGCCTTTTCCTCTTGGACCAGACTATTTAATAGAGAAGATTTCCCTACATTCGGACGTCCAATAATCGCGGTCGACAAGCCTTCACGCAAAATTTTCCCTTGCTGTGCAGTCTGCAACAGTCGTTGGATCTCACCTTTAACCTCCAGGCACTTTCCTCGCAAGAAATTTTGTGTAAACTCCTCAACGTCATGCTCTGGATAGTCCAGCGTTACTTCTATATGGGCCATCGCTTCAATCAGGTTTTGGCGCAGCTGCCGAATGAGCCTGGACAGCTTCCCTTCTACTTGATTCAATGCGACCTTCATCGCTCTGTCTGTTTTCGCCCGGATCAAATCAATGACAGCTTCAGCCTGAGACAAATCGACACGTCCATTTAGGAACGCACGCTTTGTGAACTCACCTGGCTCCGCCAATCTTGCTCCATTTTCCAAGATTAACTCCAGAACCTTTTCAACTGAAACGATTCCTCCATGACAGTTTACCTCGACTACATCCTCCCTCGTAAATGTACGGGGAGCCTTCATTACAGAGACCAGCACCTCTTCCACTCGTGCACCTGTGTTTGGCTCATGCAAGTGCCCATAGTGAATCGTATGGCTGTCCACAGTGGACAACCGCTGCTTTCCTTTATATATCTTATCCACAACTTCGATCGCTTCCGCACCGCTTACCCGGATCACGGCAATACCGCCTTCACCCATTGGTGTTGCGACCGCCGCTATTGTATCGAATTTCATGCTGTTCACCTCAAGCTTTCCACTCTTACAAGTCAGCCACTAACTTACTAGCATAACAGATCGTCTAGAAAAATTCCAAAAGAAAGTGCAGCCATCGATGTGGCTAACCATTCAATAGGAAAAAGCAACCCTATCCGCCAAGGTTGCTGTCCGTTTTGGTTATCCACAGTATAATCATTTTCGCAAATCCTCAACCATTTGGTCAATTATCCACAGTGGACAACTTCTTGAAGAGATTGTTCAAAATGTCGTCGCTTGCTCTCTTGAATTCGGGCAAAAAAAAGAAGCCTAACGAGAGGCTTCTTTCGGTGCAATCACGATATAACGATTCGGCTCGTCTCCTTCACTGAAGGTAACCACATCCGCTCTCTTTTGCAAGAAGGCGTGGATTACTTTCCGTTCAGCAGCAGACATTGGTTCCAGACGTACATCCCGTTTGGTCGATAACGCTTTTTTCGCCACACGATCTGCGAGCTGCTCCAATGTTTCCTTGCGACGCAGCCTGTAATTTTCGGCATCCAGAGTGATACGTACATGTTTGTCCGCATGACGGTTCGCTACGACGTTTACGAGATACTGTAATGAATCAAGAGTTTGCCCCCTGCGGCCAATAATGATTCCCAGATTGGTTCCCTGGATGTCAAACAGCATGCCCTCTTCATTTGTACGCGTCTCCACTTTGGCATTCACCTTCATGTTCGACAAAACGTCTTGAAGAAAGTCACGTCCCTGTGCAACCGGATCAAAGTGAAATTCTACTTGCACTTTAGCATCCTTTGCCCCAATCAGTCCAAACAAACCTCTGCTTGGTTCTTCTAGAACTTGGATCGTTGCCCGCTCACGCGACACTCCCAATTCCAGCAAAGCTTTTTGCACAGCATCGTCGATCGTTTTTGCCGTAGCTACCACCTTTTTCACTTGGAGGCTCCCCCCTTAGGAGTAGGCATATTTCCTTTATCACGATACAGGAAGTAGGTTTGTACAATGGTAAACAGGTTACCGTATACCCAGTACAGAGACAGCGCTGATGGCAATGTGACGGCAATCGCCAAAATCATCAGCGGCATCATGATGATCATCATTTGCATTTGTGGGTTTCCTTGGTTTGCCTGACCCATCATCTTGGACTGCAAGTACGTCGTAATCGCTGCAACAATCGGCAAAATGTAGTACGGGTCTTTTTCTCCCAACGTCAGCCACATGAACGTTTGCGAGTTAATCTCAGTCGTACGGATGATCGCATGGTAGAACGCGATCAAAATCGGCATTTGTACCAACATTGGCAAGCATCCAGCCAACGGATTAACACCGCTTTTCTGGAACAAAGCCATTGTTTCCGTTTGCGCTTTTTGTGGATCATTCTTGTGCTTCTCCCGGATCTTTTGCATCTCCGGTTGAATCTCTTGCATTTTCTTGGAGCTCTTAATTTGCTTTATCATCAATGGAAGCACAATGATTCGAATGATGATCGTTGCAATCAGAATACCCAGACCGTAGTTGTTTCCGAGTATCAATGCGCTCTCTTTAATCAGCCAGGACAGTGGATAGACAAAATACTTGTCCCAAATGCCGGTTGCGTCAGGGCCAATTGGTGCAGCAGCTTGGGGGTTACAGCCCGACAAAACTAGAACCAGCATAGTCAGCATAAGAATGCTGAGTGTACGTCTACTCAAGGGTGATCCTCCTTTTCCCCGCTTCAATTGAGGTAATCTTATTTGTGCTGATCCGGGACTGGATCATACCCGCCCGGGTGGAACGGATGGCATTTCAAAATGCGACGAAGGGCCAACCAGCCTCCCTTCCACGCGCCAAATCGACGAATCGACTCAATCGCGTAGTGAGAACAGGTGGGCGCGAATCTGCATGAAGGTGGTTTATACGGAGAAATCATTAGTTGGTATCCCCGGATCAACCAAACCATGATCTTCACCATCATCGTTTCACCCTCTTTTTCCATCTCTTTTTCCATTATGTACGGGTGTCGGTTTGATCACTTTGGCTCGCTTCATCACATGTAACAGAGATTGCTCAATGGCTTCAAGCGTCATCGTTTCCACACCCGGACGTGCGATGATGACGAGATCGAGACCGACTGGAATAACAGACTCCATTCGAGCTACTACTTCGCGTATAAGCCGCTTGACTCTATTGCGGACAACAGCATTGCCAATTTTTTTACTGACGGAAATTCCAGCGCGAAAAGCCGTTTGTCCCTCTTGCTTTGCTGAATACAAGACAAACTGCTTATTAGCAGCAGAACTTCCTCGTTGAAACACAGCTTGGAATTGCTCATTTTTTTTGAGCCGGTGTGAACGATGCAAAGGTAAACAACCCCTAACATCACAATTATAGTAGAAAACGTAAACAGCATCTACCAGTATATCCTTGTTTCGTCCACTTTTTTCCCTAAGTATACTAGGTTTAGAACAAAATCAAAAATTCAGCGGAAAAAATACAGGATATCAGCCAATTTCTGCGATGATTTCTGCACTGACATGGCGCAAGAGAGAGAGCAATTGCTCATCTGCTTGGAAAAAGCCCAATTTCTTGAGTGGCACATAAATCTGGGAAGGCAGCTCCGCCCAATGCTCCTCCAGCCACTTGTCAGAATCCACACTGTGATATAACCAAATCGCCTCTGAAAATAATAGAAACCCGGCCATATCAAGCTGATTTCTCTCCTGGCATCTCTGAACCTTCCTCTTTACTAACCAATCATTTTCAGCCGCCAGCGCAAACGCAAACTCGATCCCCTCATTTTTTGACCGTAGGTGAGCTCGGTAGTCCGCCAATAACACGAGTACATCATGTACATTTTGATTACTCCGGTATGTCTCCTGCAAAAAAACATCCATTCCGTCCGAATGTCCTGCTTTCTGTACCAACTGATACAACACTGCATCACTCAATGAATGCCCATGGAAAAAGGCACGCATTTGCAACGCCCCAATCCATCCTGCCCATGCAGCCAAGTAAGCCGAATATGGAAAGCCTTCCGATAAGGCAGCCTGCGCCTCTTCGTGAAATGCAACTACTCCCGCTTTTGCCTGTGCGAACATTTTCGCTTTTCCAGCCGGGGAATCCATATAGGCGCAAATGGCCTTCATCCAGGAAGTGAACCGATCCTCTGGGTCCAGAACAACCTTTGCTTCCTTTACGTAACGCCATGCCCACGGATTTTCGTACACTTCTTCATCTGTAGGAGCAGATTGGACATGAAGCTGTATCACATGCCCTCTAAACAGACGATTTTCGCAGGAAGGATCATCTTCTCCCTCCACAAAAATATGTAAATCGAGGTCGCTGTACGCGTCCGCTTCTCCCCTCCCGACAGATCCACCCGCATAGGCACATACCAAGCTGGCTAGAGGCCATTCATCCAGAAAATCTCGCGCCAACGATACAAAAAAGTCGGTTTCATCCTTGCCTTGCTCCATCGACCTCCTCCTGCCCCTTCCATAATGAAATAAAAAGATTTTCAGTAGCTAGGTAACGATTATCCCTCAAAAGGTTTCCACATCGGAGAAGGTCTTCCTCTTTCTATAAGAAAAAGAATTTTCAGACATATGTAGACAAACAAAAAGGCCACTGAAAGTGTGGCCTAAGCGGAAAGAACTTTTCTACCTCTTTGACGACGAGCAGCCAAAATTTTACGGCCATTTTTCGTGCTCATGCGCTTACGGAATCCATGATCCTTTTTGCGCTTGCGGTTGTTAGGATTGAAAGATGGTTTCATTACGTATACACCTCCGTCTTGCAAAGACATTCTTTTGCATTATAAGAACATATGCCTAAAAAGTCAAGTGAGGGTGGAATTTCATTACCAAGGCAAATATCCCCATAAAACTATTTCCCGGACCTGTGGATATCGTTTTATCCACAAAATCAGATTTCGACAAGTTTATCTACAGCTTGTACACAAAATATAGGGATGTGAATATGTGGCAGGTACCAGAAGTTGTGTTTGTGGATAAGTATGAAAAAACCATTGATACCATGCCTTATATCTGTTATTATGTTTTTGTTTTGAAGCGTGAATAACTCCGATACGTGAATCGGTTTTTCCACAGGGTGTGGATAAGTTTGTGGACAGATTCTTTCCTATGTGTATGTCGTTACTCACAGGATTGAGGATAACCGTCTGCTTTTTTTCACTTCTACGAGCGGAATCCCTATATTTCGACTTTTTTTATCCACAGTCGCTACATACGGCTGTGTTGACAATTAGGTCACAACATAGCAGGTTTTTGCACTTTTTCTCGATTATTATGGATCGGTGCTTCATCAATTTTTCGGATGGCCCAGAAGGAGGGATTCTGGTTGGATGCAGCGATTAGCGAACTATGGCGCAAAGTACTCGCCAAGATAGAAAAATCGCTAAGCAAACCCAGTTTTGATACCTGGCTGAAGGCGACAAAGGCAACTACATTGGAAGAAGATGCATTGATCGTCGTCGCACCAAACGACTTTGCTCGTGATTGGCTAGAAACCAGGTACGCACAACTGATTACCGATACACTATATGAAGTGACGGGTATCAATATGAAAGTAAAGTTCGTTGCGTTGCAAAATCCTGATGCGGCTTTTGCCGACGAACAACCTGCCCCACGGGTGAAAATGAGCGAACCGCCAACAGTCGCGGATGACCAGCCACCCAGTATCTTAAATCCCAAATATACCTTTGACACGTTTGTCATCGGCTCAGGGAATCGATTCGCTCACGCCGCATCGCTTGCGGTAGCTGAAGCTCCTGCAAAAGCTTACAATCCCCTCTTCATTTACGGAGGAGTCGGACTTGGCAAAACCCACTTAATGCATGCAATTGGCCATTATGTCATTCAGCACAACCCATCGGCGAAAGTGGTCTATTTGTCGTCTGAGAAATTCACCAATGAATTCATCAACTCTATTCGTGACAACAAAGCCGTCGAATTCCGCAATAAATACCGGAGTGTTGACGTTCTTTTAATTGATGACATTCAGTTTTTGGCAGGCAAAGAATCGACACAAGAAGAGTTTTTCCATACGTTCAATGCCTTGCATGAAGAAAGCAAACAAATCATCATCTCCTCCGACCGGCCTCCCAAGGAGATCCCGACACTGGAGGATCGCCTCCGCTCACGCTTCGAATGGGGACTGATTACTGATATTCAGCCGCCAGACCTCGAAACGCGGATTGCGATTTTGCGCAAAAAGGCGAAAGCAGAAAATCTCGATATCCCTAATGAGGTAATGGCGTACATTGCCAACCAGATCGACAGCAACATTCGCGAGCTGGAGGGCGCACTGATTCGTGTCGTGGCCTACTCCTCCTTGATTAATCGCGATATCGACACGCAATTGGCAGCGGAAGCATTGAAAAACATTATTCCTTCCTCCCGCCCGCGCGTGATTACCATTATGGACATCCAACGAACGGTCGGAGAAGCGTACAGCCTGAAACTAGAAGATTTCAAGGCGAAAAAACGGACCAAAACCGTCGCTTTCCCACGTCAGATTGCGATGTATCTCTCCAGAGAGCTGACGGATGCCTCCTTGCCGAAAATCGGTGATGAATTTGGCGGCCGTGACCATACGACAGTCATCCATGCCCATGAGAAAATCTCTCGTGCACTGGCGAATGACCCTCATATGCAAACAACCATTCAGTCGCTCATTGAAAAGTTAAAAGCAAACCACTAAACCTGTGCATAACGCAAAAAGCCTATACACAACTTACCCACATGTGTATAGGCTCTCTTTTACGTACTGAACCCACATATCCACAAATCCACAGGCCCTATTACTACTTCTGTTAAAAAGATCTATCCTAATAAGTTATGATAAAGGCGCAGCCATTATGCAGATTCCAACCAAAAATAATGGCGCCGGAGAGGGAGGCTCACGTCGATGCATATTACCGTTCAGCGTGAAAAGCTGTCGAACGCCGTATCGCATGTTAGCAAAGCAGTTTCTAGCAGAACTACGATTCCAATTTTGACCGGGATTAAAATCAAAACGGATGATGAAGGTTTGACACTGACAGCAAGCGATTCTGATGTGTCTATTGAAGTTCAGATTCCGATGGAAGAAGCCGGAGAATGGGGAGTAACCGTACATCAACCTGGTAGCATCGTGTTGACTGCACGTATTTTCAGCGAAATCGTGCGCAAGCTGCCAAGCAATGAAATCGAAATCCAAGTTGATGATCGTCTCGTAACCCAAATTCGTTCCGGACAAGCCGAGTTCACCATTAACGGTATGGATGCTAACGAATATCCACAGCTGCCGCATCTGGAAGAAGATAAAGTCTTCAGTGTTCCCTGTGATTTGCTGAAGGCGATGATTCGTCAGACTGTTTTTGGTGTATCCACTTCCGAAATGCGTCCGATCTTGACTGGTTTGATGTGGTCGCTTGATCAAGGCAAATTGCGCTTTGTGGCAACCGACAGCCATCGCTTGGCTAGCCGTACAGCTATGGTCGAATGCCCAGAGGATCTTTCTTTCCATAACGTGGTTGTTCCGGGTAAAAGCTGCAATGAATTGGTAAAAATATTGGATGACGACCAAAATCTCGCGGATATCGTTGTTGCGGACAATCAAATTTTGGTGAAGTCCAAGCATATCCTGTTCTATTCCCGTCTCCTGGAAGGAACATATCCGGACACGACCAGAATTATTCCACAAGGAAGCAAAACCGAGATCACGGTCAGCACCAAGGAATTTTTGCAATCCATCGAGCGTGCTTCCTTGCTGAGCCGCGAAGGCAAGTCGAACGTAGTCAAGCTCGTTACGATGCCTGATGGAACCGTCGAAATTACGTCCAATGCACCTGAGATCGGAAAAGTAACGGACCTTTTGATGCCAAAAGCAATGAATGGCGAAGAACTGAAAATTTCCTTCAACGCTAAATACATGATCGATGCGCTGCGTGCAATTGATAGCGCGGAAATCAAAGCGAGCTTTAGCGGCCCGATGAGTCCATTTGTGATCCGTCCAACTGATCACGACTGGATGCTCCATCTGATTTTACCGGTTCGTACGTACTAATTTATTTTTACGTAAAAGAAAGGAGCCAAGCCATGCGTGAGGTTTCCATTAGCACAGACTATATTGCTCTCGGCCAATTTTTGAAGCTGGCTGAAATCATTGATACGGGGGGAATGGCCAAAGCTTTTTTGGCTGAGGTTCCGATCCAGATCAATGGAGAGCTGGACAACAGACGTGGACGCAAGCTATATCCTGGCGATGAAGTGGCGATTGAAGGCTTTGGTCGCTATCAAGTGGTACGCCCCTGAGAGGAGAGCGTGATTCTTGTTTCTCAAGAACCTGTCGCTAACCAATTATCGCAACTACGAAACGATGTCCCTGTCGTTTGACGGTCCCATCCAGTTGTTTATTGGCAACAACGCTCAAGGGAAAACGAATGCTCTCGAATCGATCTATGTTTTGGCACTCGCCAAATCCCACCGAACGCCCCGCGACAAGGAGCTTATTTCCTGGGATGCCGATTATGCCACGATCCGTAGCGATGTTCTTCGTCGCTACGGTTCTGTTCGTTTAGAGCTGCAGTTGACAACCAAAGGAAAGCGGGCCAAAATCAACGGAATGGAGCAGCAGAAGCTGAGCGCCTATGTGGGGGCATTGAATGTCGTCATGTTTGCACCCGAGGATCTTTCCATTGTCAAAGGCGCACCTGCCCAGCGCAGACGTTTCATCGATATGGAAATTGGTCAGGTTTCACCTACGTATCTTTATTATTTGAGCAATTACAACAAAGTGCTGGCCCAGCGAAATCAGCTTTTAAAGGATTTGGCCATGAAAAAAAGTAACTCGCTGGAAATGCTGGCAATTTGGAATACCCAATTAGCCGATTTAGCGGTAAAATTGTTACGGAAGCGTTTTGAGTTCATTCGGAAGCTGGAGACGTGGGCACAGGAAATCCACACCGGCATTACCGACGGCAGGGAAAGACTTTCTTTGCATTACGTAAACTCATCGCCCGTTACAGAAGAGATGACAATAGATCAGGCTGTAGATAAAATGCTTGCTGCCTACGAAGAGGTTCGCGACCGGGAAATCATGCGGGGAAGCACCCTTATTGGTCCACACCGTGATGATTTTTCACTTAAAGTGAACAACATGGATGTGCAAACGTATGGTTCCCAGGGACAGCAACGCACTAGTGCGCTGTCCATTAAATTGGCCGAAATTGAGCTGATTAAAGAAGAAGTGGGAGAATACCCCGTTCTGTTGTTGGATGATGTCTTGTCAGAGTTGGATGAACATCGGCAAACATTACTGCTCGAAACCATTCAGGATCGAGTACAGACGTTTGTAAGTACCACAGGTGTGGAAGGCTTAAAGCATCAGGTTCTCCAGCAAGCCTCTCGTTTTTACGTGAAGGAAGGGAAAATCTCCGGAGAAAGGTAGGGGAAGACAGGGATGTTTATTCACATTGGTGGAGATACTGTGGTGAGCACGAAGGAAGTCATTTCCATTCTTGATCATCAGACTGTGAAATCCTCAAAAATCAATAAAGCGTTCTTGCTCGAAAAAAGTAAGACAGTTGTTGACCATAGCGAGGAAGAAACCAAGTCTTATGTAATCACCCAGAACGCCATTTACTGTTCACCTATTTCTTCTCTGACGCTGAAGCGACGCGCTCAGTTCGTGGACAGCTTGGATCAGTTTCCCTTTGTACAAGCTGAAGTGGAGGAGTTGACAGAGTAGTGGATCAATTGACGACGAAAGATACAAACTACGATGCGAGTCAGATTCAGGTACTGGAAGGGTTAGAGGCAGTTCGGAAACGTCCCGGCATGTACATCGGGTCGACCAGCAGCCGAGGTTTGCATCACCTGGTATGGGAGATTGTCGACAATGCCATTGACGAGGCGCTGGCCGGTTATTGCGACGAGATCTTGGTGGTCATTCATCCAGACAACTCCGTATCTGTAACCGATAACGGTCGAGGAATCCCGACTGGCATTCATGAAAAGACCGGGAAATCCACAGTTGAAACCGTTTTGACTGTATTGCACGCCGGTGGTAAATTCGGCGGTGGCGGATACAAAGTGTCCGGCGGTCTTCACGGGGTAGGTAGCTCGGTAGTGAATGCGCTATCCGAATGGATGGAAGTCGAGGTTAAACAAAATAACCAGGTATACTACATGCGCTTTAAAGTAGGCGCACCAGATGCCGATCTTGCTGTTGTGGGCGAGACTGAAGAGACGGGAACAAAAGTTACTTTCAAGCCCGACCCGACTATTTTTACCGAAACAACCGTATTCGAATACGAGATTTTGCAAAAACGTATTCGCGAGCTGGCGTTCCTTAACAAAGGATTGCGCATCACGCTGAAAGATACGCGTCCAGATCATGAGAAGGAAGAAGCCTTCCACTACGAGGGCGGTATCATCCAGTTCGTAGAATACTTGAATAAAAACCGGGAAGCCCTGCATGACGATGTGATTTATTGCGAAGGGGAAAAAGAGGGTCTTGTCGTGGAGGTTGCCCTTCAGTACAACGACAGCTATGTGAGCAACATCTACTCTTTTGCCAATAACATCAACACGCATGAGGGTGGTACCCACGAAACCGGATTTAAAACGGCTCTTACACGTGTGATCAACGACTACAGCCGCAAATTTAACTTCCTGAAGGAAAAGGATCCGAATCTTTCCGGGGACGATGTGCGTGAAGGCATTACCGCGATTATCTCTGTAAAAATTCAAGAACCTCAGTTTGAAGGACAAACAAAAACGAAGCTGGGCAACTCCGAAGCGCGTAGCATTACCGAGTCTGTCTTTGGTGACCGTTTTAACACCTTCATGGAAGAAAACCCGGGTGTAGCCAAAAAAGTTGTGGAAAAAGCGCTCATGGCATCTCGTGCCCGTGAAGCAGCTCGTAAAGCACGTGAAATGACTCGTCGCAAGAGTGCGCTGGAAGTAAGTGCGCTGCCGGGTAAACTGGCGGACTGCTCTTCCAAGGATGCATCCGAATCTGAACTGTTCATTGTAGAGGGTGACTCGGCGGGCGGTTCTGCGAAGATGGGACGCGATCGTCATTTCCAAGCCATTCTTCCTCTGCGCGGGAAGGTATTGAACGTGGAAAAGGCGCGCTTGGACAAAATTCTTGGTAATAACGAGATTCGTGCCATCATTACGGCACTGGGAACTGGTGTAGGCGAAGACTTTGACATTTCAAAGGCACGTTACCACAAAGTCGTCATTATGACGGACGCCGACGTCGACGGATCGCATATTCGTACGCTCCTGCTGACGTTCTTCTTCCGCTACATGAAACAGTTGATTGAAGCGGGGTATATTTATATTGCACAGCCGCCTCTCTACAGCATCAAGCAAGGGAAGACATTGCATTATGCTTATACCGACAGGCAGCGTGATGAGGTTATCGCTACCTTGAAGGCTCAACCGAAGCCAAACGTCCAACGTTATAAAGGACTAGGTGAGATGAACGCAGATCAATTGTGGGATACTACGATGGATCCAGAAGTTCGTACATTGCTTCAGGTAGATCTTGAGGACGCTATGGATGCCGATATGGTGTTTGAGACACTTATGGGAGACGAAGTAGAGCCTCGCAGGGAGTTTATTGAGCAATACGCGGCAAATGTACGCGATCTTGATATTTAATTTTGAACGAAGAAAAGCTTGTCCTTTACCGGGCAAGCTTTTTCTTAATGAAAATTGTCAAAACACATTTGAAATATAGTATGAACATGACTTATAATAGGGTGTACTTTTGTTAAAACCATTTCACAAAAAAAGTTCACCCACGCAATAAAAAAAATCAAATATTCTATTGCAATGAATAAAAAAGTGTGCTAGATTTAAATTCTGGAAGTAATTATGGGCCTATAGCTCAGTTGGTTAGAGCGCACGCCTGATAAGCGTGAGGTCGGCTGTTCGAGTCAGCCTAGGCCCACCACTTACATAGCTGATATGACAACTGCGTCGTTAAAGCGCCCAGATGGGGCTGTAGCTCAGTTGGGAGAGCGCCTGCCTTGCAAGCAGGAGGTCATCGGTTCGATCCCGTTCAGCTCCACCATTATAAATTATGACTATTCCTCGGTAGCTCAGTTGGTAGAGCAATCGGCTGTTAACCGATCGGTCGGCGGTTCGAGTCCGTCCCGAGGAGCCATTCAAATGGCCCGTTGGTGAAGCGGTTTAACACAGCAGCCTTTCACGCTGTCATACAGGGGTTCGAATCCCCTACGGGTCACCTAGCAAAACGCCCTGCAAACGCAGGGGTCCTGGAGGCTTAGCTCAGCTGGGAGAGCATCTGCCTTACAAGCAGAGGGTCGGCGGTTCGATCCCGTCAGCCTCCACCACTTATTTTAATGGACAAGGAAGGTCAGCTAAAAACGCCACGTCCTGTGGCAACACTGACACTCAGTCGTCCTGACTATCGCGGGATGGAGCAGCTCGGTAGCTCGTCGGGCTCATAACCCGAAGGTCGCAGGTTCAAATCCTGCTCCCGCAACCAAATATGGAGCTGTGGTGAAGTTGGAGTTCACGCCGGTCTGTCACACCGGAGGTCGCGGGTTCGAGTCCCGTCAGCTCCGCCATTTTTTCTCAAGCGATGGCGAAATAAAACGCTTGAGGCTCGGTAGCTCAGTCGGTAGAGCAGAGGACTGAAAATCCTCGTGTCGGCGGTTCGATTCCGTCCCGAGCCACCATTTATATAAAACATGCCGGTATAGCTCAATTGGTAGAGCACCTGACTTGTAATCAGGGGGTTGTGGGTTCAAGTCCTATTGCCGGCACCATTTCCCTTAAAAGTGAATAAGGTTTACTTTTGAAGGACAAGCTTGGGGAGATAGTGAAGTGGCTAAACACGGCAGACTGTAAATCTGCTCCCTCCGGGTTCGGCGGTTCGAATCCGTCTCTCCCCACCATCTTTACTTCATGGCTATTGGGGTATAGCCAAGCGGTAAGGCAACGGACTTTGACTCCGTCATTCCTAGGTTCAAATCCTAGTACCCCAGCCATTTTTGAGAGCCATTAGCTCAGTTGGTAGAGCATCTGACTTTTAATCAGAGGGTCGAAGGTTCGAGTCCTTCATGGCTCACCAGTTTTTAAAACAAGAGATAGATCTTCATATGCGGTCGTGGCGGAATGGCAGACGCGCTGGCTTCAGGTGCCAGTGGTGGCAACACCGTGGAGGTTCAAGTCCTCTCGACCGCACCAAGAAATTCCTTCTTGTGCGGACGTAGCTCAATTGGTAGAGCGTCGCCTTGCCAAGGCGAAGGTCGAGGGTTCGAGACCCTTCGTCCGCTCCATAACATGTGCCCTTAGCTCAGCTGGATAGAGCGTTTGACTACGAATCAAAAGGTCGGGAGTTCGAATCTCTCAGGGCACGCATCTTCATCTTAAAAAGTGAAGAACTATAGTCGGGAAGTAGCTCAGCTTGGTAGAGTACTTGGCTTGGGACCAAGGGGTCGCAGGTTCGAATCCTGTCTTCCCGACCATGTTTCAAATGAATATGCCGGTGTGGCGGAATGGCAGACGCGCGCGACTCAAAATCGTGAGGGAAACCGTGGGGGTTCAAGTCCCTTCACCGGCACCATATTCAAGCGGGTGTAGTTCAATGGTAGAACTCCAGCCTTCCAAGCTGGTCGCGTGGGTTCGATTCCCATCACCCGCTCCATATTTTGCGGAGGGATACCGAAGTGGTCATAACGGGGCGGTCTTGAAAACCGTTAGAGTGCAAGCTCACGGGGGTTCGAATCCCTCTCCCTCCGCCACTTCTTTTTATTACGAATAATTATGGCGGCGTAGCTCAGATGGCTAGAGCGTTCGGTTCATACCCGAAAGGTCGGGGGTTCGATCCCCTCCACCGCTACCATAGGGGCATAGTTTAACGGTAGAACGAAGGTCTCCAAAACCTTTGGTGTGGGTTCGATTCCTACTGCCCCTGCCAAGGAACATTTTTAAAAACGTGTATACATTATGGCGGTCGTGGCGAAGGGGTTAACGCACCGGATTGTGGCTCCGGCACTCGTGGGTTCAAGTCCCATCGATCGCCCCATTTTTTTATAACTACAATATGTCTCAGTAGCTCAGCTGGATAGAGCATCCGCCTTCTAAGCGGACGGTCGGGAGTTCGAACCTCTCCTGAGACGTTTTACATGCGGTCGTGGTGGAATTGGCAGACACACCATCTTGAGGGGGTGGCGGGGCGACCCGTGCGAGTTCGAGTCTCGCCGACCGCACCATTAATTTAAATGAGGTTAAAAAAACCTCTTGATTAATGAAAAATAATGTGGTATATTAAAAATCTACTCACGAAACACTTAAGTTTAAATGAGTAGAACAAATCACATGCAACTTAAAAAAGTTGTTGACTTTAAAAGTTAGATGTGATAAATTAAAAATCTGCACCGAACATAGTGCAAAATGCTCTTTGAAAACTGAACAGCGAAAGCGTTAATGAGTCTATCATTAAATGATTTGCCAGCTTTGAACCAGTAACAAACTTTATTGGAG
>NZ_JBIAOR010000016.1:0-123701 GCF_042878995.1 Brevibacillus sp. NPDC003359
GCTCTCAGATCGAGTATTCAAATGTGTTTGTGGGCTAGAGATAGATAGAGATGTAAACGCTTCTATTAACCTAGCAAAATTAGCGAGCTAACCCCCATAAGTTACCGCTAATCTGTAGGATTCGTTGTATCCGAATATACGCCTGCGGAGTGTCCTATCAAATGCGAGTAGCTTCGGCCAAAGCAGACACAGAGAAGCAGGAAGCAAACAAAAGAGGTGTAGACTTTTACAATCTTTTGGCAACGGGACGAGAATGACAAACCGATTTGAAAAGGTCGTCTCCCTGTCCGAAGCACTCACCCATTTTCACGATGGGATGTCGTTGTTGGCAGGGGGATTCGGTGGAGTAGGCAACCCGCCTACATTGATTCAGGGGATTTTGGATTTGGGAGTACGTGATCTGACGTTGATCAGTAACGATACGGCATTTCCGCATATCGGAATTGGTAAGCTGGTGACCGAAAAGCGCGTGAAAAAAGTTATTGCTTCGCATATTGGCTCAAATCCGAACGCAGGGGCCCAAATGACGGCTGGAGAGCTGGAAGTAGAGTTCTGCCCGCAGGGGATACTTGCAGAGCGTGTACGGGCAGGTGGAGTCGGTCTGGGCGGCATTCTATCGGATGTGGGCATCGGGACGATCGCGGAAAAAGGGAAGCAGAAGGTCGTTCTGGAGGGGAAGGAATACTTGTTGGAAACACCACTGACTGCAGAAGTGGCTATCGTACATGCGAAAAAAGCGGATCGCTTTGGCAATTTGGTGTTTGATACAAGTGCACGCAATTTCAATCCGTTAGTAGCGATGGCGGGCGATATTACCATCGTAGAAGCGGATGAGATTGTCGAGGTAGGCATGCTCGACCCGGAAGAAATCGTCACCCCGGGTGTTTTCGTGAACTTTATTGTCCAAAGTGAAGGGGTGAATTGGCAATGGGCATGGGAGAAGTAAAAGAAACCGAGAGCTATCGTGAACGTATTGTACGCCGCGCAGCATTGGAAGTGGAAGACGGCATGATTATTAACTTGGGTATCGGCATTCCAACGTTAGTGGCGGATTTTATCCCAGCTGACAAACGGGTCATGTTTCATGCGGAGAACGGCATTCTCGGTACAGGACCAAGCCCTGCAAAAGGTGAAGAGAACGCCATGCTTTGCAATGCGGGCGGTTTTCCTGTCACGCTCGCCACAGGGGCCTCCTTTTTCGATAGCGCGACTGCTTTTGCCATCATCCGCCGTGGACTTTTGGACATGACGATATTAGGAGTCTTGGAAGTAAGCCAAAATGGTGACATTGCGAACTGGATCGTTCCAGGCAAACGTGTCCCAGGCATGGGAGGAGCCATGGAGCTGGCACAAAAGGCCAAGAAGGTCATGGTTGTGACTACGCATCTGGATAAAAACGGACGTTCGAAAATCGTTCGGGAATGCTCGCTGCCTTTAACCGCGATTAAAGCTGCTGATCTGATCATCACGGACATGGCAGTAATGGAGGTCATGCCAGATGGTTTGTATCTGCGAGAGGTCATGTATCCATACAGTGTCGCTGACGTGATTGGAGCAACGGAAGCCGAACTCAAGATGCACGGAGAGGTTGGCGTTTTCCGCTAAGCAAAGACAAAAACCATGAACGGGGGAAAAACATGGCAAACTGGCAGGTGCTTATACGGGAGCAGTTGGAAAAGGATCGCGAGGCCGCTGTTCAACTGTTGCAGCAATGGGTAAAAAGCCCGAGTGTTCAAGGAGAAGAGCAAACCATCCAGCAAAGTATTGCAGAGCTTTTGGGGCAGATGGGGCTGGACGTTGACTTATGGGTCATGGAAGGCGAAGAGCTGGTGTCACATCCGTATTTTGTCTCCCCACGAACTGCGTTTGAGGGCAGCCCGAACGTCGTTGGTGTTTGGAAGGGACAAGGAGATGGGCGTTCCATCATACTAAACGGACATGTTGATGTGGTACCTGCAGGTGATTTGTCACAGTGGAGCGAGAATCCGTTTAGCGGGAAGGTGGAAGACGGCAAGCTTTATGGACGCGGAGCAACTGACATGAAGGGTGGAAACTTATCTTCGCTGTTGGCGATCCAGGTTCTACAGAAGTTGGGTGTTCAACTGAAAGGCGACGTCATTTTTCAGAGCGTCGTAGAAGAAGAAAGCGGTGGTGCAGGAACATTGGCGACAATCATTCGCGGTTACAAAGCGGATGCTGCCCTGATTCCAGAGCCGACCAATATGAAAATTTTCCCGAAGCAGCAAGGCTCCATGTGGTTCAGATTGAACGTCAAAGGGCGTTCTGCTCACGGAGGGACCCGCTACGAGGGAGTCAGTGCCATCGAAAAGAGCATGCTCGTGGTGCAAGCCATTGGCCAATTGGAAAAAGAGCGTAACGATCGACTCGACGATCCGCTCTACGCCAAGCTGCCCATTCCGATCCCGATTAATCTGGGGGTGATTGAGGGTGGCAAGTGGCCATCGTCTGTAGCTGACCTCGTCAAACTCGAAGGAAGGATGGGAGTTGCCCCAGGAGAGCAGATGGACGATGCCAAAGCAGAAATGGCAGCAGCCCTCAAAAAGCTGGCAGAGGTCGACACGTGGTTTGCAGAACAGCCTGTCGAGCTGGAGTGGTTCGGTGCTCGCTGGGTTCCAGGAGCAGTGGAGCTCGATCATCCGTTGATGGATATTCTGCAAGCTCAGTTTGAAGCTGTGACAGGAGATCGAGCCATGGTGGAAGCGTCGCCATGGGGAACAGATGGCGGCTTGTTGACTGCTTTGGCCAATACGCCAGCGATTGTTGTCGGACCTGGAGTCACACAGGTTGCACACTACCCGAATGAATACATCGTTCTGGATGAGGTATTCCGTTGTGCGGAGATCTTTGCGCTTACGTTACTGGAATGGTGTGGTGTGGCTGAAAGTGTGAAAGAGTAATCAGATATCCAAATATTTCAAAAAGATGACAGGAAGGCACGCGCATGAGGGAGAATGATTGGAAGGAGAACTCCAATCCATGAGAGTGGGGATATGCCGATGAAAAAAACGTGCTATATCGGGGGAGAGTGGGTGTCAGCCGCTGTTCATGCACCGCTATTCTCTCCATGTACGGGTCAAGAGATTGCACAAATTTCGCAAGCAGACTCAGCATTGGTTGAAAGAGCAATTGCCGCGGCCCACGAAGCAACAGCCGTCATGCGGCGCCTTCCTGCCTATCAACGCGCCTTCCTACTTGAAAAAATCTCGATTCTGATGAATGAACGTTTGGAGGAAGCGGCTCGGATCATCGCAATAGAAGCGGGGAAACCAATCAAAACAGCTCGCGGTGAAGTGATTCGAACCATTCAGACGTATAAATTTGCGGCGGAGGAAGCCAAACGCCTTCACGGAGAAACCGTACCACTCGATGCAGCTATCGGGGGAGAGGGGCGCTTGGCTTATACCGTGCGTGAACCACTGGGAGTCATCGGGGCAATTACACCATTTAATTTTCCGATGAATCTTGTCGCGCATAAGGTCGGACCTGCTCTCGCTGCTGGCAATACCGTTGTTCTCAAGCCTGCATCGCAGACACCGCTTAGCGCATTGTTTCTTGCAGAGCTCGCAGAGCAAGCTGGTGTGCCTGCAGGTGCCTTAAATGTGATCACAGGCAGTGGAGCGAGTGTTGGCGATAAAATCGTGTCTGACCCGAGAGTCAGGGCTGTGACGTTTACAGGGAGCCTAAGTGTTGGGCTGGATATACGCAATCGAGCGGGCATGAAAAGAGTCACGCTCGAGCTGGGATCGAATTCGGCAGTGATCGTTGATCGTGACGTGCAGCTGAATGAAGTGATACCCAGATGCGTTTTTGGCGCCTTTGCCTACTCAGGGCAGGTATGTATCTCTGTGCAAAGAATTTATGTGGCCAAAGAGATCTATCAAGATTTCGTCCAACGTTTTGTTGAACAAACACAAGCACTTCGCGGTGGTGATTCGCTCTCTGAGGACTCGGACTATTCCGCCATGATCAATCCACGCGAAACAGAACGTGCGATGGAGTGGATTCATGAGGCGCTTCAGCAGGGGGCACATTTGGAGTGTGGGGGACAGATCGTGGATCAGATGCTCCAACCTACGGTGTTGACGGGTGTTCCGGCAGATGCAAAAGTATCTTGTCAGGAAGTATTCGGCCCTGTCGTTCTGATTAATCCAGTAGAGTCCGTCCGGCATGGCATTACGTTGGTCAACGATTCACGCTACGGATTGCAGGCTGGTGTCTATACCAACAATCTGTCGTTGGCTCTGGAAGCGGCAGAAGAGCTGCGCGTGGGTGGTGTGATGGTGAATGATATTCCGACTTTTCGCGCGGATCATATGCCCTACGGTGGCGTAAAGGAAAGCGGGCTTGGTCGGGAAGGGGTCAAATACGCGATAGAAGAAATGACGGAATTGAAACTCGTTGCCATCAAGCGATAAAGGAAATGGATACAGGGCTCTTGCAAAAAATAAGAGAACTATGATATAGTAGATATTGTTGAAATACGGAGGGATACCGAAGTGGTCATAACGGGGCGGTCTTGAAAACCGTTAGAGTGCAAGCTCACGCGGGTTCGAATCCTGCTCCCTCCGCCATATCTTGCTCAGTCTCGTCATATCAACGTTTGTTTAACGGTTGGTGTCACGCTAGGATAGCGTAGTAATGGAAACGTATGTAGCGTATTCGGCGGATATCGACCGAACACGTAAAACGAAAATAAGCGAACGAACTCGTCAACCTCACGTTATAAAACGGAGGTTGTTTTTATTATGCGCAAAGGTCACAGGTGAAGCCCAAATTTAGTTGGACTAAACTAATCTGGCCTAATAAAGAGTGAGACGATAGTCCACCGTAAACACGCGATATTTATGGTATAATTAGGAAATTAATGTGGGTGGGGGGCGAAATGAAACGGTCATTGTACATAATCGCATCACTCGCGATACTAGCGGGATGTAGCGAGTTTAAGGACACGAACGGAAACTTGGAATCTATACCGGACAGTGTTAAGAAGAGTATAGAGGCAGGGGACGCTCCTTCAAAGACAGATACGCCTGCGCCGAGTAATGAGTCCTCCTTCGATCTAAAAGCCATCGCAAGTAAGCCGGAAGCCGACGTTACAGCACTCCTCGGCAAGCCTATCGCGACAGAAAACGGAGAGTGGACGTCACTTTCGACGGAAGAGAAGACGCCATTCGTGCGGCATACGTACAAAACGGACATGGGCGAGATGAGCGTCATGTTCATCGAGGGAATCGCGGCTAGGATAGAAGTTAAACCGGCAGGGACGTTCAAGTACCCGGATGACGTTATTAAAGCGATGCGTGCGGCTGGGCTGGCGGTAGAGGACGGACTCGAGCCAAAGAGTAATGCACCACACTTTCTTGACTTCAGCGGGAGTGACGGAGTTTATGCGGTTCGTGTGGTTAAAGACCTAGAAGGAAATCTGGAGAACATCGGGCACGTGAAGATTGTTACGGAGAGTAGGTTCAAATAACACGTAAAAATTAACGGAGAATCTGGCGAAAAGAGTTACATAGGACATACGGAGGTTCCGATAACGGTGGGCATCATACGCAGCTTAACACTGGTGAGCGCATCAGTCAGTCACTACGTTCCTTCAATCGCGTTGTCACTTTA
Source organism: Brevibacillus sp. NPDC003359 (assembly GCF_042878995.1). Classification (NCBI taxonomy): domain Bacteria; kingdom Bacillati; phylum Bacillota; class Bacilli; order Caryophanales; family Paenibacillaceae; genus Brevibacillus; species Brevibacillus sp. NPDC003359. Next base: position 5,638 of record NZ_JBIAOR010000016.1, read on the forward strand.
TATAAAAGATAGATACACAGGGAAGACAGATAAACGCGACTTAAGTATAGTAAGTACATCTGATCGCATAGGTACTTGAAAGTATATTCGAGGAAGTATGTAAAAGGGGCAACAGTATATTAAGAACTGCCCCTATTTATCTTAGTGTGATTCAGTCTCCTCCGTAAATCTGTTGACAATCTACAAACTCCTCCTCACACCTCTGGTTACACAAGACGTTTTCATAGCCAGTCATGAAGGAACAACGCCTTTGACACCGTTTTCGTTCCGTGACGCATATGTCAAAGTTTGAAAACCAGCGATACGGAAAACGTGGATAAGGTAGGAAATAAGGATCGTATGGATTCGGATACCAGTCGTACTGTACGTGTCGAATGGTTTTCTTATTACCCTTTCGTTTCATGTCTTCACTCCCTCATTAAAGTAACGCATTTTTTATAGTAAATGACTATATGTCCCGTCCTGATTGGACGAATCGACTAGACGTTTCACCCAAATACACCCGCGGCGCCGTCCTGGTACCGCGTGTTTCGATTATCTCAACGAAAGGAGCTCGAACATGCCCGTTTATATCGGAATGCGAATACTCACGAACACACAGGCGGAAGCAGACGCTATCAATACGGAGAATGGCGTTAAGATGTCGGATTTCTCTGCGAAAGTATGGGCGAACTTGGAACGTTAGAGGAGGCATGGGGCGTGGTTCGCGAGATCGATGCGGTTAGAAAGCGGTTTAAACTCGTATGCGATTGGGATGCGCAATGGATTAATGTCGAGGACCTCGGGGCAGTGACGAAGTGATTGCGGATGGTGGCGAGATTATTACCGTTGTAAACACAAGCCTCCGTGATATAATGGTGGCAGCGTATGAATACGCTCTAGGTTGACGAGTTCGCTGCGTATGTTTACGTTTGGTGAACGGTTAGGATGCCGTCAAATTACGCTACATTATACGGAGGGATACCGAAGTGGTCATAACGGGGCGGTCTTGAAAACCGTTAGAGTGCAAGCTCACGCGGGTTCGAATCCTGCTCCCTCCGCCATATATACAAATGAACCGACTCCAGTTGAGAAGCTGGGGTCTTTTTTATGGATCGAGGGTTGTGAGAGTAAGTTGTCGTTCCTTGTTTGTGAAAATATCAGAAAATAAAGAAAGCTATTATATAATGGAGATGAGACTATAAGTGATGGGGGAATTTGCATGCTCGAAGCGCAAAGGGTTAGTAGAAATGCACTTGGCGATATTTTACGAAGAAGTCGTGGGCGAAATCCTGATAAGCCTGCCCTGTACTTTGAGGAAGAAGTATTGACCTATAAGCAGCTTGATCAGCTTGCAAACAAGACGGCTCATACGCTTCTTTCAAAAGGTTTGCAAAAAGGGGAGCGGGTAGCAGTACTATCACGCAACTCGATAGATTTTGCGATTCTGAACTTTGGGCTAGCAAAAGCAGGAGTCATCATGGTGCCGATTAACTTCATGCTGAATAAGGAAGATGTCGCCTATATTTTCGGGCATGCTGAAGTGAGTGCGTGCTTCGTAGCTCCTGAATTCCAACAGCTCGCTCAAGAAGGACTCCAAATAGCTGGAATTTCCCCCAAGCTGCTTTCGCTTATGTCCAAACCAGCAGCACAAGCAGGGGAATGGTTGGCTTTTCGCACGCTGATTGAAGCGGCAGACGACCAAGAGCCTGAAGTAGATATAGAGGACGAAGATGTTGTACAAATTTTGTATACCAGTGGAACGGAATCAAAGCCAAAGGGCGTTATGCTCACGCATAAAAGCATCCTATCTGAATATGTCAGCACGATTATCGAAGGCGGGATGACGCAGGATGATGTGGCTGTTCACGCACTTCCCTTATTCCATAGTGCGCAGCTTCATTGCTTTTTGGGACCATACGTGTACTTAGGTGGGAGCGGTATTATTTTGGAACAGGCAACACCCGCGTTGATGCTTCAGACGGTAGAGGCGTACAAAGCTACTCAGTTGTTTTGCCCGCCAACCGTGTGGATTGCTTTACTACGTTCTCCCGATTTTGCCTCGCGTAATTTGAGTTCTTTGCAAAAGTGCTACTATGGCGCAGCGATCATGCCAGTAGAAGTGTTAAAAGAGCTCGGTCAACGCCTCCCAAACGCACAGTTTTACAATTTTTACGGGCAGACGGAAGTGGCGCCATTGGCGACTGTTTTGCCACCGAAGGATCAAATGAGAAAAGCAGGCTCTGCAGGCAAGCCAGCGTTAAATGTGGAAACGAAAATCGTCGATGATGATGGGAATGAAGTTCCTCGGGGAAGTGTTGGTGAAATTGTTCACAGGACCAGCCATGCGATGCTGGGTTATTTCCGTGATGAGGAAAAGACACAGGCTGCCTTCCAGGGAGGGTGGTTTCACAGTGGGGATTTAGGCATCATGGATGACGAAGGCTATATCACGGTTGTTGATCGGAAGAAGGATATGATTAAATCGGGGGGAGAGAATGTAGCAAGCAGGGAGATTGAAGAGCTTATTTATCAACATCCGAAAGTGTCTGAGGTCGCAGTGATTGGAGTTCCCCATCCGTACTGGATCGAAGCAGTGACGGCTGTCATTGTGCCAAAAACAGGTGAGTTACTGACTGCTGACGAGATGCTTGCTTTTTGCAAAGACCGTCTTTCCTCCTTCAAAGCACCCAAATATGTAGTGATTGCCGACAATCTTCCAAGAAACCCCAGCGGAAAAATTTTGAAAAGAGAGCTGCGCCTCCGATACGAAACGCTGACGACTTAGCCTGTCACAAGATCCGAAGCGCAGAAAAACCCGCTCTGTTATGGAGCGGGCTTTTTGCTGCTGCGATTATTTTACATTGGAAACAGTAGGATGATCGGCTTGAATAACTTCAAAACGATAGCCTTTTTCTTTCAAAAACGAAATGATTTCTGGGAGAGCTTCAGCCGTTGGTGACTTCGTGCTTGAATCATGCATCAAGACGACGATTTCTTTTTGTGACTTGACCTGCTGCTTTATATTTGCCAATGTTTGAGCGGCTGTGTATTTGTTGCTTCTTGCATCACCATTTGTTACATTCCAGTCGATAAACGTATCGCCACGTTGGTTCGCCTCTGCTTTGATCGCATGCATGACTGTATGTTGCTTGTTATAACGTTTGGGATCTTGATATTTTAAGCTGACGGTATTCGTACTGCCACCAGGATAGCGGAACACAGTTGGTTTTACGCCTGTTGCTTTTTCAATCATTTGACTGCCTTTTTCCAGGTCTGCGAAAAAGCCCTCCATGTTTTTATAAACAAGCTGATAATTATGGGAATACGAATGTCCTCCCACCGAATGTCCTTCAGCTACAATCCTTTTGAGAATGGCCTCATGACCAGCTACCTCACGACCAACAATAAAGAAGGTGGCTTTGACCTGATGCTCCTTCAGCGTATCCAAAACGCGTAGCGTCACAGGAGAAGGTCCATCGTCAAAGGTTAAATATGCGATCTTCTCAGAAGTCTTCGGTGTCTGAGGGATCGGTTGTGTTGTTGGTTCAGGTTTCTTCGTTTGATTGGTTGTTCCATCTTTGCTAGGCTTCGGTGGAGTAGGTGTCTTTGGTTTCTCTGGCTTGGATGGAGCAGGCTTGTTGGGCTGTTTTGGCTGTTTCTGTTGAATCGGCTGCAACGGGATAAATGGTTCATCGCCATAGATCAAATATTTTTGCCGCAGCTCTGCAAATTTCTTAAGATCCGCTTCATAGGAAGAAACAATCTCCTGTGGAGATTTGCCTTGTTCCAGAAGCAAACCGATTTTATTGGTACCCATCACCTTGTCAAACATGGCGATTTGTTTACTCGTACTTTTTGGCACGGAGAATGGCTGCAACTGTTTTGCATAGGCCAGCGCATAAATACCTGTTTTCGCTGGGTTAAACTGATGCAGGTCGTTGATCTGAAGTCGTACGCCCCCAGCAGTTCCTTTATTCTCAGGGATAAAGATAACACCAGGTAGAAGGCTCCCATTTAACAGATCGGCGTACTTATATGAATCTAGACCCTCTGCCCCGATCCAAGTGAAATTGTTGCCTTGACGGATGGGTGTACCCTCACCCAATCCAGTTGCCATATACCCGAAAACCGAAGTCAAGTTAGGGATGTGCGGAGAACTCGGGATCCAGGCCAAACCCGTCTGCTGATAAATCATGTTGCGTGTATATCCTTGCATCGGAATGACGGTAAGATCTACACCGATGGTACGATTGAAAAACAATGCCAGCTCTCCGATGGTCATGCCATGTGCAAGCGGGAGGGTATCCACACCGATAAAGGAGCGGTAAGGCATTTCAACGACAGGACCCTCGACAATCGTTCCGCCCAGAGGATTCGGTCGATCCAGTACAAGTACTTCTTTTCCTTGCTCCTTTGCAGCTGTCATGGCGTAATGCAGGGTAGATATGTACGTGTAGGTTCTTGATCCGATATCTTGCAAATCGACAAGAAGGATATCAATGTCTTTGAACATTTCTGGTGTCGGCTTGCGAGTTGATCCAGACAAGCCGTAGACCGGTATAGCGTAGACGGGATGGACAAAGCTGGTTACTTGTTTTCCTGCGACCGTTTTTCCGTCGAGGCCGTGTTCAGGTGCATACAGAGTGGTTAAATGGACGGAGCGATCGCGTCGTAACACATCGATCGTGCTAACCATTTGACTGTTCATACCTGTTTGATTCGTAATCAACCCAACTTTTTTGCCTTCAATGAGATGGTGGAACTGATTGAACAGTACATCACTTCCCAATTGGATGGCAGTCGTATTGGCAGAGCTTCCAACTGGAGGAATTAACGTTAAGATAAGTGCCAGGATGAGGAAAGGGAGAAATTTATTCATCAATCATTGCCTCTTTCAAGATAAAATACTGTCGCTTCTTGTCTATTGTAACGGTTTTGGAAAGCAAGATGGTTGCATTTTTGTAACAATTTGAAATTAGGTCAAAAGGAGGAGGGAAAAGTAACGTGATGGAGGACAACTACTAGGAAAGAACGATCTTTTGAAAGGGAGTTTGCAGGAAATTCTTGAAACAGTCTTCATCCTATAGTAGATTAGGAAACGTGTGAACCTTTTTGGAAATGGAGTGAATGTTTTGCTGAAAAAAGTAACATCATTACTGCTAGCGATCGCCCTGGTACCCATGGCAGCATTTTCTGCAGCGGCAGCGCCTGCAACTGTTGCACCTAAAGCAGCACAGACTGCTGTTAAAGTCGAGTACAATAAAAAACAAATTGCGTTTCCTGACCAAGCACCTATTATCAGCCAGGGGCGTACACTGGTTCCGATTCGTCCTATTGCAGAGAGCCTTGGATTTGAAGTGAACTGGAATGAAAAAACCCGTACCGTTACCATCAACAAAGGGAAAGATAATATCAGACTGGTCGTTACTCAAAAAATTGCCAACAAAAATGGACAAACCATCAATTTGGACGTACCCGCACAGATTGTGAACAAGCGTACTGTAGTACCTGTTCGTTTCATTGCAGAAGCGCTGAGTTACAAAGTGGATTGGGATCCGAAAACACAGACCGTATTGATTGCGGATAATGTAAACGGCAACGAAGTTGGACAACAGGAGAAGCCAAAAGATCCGGTGAAACCTGGTACAGATGAGAAAAAGCCTGAGCAGGTAGCTTTGATTGATAAAGAAAGCATTGAGGGAAAAACAGTCAGTGTCTTAACAATTGGACTGTACGGTGTAACAGGAAAGGTTGACCCTCAAGCATCGCTCGTAGTCGTTATGGAAGATCAGACGTATGAAGTTGATGTAAATTCAGATGGAACTTTCAATTTTGAAATGCACACCAATGATGGTATCCGTACATATACACTAAAAGCTGAAAAAGCTGGTAAACAAGATGTATTCGAAGGCGAATTTATTTCCAATAATCTAGGGGTTTAATGTATGAGTAAGAACACCTCCTGCACAACACACTAAGTGCATGGAGGTGTTTTTGTTGTGAGACGAATGAGTAGGAGTATCATCGCTGTGATCCTGTTTGCCGGTTTGCTGACAGGGTGTTCGCCTAACAAAGAACAGGGCACCGAAGATCAGAACGGAAACCAGGCCAAATTTGAATCTCTCGGAATTAACTTCCAGAATGATAACGTCGGTAGGGACAAAGGACCGGCAGCCATGATTAGCCAAAAGATGGTTCATCAGCGAGAGCCGCAGCTCGTGGCACACTTGGAAAATCATGCGGAAAAGCTTCCCGGTGTAGCCAACATCAAGGTGTTAGCGTACAAGGATAACCTGATTGTAGGTGTGCTGCCAGTAGATACGCCAAAGCCTGATGAGGTCAATCCGCGGACTTCGATTCCTTATACGCCTGGAAAAATTGTGCGAGTCGATAATGGACATCCAGATTCCCTGCATAAACGTGTTGTGGATCGGATGAGGACACGCTTGCAGTCAGAAACACGCTTCAACATTTTGTACGTGACTACCAATCGAGCTATTTATGACCGAATTGCAGATTTACATTCACGAATTACGAACGGAGAGCACGTCAGCGACGAAGAATTCCAAGTCCTGTTAAATGATATTGGATATACAGTCACTGGCTATAATTTAGTTGACTGAAAAAGCACCACCTGGACTCCCGGGTGGGCTTTTTGTCGATTAAGGGGCAAATGGCAGGAGAATAGTTAGAAATGGGGAAATAGTCAAAGAAGCGCAGGAGAACGGTAAGGAGTGCACATTTTATGATTCCAATCCACATCCCTATATCCAAAATAACTCCTCCAGGACAGAAGCCTTATGTCTTACGGCGACCTGCTTTGGCAAAAAAATTACGCCTGTTGAAATATACGCAGCTTTGTCTCATTCATGCAGGCACAGGCTATGGCAAAACGACTTCTTTTGCTACATTTCTGCATGATGAAGCACTGGCTGCGTCCTGGTATACCATCCAGGATGGAGACGATTCCCTTCTTGCGTTTGTCATCTGTCTAGTCGAAAGCGTTCGTCAGGTTCATTCTGATTTTGGGCAGTTACTGCGAGAGCAGCTCATACGTATCACAGAGCAAAGTCCAGTGCCCTCCATAGATAGTAAGGTACTCGTCGACTGGTTCATCGAAGAGTGTGTCCAGCTTCCGGCAGACCACATACTTGTTTTGGACCAATACCAACGAATTGATAATGGTAGTGCCGTCGATCGATTTGTTCAACTGTTGGCTGAAGCTCTCCCACAAAAAGTCAAACTGGTGTTATTAACGCGCTCTCGACCGAAATGGTCCAATCTCGACTTGTTGTCCGCAAGAGGAGAGTGTCTGGAACTCGCAACAAATGACCTGTCTTTTACGCTGGAGGAGAGCGAAGCCTTTTATTCCGATCAATACGACATCACGCTTTCCGAAGACGATTGGGGCCGAGTGGAAGAAGTGGCACGAGGCTGGGTGATGGCACTTCGGACTTTTGGTGAAATGGTAACGAGAGGGCAGACGGTTTCTGACAGTCTGCGTGAGCTATCGCGATTGCTGCATTTGCTGGAAGTGGAAGTCTGGACGCAGCTGAATGCGGGTATGCAGCAATTCTTGATGGAGGCAGCGGTTCTCGAACAATTCGATCTGGAGGATTGTAAGCAAATACTCGGGGAAGGATGCATGGAGCACCTGCTGGAAGCACAGCGTTGTAATCTTTTTATTCATGTCCATACAGGATCTCATCATACCTTTCACCCGCTTTTCCAGCGTCTCTTGTCTAGCAAGCTGGCTGCCAATCAAGCGACGTACGTGCATGTCAATCAAAAGGCGGCAGGATGGTACAGACGTAAAGGAGACGAGGCAAAAGCTTTTGGGCGTTTGCGTCTCGTCGAGCAGTGGGAGGTGCTGGGTGAATGGCTGTGCCAAGCCTCGGAAAGGTTGTTGCAAGCAGGGAAGCTGGACTTTTTATACGAGTGGATAACGCAGTTACCAGAGCCCATCAAGAGCGAACAGCATTGGCTGTTGTTTTATCAGGGAGAAGTAGAACGCTATCGGTGTCTATATGCGAAGGCATTTTCTTCGTATGAGCAGTTTTTGAAACAATGTGAACAAAAGCAAGATCAAATCGGATTGTGCCGCGGGTTGGAAGGGCAAGCACGCGTCCATCTCGACAGCGTACAAGGCGTCCGGGCAGAAGAACTGCTCAAGAGGGCGATTCAACTTTTGCCCCCATTGGAGCAAGAGCATGAAATGGCGCCGAGGCTATACCGCTTACTGGCGGAAATTTATACGAATCGCGGGGATGCCAAGCAGGCGGCAAACTGGTATGAACGGAGTCAGGAATTAGAGCAGCAGACGGAGGTTGAGCTGGAATCGCGTCTTTTGTTCCGTACGGGCCGATTGCAGTCCTCCATACAGCTCTTGGAAAGTAAGTGGCAGGTCGAACAGATGAAGCATCCTCCGCTGACCAGATCGTATCGGGAAACCTCTTTGCTGTTATCTTTTGTCTATGCATTGAATGGCGAATGGGAGCGAGGGTGGGAATCTGCAGAAACTGCCATACAACTCGGACGTGCAGCACATTCACCTTTTGTAGAAGCAAATGGCTATGTCCGAAAAGCCCATGCAGCCCTCATCAGCCAAACATTACCTACGGAGGAGATTCGCCAGCTTTATGAAAAAGGTTTACAAATCATGGAGGAGCTCCAGTCGACACGTGGAAAGTCAGAAACGCTTCTTGGACTAACCTTGCTTCACGCAAAAGAAAAGGCACTCGAACAAGCCCTTCTGTATGGCAACAGGGGGATACAAGAGACAGAGGCAATGCGCGACGACTGGTTAGGCAGCCTGGTACGCATGGCTATCGGGATTGCTTACGCCAAATGCGGTAAAGAAGAGGAAGCGTGGGCTACCTTTGTCGATTGTGCCGATCAGCTTAGTCACTGCGGGGACAGCTACAGTGTTGTCATTTGCCAATTATGGCTGAGCTTCTTGGCCTATCGAAAAAAACAATGGGATTTGTTCGTTCCTGCGGTGACGCAAGCTCTGTCCTTGATGAAGTCCGGTGAATATCAATTCCTTCTGCAGCGGCCTACCCTGCTTACACCGCATGATGTCCAGCAGCTTATGCCGATTCTGATTGAGGCAGAGCGTCGAAAGGTATCGCCGGATTACGTCTCTCAGCTGTTAAATGATTTGGGCTTGCAAAACGTGACGTTCCACCCCGGGTATACCCTTCGCATTCAGACGCTGGGTGCATTCCGTGTATGGCTGGGAGAGCGGGAGTTGAGCGAAAAGGCATGGCAGCGTGGGACAGCCAAGCTGTTGTTTCAGCTTTTATTAACAAAGAGACATCATTTGTTAGCGCGGGAAGAAATCATGAACCGACTCTGGCCAGACAATATCGAAGAAGCGGCAATCCGCGATTTTAAAGTGTCACTGAATGCGTTGAACAAAGCCCTCGAACCAGATCGTGCTGCCAGAACAGATACTTTCTTCATTCAGCGCCACGGCAGCTCTTACGGTTTCAATCTGGCATCGGGCTACCATATGGACGTTGAGGAGTTCGAGAAGCTCGTCACACTGGGCTTGGCAGAATCAGACCGGCGTCAGGGGGCCATCCTTTTGGAAAAAGGGCTCGCGTATTACTTGGGCGATTACATGCCGGAATGTCGTTATGAGGATTGGTGTGTAGAAGAGCGTGAGAGAGTGCAGGCGCTGTTTTTACGCGGAGCAGAGAGGGTAGCCAAAATTATGCTAGAGGATGGGCAATTGGAAAAAACGATTCGTTGGTGCGAAGCTATTCTGCGGGTGGACGATTGCTGGGAGGAGTCATATCGGTTACTCATGACTGCGTATTATCAGCAAAATAATCGGACACAGGCTATCCGTTGGTACGAAAAATGTGTAGCAAAACTGAGGGAAAATCTCGGTGTTGCGCCAATGCCTGCAACCATGGAGACCTACCTTCAAATTATAGAGAAGTAAAAGATCGCCCACAAAGCGATCTTTTTTTGTACATAGAAGCAATGGCTGCTTGACAAAACTAGGAAGTATTCGTAATATAATCTTTGTACTGACCAGTCAGTTCAAAAAAATCGAAAGGGGACAGGAGTGATGGCACCATCAAAAAAAGATCAAATTGCGAATGGAGCTTTAACCGCATTTGCCCAACTGGGATATAGCGAAACGACCATGGATGCAATCGCGGAAATGGCGCAGGTGGCAAAAGGAACACTCTATTATCACTTTTCCACAAAGGAAGAGCTGTTTTTGTACGTGATAGAAAAAGGCGTGAAGATGCTGATTTACCATGTAGATAGTGTCATGCAAAATGAAGAGCTTTCCTTGGAGGATCGCATTCTGAATGTGCTGGATGAGCATCTTCGCTTCTTTTCCGAGAATCAAGATTTGTGTTTCCTATTGCTGAGTGCGTTCTCCGGAGATGGACAGCGTGACAGGATGGTTGGCAATCTGCTGGGTGGCTATTTCAGCACGATGGAGTCACACTTGCTGGAACTGCAGCAGCAAGGGTATATCCGAGCAGATATTGATATTCGCACACTCGCTTCCGCGTTGTTTGGCATGGTTGGCTTTACCGTGCTTCGCAAGCAATTTCGCAAAGAGCCAGTAAACAGTGCAGCAGATAAACAGACACTTCGTTATATGCTTTCAGGAATGTTTCAAACCAATTAATTTCTAGAGATACGTAAACAAGAGGAGAAGACAGATGAATAAACGTGCATGGATCGGTGTAGGTAGCTTTGTAGTCAGCATTGCAGTACTTGGAACCATATTGTTTGGTTCAAATGTAAGTAGCATGGCTGGTCAGAATAAAGCGAAATTAGCAGGTGTGATCGAGGGAACAGAGGTAGACCTCTCTTTTAAAATGGGCGGTTCAATCGAACAGCTCGCGCTAATAGAAGGAGACGAAGTAAAAGCAGGGCAAGTGGTTGCCACGTTAAACAGCGCGGAGATTCTCGCGAAGAAAGAGCAGGCTGAAGCAGCTTACAAGCTCTCTACCGTCAAACTTGATCAGGCGAAAAAAGGAGTATCAGTGACCGATAACTCCAGCAATGCCCAAGTCGACCAAGCAAAAGCAGCAGTCAGCTCGGCGCAAGCGCAGCTTGACGCGAACAAAAATGGAGCGCGTTCAGAAGAAATTACGCAGCTCAAAGCGAAATTACAAGCAGCACAAACTTCGAATCAAATTGCCGCGACGAATCTAGAGCGAATGAAAAAATTAATGGCAGAAGGTGCTGTTCCACAAGTGAAAGTGGAAGAGGCGCAGATGCAAGCAGAGAAGGCGCAAGCTGAGTTTAAAGCAGCAGAAGAACAGTTGAAAATGGCTCAAACTGGCTCACGCAAAGAACAGGTCGATGCCGCACAAGCCCAACTGGATCAAGCAAAAGCTGCATACAACCAAGCTGTAGCTGGGAGAGGTCAAGTAGGCTTGAAGGAGCTGGATGTTAAATCCGCAGAAGCGAACGTCATGCAGGCAAAAGGTGCGCTGGCAGAAATGGAAGCCTATGTGAACAACACCAAGCTGACAGCTCCAGTAGACGGTATTGTAAAATCCGTTGCGGTTCAAAAGGGAGAGCTGGTTTCGCAAGGCTTCACCGTTTTGACGATCCAAACGAAATCAGACAACTATGTCAAATTTTATGTGAATGAATATATGCTCGCGAATGTGAAAACGGGCGATCAGGTGAAATTGTTTGTTCCAGCCCTGAACAGAGAAGTAGACGCCAAAGTGGTTACTGTAGCTCCTGCTGCTGACTTTGCCGTGAAAAAAGCGACACAAGAACTCGGCGATCGTGACATTCGATCCTTCCAAGTGAAGCTGCTCGTGTCCGATCCGGAATTGCGTCCAGGCCTGACGGTTGAGTGGCAACTTGAAGGAGCTGGTAATGGTGAATAATTTCTCTCACCTGTTCTGGAGCGAATGGAAAAATATTTTTGCCAACAAAACCATTCGTAATATTCTCTTCCTTGTTCCACTCATTTATCTGACGATGTTCGGTTTTCTGTACAGTGAGAAAAAAGTGATGGAGATCCCTACTGTGATGGTGGATGCCGATCAAACCGAATTGAGTCGTGAGCTCTATCGTGCCTTTGAGGTCGATCATACATTTCGGATCACGTCAATTGTAGGAACAGAAGAAGAAGCAATGAAATTGGTTGACAAGGGCGAGGCAAATATCGCCCTGATCATTCCAGCTGGATTAGAAAAGGATGTGAAGGCTGGGAGAGAGGCAGAGGTACTGACTGTTATCGACGGCAGTAACATCATGATTTCGAATACGGCAGTTCGAGCAGCGAATACAGCGATTAAGTCAGTTTCAGCAGGAACCACGCTAAAAAAGATGGAAGCACTTGGCGGCTGGGGAGAAGAAGGGAAAAATATGTTTACGGGTATCGACTACCGATACAGAGTGTTGTATAACCCGACCTTCAGCTATCTGTCCTTCATGGTATTTGGACTTGCAGGTACAGTTCTTCAGCAAGTGTTATTCCTCGGAATCGTATTGTCGGTTGCCCAACAAAAAGAAGAGGGGACCTGGAGGGATACGCTATCTCGCCATAGCTTCTTCGCGATCACTGCGAGCAAATTGTTGCCGTACTTTTTAGCTGGAATCCTCAACATGTTCCTGGCGTTTACACTAATGTTAAAAGGTTTTGATATCCCTTATTACGGAAGCACGTTCGACTTGATGCTACTGGCTACCATGTTTAACCTGGCGGTGTTGGCTATTGGTTATGCCATCTCCTTTGTGTCCAGCAGCCAGCTCCAAGCTACTCAGATCGGGATGATGATTGCAGTACCTTCGTTCATGTTATCTGGCTATACATGGCCACTCATGTCGATGCCGACCGGGATTGTCGCGATTGCAAAATCATTGCCGCTGACGTATTTCTTGAACGGTGTCAGAGAAATCTTGACGAAGGGACATGGTCTTTCAGCTGTCAGGAATGACTTTGTAGTTCTTGGCTTCATGACACTCATCGGGTTGTTCGCAGCCTATCTCATTTATTTGTTGCAGATAAGGAAAATTAAGGGAAAAGCAAGTGAGCAAACGGCGGTATAATAAACAATAATTTGGCTGCGCCAAAGCTTTGGCGTAGCCTTATTTGTGCTTATACGATTCTTGTAAAGCACTCTAGTTGTATAAAAATAACCCTTGTGTAATAAATAATCTTTCCTTTATACTTATTATAAAAAAGGCAGATTCTTCAACACTAGGGGGACTTTATGTCAGCGACTCATCTAAAGCAATTGTGCGAGGAGACGTACACCAAGTTGAAAAAGGTCAGCATGGAAGTGGAACGTTTTTTGAATCAGGTTACCCTAGCTGGTCTTGTATCCGCATCAGGTGATCCTGAAGAATTTGAAACGTATTACCGTACCTATCTTTCCGACTTGCGCCACCTTTTGGTTTACTGCGAAAATGCATACGAAAGGCTGGGAGTATCGCTCCGACGCGCACGATTTCATGAGGAGTTTGCCGAGGAAGTATTGTATCAGGTCTACCATACCTGTATAAATAACTTCTATTATCCCAAAGGTGAGGTTTACGAAGAAGATGGGCGATTGGCCTATACGGGTCAGGACTGTATCGTTTTCCGCAAGCAGGTCGTCCCTGAATTGCAGCAGTTGACCTTGTCCCTGTCCAGAGTGTTTGAACAGATGCGTAATGATTTGCAATATTACGAGTCAGACTATATCGCGAAAAAGCAGATGCAAAATGAAAAAGCACAGGTCTAATAAACCTGTGCTTTTTCCATGATTTTCGAATTAGTAAGGAACCCTGTAGGAAGTCCTATTATAATCATTTTTCTCCTCCTCTAAAGAAAGAGGAGCGTTCACGAGAAAAAAACGAATTTCCTCAATAGATATCCCCATTTTGCGTGCAGTAAATATAAGATCAATCCATTCTTTATCCAGGAGATCTTTAGGAGACGGAGTGGTTTTCATGTTAGTTCCCCTTTTACCCTCCTTTTGTAAAAACAAATAAAATGCCCAAAAAACGTTTGGAAAAGATAGGAAAAAAGCTTATATCAGAAATGATACTTAATTCAGTTTCATATGTAAATCTAGTATTTGTGACTTTTGTTTTAAATTATTGCAAAAAATAAAGAGCCAGCACTATACCAGTGCTGGCACTAATTTTATTTATCTCGATTGATTCGCCATTTATTGTACTCCAAAAACTCTCGAAACTGTTCCTTACTTACCCCGGATTTCATAGCCTCTTCGATCAGCTCATACCATTCTTCATCAACATTCTCAATGGAAGGAATCTCTTTATCCTGAAGCAATGTGTCTACCGTCACATTTAATACTAGTGCAATTTTCTCAAGAAATTGAATCGAAGGATTACGCTGAATGCCGCGCTCGATTGAGCTTAGATAAGACTTGGCGACACCAGCGCGCTCAGCTAAATCAGAAAGAGAAAGGCTTTTGTCTATTCTAAGCTGCTGGATACGCGAGCCGATCATGTCATAGCCACCCCTTTAAATCTCTTCGTTTATTATAACGGCAAAATAACTGGAACACAACTTTTTATGGGACTAGTCCTGTGTCGTTTGGCTCATTTATACAGTATAAGTTTACTTGAAATGCCAAAAAATTACTTTTCTACTAGATGAAACTATGGGTCGGTATGGCTTAGTATCTATATCTTTGATTGTTCTTTATAAGAAACGCAATGTTCGCTATTAATGTCGAGAAAACACGAGATATTCAGACGATATTCTACAATAAAGTCGATTTTTGGCTATTTTCGGCCTATTTTTAGAGGAAATTGATATTTTACATTCCGTTGTCCGTACAGGATACTAATCCCAAGATGTTCTTTATATAGAACGAAACACAAGGTTTGTTCTTTATAAAGAAAGGGAGAAGGGCGAAAAAACAAGCCGTAACTACGTTTGTACCTGCCAATTTTACAAGCAACATGGATAGGAATGCACAGAAAAACTTACAAAAAATTGGAGAGGAGAGATCTATTCTGCAAGCCAATTTGTCTGAAGCAGTCGCGGTAATCTGTCTGTTATTTGTAATAATTATACTATTTTTTCTGGCAATCTTGGTGATGAAATCAAGGAACTTGTGGTTGGACAGGAAAACGAACGTTTATGTGGGACAGTTTCAAGACTACTTCACCTATATCCAGTCGCACATGGACTCGCCGGAGAGATTGAACCCGCCTTACTGGCAATTAAATCGCTTGGAATTGCGCGTTCTGCAACAAAAACTCATTGAATGGATCGAATCCCTTACAGGGAGCCACCAAAAGAAAATCATCGCACTTTGTGAGGATACGGGGCTCGTCAATCAAAATATCCAAAGGCTGTACAGTCGCTTCCATTGGATAAGAATTGACGCTGCCTATCATGTAGGAGCCATGCGATCTGGGGAAGCCGTACCAAGATTACTGCAATTGCTGCATACAAAAAAACTCGATCCCACCCATTTTATCATCGCGAGATCTATCTCGAAGTGTGCGAGAAATCTGGACGATGTAAGGAACATGTTATTGCTCCTCGTAAAGCATCGAAAAAGTCATTGCCATCTTGTCGTTGACATCATGAAAGAGACAGAGCTGGATTGTACTCCTTTATTGCTTGATTGTTTGCGAAGTACGGACAAGGATTTGATCAAAATTGCTTTGATTGGATGGACTGCTCCTTTAACTGCGGAGATTGCAGATTTGGTATATCGACAGATCGTTTCGGAAGACAGGGAAGTACGGATCCAGGCAGTAAAGCTGCTATTCAAATATGATCCTGTATTGGCAGCCGAAGTGATCGAGTCCTTGATGAAGGCTAACGATACGGAAGTTTGTCAGAATGCTGAAATTGTTGAGATGTATACCGTGAACCAGGTGCGGTACAAAAAGCGGATGAATGAGGAAGAGCAGTTGAACAAGAAAAATCGTTACGTTCATGCAGTGTAACTATAGCTGAAAGGAGACAAACATGAGGGACTTTTTGCAAGCATACGGGATCTTTGCTATTTATTACGTGATCGTTATTGAGACGCTCTATTTAACGATTCTATCCTTGTCCGTCAAAAATATATTTTCCATCATAAAAAGCTCTATGTATTCTCGCTTTCAGTCACTCTCTGGATCAGAGTATGTTCCGCAGATTTCGATTCTTGTTCCTGCTTATAACGAGGAATTGACTATCATCGAAAACGTTCGTTCCCTTCTTGCTCTGGATTATCCCAAGTACGAGGTCGTTGTTATTAATGACGGTTCAAAAGACGAAACGTTGCAAGTTATGCTAAATGAATTCCAGTTGACGAGAACGGAGCATGCGAAGGGTTCCGGAGTATTGGAAACATCTAAGGTACGAGGCGTTTATTACAATCCGCAGTATCCCAATTTATATATGATTGATAAGGAAAACGGAGGAAAAGCAGACTCGCTAAACGCCGGAATTAATCTTTCCCATTATCCTTTGATTGCTTCCATCGATGCTGATTCGTTATTGGAAAAGGACGCATTGATCCGTATCGCCAAGGTGTACATGGAAAACCCAGATGAAACAGTCGCGATTGGTGGCATCGTCCGAATTGCAAACGGCTGTGAAATTGAAGATGGAATGGTAAAAAAAGTGAACCTCCCCAACAAAATATTGCCCATGTTTCAATGTGTCGAATACTTAAAGGCATTCCTCGGGGGAAGGATCGGTTGGAGTTCGATCAATGGACTGATTATTGTGTCGGGTGCCTTTGGCGTATTTCGAAAAGATTTCGTTGTCCAAGCCGGTGGTTATCGAGGGGGATATCCCGGTGAGGACATGAACATTATCATCAAGCTTCATAAATATATGCTCGAAAAAAAACTTCCGTATCGTGTGGCTTTTTGTCCGGATGCCGTATGCTGGACGCAGGCTCCTGATACGCTGAAAATACTGGGCAGCCAGCGAAGGAGATGGGGACGTGGTAACCTAAAAAACATGCTGGAGTATGGCATTCATATAGTCGGCCGACCCAAGTATAAAGTGATTGGATTGATTACTTTTCCCTATAACATTATCTTCGAAACTTTGAATCCTTATTTCAGGTTTACCGGTTTTTTAGCTCTGCTGGGGTATACAGTCATGGACATGACCCAGTGGAGGCTCCTGGCTATCTATGCGTTGCTGAATCTCTTGTTTGGTGTGTTGCTCGGGATCGGTTCCCTTTTTATCGAAGAGCTGGCCTTCAAACGTTACACAAGAGTTCGCGATAATTTCAAAATGTTGGCCTTTCTCTTCTTCATGTTTTTGGGGTATCAGCAGTTAGGAGTCATTTGGAGATTTTTGGGACATATCGAATTTATGCGTAACAACAACACATGGGGGACCATGACGAGAACAAGCTGGAAAACATAGAGAAAAGGGCATAGGAGGGAGATAGTGTGAGTCAGATTGCAAAAGCATATTCGTTTCCTTTATTTCAAGCCTTTGAACATGTACTTACCTTCTATGAATCGAGTCAGTTGCCGTGCGGGATTATTTTGGCTGTAACGAATGGAAGCAATGAAGAAAAGGTTCAGAATTTGAAAATGTCTTTGGCAAAAGCAGAGGGACTTACCGATATCCATTGTTTTTACGACAAGCAAAGCAGCACGTTGGGAATCCTGTTAGGCGATCAAATGCTAGGTAATACTCACTTTCATTCTCTTTTCATCAAGGAACATTTACAGGCCCGACATATGTTGGCAGGTCCTGTATTCATCGCAAGCTTTCCTGAACAGGGGGAATCAGCAGCACAAATCCTAAGTGGTATGGTACAGGAGATTACTGCTGGTAAGGGAATCGCTGGTGACATTCACATATACGGCAGTAAAAGATCATCTGAAGCAAAGAAAAGTCTTTTGCTTGTTTCGCAAGATGAGACCGTGAATGAGTTTTTGCGCATCTATTTACAAAGAAAAGGTTACTGCATTTATTTGGCTGAAAACGGAAGAGAAGCACTGGAGCAATACCAGCGATTTTTACCAGACGCTGTCATCACCGATTTAAATTTGGCCATTGAGGACGGTTACCAGCTCATCAGCAAAATCAAGAAGAGCAATACGGTTGAGCATAGTACGAAAATCGTGGTGT
Organism: Brevibacillus sp. NPDC003359; assembly: GCF_042878995.1. NCBI lineage: Bacteria > Bacillati > Bacillota > Bacilli > Caryophanales > Paenibacillaceae > Brevibacillus > Brevibacillus sp. NPDC003359. Next base: position 23,687 of record NZ_JBIAOR010000016.1, read on the forward strand.
TAACCCACAAACGGTTGGAAGACGACAAGAAAAGATCATTCGAGCTAGGAGTCTCAGATTATATAGGAAAGCCATTTTCACCCGTAGACTTGGAAGCACGAGTGAGAAATCTATTGTTTTAAACACAGAGAAAAGGGAGGAACAAAAAATGAGCTACTTCACAAAGTTGAAGCAAAAAATGGAATCAAAAACCGTAAAAGTTGGGGTAATCGGGCTAGGATATGTTGGTCTGCCCTTGGCTATGGAAATGGCAAAAAGCGGGTTCTCTGTTTATGGCATTGATTTGGACCAACGGAAGGTGGAAACTTTGCAAGTAGGCAGGTCGTATATTCAGGATGTTCCGGACGATTTGGTCCAATCAAGTCTTTCTGCTCAACGATTCTTCCCGACCACTGATTACCGGGTGCTCAAGGAGCTGGATGCGGTCAGCATATGTGTTCCGACACCACTCAGTGAAAATCAAGACCCGGATACGTCCTTTATTAAGGGAGTCGTCCGAGAAATAATCAAATACAAAAAGAAAAACCTTTTGATCACCTTAGAAAGTACAACGTACCCAGGAACGACAGAAGAATTGATTCAATGGGAGTTCGAAAAGCTGGGCCTAACAGTCGGAAAAGATTTCTTCCTTTGCTTCTCTCCTGAGCGTGTAGATCCAGGTAATCATTCATTCAATACACATAATACGCCAAAAGTAATCGGGGGAACCACACCGAAGTGCTTGGAGCTGGGTGCCCTGCTGTATGGAAATCTGGTTACAAATGTAGTAACGGTTTCTTCACCAAAGGTAGCCGAAATGTCGAAATTATTAGAAAATACATTCCGGAGTGTAAATATTGCCTTTATCAATGAGATGGCTTTAATGTGCGACAAAATGGGGATCAATGTGTGGGAGGTTATTAAAGCGGCTTCTACCAAACCGTTTGGCTATATGCCGTTTTATCCAGGCCCTGGAATTGGTGGACATTGCATTCCTCTTGACCCGATGTATCTCTCCTGGAAAGCAAAAGGATTCCGCTTTCATAGTAAATTCATCGAACTGGCGCAATCGATTAACGACAATATGCCGGACTATGTCATCAACAAGACTGCACAAGTACTGAATCTCTATGCAAAATCGATTAAAAACTCACGAATTCTTATTTTGGGGATGGCTTACAAACCTGATATCGATGATCTTCGTGAATCTCCGGGTTTACATATATACGAGTTGTTCCAGGAAAATGGGGCACATGTAGATTACTACGATCCGTATGCACTAAGCTTTGCGGACAAACGTGGGAATACGGTCCGTTCCATTTCATATGACGTGGATCAAATGAAAAATTACGATTGCATGGTGCTCGTGACGAATCATAAGAGCTTTGATTACCAGAAGTTTGCTGACTTGGGAGTAGCCATCATTGATACACGAAATGCTTTTGACAGCATAACGGGTCAACACATTTACAAGCTGGGGAATCCGGCAAAGATGCACGTCGAGGAAGAACGATTCGTACTTCTGGCTTAACTTGAGAGACTAGCTGAAGATTACGTAACAGGGGAGGCAATCGTATGTGCGGAATTGTTGGATACATTGGTGAGGGGCAAGCCCAAAAAATCCTGACAAATGGTTTGCAGAAGTTGGAGTACCGCGGCTATGACTCGGCTGGTGTCGCGATATTTACCGGTGAAAAAATGAAGATTTGCAAATCGAAAGGACGACTGGCCGTTTTGGAAGAGCGGCTCGACCATTCTCCGATTCAAGGTTCTTTGGGAATTGGACATACGCGATGGGCCACACATGGTCGACCATCAGACGAAAACTCACATCCGCATGCGGATGAATCGGGCAAGTTTTCTGTTGTTCACAACGGTATTATCGAAAACTATCTGGAAATCAAACAAGATCTTTTGGATCATGGGGTCACGTTTACATCGGAGACCGATACAGAAGTCATTGCTCATCTCATTGCTGTATTATACGAAGGCGATCTCGTCACCGCGGTTCGAAATGCAGTACTTCGGATGCGAGGGGCATATGCTCTCGGCGTCGTTTGCGAGTACGAACCAGATAAAATAGTGGCAGTCCGATTAGCAAGTCCATTAATTATCGGGGTAGGCAAAGGAGAAAACTTCATTGGCTCGGATATCTCAGCCGTTCTTGAGCACACGCGTGATATTGTCATCTTGGAAGATGGGGAAATGGCAGTTCTTAAAAAAGACAGCGTTTCTCTCTTGAAAGTGGAAACAAACGAACCGCTTCAACGTGATTTATTCCGTGTAGATTGGAATGTGGAACAGACGGAGAAGGACGGTTTTGAGCACTTCATGCTAAAAGAAATTTACGAACAGCCAAATGCATTCCGAAATACCCTGGTCAACCGGATTGACGAGGACGGAAAGCGTATTGTTTTGAAAGAGTTGCAATTGCAGCCAGAACAAATCAAAGGCTTTGAGAAAATATTCATCGTAGCGTGCGGTACCGCTTATCATGCAGGGCTGATTGGTAAGCATGTGATTGAAGAATTGGCAAGGATACCGGTAGAGGTCGATGTCGCTTCAGAATTCAGATATCGCCGCCCTATATTATCTGAAAAAACGCTGGTCATCGTCGTGAGTCAGTCGGGTGAAACGGCTGATACACTCGCAGCCTTGCGGGAAGGTCAGCGACTAGGAGCAAAGGTTTTGGCTATCACTAATGTTCAGGGCAGCTCTATTGCCCGTGAAGCTGATCATGTGCTTGCTACCTTTGCTGGACCGGAAATTGCTGTCGCTTCGACGAAGGCGTACACCTCACAGGCAATCGTTTTCTATCTGCTTGGATTGTACCTGGCTCAAGTGAAGAAGACTCTTGCGGAAAACGAGAGAGAATTCATGATTGCCCATCTGAGACAGTTGCCGGAACAGGCTGAAAAGGCACTCCTGCATGCGGATGAGATTCGTGTTTATGCCGAATCCATAAAAAATCACACCAGTCTGTTCTTTATCGGTCGAGGCATTGATTATGCTGTGGCGCTGGAAGGGTCCCTAAAGCTGAAGGAAATTTCCTACCTTCACTCAGAGGCATACGCTGCGGGGGAATTGAAGCATGGTACGCTGGCTTTGATTGAAGAAGGGACTCCTGTCATTGCCTTGGTGACACAAAAAGAGCTGGAAGAAAAAATGGTTAGCAATATCACAGAAATCAAAGCACGAGGTGGGCAAGTGTTAGCAATCACGCTGGAAGGGAATGTCGAGCTGCACAGAAATGTAGATGAGGTATGCTTTGTGCCTGCTACCTTGTCAGTGTTTACCCCCATCTTGTCCGTTATTCCGTTGCAATTGATCTCGTATTACACTTCACTGGCATTAGGCAATGATGTTGACAAACCACGGAATCTTGCCAAAAGTGTAACCGTTGAATAAGCAAATCTGATTTGGAAGAATCCCGGAACCGTCTGCTTATAGAGAGGTCGGGATTCTTTCCCCATTTCGACTTGTTGGATCTATATGCATTCCGTAAGGGGCTGAAGTGTCCATGATGGATTCCACTGACCAAATTCTTGATCAAAAAACTTTGATAGAGATCATGCTTCAGGTTTACGAGAAAGGTCAACAGACAACAACAATGGGAACGCGAGATATTGTTCAGGATATTGTTAACAGAGTAAAGCCGTACTTCAATGAAAGCAAATAAGGGGATCGGATGGGAGGATCATATGAGTAGTCGTTATGCAATCGTATTGGCAGCAGGAAAAGGAACACGCATGAAATCTACGCGTTGCAAAGTGCTCCATGAGGTTTGTGGAAAACCGATGATTCAGCATATTGTCGACCGATTACATGCTCTTGGAATCCACGAGATTATTTTGGTTGTCGGTCATGGAGCCGAGCAAGTAGAAAAGCAGATTGGTGCTTCGGTGCGTTATGCATACCAACAAGAGCAATTAGGAACTGCCCACGCAGTGTTGATGGCGGCTGACCTGCTGCATAACAAACAGGGGACAATGATCGTGTTGAGCGGGGATACGCCATTGGTGAGGGAGAAAACGCTGGTGCAACTGCTTGAGCAGCATGAAACCCAACATGCAGCCGCAACTGTAATAACTGCACGAGTAGACGACCCGGCAGGCTATGGACGATTGATCCGCGACGCAAAAGGCTTTGTGAACCGGATTGTGGAGCATAAGGATGCAACGGCAGAAGAACGGCAAGTGTGCGAAATTAATACAGGCATGTATTGTTTCGACAACCAGAAGCTGTTTCAAGCTCTTTCCCGTGTGAAAAATGATAACGCTCAGAAAGAGTACTATTTGCCTGATGTTTTAACCATTTTAAAGGAGCAAAACGAACGCATTGCCGCTTACATGACAGATGATGCGGCAGAGGGAAGCGGCGTAAATGACAGAATCCAGTTAGCTGCTGCTGAGAGAGTGCTCCGTATGCGAATCAATGAGCATCATATGCAAAACGGGGTGACGATCATTGATCCAGCCACTACCTATATTGATGCAGATGTGAGTATCGAACCTGATACGGTTCTTCATCCGGGAACGTACCTCCGCGGGAAAACAATAATTGGACACGCTTGTGTCATCGGACCGAATGCAGACTTAAGTGATTGCGCCGTAGGATGTAAGGTAGAATTTCGTTACTCAAATGCATGTAATAGCACGATTCGTGACGGTGCAACGGTTGGTCCTTATGCCTATATTCGTCCGGGTTCAGATGTAGGTGAGGAGGCGAAGGTTGGAGATTTTGTCGAACTGAAAAATTCGCGTCTCGGGAAAGGCTCAAAGGTTGCTCATCTCTCGTATATTGGTGATTCTGATATTGGTGAACATGTAAATGTAGGGTGCGGAACAATCACTGTCAACTATGATGGCGTCCGTAAGCATAAAACGACCGTTGGAAATCACGCTTTTATTGGTTGCAATGCAAATTTGATAGCTCCGGTTACTATCGGAGAGGGCGCCTATGTAGCCGCAGGCTCTACGATTACAGATGATGTTCCGAACAACGCTTTGGCCATCGCCAGAGAACGCCAGAGTATTAAAGAGCAGTATGCCAAACGGTTGATGGCAACCCGCATATAATCTCAGTCAGTAGGGGGATGTCTTATTTTTACAGCTAGCTCAGAACCAGAACAACATCGATCAAGCAAAAAAAAGCTGCTGCTTGGTTTTTTGATCATCATCATCCCAGTCATTGCAATCATTGCTTATTTGTATAGAACTCCGCCGATGATAGCTACCTGGATTTGGAATACACAGCTTATTGTTACAGAAAGAGAAGAAATCATTGCGTTTGCCAAACAACATGATGTCAATCTCATTTACTTGCATATTGATCAACAAAATGTCGTCGATCAAGATTATCGTTCCTTTATTAAGGAAGCAAAGGCATCCGGCATTCGCGTAGATGCACTTGCAGGTGATCCGGTATGGTCCCTCGTTTCCAATCGGAAAAGTATTACCTCCTTTTTAAACTGGGTTCAGGCCTATAACAAATCAGTTGGAGAAGAAGAAAGATTTAGCGGTGTCCATCTCGATATAGAACCTCATGTATTACCTGAATGGAATGATAATAAGGAAGAAATTAAAAACGAATGGGTAGCCAACATCGAATACTTGTCCACGGAAATCAACAAGGACCCTGCTTTGGAGCTAAGTGTTGATATTCCGTTTTGGATGTACGAACTGTCGCTGGCAGACAAATCGGAAAGCGTCAGCAAATGGCTGGTCAGAACGCTCGATCATGTTACATTAATGGCCTATCGCGACATGGTAGAAGGACCGAACGGGGTATTGGAAATTGTGATCCCGATCATGAACGAAGCGAGCCAATACAAGAACAAAGTGGTTGTAGGGGTGAACCTACTGCAAAGCGCAGAAGGGGAAAACACAACCTTTTATGAAGAAGGGCATGGCGGATTGGAGGAACAACTGGCTATTCTCGAAAATAACCTGGGAAAATTTTCGGGCTATGCAGGATACGCCGTCCATGATTACGAGAAGTGGAAGGAACTCGTCGAAAAAAGCAAAGTCCAAAAGGGCGCAAGCAAAAATGCAAAACCCATGCCTGTATTCGAGGACGGTGGCAAGAAGCTAGTTGCCAAAGTAGACGGTGGGGATATTGCCCTCTATAACGGACAAGTATGGGACCCTGTGTTTTGGGCGGGAATAAACCTGGGGGCAACGACACCAGGGCACTATCCAGGCGAACTCTCCCCGACACGAGAGGATTACTTGCGTTGGTTTTCACAAATGAAGGAAATGAATAACAAAGTGGTTCGCATTTATACGATCCTACCTCCAATTTTTTATGAAGCCTTATACGAGTTTAACGAAAAGCAGGAAGAGCCTCTACTTCTCTTGCAAGGCATCTGGTCACCGGATGAAGCCTTGGCGGGTGAAGATCGAAAAGGCCGGGATGCGTTCACTCCCGAGATCACGAGTGATTTTCGCCAAGAGATTAAAGACGCTGTTCAAGCCGTCCATGGAGACTTGACTCTCCAAGAGCGATACGGTCGTGCCAGTGGTGCATATCGAACTGATGTATCGCCATACTTGGTGGGGTGGATACTCGGTACAGAGTGGCATCCGTATACGGTACAGGTGACGAATGCATTACATCCAAACATGCCCCCTTACCAGGGAAAATATATCATGGCAACGGAAAAAGCTTCTCCTTTCGAAAATTGGCTTGCCTTTATGCTTGATTATTTGGCCGAGGAAGAGATGAGATACGGCTGGCAGCATCCGGTATCGTTCACAAACTGGCTGACGACGGATCCGCTGTCGCATCCCAATGAGCCACTTGCGCAAGAGGATATGGTTTCTATAGATCCGATGAATCTGAAATCATCAGCGGAATGGACAGCTGGTTACTTTGCGGCTTATCATATCTACCCGTACTACCCGGACTTCTTGCGATATGAGGAGAAGTACCAAACGTATCGGGATTCTAGTGGCAAAATAGACCCGTATGCAGGATACTTGCGTGATCTGCGAGCCCACCATAAAGGAATCCCGTTGTTGGTTGCCGAATATGGTGTACCCAGTTCACGAGGGATGACTCATTATGGACCTTCTGGACGGAATCAGGGAATGCATACGGAAAAAGAACAAGGCGAGATCAATGCCGATATGCTGCGCAATATTTATGAAGAAGGCTACGATGGAGCACTTTTGTTTGCGTGGCAGGATGAGTGGTTCAAATTTACCTGGAATACGATTGACCTAGAACTGCCTTGGGAGCGGAGGGCAATGTGGAACAATCCGTTGACGAACGAGGAAAAATTCGGCGTCATCGCTGTGGAACCAGGTAATTATGCCTCTGATCAGATCATGCTCGATGGGAAAACAAATGATTGGGAAAAAAGATTTCAGCGCGTCAAACGTTCTTATCCGGGATTCGATCTCTCTGTTTCACACGATGAGGCGTATTTGTTTCTTATGCTTAAGAAGAATGAAGGAGATTGGGATTTTTCGAAGGATAGGCTCGATATTGGCTTCGATACGTTGAGTGGTGGGAGCAGGACTGCTGATAAAGCGCCAGGTATTACGTTTTCTCAAGAGATCGAATTTTTGCTGCAAATGCAAGGGGAAAGCAATTCTCGTATTTTTGTCAATAGTGCCTATGATCAGCATATGTGGCTTTATGGGTACATCAAAGGGATGTTCCCTTGGGACGAACGGTACAATCAAGCGAATAAAGGGCTGTTCTTGCCTTGGAAGCTGACGCTTAACAAAGCGTTGTATTTGCCGCAAAGCAAGAAAACAGTCCCTTTTGAAGAGCTAGAAGTAGGCATCATGAAGCCTGGGATTTCTGATCCAGAAGATCCGGCGTTCAACTCGCTAGCCGATTGGTATGCAAAAGGCAATGTATTGGAAATACGTATTCCGTGGATGCTTTTGGGTTTTACTGACCCGAGCAGTAAACAAGTTTGGAAATATCCGTATGAAGAGAATGGTATCGTGCCAACAGAAAGTCAAGGCGTCGGAGTGGAAGTATTTGCACACTCTAGCCACAAGCCATACTCGACGGAAGCTCCAAAACCTCTATTGTATCAATGGAAGCAATGGGATCTGCCGACGTACCATGAACGAAAAAAGCAAAGCTTTGAGATTATGCGCAAGGCTTATGAAGCGTATGGTAAACCAAAGTCTGATTAACAAAAAAAGGTGGTCAATGCCACCTTTTTTCTGTTTCTTGCGACCTTGATGGTACCGAAAAAATTATTGTCCACCAAAACGCAGACGTTGAAAAAACTTATTAAGCAAGCCGCCGATTGTTTTTGGCGGTTGTTCTGTTTTGACTCGCTCGACCGGCTGGGCTTGGCGAAGGGCCTGGTTCACATTGATCATACCGTACCCGTATAACTGATCGTGACCAGGAGCACCGAGGTCAGTCGCGGATTGTTTAATGAGATTCATTACATCTTTGGTATTCATATTGGGATGAATGGAACGAATGAGCGAAGCGAGTGCAGCGACATGAGGGCACGCCATCGAAGTACCTGATAGCGAGGCATAGTCGCTATAAATGTAAGTGCTCGGGATATCAACCCCGGGGGCTGATACATCCACATAATCACCGAAGTTGGAAAAATCGGCGCGTTCTTTTCGGTGATCGACAGCGGCAACGGCAAGAACTTCATCATAGGCAGCAGGATAGCTAGGCTGATCACTTGAATCGTTTCCGGAAGCCGCGACTAACACGACATTTTTATCAAAGGCATAACGACAAGCTTCCCGCAGAGCAGCAGAGGAGGTATAGTTACCTACACTCAAGTTGATGACATCCGCTCCGTTATCTGTCGCCCAATAAATACCTTGGGCGATATCCACGGCCGAGCCTGAACCGTCTGCGCCAATGGCTTTGATCGGCATGAGCTTGCTATTCCAGGACATCCCGGCAATACCATCTGCGTTGTTCGTTTTCGCGGCAATGACGCCCGAAACGTGGGTTCCATGACCATTATCATCCTGAGGTGTGTTACTGCCATTCAAAACGTTGTGGCCTTTGACAAGCTTACCAGCAAATTCTGGATGCTTCATATCCACACCTGTATCGACGACTGCAACGATGACATCACCGCTGCCTTCGCTGACGTCCCAACTTTGCTCCATGCCAATCAGAGGAAGATTCCACTGATATTCCTTGTAGTACGTATCGTTCGGCTTCACATTGGGGAGTAGGAGATAATTCGGCTCGGCAAATACCGAGTCAGGGTGTTCAGCCAGTTTTTTCATGAGCTGCTTGGTGGTCAAGCTCTTTGATTTGATAATGAGAAATTTGTCAAAATCACGTTTGATCTTGGCATCCAACGAAGAAACGAGTTGATCAATTTTTTCTTGTTTAGGGTGAGGTGAAAAGCGTACGACGACTTCATTTTCTACATAATGACTGCGATCACGTTGGTTATGATGAAGCGTTTGAATATGACTTTTGTTCTCCAGGTCACGACGAATGTCTTTCACCTGTTCAATGTAGTTAATACGAGGAATTCTCGCTTGAACCGATGTCACGCGGGGATGAGGTTCGCGCATTTCTTGTTCTGCATTCTGATTCATCCGATACGGGACAACGACGAGACCGACCAAGGCAACAGCGGCAACAAAAGGCCAGACGCGCAAAAAAACTCACTCCCTCCAGTGCTGTTGTCTATAGCGTGCACATGAAGGGAGTGATTATGAAGGAAATAGCTTACAGTTAGAGTGACTAAATTAAACCAAGCGTAACTAAGCCATGGTGGATGCCATTGTCGTTTACGTGTCGTGTAATTATGTTAGCGAACGGCTTCAATTCTTCATGAGCGTTCCCCATCGCTACTCCCATGCCAACATAGGAGAGCATCTCTTTGTCGTTCAATCCGTCTCCGAAGGCTACAGCATCCGCAGGAGTTAGTCCAAAATGTTTTAAGACTGCTTCAATTCCTTTTGCCTTGGAGCCATTTGGGGGCAAAATATCCATGCAGTGTTCATGCCACCGAATGTAAGAGACGTCATGGAATTCACCCGTATACCTCGATTCATCAGCGCCACAGTAGAGAAACGCTTGATAAATCGGCGTTTCTTCCCAGTAACGATGGCGATACGTCGGGGATTCCAGTCGCAACCAATCAAAAGACTCGATGATATGTGGGTGGTCCGTGGCATTGGCGTAACAGTGATCTGCGCTCAAAAATACCATAGGATGGGAATGACCCTCTGCCATTTGTTCGAGCTTTGCCAATGTATCTGTAGCAATTGGCGTGTGATGGATGATCTTTCCTTCGCTCTTCACATACGACCCGTTAAAGCCCACGAATGTCTCAATGCCCAGTTGTTCAGCAATTGGCATCAAATGATAAGGAGCTCGGCCTGTTGCGATCGCGACATGGACACCGTTTTGTTTTAATTTTTGTACGGCGTCCACCGTTGTTTGTGGAATGATGTGATCGGTGTTCAGTAAGGTTCCGTCAATGTCAAAAAAGACGATTTGATAAGCCACTTCTTATCCGCTCCTCTCCACGCTATCTCTCTAGGTGTTCTCTCTATAAAGGTTTTGCACAAAAAAATAGGAAAAGGAATGCCGGATGGGACACTCCTTCTCACGTCGCTATTAGAATACAGCTACTTCTGTCTCGCTGTCAAATACATGACATTTGGCAAGATCCATCGCTAGTTTTACCTTCATCTTTGGTTTTAGTGCTTCACGAGAATCCACGCGCGCTACCATTTGGGTATCCCCGATATTGTGGAAATAGACGAACAATTCGGAGCCCATGTTTTCTACGACTTCAACTTCGGCTGTAAGCGTGCTCTCAAATGGATTTGCTTCCATAAAAGAGGCGTCGCTATAAATATCCTCAGGGCGAATACCAAAAATAACCTGCTTGTTTACATAACCTTTTTCCCGTAAAGTCTTGGCTTTATCTTCTGGGAAGCGTACATGAATATTTTGCGCATCAAAAAGAAGTACGCCGTCTTTCTCGGAAAGATTGCCTTTCACAAAGTTCATCGCAGGCGAGCCGATGAAGCTCGCTACAAACAGATTGACTGGATGATTGTAGATTTCAGTTGGGGTTGCTACCTGTTGGATAAGGCCGTCCTTCATGACAACGATCCGGTCTCCCATGGTCATGGCTTCCGTTTGATCGTGTGTCACATAAATGATGGTGGTATTCAAGCGTTGATGTAGTTTCAAAATTTCCGTGCGCATCTGTACACGCAGTTTCGCGTCGAGGTTGGACAACGGCTCATCCATCAAAAATACTTGCGGCTCACGCACGATCGCGCGACCCAAAGCGACACGTTGTCTTTGTCCCCCGGACAGAGCTTTTGGCTTGCGGTCTAGCAAATGCGAAATATCGAGGATTCGAGCTGCATCTTGAATTCGCTTATCAATATCAGATTTGGAGAATTTGCGCAATTTCAGTCCGAATGCCATATTCTCATATACGTTCATATGCGGATAGAGTGCATAGCTTTGGAAAACCATGGCGATGTCGCGATCTTTGGGAGCCACATCGTTGACACGGCGATCACCTATGTATAAATCACCTTCCGAAATCTCTTCCAGACCTGCAATCATGCGCAGTGTGGTAGATTTTCCACAACCAGATGGTCCGACGAGTACAAGGAATTCCCGATCTTGAATTTCCAAGTGAAAATCGTCAACTGCCGTTACGTTATTTCCATATCGTTTATAAATGTGGGAAAGACTTACCTTTGCCATGAAAAAGGCACCTCCTCGGGTTTGTGAAGAGCGCAAATTCTTGGATGACTGTAATGGTAGGGTATCAATTCACAGGCAAGATGGATACGGACAGTATATACGAAATGTTTTGTTAATTTTGACGAAAGAGAAGGTAGAGTTGCAGCATGACGGCATCAGGAAACAATCGCGGGTCTAATCCGGTTTGTTCTGTCAGCTTGTCCAATCGATACAAGAGTGTATTCCGGTGAAGGAAGAGCTGCCGTGCTGTATCACTTACATTCAATTGTCTGGCGAACAATGTATCTAATGTTTCTAGCTGTTCATCTGTCATGTGCGGCATGGTTATGACAGCAGCCAGTTCGTTGGCGATTGCATCTACTATTTCTTTGGGAAGAGAAGCTGCCCATCGTTCTAACGGATAAGACCAGTCTCCAGCAACCATCATTTGTGGTCGATAGGATTGAAGGGCACTGGCAAGTGATAATTGTCGTAAAAGAGTATCGCTCAATGCAATTGGACTCATGATAGGCGATCCGACAACGAGGCGAACGGGTTCCATCCATTCTATCGAGATCAGATCATACAGGCCAGATGCCCACTCCAAAAGCTCTGAAGCCGTTTTTTGATGATCGAGCATGGAGACAGGGACGATGAGAAGGGCATGTGTTTGAGTCAACGGAATGAAATCGGGTACTCCTTCAAAGAAATCATGTAACAAGGGCTGTAGGGAATCCCATTCTCCCGTACGATCTGGTCTGCATCGCTCTAATAAAAAGGAAACGCGCGGTTCTTTCCACGGCCATTTTACTTCCAACTGTGCAGGGATTGCAACAGGGGAGCCAGTGACAATGCCTGAAAGCCAACTGGATATCTGTTTGGGGAGGGGGAGCGTTGCTGGGTCATCCACGTGAGGAAAAATCAGATCCAACAACGCTCGGGCTGAAGAATGCCAAGAGGCAGTTTCGATAAGGATCACTGTCATCACACCATTACTCGAATGGAGGGCAGCTTGCTCCCAGCCTATTTGTACCCATTCTTGCTGGGCTTGTGCTGATTCTGTTTGTGAGACTTGTACATATTCGATAGGTAAATTTGTCGCTTGTCGGATGTGCTCGACATCTCTCTTCCATTTTTCCACAAGGTGACCCCCATCTCGACACGAAAGTAAGGCTATTATACCTTAGTCGAGGGCGAGCGTGGCAGCTGTTTCTTGTAGAGCAACAGCAGGAGCGGTCATCTCGTTAAATGGAGCATCACTACCTAGTACATGCAGAGTGATCTCGGGACGGGAACGCAGACGAATGTTTACCCCTGTTTGCCCCAGACCCTCACTGATGTAAAAGAGTCGACCATCCATCTCGTGAAGACCTTTTACCATGTTCAGCTTAGGCAGCTTCCCCATCGTTGCGAGATGAAAGGGGCGAGGCCAATGGATCTGCCCGCCGTGAAAATGCCCTGACAACAAATAATCGTAAGCATACTCTTTCATATGCAAAACGATATTAGGATCATGGGTTAAGACAAGCCTTGCTCCCGTTTCGGGTACACCGAAGAATGAATTTTCCAAGTTGCTATGGCGTGTGCTGAAATTATCCACACCAATAATGTGCAAGGGCTGCCCCTTGTGATAGATCGTTTCATTTTCGTTGATGAGAACACGACAGCCAATGCGCGTAAGTTCTGATTTTAACTGCGCGAGCTTGAAAGGGCTAAGCACGTAATCATGATTGCCAAACACCACGTAAGTTCCGAGTGCTGGCTTCAATTGCTGGAGGCATTGCACAAAAGAAACAGCCTTCGGAATATTGATTTCGCGGTCGAGCAAGTCGCCGGTAATGGCAATCAGGTCCACCTGACGCTGCGAGAAGTCATCGACAATGCGCTGGGGCAGTACAGATAAGTTTTCCATGTGCAAATCAGACAAATGCAAGATCGAAACCGGCTCAAGCTCATGCGGATGTTGAAGGTGCCGGGATTTTTGCAAGGATATAGATACTTCTTTTATTTGAACATCAAATGTATTGCGATAGGCTCGAAAAAGCAACAAGGCGATAGCCCCAAGTAAAATAAGCCAGATCATCATGGTCAGCCATCTCCTTTGCGGTAAGAATACCGTCATTATACAGGAAAATGTTCGCGATCGAATAAGTAGGTTCTGGCAGGAGGAATTACTCAAAAAATGTAGAAATATTATGAATGTTGTGTAGTGAGAAAAAAGATGTAGAGTGGGAGAGTGAAGACATGAACGTGGAGAAAATTCCAGCAACGGAAGGCTCTTATAATCTGGAAAATTATGACGAAGCATATGCGAATTTTGATTGGGCGGATGTTGAAAAGCAGTTTTCTTGGTATGAGACAGGGAAAGTGAACATGGCGTATGAAGCCATTGATCGACATCTCGCTACAGATCGGAAAGACAAAGTCGCTTTGATGTACAGTAATGCGACGAGAGACGAGACTTATACGTTCGCGCAATTAAGCGAGCTATCTAATAAATTCGGAAATGTTTTGCGGGATTTGGGTATTGTAAAAGGCGACCGCGTGTTCGTCTTTATGCCGCGTTCGCCGGAGCTTTATGTAAGCGTTTTAGGGACGATCAAGGTTGGGGCAATCGTAGGACCACTGTTTGAAGCGTTCATGGAAGCGGCTGTGCGTGATCGCTTGGAAAATAGCGAAGCAGTTGCGATCGTCACGACACCAGCACTCTTGCCACGCATTCCCGTAAGTGAACTTCCTGCTTTGAAGCACGTGATTGTCGTGGGAGCAGAAGAGGTAAACGAAGGACATATTAGCTTTGAAAAAGCGATGGAAGAAGCCTCCTCCGAGCTGGAAATCGAATGGGTTGATCGGGAGGATGGATTGATCCTTCACTATACATCAGGTTCAACGGGCAAGCCAAAGGGTGTTCTGCATGTGCATAACGCCATGATCCAGCATTACCAGACTGGAAAATGGATTCTCGACTTGCAAGAGGATGACATTTATTGGTGTACGGCAGACCCAGGTTGGGTAACGGGCACTTCTTATGGCATTTTTGCTCCTTGGTTGAATGGAGCGAGCATTGTTGTTCGAGGAGGGCGTTTTACTCCCGAAGAATGGTACAAAGTGATTGAAAAAAATAAAGTAACGATCTGGTTCAGTGCTCCAACGACGTTCCGCATGTTCATGGGGGCAGGGGACGAACTCGTGAAGCAGTTTGACTTATCCAGTCTGCGCCACGTACTTAGCGTAGGTGAACCGCTGAACCCTGAAGTCGTTCATTGGGGAATGCGCGTGTTCAATCAGCGCATTCACGACAACTGGTGGATGACGGAAACAGGTGCTCAACTGATTTCTAACTATCGTTGTATGGCAATCAAGCCTGGATCGATGGGCAAGCCGTTCCCAGGTATTTATGCCGCGATTATCGATGACCGTGGCAACGAATTGCCGCCGAATCGTATGGGGAATCTGGCAATCCGTGTGGGCTGGCCGTCCATGATGAGACAAATCTGGAACAACCCAGCGAAGTACGAAGAATACTTCAGCATCCCAGGATGGTACGTATCCGGGGATTCCGCATACAAGGATGAAGAAGGCTACTTCTGGTTCCAAGGCCGTATTGATGATGTGATCAATACTTCTGGTGAGCGAGTCGGTCCGTTTGAAGTAGAGAGCAAGCTCGTGGAGCATCCAGCAGTAGCGGAAGCGGGTGTCATCGGTAAACCAGATCCGGTTCGTGGTGAAATTATCAAAGCGTTCATCTCGCTGCGAGCTGGCTATGAGCCAAGTGAAGCGTTGATGGATGAAATTCGCAAGTTTGTGAAAGAAGGACTGGCTGCACATGCTGCTCCTCGTGAAATCGAATTCCGCGACAAGCTGCCAAAAACACGTTCCGGAAAAATCATGCGCCGCGTCTTGAAAGCGTGGGAATTAGGTCTACCGACTGGTGACCTGTCTACCATGGAAGATTAATCACAAGAAAAACCATCTCTCGAAAATGTCGGGAGATGGTTTTCTTTTGTTAGGAATGGCTATGTTGTTTATGATCATGCGCATGGTCATGATCGTGGGAATCGGCTGTTGCCTGGCAATGTAAGTCACCGTGTGTAGTAGACGAGTTCTCAATCTGGATAGTAGCGTGTGTCATGCCGAATTCTTTTTCCAAGAGGGCCAGCGCGTCATTTAACACAGGGTAGCTAGGCAAATCATCCTCAACAACCAGATGGCATGTCAGGGAATCAAAGCCGGAAGTAACTGTCCAAATGTGGAGGTCATGCACTTTGATAACTCCCGGTAGCTGACTGAGTCGCTCTTCTACTTTTGTCGTATCCAGCCTTGAAGGAGCACCTTCTAGCAAAATATTGATGGATTCTTTTGTTACGCGCCATGCGCTCAGCATGATCAAGATAGCAACGACGATACTAATGATCGGATCGGCAATGTACCAGCCAAAAGCCCACATCAGGATACCACCAATAATTGCACCTACGGAACCGAGAAGATCGCCGAGTACATGGAGATACGCGCTACGTACATTGACGTTGTTTTTGGTATCGCCACGCATGAGTACAATGGCTGCAGCAATATTTGCCAAGAGACCTACAGTGGCGATAATGATCATGGAGCCGCTGGCAACCTCAGGCGGATTCCACATACGTTGGAATCCTTCCCAGAAAATGAACAAGGAAATCAGTACAAGCGTCACGCCATTGGTCAGTGCTGCCAAGATTTCAAAGCGCTTCATCCCGAATGTTCTCTTGGCAGATGGCGGTCGTGCTGCGAAATGAACGGCGATCAAGCTCAACAAAAGGGCTAATGCATCGCTTAACATATGTCCAGCATCAGAGAGCAATGCCAAGCTATTGGTGAGGAAGCCCCCAATGGTTTCTATAACCAAAAATACAGCAATGATGAGGAAAGAGATGAAAAGAGCCCGTTTGCTGGCTCCTTTTCCATGGTGATGGTGATCGTGATCGTGCCCATCTCCATGATCGTGATGATGAAAGCCCATGATTGTGTCCTCCTTATCAAAAGTACGATTTATAGATGCTCTGCTAAATAAAGCGCGTCATTCCCTACACCGCCAATAAGCGCTGATCCTCGTGTATGCTGCCAGGGCAGCCCGAGAAAGGAGAGGCCAGGAACTCTTGTTATCCCTCGATGATGAATCGGTCGGCTATGGGAATCGAGCACATTGGGAACGCGTAGCCAATCGTAGTTCGGTCGAAAACCGGTAGCCCACAATATGTTGTTGACCGTTGCTTGTGTTCCATCTGCAAAAGTAGCAGTATTCCCATTCACCTGTAGTGCTCGGGATACCAATCGCAGTGCTCCGGTTCTAGACAGGTCGCGGACCTGCTTTTTGTAACCGAATATCGGATCGGGTGATTGACTCATTTTTTGTCCAAGCCAGGTGGAGCGGGGGACATCCAGTAACCCGAGTGCCTTCATGTAATCAAATATAGGTTTTCCAAAAATGAAGAGCGGCAAGTAAGAACGTGATTCTCCCTGTGAAAAAACAACGGATCGATGAGCCGCAAGCTCTACTGCAATTTGTGCACCAGAATTGCCACTGCCCACGACAAGGACAGGACCGTCGATGAGCTGGCTTTCATTTTTGTATTCCACGGTGTGCAATTGACGAATGGTTGGGTCCAAGTTGTTTGCGATAGCCGGGACATAGGGTGTATGAAAGGGACCCGTAGCAATAACCACCTGATTCGAGAAGAGCAAGCTATCTTGAGTCCGAACCTGAAATCTAGTTCCGACCTGGCTAAGTTCCAAAACGGTTGTACCTAGCATGACTGGCAATTCGAAATGTTTCGCGTACAATTCCAGGTAGTTTGCTGCATCTTCCTTGTTTGGGAGTGTATACGGCTCTCCTGGGAAATCGAGACCAGGTAGATGATTATATTTGCGTGGCGTAAATAGTACGAGTGAATCGTACCGCTGCCGCCAACTATCACCGATCCGTTTGTTTTGCTCCAAGATGCCAAAGCGGCGATTTTTTCGCTTGAGTGCATATCCGAGAGCAAGTCCTGCCTGCCCTCCGCCAATTACAATGACGTCATAGTCGTTCATGATCCGGTCCTTCTTTCCGGTAAGGATTAACTAAATCATACCATATACATTATTATATTCAAGTAATTGTTTGAATGTTTTTTTGATCATCAGCAAAAAAAGGCCGCCACACTTGGTGACGGACCTGTATAAAAGCCAGTGGATTTACGATTTTGATTGCTTCAATTCGGCAGCATGCTCAATTCCACACATGATAAGATGGCGGACATGATCATCATCGAGCGAGTAATAGACGAGCTTGCCGTTTTTGCGGTACCGAGCGAGGCCCATGTTTTTTAGCAACCGCAGATGGTGAGAGGTATTGGGGATCGAACTATTGATGGTTGCTGCGACATCACAAACGCATAGCTCGCCTTCAAGTGCAAGCGCGTAAATGATTTTTGCCCGCGTATCGTCTGCGAGAGCCTTGAAGAGAGAGGCGACGCCTTCTGTCTCGATCATTCTGGGCCGAAGCCTGTTTACTTTTACTTCATCGATCGTCTGTACTTCACAAACCTCTAGATCAGTGGGAATGCGCTGAATTTCTTCGCTCACTTCATTCACCCCGAACCGTTCCATTTTTCATCATTATAAGACGGATACAGGGGGAAGGGAAGGCTGTACAACCTGTTCATCTTGTAAAAAAAATCAAATGACGAGAAGGAATATTAGATACTAATATCTAAATAGGAATGATACCTATTTGTGAGTGGAAAGGAGAGAACTCCCAATTGATTCTGAAGATTCGCCAATTCCTAGTTGAAATAATCGGGGCACTCCTGTTGGGTCTAAGTGTCGTTTGGTTAACAATGGGCAAAGACAGCAGCTTGTTTTCCGGTTGGAGCATAGAGTGGTCCCCTTTGTGGCTAGATGTGAAAACCTTTTTCCTAAGTATTTGGTTGGAAGCAATCCCGTTTGTCCTCTTGGGTGTATTCTTTTCTGCGTTTATCCAGACGTTTGTGACAGAAGAGCAGGTGAGGCGTTGGACACCGAAGCATCCACTCGTGGCCCTGCCGTTCGCCGGGTTGCTCGGGTTTTTGTTCCCTGTATGTGAATGTGCCATTATTCCTGTGGTTCGTCGCTTGATCCAAAAAGGGATGCCGCTGTCAGTGGGGATTGTTTTCTTATTAGCGGGACCGATTGTGAATCCCGTTGTATTGTCATCGACCTATGTCGCTTTCACCCGTCAGCCGGAAATGGCTCTATACCGGGGGATTGCGGGATTCGTGGTTGCCCTTATTGTTGGCATGCTTGTCTTCCTGTTTGTCAAAAAAAATCCGTTACGGCTCGGCATGGAATCGCAAATCAGTCACGAAGCCGACCATGTAAAAGCGACGAGTGGAAAGCTATCTTCGACGTTTGCCCACGCGGTGGACGAATTTTTTGACATGGGAAAATATTTGTTGTTTGGTGCGTTTATCAGTGCGCTTTTACAGGTGTACATCAGCCGGGATACGCTTATGGATATCGGTCAAACGCCGCTCACCTCCAATTTGGTCATGATGGGGATGGCGTATTTGTTTTCGCTTTGTTCAGAGGCTGATGCGTTTATCGCTGCTTCCTTTGCCAATACGTTTTCAAGCAGCTCGTTGCTAGCTTTTCTGGTTTTCGGTCCCATGCTCGATTTAAAAACGACGTTGATGCTATTTGGAACATTCCGCTTTGGTTTTGTTATCAAGCTGGTCGTGGCTATTACGCTTTTGGTGATTGGCGTCACCATGATCATACCGATGTAAGGAGGAAAATATGGATCAGAACAATTTGAAGCGTCATCACTTCATGCGCAGTCTGATATTGGCTGGCATTACGGTGTTGTTAGCCTATTTGATCCTGTCGGAAAGGCTCAGTCACTATCTCGCACCGCGTTTGCACATGTTCAGCTATGTCACGCTTGTCATCTTGGCCTTGCTGACAATTGTCAGCATACGGCAAATTTTTGTGGGTAGTAGCGTTTATGATTGCGATTGTGAGGAGCAGCACAAAGTTCCGCGTACACCGATGGGCTCCCTTTTGGTTTATGGGTTGTTCGTGCTCCCAATCGTGATGGGATTTGTCATGCCGGATAAAATTCTTGGCAGTGATGTAGCAGAAAAGAGGGGAATCACGCTTCTCAGCAATGATGTACGAAAGCTGGCAGATGTTACGGCGAATGCGAATGCAACTGAAAAAGCAACTGAAAATGCGAAACAAACAGCAGAGGCCGCTAAAGAAGAGGCCGAGTCAAACGTTGAAGCAAATTCAGAAACTACTAGTCAGGCTGCAACACCCCCGGTGCAAGCGACAGACGACGAGCAATTGAGGCAACGGTTTTCGAATGGAGGATTTGGTGACTTTTACACGGATATTGCTGTCTTTTTACATAAACAGCCAGTGATTGAACTGAATGACAAAGTGTTCCTGGACGGACTCACCACAATGGAGCTATATGCAAAAGAATTTGCTGGAAAAGAGCTTGAGACGATGGGGTTTGTCTATCGGCAGCCTGATTTTACCAAGCAGCAATTTGTCGTGGCGCGTTTTTCTGTCACCTGCTGTACAGCAGATTCCAGTGTTTATGGCGTTTTAGTAGAAAAGGAAGACGCGAACAAATGGGCAAAAGATAGCTGGGTAAAAGTTCGCGGAAAGCTTGAGCTGCGTCAGGTGGACGGATACGACATGCTTGTTCTCAAAGCATCCCAGGTTGAAACCGTCTCTGCTCCAAAAGATCCTTATGTGTACTATAGCTTTGAAACAGCACCAGACAGTTAATTGCGGGGGAAAACGAAATGATCATGCGACTAGATTTACAGGATGAACAAACGGTACAAAAACTTTGGAGCATGCAGCAAAGAGCGTATCGTGTAGAGGCGGAGATCATTGGAACGGAGGATATTCCTCCCCTACAAGAATCAGTAGAACAACTGCGGACATGTGAAGAAACGTTTTACGGCTACATAGTGGAAGGTGAGCTGGCAGGGGCAGTTTCTTTTTTGATCGAAGGAGAAACGTTAGATATTCATCGGATGATTGTCGATCCTGTTCATTTTCGCAAGGGAATCGCGAGTCAATTGCTTGCCTCTGTCCACGAGCATGGCAGCAGCAAGATAGTCGTCGCGACTGGTTCCTTGAATGAACCGGCCGTTCGATTGTATGGAAGACATGGATTTACCTTGACGGATCAAAAAGAAATAAAGCCTGGTCTGTGGCTATCTTTTTTCGAGAAAAACATTCGTCCACGATTATAGGTACGTCTCTCTACACAAAACAACCCGGAGGACAGGCACTTTTTCAAGTGTCTGTTTCCGGGTTTTCATTCTTTTTAAAGCATACGCTTATTTGGTATCATCTGTTTCTTTCTGTTGGTCTTCATAAAACCAGAGAGGATCATCGCAATCCTCATCACCGTTGTAGTTGATTAAAATTTCTTCACCCGCTTGAATGTCCGTATACGCATAAAAATCAAACGTGTGGTTGTCAAAATTAATCTCATACGTGGCATTTGGCGTGTAGGAGTGATTAAATAGCATGCCATAGCCTAACAAGAAGGCTGTGTGATTGGCTCCGTATTCAAATGCATAATCCGCGAGCAAGGTTTTCTCGATATGCTCATGCTCTTCGTTCAAATAGGGCAGAACTGGCGCTTCATGAATCAGGACGCCTTTTCGGATATCTTGCGTTGCAAATACGCCTCTATTTAATTCTCCATTACTCAGTTTGGAGGTCTTGACTTCGATCATGCGGTTCACCTGCATTTCTTATGTCTGTGTAAAACGTATCTCTCTAAGGATGACAGTTGATCGAGAGGAAAGCAATGTTTTTTGTTTTATCTTATAACCAAATGATGGCGAACCGCATAAGCAGCGAGCTGGACGCGATTAGCCAATTGCAGCTTTTCAAGAATGTTTTTTAGGTGGTTTTTCACAGTGTTTTCTGCGATGATTAGCGCCTCGCTTATTTCCCGATTCGTTTTTCCGGCTCCCACATACATGACAATCTCTCGCTCTCGTGGGGTCAAAACAGCTGGTACCATTTCATCCGTCGCTTCTTCTTGACGGAAGCGGTACATGAGCCGGTTTGCCATTTCGCGAGTCAACTCACTGTCCTCTCCGAGCAAGGCGTGCAAGTAGTTAATCCAGTCGTCAGGCTCTAAATTTTTCAGCAAGTATCCTTGGGCGCCGAACTGAATAGCCGTGATCAGGTCAGCAACGTCATCTGAGACACTGAGAATGACAACCTTAATATGCGGGTATGCTTTTTTGACCTCGCGGGTCGCTTCGAGTCCGCTCCATTTCGGCATGTTGATGTCCATGAGCACAAGGTCCGGCTGTATTTGTCCGCATAAGAGAAAAGCTTCCTCGCCATTTTGTGCTTCTCCGATGACTTCAAAAGAGGGATCGGGATCAAGCAGGCTGCGAATGGCCATACGAGCCATCGGGTGGTCGTCGGCGATCAATACACGGTAAGCGTTCATAGTATTTTTCCTCCTGATTGAGAAGATAAGCGGATGATCGTACCGCCTGCCGGTCGTAACTGAATGTCGATGGCTGCATTCAACTGGCGTGCTCGTTCGCGCATCATGGACAAACCGTATTTTTTCGTATCGGGAGAAGGGTTAGAAAGCCCAATGCCATCGTCCTCAACGGCGAGAACCCAGCCAGTTGCTTCATCCGTCGTGAGGTGAATCCACGAATGCTTGGCCTGAGAATGCTTGCGAATGTTGGCAAATGCTTCCTGGATAATCCCAAACAGTTGGACTTCTGCTGTGGGAGTAAAAAAGCCGTCTTTGACATGTAATTCGCTCACGACATCGATTCCAGATAAAGCACTCCATTGGGCTAGCCATTTCTCAAGGCGTTGATCCAGATTGCCTTCTTCAGGCAATGAGCGCAAGTTAAAGATGGCTTGGCGTACATGATTGTCGATGGCAGAAACAGCGACCCGGGCATCGTCCAATTGTCCCTGCTTCAGCTTTACGTTGAGGAAGAACAGAGACTGTGCAATCCCGTCATGTAATTCGCGGGCAAGGCGTTCACGTTCTTCATAAACAGCACGCCGAGCTTGTTCCTCGACAATTCGTGCATTCATTTGTTTAAGGGTGTGAAACATCCAAGTGGCGAATAAAAAAGAGAGAAAGAGCGTCAAGAGGGTAATGTACACATTTCCGGCTTCCATAGACATATAGGGCAGCAGAAAGTCGTGACGGATGAATTCAAAACCCCCGATGATGATGGTTGGTATCAAAAAGGTCAACCAATAAAAGATCCGATATGACAAGCATATGCCTCCTTGCATGACAGTTGGCAAACATTCCTTTAGTATACCGAATGGGACGGGCGGATGGTATACTCAGGTGAGAAAAGGTGGGAAAGCAGGAGGGAATGTCATGAGCACGATTGCGAAAGCATTGACGATAGCGGGTTCAGATAGTGGTGGGGGAGCTGGGATTCAGGCAGACCTGAAAACCTTTCATCAACTTGGTGTGTACGGAATGAGTGCGATCACAGCAATCACTGCACAAAATACATTAGGCGTAGCAGGCGTTTATCCGTTGCCGACAGAGGCGGTTGCACAGCAAATGCATGAGGTGCTACGTGATCTTGGTGCTGACGCGGCGAAAACGGGAATGCTGTTTAACGCTGATATCATTCGTGCTGTAGCGGAAGAGGTCAAAGCATTTGGCCTGAAAAAGCTAGTGGTAGACCCGGTGATGATTGCCAAGGGAGGGTCAAAACTACTTCTGGATGAGGCGATCGTTGCATTGAAAAGAGAATTGTTGCCTTTGGCGGAAGTCGTCACACCTAATTTGCCGGAAGCAGAATGTTTGACTGGCATGAGAATCGAGACGACAGATGAGATGCGCGAAGGAGCAAAAGCAATACATGCATTAGGCGCCCGCAATGTCCTGATGAAGGGTGGACATATGCAAGGGGATGTTGTCGTTGATATTTTGTTCGATGGTACGGCATTCCATGAAATGGCCCATGAGCGTATTCATACACGCCATACACACGGCACAGGTTGCACGTTTTCAGCGGCTCTTACCGCAGAACTAGCAAAAAATACACCGCTCATCACTGCGGTTGAAAAAGCAAATCGCTTTATCTTCGAAGCGATTAAGACAGCTCCGCAATTGGGTGGCGGGCATGGGCCGACCAATCATTGGGCGGTCGTAGACTAAGCTTATGAAATAAAGAATGCCCCACAGCGATGCCGTACAAGCAATCACTGATGGGGCATTTTTTATTTGACTTCAATAGAATTTATTTGACTTCAATAGAAAAAGTACCTTGAAGTCGCTCAGGATAGCTGGACAGAGGAAAGGAATAGGTAGTAGGTGTGCCTTTGTTTGTTTTTCGTTTGTACAGCATGGAATAGTTTTGAATGGATGCATCATCTGTGGAGTAGGAGCTCCCTTGCACATAATCATATTCATTTCCCAGGTCGTCAGTTAGGTCATACCCCAAGGAGATATGAGAGTGGTTATCTTGTGGCGGAACCTTCAAGGAAAAGTCCATGCCGACAACATCATCGACTTGACGCAACGCCTTTAATTGCAGGCGATCATTCGGTACTTTTTTTAATGTACCTGTCTTCGCATCAATCACGATTTGCAATTGATCTTTGTCCAAGGCACGAATACCATCTGTTTTCAGGTAGAGCTTTTCGGGCTCCACAAAATAAATACTCTCCAGATGGTATACCCTCCCATTCTCACCGTTTTCCCGAACAGGAACACCATTTCCCCAAAAAGCGAACGTTTCCCCTTTTTCATCTTCGAGCCTCAGCTTATCAAAATCAAATATATGCTTTTTGTTAGCCGGATCAAAGCGAATGCTCACTTCAGTTTGAGTGGGGAAGACTGCGATTTGTTCAATCGTGAAACGCTGCCCGTCAATTGTGACTTCCTTCATCACGGGGTACACTTTTTTCTCAAGCGTCTTGTACTTGTTTTTGTCAACCGTAAAGTCGATCAACAGGGGAGTCTCTTGCTTGATATGATCAATCTCCAGTGTGACTTGTGCTGTCAGAGCATCCGGTATAGCCGTGCCTTCGCTGATGATGATATCAATACGGTTTTGAATCACAGGGTCTTCGCTGCCCATGCCTGACCAAGAAACACCATGCTCCCATTCCTTTCCTGTTTGGTCAGACAACTCGATCCTGTGCAGGGCTACTTTTTTATCCGTAAAAGGATGCTTCAGTGTGTAGAAGAGGACCATCCGTTTTTCGTCGGCCAAAACTTGATCGATGGTAAAAGTCACATCCTCTACGGAACCACTGGCTCCAATATTTTGAACAAGGTTGTGTTCCGCAGCCAATTGTAAGCCTTTATCATCACGAATGAACTCTACGATCTTCTCCATCCCGGGAATCGAGCTGACATATGCGGCAACAGCGGGCGAAACGCGAACGGAAAAAATAAACACGAAAATGAATAAGCAAGCAACCAGACTAGAACCAATACGTATCCAACGATTGCGGTTCCGATTTTGACGCTGTTCTTTTGCTTGTTCCATCCCTCTTCGAATGTATTGATCGATTTCAGCGGGAACCATGTATGGACTCGCATTGTTATTTTCATTTTCACGCATGAAGCTCACCAGCCTTTCCCGAGATCTTTGCGAAGTGCACCCAAAGCCTTGTGCAGCCAGGTTTTGATGGTACCTTCCGGATGACCGAGTACCTGTGCAATATCGCGTATAGTCCGATCTTCAAAATATTTCAAAATAATGATGTCGCGATATATCGGACTCAGACGATCGAGAGCCTCTTCGATTTGAATACGCTCGACATTTTGGTCGTCGATAGGAATACTGGCATGGTTTGCGATGTCATCTTCCATGGGATCCAAGACGATACGTTTTCGGCGCTTTTGCTCATCGAGACAAATATGCATAAGGATGCGTGTCAGCCATGTACGAAAATACGCAGGCTGTTTCAAGCGTGCCAGCTTGAGATAGGAACGGCATGTCGCTTCCTGAATGGCCTCTAATGCATCTGTCTCATTACGGAGAAAGGCGTAGGCGATTTTATACAGTTGTTCTTTATGTAGGCTGACGAGCTGAAAAAAGGCGTCATCATCCCCGTTTTTTGCGCGCGAAACGAGCTGTTCAAGATTCACTTTTTCCCCCTCCTATACCATTAGACGGTGCAGATGCCAAAACGGTTTTACTAAAATGTCAGCAACTTGCTTTTGTTTTGAACCAATCGCCCGTCCTCTGCTTACTGTAAAAGAAAGAGTGTGTAAGGGTGGGGTGCAGGTGCATGTGGATCAAATGGGTTACGATTCATGAATCGTATGGCCTCCCGCGGATTGCTCAGGAATATCGGCGTTATTTAGAAATGAAAGGAATTCCTGTCAGGCTTTTGTCCAGACAGACCAAAAAAGCAGGGCATGTCTATACACTGCAAGTACCGCTAGCTCATCAGGAGCAAGCAAAGGCGCTGCTACACGATTTTAAGAACACTCTGAAATAACGGTTACAGCCATACTTCCCCTTACGTCCAGTCGAATGGCTCGGGCATACTAGGTGAAGGGGGATTGATGGCGAATGGGAATGACCCTTTTGGAGAGACCTGAAAAGACGGAGCAGAAAGACAGCAAGCTGTTTGTTCCGGATTATATTTTTGTCGAGCCAAATGCATTGAATTATCCACTCGGTCAAGAGCTGTATCGCCGTTTCCAAACAGAAGGGATTCCGATGCAGATGACGACCAGTCATAATCAGGTACGCGGCATCCCCGGGGACACAGAAGTGGAGAAATATCGCAATGCGAAGCGGACACTGGTCATTGGTGTACGCAAAACACTGAAGTTCGAGACCTCGAAGCCTTCCGCAGAATATGCCATTCCACTAGCTACAGGATGTGCTGCCCACTGTCACTATTGCTACTTGAACACCAATATCGGGACCAAACCGTATGTTCGGGTGTACGTCAATACGGATGAGATTCTCGCGCAGGCCGAGAAGTATATCGGGGAACGCCCGGGTGAAATCACTCGTTTTGAGGCAGCCTGTACATCCGATCCGGTTAGCATTGAGCATATTACGGGCAATCTGAAACGGGCGATTGAGTTTATGGGCCAGCAGGAGTTTGGGCGGTTGCGTTTCGTGACCAAGTTTCACCACGTGGATTCCTTGTTGGATGCCAAACACAACAAGCATACCCGATTTCGCTTCAGTATGAATGCTGACTATGTCATCAAAAATTTTGAGCCAGGCACCTCTAGCTTTCATCAGCGACTGGAGGCAGCAGAGAAGGTAGCCAAAGCCGGTTATCCGCTCGGCTTTATTTTAGCGCCTTTGTATTGGTTTGACGGATGGGAAGCGGGGTATACCGATTTGCTGGAAAGGCTGCGTTCGCAGTTGGTTCCCGAAGCGATGGAGGATTTGACGTTTGAGCTCATCCAGCACCGTTTTACCAAGATCGCCAAAAGCTTGATCCTCCAGCGCTATCCGAAAACGAAGCTTGCGATGAAGGAAGAAGAGCGCAAGTACAAATGGGGGAAATACGGGAAAGGGAAGTATGTCTATCCTGACATCCAAGCCAAGGCTTTACAGGCCCATTTAGAAAGTGAAATTACCCGACTGTTTCCGCAGGCACGCGTTGAATATTTTACCTAAGAATTGAACTGCTCTCGATGAAGAGCAGTTTTTCTTTTGGCAAAAGAGATGCCATATGATAACAGACGACACAATGCGAATGTTTTCGACAAACACTTATACACATGCTACAATATGGAGTGCTCTCATTTTCTTGAAAGGAATCGAAGCATACATGAAGTCCATATTGATTACCGTTGAGGGACCTATTGGTATTGGGAAAACCTCTTTATCGCGGGAACTAAGCCGTGCTTGCAATTTGCAACTACTGGAAGAAATCGTCTACGAAAACCCATTCCTTGGCAAATTTTATGAAAATATTGCCGAATGGAGCTTTCAGCTCGAGATGTTTTTCCTCTGTAATCGTTACAAGCAGCTGCAAGATATTCATTCACAGTTCCTGAATCAAGGTATTTCCGTTGTTTCTGATTACAATATTTTCAAAAATACGATTTTTGCCAAACGGACGTTACAAGGAGATAACCTGCCAAAGTACCTCAAAATTTATGATATCCTGACAGAGGATTTGCCTCAGGCACATTTGGTGATCTACATGACAGCTTCGATTGAAACCGTGATGAAGCGGATTGCGATGCGAGATCGCGAAATGGAGCGCAGCATGGATGTCACCTATATGGAGAACCTGATTGCTGACTACAACGAGTTTATGGAAGCGTTTGAAAAGCATCATCCAGATACGCCTATCATCAAATTTAATTGTGACGATTTAGATTTTGTACATAGACCAGAAGATTTGAAGGTTGTTCTGGATCGAATTGCGCCACGGATTCAAGAGTTGATGGGCCAAGAATTATAGGGAACGAAGGAAAAGTAAGCATGGGGATAAGGAGTTGCGTACATGTCGAGGTTTCAGAACAGCACGCTTCGTGAAAAATACGGGATACCGAACAACGCAGTAATTACGATCGGGGGAACAGTAGGGGTAGGAAAATCCACCTTTACACATGCCTTGGCAGATCAACTCGGATTTCGTGTGTCCGTAGAGAAGGTAGACAATAACCCATATTTGGGCCGTTACTATAACGATTTATCGCGTTGGGGCTTCCATTTGCAAATTTTCTTTTTGGCAGAACGCTTCAAGGAACAAAAACGGATGTTTGATTATGGCGGAGGTTTTGTCCAAGATCGTTCCATCTATGAAGATACTGGGATTTTTGCTCGCATGCTGTACGAGCAAGGCAACATGACAGAAGAGGATTACCGCACTTATACAGAACTTTTTGAAGCGATGGTCATGACGCCTTACTTCCCGCACCCGGATATTTTGATCTATTTGGAGGGAAGCTTCGATGATATTGTTGGCCGCGTAAAAGAGCGCGGGCGTCCGATGGAGCAACAAACTCCGGTGGATTACTGGCAGGACTTGTTTGGTCGCTATGATAGCTGGATTGCCTCCTTTACTTCCTGTCCGATTTTGCGGGTCAATATCAACGAATATGACGTTGTAGAGGACCCATCTTCCGTAGAGAATATTATTGCTCGGGCTGCTGAAAAAATTCGGATTGGACGAGCTACCCGATTTTCATCATAAAAATCCTTTACAATATCAGAGCACCCCTGCATTTTGCCGACAAGAGACGGAAGCAGGGGTGCTTTGCTTTTATTTTGTGCGATATCCTTCTAAGAGAAGGGTCATCGCTGCTGAAATTTCCTTGAGGGACTTCTCATGATCAGGCGTCTCCGAAATCCAGAGTACGGCTTCGTTCATCGCACCAGACAGCAAATGCGTCAGAGCATCTATGGAAACGGGACGTAGGTATCCTTGTTCCTGCATCGTTTGAAGTTGCTCCTTGAGATGCCGCATGGAGTTTTCCTCGTCCATCCGGCGCCACGTTTCCCACCCGATGACAGAAGGGCCATCGATAAGTAAAATCCGCTTGTTGCGATGTTCGACGGCCGAAGAGACAAAGGCCAAGCAACCCAAGATCAATTGTTGCCAAGGATCCTCACTTTTCGCAGCCTCAGCTTCTACGCGATCTCCGATTTCTTGTTGGACAGAAGCCAATACTGCCTGAAATAATCCTTCTTTGCTGCCAAAATGATGGTACAGTGCGCCCCGGGTCACCCCGGCTTGCTTAACGATGTCTTCCATGGCGGCATCCGCGTAGCCTTGCTTGGAGAACATCTCTCTTGCCACTTCTATCAGCTTTTGCATCGTCTGCTGTTTTTGCTCTGCTTTGGACATCTTCACGTTGTACGATCTCCTTACTTATTTCATGCTAGATTAGACGGGATCAACATAGCTGTCAACAAAGGCTTCAGAAGGTGGGATTACTTTTATGATATCGAGCAAAATGCCATTCGGATCGGATGTAATAAAATGCCGCTGACCGAAATCCTCGTCTCTGATGTCGAGATGGAGTGGAAGACCTGCTTTCATAATAAGTCTCTCGTACTCAGCATCAACATCATCGACTTCGAAATTAAGGATAAGACCACCGTTTACTGGCTTTCGGAATCCTTGTGGAATCGTGGTGTGAGAGGGATCTAGGATGGCTAGCTCAAATGCTGGAGTGCTGCTCTGATTTTGCAGGCTCACATACCAGTCTGCTTCGAAAACCATTTCAAATCCGAAGTGTTCACGATAAAACTTCGAGCTAGCCTCAACTTGTTCCGTCAAGATGACAGGATAAAAACTGTTTACCTTCATGACAAATCTCTCCTTCACGAGTGGATGAGGTAAATTTAACATACATACAGAATGTATGTAAAGTGATTCGTTTAATAAAGTCTTCGTACACTTTGCCGCACGCAAATCGGCTACGGATAAACCCCGCTGTGGTATAATGAGAACATCTTGGAATTAAAGGGGCTCAGACATGGCAGAAGAATGGTTTGAACGAAGCTTTCGCGAAGATTACGTGCTTGTGTATCGTCATAGGGACGACTCGGCAGCAGATGGAGAGATCGCTAATCTGTTGGAAAGATTGCCGGTAAAGGACACAGGACGCGTACTTGATCTTTGCTGCGGGAGCGGGCGTCATTCGCGTGCGCTGGCTCGCCGGGGGTATGAAGTAGTTGGGGTGGATTTGTCACCTGTTCTCTTACAATTGGCCGAGGAACAAAACACCTATCCACAGCTAAGTTTTGCCCGCTGTGACATGCGCGACATTCCGTTTCGCGAAGAATTTGATATCGTGGTGAATTTGTTTACCAGCTTTGGTTATTTCTCCACAGATGAAGAAAATGCGAATGTTATTCGTAACATGGCGCAAGCGCTCAAAACAAAAGGTGAAGTGGTCATCGATTTCTTAAATGCAGCGTACGTTATGGATAATCTCGTATCGCACTCTACGAAGGAAGTCAGTGAGATGTTGATTCAGGAAAAACGCTGGATCCAGGATGGATTTGTCAAAAAGCGGATACTGATTTCTGACGAGTCGTCGAATGAACCGCGTGAGTATATGGAGCAGGTTCGCTTGTTTTCAGTTGAGCAAATGATGGCGATGCTTACAGAGGCGGGATTTGAACAAATTCAAGTATTTGGAAATTATCACTTTGATGAATATGTCGCGCAAGAATCACCTCGTATGATTTTTTATGCAGTAAAGCAATAGGGTGCGGATAACCTGTACGTCTCGTGAATATGATGGTGTAACAACCATTTATCGGGTAAAAGGGGGCATTGCTAAAATGAGCAAGCTGTCTTTGGAACAGGTCAAATTGTATCTGAGCAAGGTACCAGGCTGGAAGCTAGTAGAAGACCGAATGACACTATCACGCACGTACCACTGTCGTGACTTTTCCACTGCGATTAGTTTCGTAAACCGTGTGGCAGAGATGCTCGAGCATGACAATCAGCACGTGGAAATTCATCTGGCAGGTGGAACGGTCACATTTACGTTAGCAACCCGCGAGGCAAAAGGTTTAACCGGCAAAGATTTTGCGTTAGCTCAGACGATTAGCAAAGTAAGCTAACAGGCAGAAGAGAAATAGCCGCTTCCCTCAGGCGAAGCGGTATTTCTTTTTGGCTTTTTAAGAGTTACTTTGTTATGATGGGCTGTATGAACCAATTCGGAGGGATTACAAGATGGACATTCAGCAACACGAGCAATTGATTCAACAGTTGGCAGAGTATAAAAATCAAAAGGTTTCCGTGACGTTTACCCAATGGGATACAGAGAGTGAAGAAGAGGAAGAGGTTACACAGTTTCAAGCGCAGCTCCTCGAAATCAAGCTGACTGACAATGAATTTGAAGAAAAAGATCTCATGCTCGTGTTTACGGCAGAAGACGGCGAAGAAATGGAAATCCTGATGGAGATTCCGGGTGATGAAGTGGATTTGGCTAGCTATGAGGAAGACCATTTGCGTATTTTTGGAACAGAAGCGGAGATTGTTTTGCAAAAATGAAAACGAAGCGAGCTTTTCGTTATGTAGGTACGCCCGATCCCATGTCTGAAAAAGAGGCGTACCACTGCGAAAAATATATAAAGAAAAACAAGCATTCCTTGGTGAGAGCGGGACAATATTTGGTTGATGTACCAGCACTCAATACCTTGTTTCACTTGGACTGTTGGAATTGCAGGACGGTTCATCGCGAGACTTGCTGTGAGGGTGGGCAACCTTACGCCGTAGAAGACTGGCAGATTCCGATCATGGAGGGGGAAATCCCCTCTATCTCTGCTGGACTCCAGGAAGAGTCTGAACGCAATCATTGGCTTCTTCATGGGGTTTGGGATCGCAATGAGTCTCCAGGAACCATTCGCATGCGGCATGGCAATTGTCTTTTTTATCAAGAAAACAATGGGCGTTACGGCTGCGCGATCCATGCTTATGCCGAGCAGGCGGGGCGTGAAGTTGAGCCTCTCAAGCCATTTAGCTGTCAACTGTATCCGATCGATTTGATTGATATAGGGGAGGGGATTCTGTTAACGGCGGTTACCAAAGAAACGTCCTCCTTTTCCAGATGGGGTACAGATTATTTGGAGCAGTTTTACTGTGCCAGTCCAGCTCGTCGAAAGCTTGCCACGCATATAGATGACAAGCTGTTTGCTTTAGACGGCTATCGCCCAGCCTATGAGTGGAATCTTCCTTTGTTACGTTACATTTTGCAAGAAGAGGCAGATAGAATGGAAGGCATACTGAAGAGCAGCTACCAATTGGAACGTTGAATGCCTTGTGATATGATGATGTATGCATCAAGTAGATTGATAAAGGAGCAACAGCGATGAACGTCAAGACAACTCAAGAATCTCGTACAATTCAGGCATCACTGGTTCAGCCATCTGATACGAATTACCATGGGACTATTTTTGGTGGTACGATGATGGCTTATATAGATGAGGTAGCTGCAATCGCTGCGATGCGACATTCGCGTCGCCCTGTTGTGACAGCATCGATTGACTCGATTGACTTTCTTGCTCCCGTCAAAATGGGACATTCCATCTGCCTGGAAGCGTTTGTTTCCTCAACAGGCAGAACGTCCATGGAGGTTTTCGTAAAAGTCATCTCGGAAAATCTCCAGACCGGTAAGCGCATTTTGACCGCGACATCTTTTCTCACTTTTGTTGCGCTGGATGAGGAAGGGAATCCGACTGATGTGCCAGCTATTGCCCCAGAGACAGAGGAAGAAGAGAGATTGATGGCAACTGCGGACGAGCGCAAGAAAATGCGCAAGGAACGAAAAGGGAATCTGCAAGATTTTGTGAGCCTATTGAACATCGAGAAAAGCATATAATTTTTTTAGTCTTCACCCTGAGCGAACATTCGTTCAGGGAATTCTCGTTTATTCATGATGAGGAGGAATCGGGCAATGAAGTACCGCAGATTAGGAAAAACCGATCTGAACGTATCCGTAATCGGTGTAGGTACCTGGCAATTTGGTGGGGAGTGGGGAATGGATTTCTCCCAAGAGGCGGTTGACCAGATTCTCGACAGAGCAAAAGATCTCGGCATCAACTTGATTGATACAGCAGAATGCTACGGAGATCATCTGTCCGAACAGCTTATCGGAGGATATTTGAAAAAGAATCGCCGGGAAGACTGGATCGTGGCGACGAAATTCGGGCATCATTTTCATGACAAATTTTCTCGAACCAATCATTATGGAGCAAGTGAAGTTCAGCAACAATTGGAAAAATCACTGCAAGCCTTGCAGACCGACTATATTGATTTGTATCAATTCCACTCTGGACCAGACGAGGCATTTGACAATGACGTCTTGTGGACGTACCTCGATAAACAGGTGCAGGCAGGAACGATCCGTCATCTGGGACTCTCGATTGCCAAAAATGACAACATGCATCAAACCTCTGCCGCTACTTCGGTGAATGCAAAAGCAATCCAAGTGGTGTACAATCGTCTGGATCAAAAGCCGGAAGAAGGTGTTTTTACTTCCTGCCAGCAGCAAGACCTGGGTGTGTTGGCTCGCGTTCCGTTGGCGAGTGGCTATTTGAGCGGAAAGTATAAGCCGGGTTCTATATTCGGTGGAAACGATGTGCGGCATCGTCACGATCAGGAGCATGTCAACAAGCTGTTGCTCCAAGTAGAAGAAATCAAGCAAAAGGAAGTCCCAGAAGGAATGGATATGGCGCAATGGGCATTGGCATGGTGCCTCAAGCATCCGGCTGTCTCGACAGTGATCCCAGGCAGCAAGAGCCTAGCACAAGTAGAGGCAAATGCCAAAGCGGCTGATTATGTGAGCGATGAGCATCCTCAAGCGACGTCGAAATAAAAGGATACATGCTATGACTTTGGAACAGCTCGCAAGCTACAGCGAAAAAGAGATCCTGAAATTTCATGGGATGGGGCCAGCATCTTTACCGAAACTTCGGACTGCATTGAAGGAAAAGGGATTGTCATTCAAGAACGAATGATTACGCACAGCAAATGAAAAAGGAGGAGCCGCGACATGACTGCGGCTTCTCCTTTTTCTATTCATCCAAAAAGCGGGATCTGATCTGCGGAGTAGGTAGCATGCATTGTTCTGCTTTACCCATCCACCGATAGCGATTTCTCGCCACCCAATCATAAATCGGATCACGGACAGGCCTAGGGATGAGCCGAGCTACGCTGGATAACAGAGGCCATCCACCTTGAAGCTTGCGGCCGACGTGCAAGATCGCATCAGATTTTGTATATAGCTGTCCGTTGGCGATAAAAACCACGGATGACAGGTCTTTTTCCTGGTAGTTGAAATGAGACAAAATTTCCTGTGCTCTCTGTGACTGCAAGGAAGCAAAATGAATGTGCCCATGCGGATCACGCTTCAAAATAAACTGAACAGCACCGTGGCACAGATGACAAACCCCATCAAAAAGCAACAGGTACTCAGGATGGTCCAGTTCTCTGCCTGCTTTCATGAGACAGCCCTCCATACTTCAAGTGGTTTGGTCTAAATGCGTATCCTTAGCTCCATCATAGCAGAGAAAGAGGAAGGTTCCTATACGCGAACGATCATTCCGTCAAAAAGGCGAGTGTCCCTTGCTGGATGAGTTCTTCTGCCTTCACGAGATCAGGATGCATTTCGCGGTCTTCATGCAAGCGCGGAATCACCCGGCGCAATTGCTCATAGGCTCTCGCTGTACCTGTCCCGAGATCTCCCGAGCCAAATTCGATAGCTTGTGCTGCGGCCAAATATTCTATGGCAAGTACCTTGGTGACATTCGATACGATCGTGCGAAGCTTGCGAGCAGAAGTCGTTCCCATGCTGACATGGTCCTCCTGATTGGCAGATGACGGAATCGAATCGACCGATGCTGGATGGCAGAGCACTTTGTTTTCAGAAACAATGGAAGCGGCTACATATTGCGTAATCATAAATCCAGAATGGAGTCCGCCATTTTCGGTCAAGAATCCGGGAAGACCACTTAACTGTGGATTGACGAGACGCTCTGTGCGTCTTTCTGAAATATTTGCTAGCTCTGCTATCGCAATTGCCAGAAAATCAGCTGCGAAAGCCATTGGCTGACCATGGAAATTTCCCCCGGAGATGACGTCGCCTGTTTCTGTAAAAAGAATAGGGTTATCGGTAACGCTATTGCATTCACGAGTAACCGTGGTCCATACATACTCGAGCGTATCACGAGTTGCACCGTGCACTTGTGGGAGGCAACGAAGGCTGTATGGATCTTGTACACGTAGCTCGCCCTGCCCGGTCGTTCGTTTGCTCCCGGATAAATGCTGAAGCAAGCGCTTCGCTGATTCCTGCTGTCCTGGATGCGGGCGGACGAGATGGAGCTGGGGATCAAAAGCTTTTGGAATTCCACGTAGCGCTTCAATCGTCATCGCTGCAATCAATTCGGCGCTTTCTAACAGGATTCGCGAATCATACAAGGCGAGGCAAAGCTGTGCAGTCATTGCTTGTGTGCCGTTAATCAGGGCCAGACCTTCTTTTGCCTCAAGTCGAATAGGGGACAGACCCACTTCGCTCAGTGCTTCTTTGCCAGATAATCGCTTGCCATTGACGAGCGCTTCACCTTTGCCGAGCATGACCAGTACCATATGAGCGAGAGGGGCTAGGTCGCCGCTTGCACCAAGGGAACCTTGTTGAGGAATAATGGGATGAACCCCACGATTGCATAGTTCTACTAGCTGAAGCAATGATTCTTCCCGAATACCCGAATAACCCTTTGCCAGGGCATTGATACGCAATGCCATCATGGCACGGACAACTTCAACAGCATAAGGGTCCCCCATCCCGCAGGCATGACTCATAATCAAATTTTCTTGCAGCTTGCTTACGTCCTCATCGTGGATCATGACATCGGAGAATTTTCCGAAGCCAGTGGTGATTCCGTATACGACCTCCTGCTGCGATACCATTCTCTCCACCATGGCACGTGAAGCACGGACACGATTCAGTGCATCATCGGTCAATTGAATGTGGGTGGCACTTCTTGCAATGGAAACAATATTTTCGATACGCAATTGGTCCCCGTCTACTTTTACAACGTTTGCTTGCTGATTCATCTGTAATTTCCTCCTTTAGCAGAGCAGAGAACGAAAAGAGCGAGGGATTAGGATATCATATCCTAACCCCTCGCTCGAGAGTGTGTATGTGATTGGATGAAAACGTGTAAGCCTGATTTGTGGCGGCATACGTTCTTCCTCACTTTCGTCCATGTGCAACTGTCTGATTATTTTATTTATTGTTATCATTGTATCAAATGTCTACGTGCAGTCAAGACGATCTTGTCACGGCGACTTCCCTAGAGAGCAAAAAACGGGCTTAGTCCTTTTTTTTAAACTGGGCGAGAGTCGTCTCTCGAGTTGGATAAATGTCATACCATGTACTGTGTTATTTCATCCGAAAGGACGTGTGTAGATTCCGTGGAAAAGCGACGTAAGATGCCACCTATGCCTACCGCACTTCCAAGGCGTCCTAAAGAAATGCCGAAGCCGCCTTCTTCAGCGATGCCATTGCCGTCTCCATCGATGCCGTCACCTATGAAGCCTTCTCCTGAAAAGCCCAAGTCGGAAAGTCCGATCAATCCGAATCACTCCATTCCTGCGCGCCCGATGCCGCAAAAACCGATCATGCCTGCTCCCAATCTGGCTAACCCGAATGTGCCAAACGTGATGCCGCCAAATCGGATGCCAGCGAATCCTATGCCTCCTAATCCAATGCCACCAAATCTCAAACCGTCCAATCCAATGCCAAACCTTAAACCGTCTAATCCAATGCCAATGCCGCCGAACCGGATGCCAGCAAACCCTATGCCTAACGCTTCACCAAATGTAAGGCCAAATGAGAGCCCGAACTTGAGACCAAATGTAAGGCCAAACGAGAGCCCGAACTTGAGGCCAAATGTAAGGCCAAATGAGAGCCCGAATTTGAGGCCAAATGTAAGACCCAATGTCAGACCAAACGTGCGACCGAATGAAAGTCCAAACATGAGACCGAATGTCAGACCGAACGTAAGGCCAAATGAAAGTCCAAACATGAGGCCAAATGTCAGACCGAACGTAAGGCCGAATGTCAGACCCAATGTGCGGCCGAATGAAAGTCCAAATATGTTGCCAAATCTGAGGCCAAATATCAGACCGAACATCAGACCGAACATCAGACCGAATATTAGACCAAATGTCAGGCCGAATGCGAGACCGAATGAGAACATAGCAAGGGATCTGGAGCTGTACCTGTTCAAATTCCAGTTCCATATGGACCGGATGCAGTATTTCCGCCACAAATGCGATGAACATCGTGAAAATCGCCGCAAATACATGGAATACCGCAGACATTACAAGCATCATGAGCGGAGAATGCATCATTATCATGACCGTTGCCAATTATGGAATGACGGTAGCAGTTCCTTTGGTCGAGGCTCATCATCTTCGGGTGGCAGTAGCTCCTCCTCTGGATACAGTAACCGCCATAGACGGGGGCATAGACGAGGGCGTGGGTGTGACTGCGGATGCTCATTTTAAAGCGCACGAGGAAGGACGCCAGCTGATTAAGCGGCGTCCTTTTCCATACTCAATTCGCAAATGCTTCAACTGCGACTCCTTTTTTCTTTAACTCGCGCCTTAAAGTCAACAGGGCATCATCTTTGTTTTTGCATTCCAATATGATGTCCACATTGTAATCCGCAAGCGCAGTGACAAATGCAAGGAACGCCTCTGGGTCAATATTGTCCGCATGAGCGCGAAAGTCATTTGCTGATTTTGGCGAGGACATATGCATCTTCGGTGTGCGCTTTCCCCAGGTTTGAATAATGCGTGGAAGGTATTCCGTCCAATCTTCGCCGTCAGAATGGCAGTTGTGATGATGAATATCGAGTACCATCGGCACACCGATCCGTTCGCAAAGCTCCAATACCTCTCGCATGGTAAAAGACATGTCATCGTTTTCCACGACTAAACGACGTTTGACGTTGTCAGGAAGCAGCTCGAAGTGGGATGCAAAACGATCGAGGGAAGTGGCTTTGTCTTCGTATACACCTCCCACATGAGTTACCAGGACGGAATTGTCGTCAAGTCCCAGTAAATCAAACACTTTTGCATGGTAAGAAAAATCGGCGATCGTCGATTCCAACACAGAAGACTTGTCACTGTTCAAAATACTGTAATGGCCGGGATGAGCTGTCAAACGAATGCCATGATTGCGGATATAATCACCTGCCTTCTGGAAGTCCCATGCGAATTCTTTTGCCCAATCCCATTCAGATGCTACTGGATGAGTAGCCAGCGGAACAAACTCGGAAGGAAGTCGATACAAAAAGATGTGATTTTCTACGTTATAGGCAAGCAAATCCATTAAATTGAAAAAGTTTGCCTGCATAACTTGCCGCAGTTTTTTTAACCGGGCTTGTGGTTCTAATTTATTTACTTGGGCAACGGTCGTTTTTTTGTTTGGATTGTTTTTCGTCTTTACACTGATGCAGGCATAGCCCATACGGATCAAGGAA
This sequence comes from Brevibacillus sp. NPDC003359, assembly GCF_042878995.1. NCBI lineage: Bacteria > Bacillati > Bacillota > Bacilli > Caryophanales > Paenibacillaceae > Brevibacillus > Brevibacillus sp. NPDC003359. The sequence goes on from NZ_JBIAOR010000016.1 coordinate 62,350, forward strand.
TTCTCCCTCCTTTGCAGCAGCATTCCTTTGTAGTATCTCCAAAACGGGAACGTCGTCGGCTTCTTGCCAGGGAATTATAAAACGGATAAGATGGGAGAATGTCACAGGTACGCGCTTATAGACTTTCCGTGAAAGCACTGACGGTTCTTGTGAGTGGACTTCGGTAAGGTTTTTTAAGGAGAATGCAATGAATAGTCTTGACCAATCCTATAGTATGACTCTGGTTTTTCTCTCCTATTTTATTTCAGCAATGGCGTCATACACAGCATTAGATCTAGGCGCACGTCTCCATTATGCAAAAGGCAGAGGACGTGTGTTTTGGTTATGTGCTGGAGCCGTCTCCATGGGGCTAGGTATTTGGGCCATGCATTTTGTTGCCATGCTTGCCTTGCATCTGCCGATTGCCGTCCAGTATGATAACCTGATTGTATTTTTCTCGATTGTTTTGGCTGTTTTATCATCAGCGATTACATTATGGATCGTGAGCGAGCAGTCCATGTCCAAAAAGAGGGTAGTAACAGGATCGGTTGTCATTGGGGCTAGTATCGCCGGCATGCATTATACAGGGATGGCAGCGATGATGATGAACGCCATTATCATGTACGATTGGCTATGGTTTACCGTATCCATTTTCGTTGCCATCCTGGTTTCGATGGTTGCGTTGATTCTTACGTTTCAACTGCGTGCCGTGGACCCTGTGAAAGGTCTCTGGCGAAAAATTATTGCAGGGCTGTTGATGGGGGCAGCCATCACCGGAATGCATTACACCGGTATGTACGCCACCACATTCGTCGCTCACGAGCATATGACAATCGCAGTGATCTCACATGATGATTCGGAGTTGATCGCTACCATGATTGGCATTGTCATCGTGTTGATTCTGCTCGTGACCTTGGCTTCTGTATACGTGGACAAGCAATTGGCAGGAAAGACCTTGCGCGTACTTGAAAGTGATCAACGCTATAAATCGTTATTTGAGCACAATTACGACGGGGTGATCTTTTACTCCATCGATGGTAGCCAAAGCGACATGAATCCTGCTGCGATGCGATTGACAAAGGAGCAGAGCTTGCCTCTAGAAAAATTAATGACGATGTGTGCTTCTTCAGATGCCGAGCTCATATCGACACATTTTATACATGCGGTAAAAGGTGAAGCGCGCAACTACGAGATTACCTTGATTACGAACGAGGGTCGTCAGCTGCATCTGAACATGACCCATACCCCGGTATTTGTCGATCAGCAGATTACGGGTGTATTTATGATTGTAAGAGACATTACCAATAAGAAAGAATACGAGTCAAAAATCAATTATCTCGCTTTTCACGATTCTTTGACTGGTTTGCCGAATCGCCGTTTTGTCGAACAGCAACTGGATCAGGTGATCATGGAGGCACAAAAAACGGATCGGCAAGTATACGTGTTATTTCTTGATCTCGATCATTTCAAGCTAGTAAATGATTCCTTGGGGCATGATTTTGGTGACCTGTTATTACAGGAAGCCTCCTTGCGTTTGCAGGATTGTGTGGGTGAAAAAGGAACGGTGAGCAGGCTTGGTGGAGACGAATTCATGGTGATTCTTACGGATGTCTCAGAAAAAGAAGCATCTTCCATGGCGAATGAAATCAACCAAAGGATTGAACAGGCATTTTTTATCCATGGGCACGAGCTGTACATCACAACGAGTATCGGGATTTCTCGATATCCAGAGGATGGGCAAGACAGAAGTGTCTTGATGCGTAACGCAGATGCGGCGATGTATGCAGCCAAAGACAAAGGGAAAAACAGTTTTCACCTGTATGTACCGAATCTGGAGCAAATAGTAAATGACAAAATGACTATTCAAAATGAATTGAATCGTGCTTTGACCAGGCAAGAATTTTTATTGCACTACCAACCACAGGTAAGTGCCAAATCAGGCGCAATCGTTGGCGTAGAAGCGTTGATTCGTTGGGATCATCCTAAACGTGGATTGCTTTTGCCGGACCAGTTCCTCTCTGTAGCTGAAGAGACCGGGCTGATCGTACCGATTGGTGAGTGGGTGCTGCGGACGGCTTGCAAACAGAACAAGCAGTGGCAAGAACAGGGACTCATGCCGCTTCGGGTAGCCGTTAATCTCTCTGCACGTCAATTCCTCAAGCAAGACTTTACCCAGATGGTCGCTGGGATCCTGAACCAGACAGGGTTAGCACCGGAGTATTTGGAGCTAGAAATCACAGAAAGCAGCATGATCGACGTCCAACGCGCCACACAGGCACTTAAGGAACTGAAGCAATTAGGGGTACACGTTGCGATTGATGATTTTGGAACGGGCTACAGTTCTCTCTACTATCTGAAAGAATTTCCTTTGAATCGTTTGAAAATAGATCGCTCGTTTGTGCGCGATATGCTCGAACAGCCTTCCAATCAGGCAATCGTGTCGACAATTATTTCTATGGCCCACCATTTGCAATTGCATGTGATTGCGGAAGGGGTAGAGACAAAGGAGGAGCTTGCGTTTTTGCAGGAGCATCTGTGTGAAGAAGTTCAAGGCTATTTATTCAGCAGACCGTTGCCGAGTGAAGATGTAGCATTTTATTTGCAAGCCCAAAAAGGTGCTAGTTAAGCAAGAGGAGCAGCTCTCATGAGTTGCTCTTTTGTTTTGCATCTGCCAGGCAAATGAGGTGGTATAGCTGTCAAATTGGCACGTAAAATGTACTATTCCTGCTGCCTTGTCAAGGAATTGCATCTAGGAGGAAAGGAGGGAGAGTATGCTGGCTCTAGGTGTCATCTTATTGCTGTTTACCATTGGAGTTGCGATTGCCATTGGATATCGGGCAAATGAAAGCGTCCGGCAATTTGATGAAAGCGCGCATGAGAGCTTTATCGGTTCTCAATCAGAAAAGGGAAGGGAGGGGTAACAAATGCGGCAGGAAAAAGAACAGCAATTACTTGAGGACAAGAGAGACCTGAACAAGTTTGGTTATGCGCAGGAATTACTAAGGGATATGGGTGGCTTTTCGAACTTTGCGATCTCATTTTCGATCATCTCTATTTTGACAGGTGCGGTATCCTTGTACGGTCACGGTTTATTGTATGGCGGTTCTGGCATGATGGGCTTCGGATGGACCTTAGTAGCGTTATTCGTCATCCTGATTGCAGCATCCATGTCCGAACTCGCATCTGCGATCCCTACAGCCGGAGCGTTGTATCACTGGGCAGCTATTTTAGGAAGCAAACGGTGGGGCTGGTACACAGCGTGGATCAATCTCATTGGCCAAATCGGGATTGTCGCCGGCATTGACTATTCGTTCTCTTTGTTTGCGGATCCGCTTCTCGCCAGTGCGTTTGGGTATACCTCAATAGATACGACCACGTTAATCCTGTTCGGGATCACACTGCTTTTGCACGGTACGTTTAACCACATTGGAATTCGACTCGTTGCCCGGTTAAATGACTTTTCCGCTTGGTATCATATTGGCGTCGTCATCATACTCGTTGGAAGCCTCGTATTTTTCTCCCGTCATGATCTACAACCACTTGATTACCTCTTTCAAGTCGGTCAAACCTTTTCAGACAAACCGTACGCCATTGCTTTTTTGATTGGGTTGTTACAAGCCCAGTGGACGTTTACGGGCTATGATGCATCGGCACATACGATTGAAGAAACGATTAACCCGCGGGTTCGTGCTGCTTGGGGGATTTATACGTCTGTGGCCTTTTCCTTTATTTTTGGTTTTATCATGCTTGCTTTTGTCACCTTATCCATCAAAAACGCAGCGGCTGCGAGTGAAGCCGAAAATGCATTTATTTACGTCATTAGCGAGGCATTAGGCGGCACATTTGGTTCGGTTGTGCTGTGGCTGGTCACCTTTGCGATGTGGTTTTGTGGTTTGGCTTCTATTACCTCCTTTTCGCGAATGTTGTATGCGTTTTCACGAGACAAAGGAATGCCGTGGAGCCACCAGTGGGCAGAAATATCGACCAAGTACAGAACGCCGGCAAAAGCAATTTGGCTGGTCATCATTCTGTCCTTTGCGTTGGCCTTGTTCGATTACATCGTGAAAATCATCAATCCTGACACGTCGTATACCACTTTAGCATTTCTTACAGCGGTGAGTGTCGTTGGGCTGTATGTCGCCTATGGCATTCCTCTTTATCTCAAGCTCCGTGCGGAATCGAAAGGACTATTTCAGCGGAAGCATTACGGACCCTGGCATTTGGGGAACTGGAGTAAACCCATCAATGTGTTGAGTCTGATTTGGATCGTCTTCATCTCGATCATGATGGTGATCCCACCCAATCAGACAGCGGGGTATGCCTTGATTGCCATGTTTTTAGTGCTACTGATCATGGATTTGGCTTATTATCGGAAGCATTTCAAGGGCCCGCAAGCTGCGCTGGGCAATTCGGAGGAAGACATTAAACGTCAGGAAGCGAAATTTCGGGACTCCTAAGGGAAAGAAGTTCCGTTTCATGGAAGGTGAAGAGCCTCCCTTATGTCAGTAATGGCATAAGGGCTTTTTTTCGTAGAGGGCGGTTTTGCATAACGAATGGCAGAGGACGAAAAGCTATCAGTAGGAAGGAAATAGAAATACAGATGGGAGGAATATGATGAAAAGGATGAGATGGGTGCTTTTTACGATGGGAATCGCGCTGATGGCTCAATCAACGACTGGCTTGGTTCCACAGGTGAGCGGGTATGACGGATATGTGCGTGAAGGAAATTCCTCAAATCGGTATGAAGTCGCGGGTATTACAAATGCAGGTGCATTCGAAGCTTTTTTTGGCAAACTTCAAGAAGCGGTCGGAAAAAATGACAAGACAGAAGTAGCCAAGCATATGAGGTATCCACTGCGTGTGAACAAAGACGGAAAAAGTCGCTTCATCATAGATGGACAGCAATTTCTGGAAGAGTATGATCGAATCATGACCGACAAGGTAAAGGAAGCGTTTTTACAGCAAAAGGTAACGGATACGTTTGTCAATGATCAAGGAGTGATGGTAGGGAATGGAGAAATGTGGCTGGGGCAATTTTCAAATCGCTTTGTCGTTTTTGCAGTAAATGTAGAATAGTACAAGAGCTTTTCAGTAGAAAAGCTCCCAATCTAGCAGAGTAAATGTTTTTATTGTTCCAACTAGTATATTTTACGTGGACATTATCGATAGAAAATTCTAAAATAACAAATAAATAGACAGCTGAGAGTGTAGATTCGATAAATTTGTCCGTACCGAATGGACATTTGTCATTTTTATCGTTCCGTGATAGAATTCACAAAACGATATTTTTTTTAGCTAAACTTAACTGACTCGGAAAATTTTGAGGAAGAAAGCAAAAAAAGGAGTGATCGTATGAGTCTGGAAACGAAAAAATGGGCGGACGAAGTAGCTGAGCAGGTAGTCTCATGGCGACGCTATCTCCATCAGCATCCGGAATTGTCGTTTGAAGAGGAGAAGACGTCTCAATTTATTTACGAAACGTTGGAATCTTTCGGGAATTTAGAGCTTTCGCGGCCAACCAAAACGAGTGTGGTCGCTCGACTGATCGGATCGCAGCCAGGGAAAGTTCTTGGCATTCGCGCTGACATTGACGCTCTCCCTATCCATGAAGAAAATGAAGTGCCGTACGCATCAGGAAAAGCTGGCGTGATGCACGCGTGTGGACATGACGGTCATACAGCGATGCTGTTGGGAGCAGCAAAAATTTTGTCTCAGTATAAGGATCAAATCAAAGGCGAAGTTCGTTTCTTCTTCCAGCATGCCGAGGAGCTGCCTCCGGGTGGCGCTGTTGAAATCGTGAGAGCTGGTGCAGCAGACGGACTGGATTCGATTATCGGCATTCATTTGGCATCGTACATGCCTGTCGGGAAATTTGGTGTACTTTACGGGGCGCTTACTTCATCGACAGATCGCTTTGATATCAAGATTCAAGGCAAAGGCGGGCACTCCTCACAACCGGAAGCGTCCGTTGACCCGATCGTCATTGGGGCACAGGTTATTACTGGCCTACAACAAATTGTATCCCGCAATGTCAGTGCGTTGGACAAGGTCGTAATTTCCGTGACGATGCTGAATGCAGGGACAGCTTACAACATCATTCCGGATTCGATGACACTGACAGGCTCCACGCGCTGCTTCGATGAGGAGATTCGCAAAAATATTCCGATGTGGATTGAACGAATTGTCAAAGGAATTACGGAAGCGCATGGCGCAAGTTATGAATTGACGTTTTCACATGGCTACACATCGGTTGTCAACGACAAGCAAGTGACGCAGCTGATGGAAGAGACGATTCGTGAGCGTTGGGGAGAAGAAGAAATTATTTATATCGATCCTTTAATGCCGGGTGAAGATTTCTCGGAGTATTTGAAAAAAGCTCTAGGCTGTTTTATTCAATTAGGCGCTGGCAATCCGGAAAAAGGCTTTACGTATCCGCATCACCATCCACGCTTTGATTTTGATGAAGATGCATTGGTTCGCGGCGTGGAATTGTTTGTTCGGGCAGCTCAAAAAGTCGTCATGGAGTAGAGCGAGATAGAATGAGGGGGGTTTTGTATGGCAGGGGTACGCGTCAATGAGTACAAGCTGCATTTTATCGTACTTGTTCTCGTCGCATTGACAGAATTTATCGGGACAAAGAAAATCAGTATTGGCATCGGGGTTATCGCTCTGTTTCCGATGCTCTACGCGCTCGTTTTAGGTGGGGCAATTAGCTGGCCTAAGTTTAAATTTTTGAGCGAAAAAGAAATGAACGTCGCAGCCAATATTTTGGGTGTTTCGTTTTTGATCTTTATTGCGAAGTTGGGAGCCAATATCGGTCCTGAGCTGCCTAAGCTTCTCGGATCTGGTGTGTCCTTGATTGTTCAAGAGATGGGACATATTGTAGGGACAATCGCTTTTGGTCTACCAATCGCATTGTGGCTTGGTCTCAAGCGTGAAGCAATTGGTGCTACTTATTCTCTCGACCGTGAGCCAAACTTGGCGATTATCGTAGAAAAGTTTGGAGCAAACTCTGCTGAAGCTCGCGGCGCGCTGGGCGTATATATTTGCGGAACCTTGTTTGGTGCTATTTATATGTCGATTCTTGCAAGTATTTTAGGAAGCAGCGGGTTGTTCCACCCGATTTCTCTGGCGATGGGAGCCGCAGTTGGATCTGGTAGTATGATGGCAGCAGCAACAGGCTCATTGGCTGTCATTTTCCCGGAAGCGCAAAAAGACATTGCTTTTTATTCTGGAGCGGCAAATTTGATGATGAGTATCGTCGGAACGTACGTATGCATCTTCTTCTCCTTGCCGGTCACACAAAAGCTGTACGCATGGCTTGAGCCTATCATTGGCCGCAAAAGCGCTTCTTCTGCAACAGAAGGGGGGAGAAAAAGCGCATGAATCAAATCTTAACGATTTTTATCATCGGCTTTATTGCTCTCATCGGTAACTGGATCGGTTATAAAGTACCATTGATGGAATCTTTGCCAGGTATTTTGCTCTTGGCGGTCATCACGTTGATCGGAATGGGCTTCACTCGCATTCTTCCGTTCAAATCTCCCGTCATTGTATGGATTTCTTTGTTTGCCATGCTGGCGACATCCCCGTTTTTTCCAGGGAACGAATATACAGCTGCAGCGATTGCCAAGATCAATCTGCTCGCATTGGCTACGCCGATTCTCGCCTATGCAGGTCTGTCACTCGGAAAAGACGTTCATCTATTCAAACAGCTTAGCTGGCGTATCGTAGTTGTGTCGCTCGTAGTCTTTACTGGTACCTTCCTATTCGCTACGTTGTTTGCGGAGATTGTATTCAAGATTCAAGGCAAATTTTAACGAAACTGTTTTTGTGTTATGGCCTCCGTGTGCTTCCATATGCCATGGAGGTTCTTTTCACATACAACTGGGAGAGTCAGGAGTGGATAGAGCATGATCATTGATGTGAAAAAAGTTACCTGGCAAAGAGATGAATCCACCATTCTGCGGGACATTGCCTGGCAAGTGCAAGACAAAGAGCATTGGTGTTTAGTTGGTTTAAATGGCTCTGGTAAAACCAGTCTGTTGAATATCATTTGTGGCTATGTGTGGCCGACAAAGGGAGAGGTTAGTGTATTAGGCAATCTTTACGGAACAGTCGACTTACGCGAGGTGCGTAAATCGATCGGTTGGGTAAGCACGGCGCTGATGGCTCAGCTTCACGAGCATGAAACAGCACTCCGTGTCGTCCTGAGTGGACGAGAGGCAACTATCGGTTTGTATTCCGTTCCAGAGGAGGCGGACGTAGAGAAAGCGTCGGATTTACTCGATACATTTGGATGTCGTACATTAAAAAACAGACGTTTTGCCGCTTTATCGCAAGGGGAGAGACAAAAAGTACTGATTGCTCGTGCATTGATGGCCTCCCCTCGATTGCTCATCCTAGACGAGCCTTGTACTGGACTGGACTTGCTTTCAAGAGAACAGCTGTTGGCAATGATTGAGCAAATCGCCAAGCAGCCGAACGGGCCCACTCTCATTTATGTTACCCATCACATTGAAGAAATTTTGCCTTGCTTCACGCATACCTTGCTGCTGAAAGCGGGGGAAGTAGACCAAGCTGGAAAAACAGATGAGGTCCTAACGGCTGAGCGTCTGACAAGCTTTTTCGGTGTACCTGTTCACATTCAACGTTCGCAAGGAAGGTCTTGGGTAAGCCTAGGGGAAGGGGCGACTGTTTGATCGAGTAGGATAAGTTTGGTCACGATTCAGCACGGTTGTGTATGATTGTGTATAATAGCAGTAAGGAATTGTATCTGGGAGGAGAGGAGAGATGGAGGCATGAACAATGTGATTGCACCAATCACAGACTCCACCTGGGCGATCATCACCTACGAGGAAGCGTGGAATAGCTACGTGAACAGCTATGTGATCAAACAAGGGAATGCCTTTGTATTGATTGATTCTCACCAGCGTAAGCAACGCTCATTTTTTCAACAGGCGTTGGAAGAGATCGGGGCCAAGCCAGATCGAACGGAATATGTCTACTTCACTCATCGACATGCTGATCATATTGGAAATGCCGATATGTTCCCTTCTCGAAACAATTGGATACACCTCGACGATTATTACGAACTGGACGATTTTTCACAGACGCTATTCGGCCATACGTTTACAGGTAGTGGGGGAGATCTGCCTTCACTGCGTTTCCGACTGCTTTCTTTCCATACAGAAGGTTCAGTTGCCTTCTTTGATCCCCAGTCGAAAATATGCTTTGTTGGCGATCATTTATGTTTTGAAAACACAGAGCTCGGCCAAATCGTTGGCGGAGAAGGTACCTGTCGGACGGCTTATCTAGAACAATTGAAGCAGTGGGTAGCTCGTGAACCAGAGCGAGCGGTGGAGTTTACGGAGGGTTTGGAGATTTTGCTGGATTGGCCCATTGAGTATTTAGCAACAGGTCATGGCCCCATTCTACAAGGCGAAATTAAGGCGTTTTTGCAAGAGTTGATTGCCATTGCCCGTCCGTAACGTAAAAAAAGACTTGTGTGCCGCGTACTGCCGGCTTACACAAGTCTTTTTGCTTTACTTGCTAGAAGTTGTTGTTTCTTCTTCTTCCACTTCTTTTTCTCTTTCTAAATCTTTATCCATGATTTGGACGTTATGCTTTTTATACAAATCATCGATCCATTTATCTATATTTTTGCGTTTGTGTCTGTCTTTTACTTTTTCAATCACTTGCGGGCGAACTTCTTCGAGTGTTCCCTCGAACTTATCTTGGTTTTTATCATAGTATTCCTTGATTTGTTCTTCGGTGATCGGATTAGCCTTCTCGAACAGCTTGTCCCGTAGCATGACAGCACGCACGCCTTCACGGAGCTCTTGCTCAGTCATTTGTTTTTCATCCAAATACTGTTGGAATCTCTCTGGTGATCCCATTTTTTCTTTGATTGGGTTCACACGCGCATCGAGTTCTTGATCAGTTACAGTGACTCCTTGTGCAGCGCCTTCCTGCTTGTACAGCTCCAAGGTGATGATATCAGCCATGACACGCTTACCAGCATCTTTTTTCAATTTGTTGTACATTTGCTCCTGAGTGATCGTGACATCACCAATTTTGGCAACAGGGTTATTCGCAGAGAAAGCAGAGTCTTTTCCAGAACTACAGCCTACCACGGCGAGACTTAGTACGAGTGCGGAGGCAGCGAGTATAGATACATTAAATTTTTTCATTAATAACATCCTCACTTTCTTGATAGATATACGACTGTGTATAGTGCAGCGTTACGGGTACCGGAAAATAAAAACCGCACACATAAAGCAATGTGCGGTCGTCAAACAATTAGCTGGCTTGTGTAGAGGCTTTTTTCCACTCTTCCAAGCGTTTTTCCAGTACAGAGTGATTCAGATGCAAAAGGCTTGCGGATTTGTCCATCAATTGCTTGAGATGGGAAAGGGCTCGCTCGTAGTTTCCTTTGGCAGCTTCAATCTCTGCCAAGCAGAAGAGCTTCCAATCTTTTGCCGATCGTTTGCTTGCGATCAACTGGTAAGCTTCTATCGCACTCTCTACTTCACCCAGTCGGGCGTGCGAGCAGGCAATAAGAGCTAAGGAATCAGTCATTCCCTGATCACGCTGGTAAATACGAAAAGCCACTTCCAATGATTCGTTGTATCGTTCGGATGAATAGTAAACGATCGCCAAGTTGTAAAACAAGTAGTGAATCATCGCTTGATTGAATAACGATGGGCGTTCTTTACAGACGGTGATTCCTTGAACGATATATTTTTCGGCCATTTCATAATTGCCAAGCATGATCTCATGTGTTGATTTATCCAGCATAGCGACAGCACGGGAACGATTCTTCCGATAGGAAGCCTCCAGCCAGCGCAATCGAATATCCAAACGGCGTTTGAAAAGATTGGCCATGTACTGAAAGCGGAAGGGCCAGTGCAGACGAAGAAACATAACCAACAGCACAGCCGCAATCCCTGCCAGCGTTGATGTCAAATTAAAACTCAAATACTCCACGTAGTGACACCCTCTCTATTTACGCTGCATCTATTACCCCATCTTAGCACAGAACCTGTCCGCATGACAGAGCATTACCGCTATTTCGTCAATGGCAAGATATTCTCTTTTTTAGGGGTAGAGAGCTGCTGCGTTTTGACATAATCGTCGGAAACGGTATAGAGCGTGTCGCCAATCGTGAGTATTCGTTTGATGTTACTGGAGCTGTCGTACCAGCCTTCGCCAGCCTTCGCGACATCTTCCTTCGACAGATGGGTAATCTGCTCTGTCAGCTGAAAACCTTTTTGCAGATCGAGCTGATATACATAGGCACCCTGGAAAGTAAACTGACCGTATTCGCGCATATCGTTTTTGGCTTTTTGTTCAGCCGTTCGTTCGTGGACTGTTACAGGAAAGGCAAGCAGATTTTTTTCTTTGGAGAAAAGCAGAGCCTTGTGATTGTGTAATAGCTCGGAGTCTGTTCCTCTGTCCCCGATAACAGTCTTGAACTTTTCTTTCGGTTTCGTAACATCACTGACATCAAAGAGGGCAATTTTCATCCCTTGGTAGTACGCCCAGTCTTTATCTGATTCTGCTTCTTTGCCAAAACCGATGATATGATTCTCATCATACGGGTGTAAATAGTCGCTGTAACCTGGAATTTTGAGGGCACCTAATACGCTTGGAGCAGAAGGCTTCTTCAGATCGAGAACAAACAGCGGGTCGACTTTTTTGAAGGTGACCATGTAGGCCCGATCTCCCATGAAACGGACAGAGTAAATGCGTTCTCCTGGAGCGATGCCTTCTAGCTTGCCAAATACCTCAAGTTTGTTGTCCAGTACATACAAGTTATTTTTCGACGTATACTCATCGTCTCGCCACATGTTCCCGCTAGTGGTGGCGATTCGGAAATAACCGTCGTTTTCATCCATGGAAAACTGGTTCAAAATGTGTCCAGGCACAGACCCTTTTCCCGTATATCGTATGTCTCCCTTGTTCATGGCAAAGCGGTAAATGGTTGTATCTGACTCAATAGGAGGTGCAATCAAAGTAGTTGACGCTGCTTTTTGCTTAACGGCTACTGGCTGGACATTGTTCTGGGTGACGGCTACATACAGATTTTGGGTGGATGCGTAGATGTTCTCCCCAGCACCAAGATACGTACTCAGTGACATCTTTTGTTTCGAATCATCCAGATTAACGCCAGCGACGATCAAATACTCTGGACGAAAGTGATCCGGGAAGTAACGAATCTCGCTGTAGGGAATGGTTTGGTATTGGTTATGATGGACGCTGTCTTTATAAGTCGGGCCTGGCACTTCTGTTTTCTCTTGCATAATACGATAAGTATCCATGTAATGGTTGGCTGTCACGTACAAGCTCGCGCCGATTTTGCGGGACGACATGTACTGGCCTTCTAGCTCCAGTTGACGAATGAGCCGAGGCTGATTTTTGTCCGTAATATCGTAGATCATGGTTTTCACTGACTGCATGCCTTGGTAGCGGGAAATGCCTCTTTTGGAAGCAGGGCCAGGAGGATAAGAGATGGTTTCATCCGCTTGCCCGATAACGATGAGTCTACGATCGTCTACGTACATTTCTTGCGGTACGAATTTTCCATTGTCATAGCTGATGCGGCTTGCGACCTTCATCTCGGTGGCTGGATACGCTTTGATGATGCGCACTTCATTTTGTGTGGATTGATAAAGATAAGTCCCGTCTGATTTTACGATATCTGCTTCATCAACGCCCTGCACTTGTGTGTTCGTTGTGGAAAAATCACCGCGAACAGCGCCTCCGGAAGTGTCAGCTACTTTGTTGACAGTTCTAGGTGCGGCTACTGGCAAAGCGGTAGACGTTTCCATGGTGGCGTAATAATAGCTGTCCTGGTTTGATGATTGGATGAGCTTTTTTAGCTCCGCATAGGAACCAACTACGGGCAAATCTTCTCTTGATGCGGCTTGAACGGTTGGCTCCGCGACTGTACCTGTCATCAACAGGAAGGGTATAGCGGTCACCACCATCACGGAGGCGAGAAGCCCGGCAAATGTTCTTTTCATTTTGATCCCCCTCGTATCTGCTTCTTGCCAAAATTTGTTGTCGGTAATAAGACGATGCACTTTTACGGAATGTTTCACACACTCCATGGTTAGCAATCTACGGACAGGTGGGGGAGCGTGTGCTATAATAATAGGCGGTTTATGCTACGATTTACACCACTACGTCAAAAGGGGCGTCATAGATGGAAAACTTGAAGCAAAGCATTCTGGAACTGATCACGGATACTTCTACGAATCTACCACCAGACGTGCGTCGTGCCGTCAATGCAGCTAAAGTGAATGAGGATCTTGGCACGCGTGCAGCGCTGTCTTTGTCTACGATCGCGCAAAACGTCGTCATGGCAGAAGAAAATGTTTCTCCGATCTGTCAAGATACAGGGATGCCTACATTCGAAGTAAAAACTCCGGTTGGAGTCAACCAGTTGATCATTAAACAAGCAATCAAGGAAATGATTGCAGAAGCAACCAAAACAGGTAAGCTGCGTTCCAACTCTGTAGATTCCTTGACGGGTGAAAACACAGGGGACAACCTCGGACCAGGTACGCCAGTCATTCACTTCGAGCAATGGGAAGAGAATGAAATCGAAATCAAGCTGATTCTCAAAGGTGGCGGCTGTGAGAACAAGAACATCCAATACTCCCTGCCCTGTGAGCTCGAAGGCCTGGGCAAAGTGGGCCGTAACCTGGATGGCATTCGCAAGTGCATTCTGCACGCAGTATACCAAGCGCAAGGACAAGGCTGTAGTGCCGGCTTCATCGGTGTAGGAATCGGTGGCGATCGCACATCCGGTTATGCACTGGCGAAGCATCAATTGTTCCGCAAAGTAAATGATGTCAATCCAAATGCTGATTTGGCTGCCTTGGAAGACTACATCATGGAAACTGCAAACCAACTCGGAATCGGAACCATGGGCTTTGGTGGTAACGCGACTCTGCTCGGCTGTAAAATCGGCGTGGAAAACCGCCTGCCAGCAAGCTTTTTCGTATCCGTTGCGTATAACTGCTGGGCATTCCGCCGTCAAGGTGTTCGCCTGAATCCTGAGACTGGTGAAATCCTGCGTTATCTGTATAAAGATGAAGAAGTAGCGATGGACTTGACGCCAGTAGCAGCTTCGGACGAAACAGACGATGAGCCTCGTGAAGTCGTACTGCAGGCGCCGATTACGGAAGAACAAATCCGTAGCCTGAAAGTGGGCGATGTGGTGATCATCAACGGGGAAATGCACACAGGACGCGACGCCCTGCATAGCTACCTGATGGATCATGACTGTCCAGTGGACATGAATGGTGGGATCATCTACCACTGCGGTCCTGTTATGCTGAAGGATAAAGAGGGCGAGTGGCATGTAAAAGCGGCTGGTCCGACAACTTCCATCCGCGAGGAGCCATACCAAGGCGAAATCATCAAGAAATTCGGAATCCGTGCCGTTATCGGAAAAGGCGGAATGGGTGCGAAAACACTGAAAGCATTGAATGAGCATGGCGCTGTATACTTGAATGCAATTGGTGGAGCTGCGCAATACTATGCACGTTGCATCAAAAAAGTAAATGGTGTTGACTTCATGGAATTCGGTATTCCAGAAGCAATGTGGCATTTGCAAGTGGAAGGCTTCGCTGCAATCGTAACAATGGATGCACATGGCAACAGCTTGCATGCGGATGTAGAGAAAACGTCCGCAGAAAGACTGGCTCAATTTGCTGCACCCGTATTTAAATAAGATATAAATGGAAAACCTCTGGCGCACTCAGGTGTGTGGCCGGAGGTTTTTTATTTTTCACGAGGCCAAGAAACAAGAAGGAAATAGTTGGATGCATGATGAACTTTCGAGGGACTAACCAGGATTGCGGGCAGATGGATTTTCATTTTTGACAGGGGGGACAGGAATGAAGTGGTTGATTGCTGATCGCGTCATTATCGGAGATGGAGAGCATGTAATCGAACAAGGTGCTGTTGGGATTGATGAGCGAGGAAAGATTGTAGCAGTGGGGACAGAATCGGAGCTTACGGATTCCATTTCGGAAGGAGAGGTAAAGCGGTACAGCGGATGCTCCATTTTACCAGGTTTGATCGATTTACATGTTCATATCGGGTATTGGTGGAGTAAACCAGACTCCGCTGAGTACCGCAACAACGATGGACTTGTGGCTTTACTTGCAACAGCGAATTTGAAAGAGGTACTTTCCTTGGGGGTCACGACGATCCGCGATGTAGCAGCACCAGATGGATTGTGCAGTACGCTGAAGCTGGCAGCCAAGAACAAGTTCATTGTTTCTCCTCGTCTTTTTCAGGTCAACCAAGGGATTATTATGACCGGGGGGCACGGTTGGCAATTAGAGGGTGCCTTGCGAGAAGCAAATGGTCCGTGGGAAGTGCGCACAGCCGTGCGTGAACAAGTGAGAGCAGGAGCAGACTGGATCAAGGTCATGACGAGTCACCGTACACCAACGCCGGAGTTCACACAAGAGGAGCTGGATGCGGCGGTTGATGAATCTCATCGTTTGGGACGGAAATGCTGTGTGCATGCCTCGCTCCAACCTGCGATTCAGATGGCGATTGATGCGGGATTTGATACGATCGAGCATGCGACGTTTATGACCGTCGAACAGGCAGAACAGATGAAACAAAAAGGACTGGTATGGGTACCGACCATGGTCACCTTTTTCCAAATTGCTGATTATTACAAACGTATTTGGAATGAGCAACAACAGGCGAATCAAGGCATATTGAGCGAAGGGCTTGTCGAACAGGGAGCCTTTTTCATCGAATCGGAAAAGGCGTACCGCGAGAACTTCGTACAATTGATAAATACAGGCGTAAAGATCGCTACGGGTACGGATATCGTATTGGAAGGCTATCCGATTACACCAGTTGCAGAAGAGATCAAGCTGATGGTGGAGCTGGGGATGGAGCCAATTCGTGCGATCCAGGCTGCTACTCAAAACGCTGCTGAGGTGCTGGATCAAGGAAGCAAGATCGGTAAGTTAGCGCCAGGGTATTTCGCTGATCTGCTTGTGGTAAAAGGTGATCCTTTACAAGAAATAGAGTCATTGAAGCAAGTGGAAGAAGTGTTTCTTGAGGGTGTGACAGTCTTTTCAAAGTGTTGATGGGGCTGAGCCTTACTGATTCAGGTTTGTAACGGCGTTTGTACTGGGTGTTTGACTATTCTTTGCCAAAATGGGTATTCGTTTATTGCGCGTGTATCAAGGCGGGCATAGGTTAATAACGAATGATCACAGATAAAAGGAGTGAGATTCGTGAACTATGTAGTCCGTGCCGGAGATACGCTGAACAGCATCGCTGCTCGTTTTGGTGTATCCGTTCAGGAATTGATCCGCGTGAATAATGTCGCATATCCCTACTACATTTACGTTGGACAAAATTTGTACATCCCAATTACCCCAACCCCAACCCCAGCTCCTGGTGGGGATGTCGATCGTCGCTTGGATCGTGTGGAAAGGCGAGTGGATGCGCTTCGGGAAGACTTTCGCAGACTAGATAACCGCGTAGATCGATTGGAAAACCGTGTCACTCGATTGGAGCGAGCCATTACGCCAACACCCCCTCCTCGCCCGCGTCCGCCTGGTACACCCCGTCCAAGCTAAGACGTTGGGATAGAGGTCAGAATAATTTTCCAAACTTCGCAATTTCCTCTTCGCCCGATCCTGCATAAACTGATACGAGAGGATTAAGAGGAGGTGCGGCCATGCTAGGGTTAAATGGAAAAAACGTTCGACACCATTTCATGGGCGTCTATGGAAAAGTGGTGCAGATTCGGGAACTGGTGGATGTCATCGACCAAGTTTTTGACTCTGTCAACAAAGTGGGCGACATAGGAAAAGCGATGCTTGGACCTCGAAAGGCAAGTGCCAAAAAGCTCGACAAGCTCAGATGAATGGCGAGAGGAATGGCATAACAAAAAAACCGCGTCCGTAATGGAGGCGGTTTTTATTTGTGATTTATTAGTGGTTCTTAGGGGCAGACTCTATCATCAGAATAACTCATCAGAAAGAAAAAGTCTACTCTTTTTCTAAAATTTCCCTTATATTTTTGGAGCAGTTATTAACTGACTTCAAAAAGGGAGTGGGATGGAGATGGAAAAGGAAAAGGAAAAGCGCCGCGTAGGATTAGTTACGGGTGGAGTGCTGATGGGGCTAATCTTGTCATCGTTGGATCAGACGATTGTATCAACAGCCATGCCGACAATTACCAAAGAGCTGGGAGGTCTATCTCTTTATAGCTGGGTGTTCGCCATTTATATGCTCACATCGACCACGAGCATGCCCATCTATGGGAAAATGGCGGACTTGTTTGGACCGAGAAAAATGTATTTGATGGGATTGTTTCTGTTTCTCGTGGGATCTCTCCTGTGTGGCATGGCAAATTCCATAACGAGTCTTATTGTAGCGAGAGGAGTTCAAGGGTTGGGCGCTGGGGCATTAATGCCGGTTGCATTCATCATTGTGGGTGAACTGTATCCACCCGAAAAGAGAGGCAAATTTCAAGGCCTTTTCGGAGCCGTCTTTGCCATGACGAGTATACTCGGTCCCTCGTTGGGAGGAATGCTCGTGGAGCATCTGCCATGGGGATGGATCTTCTTTATAAACCTTCCTATCGGTATCGCTGCCTTTTCGATCATTGCTCTAGCCTTTCGTGATCAGCGGCACTACGATAAAAAGCCTGTGATTGATTGGTATGGGGCGACTAGCTTGAGTGCAGCCATCATTCTCATCCTGCTGTCCCTTGTTATGGAGGGGAGGGAATACAAGATCGGGTTAGGGGGAGTGGGTATCTTACTTCTCGGTTTGTTCATCTGGATTGAAACCAAAGCAAAGGAACCCCTGCTTCCGCTTTCCCTATTTCGCATCCCGGCAATTGGATATGGCAATCTCGTAGGATTCTTTGTGAGTGCCGCTTTGTTCGGTGCAATCGCATACATCCCTCTGTTCGTCCAAGGGGTACTCGGTGCGAGCCCTTCAGAAGCTGGATTCCTTTTAGTGCCACTCATGCTGTCCGCAGCGATTTCTTCGACGGTTGGGGGAAGATGGATGGAAAAAGCTTCCTTTCGGGCAATTCTGATTCCCAGCTTACTCATCATGGCGACAGGCTTTTTCCTTCTCACCACGATTAATGTAGAAACAACCAACACACAGCTCGTCATCTACATGATTGTCACAGGTCTAGGCATGGGGGCAATCTATCCGGCACTGGGTACCGCAGCACAATGCGCTGTAAAACCACAAGATCGGGGCGTCGCCATGTCGACATCGCAATTGTTTCGTTCCATTGGGGGGACGATTGGAGTCAGTGTGCTTGGGACCATAGTAGAATGGCGGATGCAGGCAGGAATGGTGTTTAGTGAAGCTTTGCACGGTGTCTTTGTCACTGGTTTGATTCTGATTGGAATCAGCTTGATAGCCAGTTTCCTACTGGGCAATACTCGATTGCTCGACAAAGAACCCCGCCATTCGCATTCAACAAATAGCGGGGTTCCCAAACAATAGGATCACGGTTTTTTATTCATGCCTTCCATCGCCATTCGAACCATCTCTCTGACCATACTGCCGCCCAATCGTCCTCCGATTCGACCGGCATCGTGAGAGGTTAGCTGCCCATTGTAGCCGGGGTGCAACGGAACATGAATTTCTTCTGCGGCCTCGAATTTGGCCTGGGCGGGGTCAGTAACGTGGGCAACCTGTGCTTTTAAGGCGTCCAGTCCTTTCCTCGCCTCGGGAACGAGAGGGCGTTTGCGTCTGCTCATGGTAGATCACCTCACGCCCTAGTGTGCCCAATTAGACGAGTGCTTTGCGCAGAGTGAAATCAGTCTCCTGATAGTAAGTATTAGCAACGAGCAGGTTAGGTCCAGCACATGCAGCAGCAGGGCAGAAGCAATTGATTTTCTGATTCAGCGTGTGTTCTTGCCATTTTTCAAACATCGACTGGAGCTGATTGGTTTGAATATTGCCCAATGGCTCTACATCTCCGAAATCAGTCACGATGACATCGCCTGTAAAAATGTTGATGTTAAGACGATTTCGACCATCTGGATCATTGCGAGTCGTCACATTTTTCGCAGACCGTAGTCTGTTGATCAACTCCCTGTCTGCTGCTTCAGGACTACAAGCGAAAAACGGAAGCGTCCCGAAAAGCATCCACAAATCTTCATTGCGCACATCGAGCATCCGATGAATGGCTTGACGAAGCTCATCGAGTGAAAGCACATCCAGATCACGGGCAAAATCACTCGCATACATTGGGTGCACCTCATGTCGCTTGCTTCCCATCTCCTGAATCTGACGGTGGAGGGCATCGAGCTTTGTCCAGGTGCGATGATTCAGCATCGTTTCGGCTGAGACAAATACACCTGCTTCCGAGAGCTTGCGCGTATTTTCGATCATCTCATGAAACTGTGCTTCCGCTCTTTTCATTGAAACCGGCTGCCGTGCTTTTGCGTAAACAATATCATGGAATTCTTCGGGAGTAGACCAGTTCCACGAAATATGCATGACGTCGAGGTAGGGCAGGACCAACTCATACCGAGAAAACGGCATGGACATGTTGGAGTTGATTTGTGTCCGCAGTCCTCGTTCTGCTGCATATTGTAAAATGGGCCCGATCACAGTTTTCACGGTGCGCTCGCTGTACATCGGTTCTCCGCCTGTTATACTGATAGTAAGCAGATCTTTTGCTTCATCGAGACGACGGAGTATGAGATCGACAGGAAGAGCGGGATCGTCTTTGTATCGCAATGTATCACCAACTGCGCAATGCTCACAGCGGAGATTGCACAGATTCGTTACAGTAAACTCGACGCTGGTAAGTTTATAGGCGGGGGGTGTCGCATTGAACAACGGCTCCCATGGATCGTGTAAAGGTGTTAATGGTGTGTTTGGAACCATGCGGATCAATTGTGGAAACCTCCTTCATTCTGGGTACAACTCAACCTATTATAACGACATTAGGGCGGAAGGAGAATAGTTAACGAGATGATTATGGGGATGTCTTTTGGACGCGGTGTGCTTTTTCATGACCGAAATGTGCTTGCTTGCGCAGAAGTGAAAGACGGCGTGATTCATATGTGGGCGGAAAAAATCACATTGAAAACGATAGGGAAGCTCTGGTATCGAATATTTTTCTCCTTTCCGTGGTACTATCAATTGTTTCACCTCCTGCTTGCTTGTTATGTACTGGCAGCGATCGTGAAACCTGACTGGGCCGTCATTGATCCGATGTGGGTAGCTGTATACATCGCTGGCTTTCACTTCGTTTTTCCGAAAATGATGAAAAAATTTCACGGTGCGGAGCATAAAGTGTTTAGCTATGGGGGTAAGACGTCGTTAGCAGCACTAAAAGAAATTCAACGGGCAAATATCGTGAATGACGGATGCTCGACGAATCTGGTTGTATGGTTTTTTACGGGGTTCATCTTGTCTGTATTCTTTTTACCGTTGGAGTGGAGCGTCGCTTGCGGGGTAGCGGGACTGCTCGTTGGCATGATCGGGGATCGCTACGTGCGGAAATATTTTGGTTTTCTTTACAAGCTATCGGCTTTCTTTCAAAAATACAGCACCACCAAAGAACCAGATCGGCTTCATTTAGAGACAGCGATCCGTTCGTATATGCTTTTTGAGCACATTCGCGAGGTGGATCGTTTGCAGAATGCATCGTAAGGAAAAATCGGTGTTTCCACTATGGATACGCCGATTTTTTTTTGTTCCATGCACAGGTTGGTTGCGTCATTGAAGACTGGAAAGTATTTTGGTAATAAAAAACAGGGAGGATAGAAGGGCATATGCACCCTCGACCTCCCTTTTCCTTTTTTCCTACTCCCGTTCTAGCGGGCTTTCTTCCAGTTGTCGATACGTCTTTCCTTTATCCACATACGATTGGCGAATGCGTACGAATTCTTTCAAGTCTGCCTCGTTGAGTTCGCGTTTTACCTTTGCTGGATTGCCGACAACAAGCGAGCGAGGTGGCACCTTCATGCCTGGAGGAACGAGTGCACCGGCAGCAACCATCGCTTCTTCCCCGATTTCTGCACGATCCAAAACAATCGCGCCCATTCCGATCAATGCGCCGCGACGTACGATGCAGCTATGTAAAACAGCGTTATGTCCAACGGTCACCTCGTCTTCGAGGATTAACGGGTTGTTCGGGCTTTGATGCAGGGTGCTGTTATCTTGCACACTGACGCGTTTTCCAATGACAGTCGGAGCGATGTCCCCACGGATCACTGTGTTGTACCAAATAGAAGAATCCTCGCCGATTTCGACATCGCCAGAAACGACAGAGCCTTTTGCCAGGAAAACAGTAGGGTGAATCTTTGGTTTGATGTTTTCAAATGATAGCAGCAGCATAGTAACCTCCTAATCAATGAGTAAGCGAACAATGTGTTTGCATCGGGCGCGGGTGGAAAATAGAAAAGCGGCCAGTAGCAGGATCGCAGTCGATGACCGTCCCGGAAAGCTTGTCTATCTCATGCGTTTGATAAAAGTAGCGAATCCCACTTATTTCTTGGTCGAGATCCTGTTTTTCCGCTTCTGTGATGGCGATGCTATATGTATAGCTGCCACATCCCGTTGTAGTCGGGACGAGTCTGATACCGAGCTGTTCAGCATCCGATTCTTCCGCGATCATTTGTGCAAGACGCGCTGCCGCAGTTGGAGTAATGGTTATCATAGTCATACCTCCTCGTAGCCATTTCTATTGTACTACAAATAGACCTTCCAAATCCTGCTTGTTGACCATGTATGAGGCATGTGGTAAAGTAAATGTTACTGATTCTGATGTGCAGGAAATGTGGGTAGTCGCTGCCGCAATCGTTTCGGCGATTGGCGGTAGAGGAAAGTCCAGGCTCGCCCAGGCTGAGATGCCTGGAGTGTTCGTACCTGGTGCAAGCCAGGGCAGTGAGGCGTGAGTCTCGCTGACGGCGTGGAAAGGGCTCTCTCTGAGGCCCGAGTACACTGAAAGTGCCACAGAAACGTAGCTTTTCTGGCGACAGAAAAGATGGAACGCGGTAAACCCTGCGAGCGAGAAACCCAAATTAGGTAGGGGAACCGTCCTGAAGGAATCAAACGGAAAGGACGGATGGTATCTTCGGATGCCATAGATAGATGGCTACCGCTCTTGGTGCGAGGGATTGCCCCGCTTGAAGCACGGGAGAGACAGAACCTGGCTTATAGCATTTCCTGCTGGAATGAAACGTAAAACCACCTGAGATCTCAGGTGGTTTTTTTACGTTCTGCGAAATATCGTGAACCCTCTACAAATCAAGGTTTGAAGACCAGTGGAATCATTTACCGTGAACAATCTTTGAAACTTTTTTGAAAATGTTGTCGTCTAAAAAGAGCATTCGGCCGAAGAAAACAGTTCTACTGTGGGCTATTCCATCATTTCTTCAAATGGGAGTGTCTGCTGGAGAGAATGAACTGATAAAACTGCTACATTGATGGAGGGGTTTATTTTGCAAAAAGCAAAGAATCGAGCAAGTAAGGATTTCAAAAAATTATTGGCGACAGCTGTTCTGGCTGGATCGCTTGCGTTGCCGGGTACCGGATTGGCTGCTACGGCACTGCCATTCTCCGACATCGGAGGAAACGTGAATAAAGACGCGATTCTGACATTGAATTACGCGGGTGTGTTAAAAGGGTATACCGATGGCACGTTCAAGCCGAATAAAGAAGTGACGAGAGCGGAGTTCGCCAAAGTTGCTGTGCTGGCACTCGGGTACACAGATGCGCAAGCAAAGCTCTTGCAAGGAAAGACAGTGTTTAAAGACCTGCCTGCAGATCACTGGGCAACAGGTTATATCAATCTGGCTGTATCGCAAGGCATTATCAAGGGATATCCCGATGGCACCTTCAAACCGAACAACAACGTAAAAATTGCGGAAGCACTGACCGTATACGTTCAAGGCTTGAAGATCGACGTCCGTCCATCAGCTTCAAGCGAGTGGTACATCCCGTACTTGCTGGAAGCAGACAGAGCAGGTATCTACGATGCAAAAGAAACACCGACAGCAGCAGCTCCGCGTGATATTGTGGCAAAGTATACAGATAAGTTCATGGAAACGCCTGTATACGCAAACGGTGCTTATTACGACAAAGATGGCAATGCAAAAGGAACCGTTCAGAAGCTGCCAGTAGTAAAAGGAGCAATCGCTTCGTATGACAAGTCCGACAAAAAGCTGAAACTCGTCGGACAAAACAAAGAAATCGAAATAGCTGATTCCGCGCAAGTATACGGCAATCTGGTCGTAGGGGCGCAGGTAGAATACATCGCGAAAAACGGCCGAGTGGCTTTCCTCACCGTTGTTACTTCTGACTCTGAAATCGTCGAAGGGATCGTGAAGACTGGCCTTAATTTTACAACAGCTGTAGGCGATGAAAACAAATTCAAGGCCATCGTCAATGGAAGAGAAGTCGTTTTGGAAGTAGAAGATCACGTAAATGTAAGCCGTTCTCACATCGGCCAAAAGTTCGTGGCAGTCGTTGGCGACAATGGCAAGATCAAGTCCATCACGATTAGCGACAACACGACAAAAGGAATTGTAGAGAAAGTATCTTCCGTGAGCGGCTCCAACTCGAAGAAAGAGCTGAGAGTTGACGGCACGACCTATGTTCTGGATTCCAAAGCAACGATCAAAGGCAAGGCTCATCCAGAGGCGAAAGCAACAAGTGCTTCGTTCTCTGATATCGAAAAAGATGACTTGGTCGAGCTGACACTCGATGTGGACGGCAAAGTATCTGAGCTTGTTTACACGAAGCTGAGCTTCACGGATACGATTACCGTTGATACAAACAAAAACCTGATTCGCGTTGGCAGCGTCAATTACGAGGTGCATGAAGATACCGAGTTGTTCGTAGATGAAGACGAAGTAGATGAGTTGGATGAGTTGACGAGCGGCCAAATTGCAGTCCTTACGTTTGACAAGAATGGAAATCTGATCAAAGTAGAGCAGGGTGTAGGTGCAGCGACTAACAAGCTGATCTCAAACACGACCGCGTATCAAGCAGGAAAACTGGCAACTGTGAAAATCGACGGGAAAACCTACGACATCTTGACCAACGCGAAGCTGACTGTCGATGGCAGCTCCGTATCTCCTACAACGATTAAAACAGATCAGTTTAATGACCACCGTATCCTTACATGGAAATACAACGTTGGCACGAATGATATTGTGGAGCTGACTTTGGAAAAGCAAACCGTAAA
Source organism: Brevibacillus sp. NPDC003359 (assembly GCF_042878995.1). Taxonomy (NCBI): domain Bacteria; kingdom Bacillati; phylum Bacillota; class Bacilli; order Caryophanales; family Paenibacillaceae; genus Brevibacillus; species Brevibacillus sp. NPDC003359. The sequence continues at coordinate 86,566 of NZ_JBIAOR010000016.1, forward strand.
AGGATACGTGACGAAAAAATCCGGTTCCAAAATTACCGTGAACGGTAAAGTGTATGAGCTCTTGTCCGGCGTCACGATTGACAGCGATGCAGCATCCAACGACAAAGAATACACACTGACACTCAACAACGCTGGCAAAGTAAAAGCCATCACAGGTGCGCCTAAGAAAGTAAGCGGCGTGGTTGACTCTGTTGAGGTTCGTAACGATGACGGCAAGGTCACTTCTGCGAAAGTAGAGGTGAACGGCAAGACGTACGATGTAACAGATGAGGACGCGATTGAAGACGTCGATCAATTTGAATACGTGACGTTGACCCTTGATCGTGACGGCGATGTCATTGCCGCATCTGTCAGTGGAAAACTTGCGAAGGAAAACGTGAGCTTCATCGGAATTGAATCCCGTGTGAACAAAGATAAGTACGTATTCTTCAATGACGTGTCGACGAGCTTGAAGATGACGGAAGACGCGAAGATCAAATACTACAACGGTAATGACTTGAAAGAAAGAGATCTTTCCTCCAAGGACAAAGTGGATTTGTGGACAAATGATCAAGGCCTTGTCTACGTCATTGTCGTAGCAAAACGATAAGAAAATAGAAAAAGGCGACCTCATGCTCGATGCGAGAAGGGGTCGCCTTTTCATTTGGTGGCATAGTTTTCTGTTTGTATTTAATTGAAAAACATTTTCAATTAAAAGAGGTTGTCTCGTTGATCTAGTAACATAGGTTCAAGAAACATAATTATCACCAAGAATAATTATATCCGTCGACTTCGCGTGAAACTGTGGTAATGAATGGACGTAACGCTTCGTTAGATAAAAGGGAGAGCTAAAGCGTGGCCATCTTAACCTTATTAAGGAAAGTTACTTTCAAAGACACCCAACGAGTGGTAACTGAACTGTTTTTTCGGGGATCTACCAAGAAAAACATGGTGGCCGAGTTCAAAAGTCTGGTGCTAAGCCTGATTTAAATTACCAGAACTATCGATCACCATTAATGCGAGTAATACAGGATGATAGAGTAGACATAGCAAAGTTCTTATTGGATCACGGAGCAAATCCGAATCTTTCGACTCCTTACGGCCCAGATTACCCATCCACTTATATGACTCTGTTGGAGGAAGCAAGAAGGAGGGGAAATCCACAAATGATTGCTTTGCTTGAAAAATATGTCCGTGAACAGAACTCTCGATAATTAAAAAGCCGAATTACCCCACGGTAATCCGGCTTTTTTGCTTATTTAACCTTAGGGTTGAATTTTGCATTTCTCATAGGAAACCGCTCTTAGTCAGGTATACGTCTGTCTTTCCACTCGTCAACGTCTCTTGGATCGATGTTGAGAACTTCGCAAATATGTAGCGCAATCGTCACAGAGGGAACGGTAATCCCGTATTCTATGTTCTGATAATGTTTCAAGGATACGTTTATGATCCTGCTTATTTTTTCCTGGGATAATTTCTTGTCTATTCGCGCATCTTTTAGTTTCAAATCTGGGAAGCTCTCCTTGATTCGTTTACTCATATGTTAAACTGTTCGCGAATTTTTAATCACCCATAATACTTGGCGAATTAAAATACACGTAATATACTTACTATCATTTCCGAGTTTTTACATTTCAATAACCTGATTTGATTGTTTTCTAAAAACTCAAATGAATGTGGAATGAAATTTCATAGAAGGAAGTGAACTGCATGCGTGAGCAATTAAATTGACGGTATCATAAATAAGTTCAAGGGGATTCGATGGTAAATATTTACAAAAACTTATGACAGTTGTAAAATACGGGAAGTTGAGTATTTCTTATGTACTTGACTAAGGGGGATTTCTTTTTGTATGGAAACAATAATAACAACACAAAAATCGATACGCTCTGAAATAGATAGAAATATAAAAGAGAACGGATATACACTTAGTAAACTCGGTGAATTGAGTGGTGTTAATCCCGGACATTTGAGTGAGATCCTAAATAGCAATCCACCTCGTGCTATTACAATTGGTCAGCTTGACACGTTGGCTAAAGTCTTTGAAAAGGCTCCTGGTTGGTTGTACGAGTTGTACCAGGAAGAGTGTATAGCCGAGGAAAAAATCTCACGGCCACGTTTGATCCCTTATTTGGTTCGATGTGCCGAGCTTGGGCGTCAGGATTGTATTGAAGTGGTTGTCTCCAGATTACTAGAGAACCCTAAAAACGTTTCCATTCTCTTCACCGTTGCAGAGCAATTATTCCAAAATGGTGGAAAGGTTATGTCAGTCCCCTTTTATCAGCTAGTGATTGAAACTGAAAAAGATAGTCATTCGGATCACTTTCTGATAAGTCAATATCGGTTATTTCGTGCGTTACAAGGTACAAGTCCTGAAGACAACTGGAAAGCGGTCATACGGTTTGAACCCTATCGGAACAGATTGTCCGAAAATCACCAATTGGACGCGTTGCTACATCTAGCGAATGCGTGCTACATGTTGCAGAAGTGGAAAGATGTTGAAAAATATGCTGACGAATTACGGACCCTAGCTATTGCAGTCTATCAGGATCAACTACGCAAGAAAGAGAGCGGTAAAACGGATGAAATGTTACACACGGAACGTCAACTAGTTGTGTACTATGGCCAAAGCTCCTTGTTAAAAGGAGTTGCTCTGACAATGCAAGAACAATATGAAGAAGCGGAAAAACACGTGATTGAATATACTGATCTTACTTGGTTTGAACTGTTAGATGAGATAGGGCATAAAGAAGTAAAGAAATTCAATGTCTGGGGCAGGGCTAACTTATATGGACTTAGCTTGAAGAAGGGAAACGTGAATATCCTCTCAGAGTATGCCGATTTCTTAACGGAACATCCAAATGAAATTCTCCCCGGCATGTTGACTATCATCGAAGCAGCCAATAAGCATGATTTTTGTATAGATGAACTGTTACATCGTTTTTCTGCTAATCTATCTAGCTTTCATGACCAGCAGAACCCAATAAATTTCAGTCAGAATTTTCACTTTTGGGATCAAAAGACTGAATATGAATTTAGCAAAGGAAACACGACACAAGCGATAGATCAGTTACTCCTGTGCCTTGATTTATCTGACAAAATGACCTATCACCAAGGATTTAAACGTTGTGTCACAAAGTTTTGGAAACACTTACCACACGCAACAAATGAGCAAAAATATCGCTATCAAGCTATTTTAGAAGGGAGAGTGTGAATATGAAGAGATTTTTTGTTTTGTTATCACTGGCTTTGAGTTTTGGGCTATTTTCCAGTGTTGGCCAGGCTTCTATAGGAAGCGAAACGCCATCTATTTCTGCTGTTTCTCCTCCTTCAGTCATTCAATATCATCACGGCGTAGGAGGCTAAATAGAGTTTGATAAAGGATTCGAAAAAGCATCCCAAACAAAAAGGGATGCTTTTGTTATTTTCCCATTTTTCTAAGAACAGTGAATTTGGGAAATTGCAGTATAGTTATAAATGTATTTATTGTAAAAAAAAGGGAGGTGATAAACATAGGAGCATTTGCATATAGAAAGGGCGTTCCACCCATTCGCCAGGTTAATGGAACGCCCGCAGGAGGAGCAGATACAGCTCCTATAAGTAAATGTACCACGCTATCTTTAGATCGGGAAGGAGGAACTTATCACGATGTAGATCATTTGAAAAACATTGTGGAACAATTACGGGAACAACTGGTGCAATTGTTTTTGGAGAAGAATGATTTGTTGGATGATGAAGTCGTGGAATTAAGTCAGCAATTGGATCAGTACATTCTGGTAATTCAATCAAGAATGATGCAAAAATAAGAAAAAAGAGAAAATATGGTTTTATTTGAACCAACAGGAGGATAAAAATGAATATTAAGAAACTTTCTTTCGCAACTCTCTTACTTAGCAGTTTAGTTGTATCTGGAGCTGGTTCTGTCTTCGCAGTATCTCAAGGTGAGACTATTCAAATAGGTAACCTAAAAATCGTTGAACGTGTATATGAGAACCCAGTAGAGTATGATTTTACAGATGCCCTTACAAAGAGTGATTCATCTAAGATTGGTCCCTTAGGCAATGATATGACTGGCAAAGAGTATGAAATGTCTAAGAAGGACCTATACAAATCAAAATCATATGAAGCTGATATTGAGAATGATAGTAGCGAAAACGATTCCTTTATGAGGAAGGTTACAAGAAAAACCTTTTTGACCGGAAAAATAGGTGTGGAAGCCGAGACGAAAGTCAACTGGAGGATCATAGAGGGGAAAGTGGGGATTAATGCAGAAGTTTCATTTGGAGAAGAAGACATTATAGAAACAACCCACAGTTGGGTCATACCAAAGCGTACGATTACAACCGTTGAATACGGATCAAAAGCCGTAAAAACAACTGGAAGCTTAAACGAATATTTTCAAGGCAGAGTAGTAGATTCTAACTACGTAAACGTCAAATACTCGTACAAAGAGTATTCTAGTAAAAAATCAAAAGATCTATGATCCGACCTCTCCATATACTTCTCCTTCTGTTCATAGTCCTTCTTAGTGGCTGTAGCGAGGCAGTAACAGTCCCTAAAGAGAAGTCATATGTAAGCGTCTACGATTATTTCGAAGAAATTCATGGGAAGAATTTGAAAACATCCGTGCTTCAAATAACAAAAAATGGTAATTCAGCAGAACTCACGTTACGAATCTTAATTTCGGACGATTTGAGAGAAAAAATGATGCATACGGAAAAGCCCATTTACTTTTCGTTTGCAGATATGCCGGGTAACGAGACAATTAAAAATTTGCTTGCTGAGACTCCTTCACTCGTTCAAATTGAGTTAAACAGTAAAGAGAGTCGGTATACGATTTCGCAACAGCTAAAGCTAAAAGAAAATTTGTCGGAAGCTGATAACCAGGCGCTATTGTCTCCTGCTAATTACCGATTTCAGGTCATAAACGAAGAAAAGCTCTCTGTTGCTAGTTTTATGGGTTTAGAATATTCGCTACTTCCTGAAGATAATCAGAAGTAATAAATCGCTTGTTACGAATAGTTCCTCTTGTAGCAAACGTGGCCACACCCTAAATGGTATTTTGGGGGTACCGCCAACCAAATGTGACTTGGATGTAATAAAAAACTCGTTTTCCTGTACCCTAAGGAACTCGAGTTTTTCATATTGCCAGTACCCTTGGTAGTAGCAGCCATTGTTCTCTGGAATACAGTGCTTGGCTTGAGCTTGAACAGTATGGTACTTCAGCTGGCGATGGCAGTCTGGAGTTGGTGTGGGCGGTCTGTTGGTCGAACGTATCTCGTAGTCCTCGGTCCCTTGGACTGCCGTCACTGCCATTGCTTTAGCCCTCGGTGCGCCTCAATCCAAAAAATACTATATGTATTTTGACAGAAATGTTATTCCATAACGTTTTTTTGACTTTAACATGGTTCCGTACCAGACGGAGGAACAGATGAGGGGGGCACAGTTGAACGGACCATTAGAATTCGTAATGAGACGATTGGTATATAAAAATCAATCATTTCTCATTCGCGCAGGGGTAGTGCCTTCTTTTTTCAATCGATTATAATAGTCGTATAAAAGCTAGCTACTGTTATGAGAAAGAAGGAACCTCCATGACTTATACGACCCAGGAGAACGGTGTTTTTCCAGCAGTCTGTTCACTTGATTGCCCGGACCAATGTGGACTGCTCCTTCATAAAAAAGAGGGGAAAATCGTCAAAATTGAGGGAGATCCGAACCATCCAGTGACGAAGGGGAATATTTGCAACAAAGTCCGTAACATGACAGAGCGCATCTACGATCCCAAGCGACTCACGCACCCGCTGAAGCGCATTGGCAAAAAGGGGAGCGGAGAGTTTGTCCGAATCAGTTGGGAGGAAGCCATCGCCACTATTACAGAACGCTGGCGTGCCTTGATCGACTCAGACGGTCCCGAGAGCATCCTGCCTTACAGCTTTTACGGAAACATGGGGCGGATTAGTGTGGAAGGAATGGATCGCCGTTTTTTCCATCGTATGGGGGCCAGTCAACTTGACCGTACGATATGCAACAGTGCAGGGGCTGTCGGCTACAACTACACGATGGGCGGAGCCTTTGGAACAGATCCGGAAGACACCATTCATTCCAAGCTGTTCATCATGTGGGGGATTAATACTGTTAGCACGAACATGCATCAAGTGGTGTTTGCGGAACAGGCTCGAAAAAACGGGGCGAAGATCGTCGTGATTGATGTCCATAAAAATCAGACGGGTCGATGGGCTGATTGGTTTATCCCGATTTTACCCGGAACAGACACGGCTTTGGCCTTGGGTATCATGCATGTGCTTTTTGCAGAAGGCTTGGTAGATTCAGCCTTTATAGGAAAATATACGGTAGGTCATGAAGAGCTCAGGGAGCATGTACGCACGTACTATCCTGCTACCGTATCAGCCATAACGGGTGTCCCTGTCGACGATATTTATAAATTGGCGAGAATGTATGGCACCACTTCCCCCTCCTTTATTCGCATTGGAAACGGCATTCAGCATCACGACAATGGGGGAATGTGTGTAAGGACGATTGCTTGTCTTCCGGCCCTTACAGGGCAGTGGCTCGTCAAAGGTGGTGGAGCCAGTAAAGGGAATAAAGGTTTCCTGGAGCACAACAAGCTTGCCGTGCAGCGACCAGATTTGTTGGCAAATAAACAGACGAGAGTCATCAATATGAATGAACTTGGAAAAGCGTTGCTCGATACAGAGCCGCCGGTGAAATCGCTCTTCGTCTATACGAGCAATCCAGCCATTGTTGCACCAGAAGGAAACAAAGTGCGGCAAGGCTTGGCGAGAGAGGACCTGTTCACGGTCGTGCATGACTTGTTTTTGACGGAGACGGCTCTCTATGCCGACATCGTTTTGCCAGCGACGTCTTCTTATGAAAATACGGATTTTTACACGTCGTATTGGCATCATTACATTCAACTGCAACAGCCAGTTATTCCCCCGTATGAGGAGAGTAAATCCAACACAGAAGTGTTTCGCTTGCTGGCCGCTGCAATGGGGTACGATGAGTCAGTTTTTCGAGACAGCGATGTAGAGATGATCAGGCAGGCGTTAGAGGGACACGGCAACCCGCACTTGGAAGGAATCACGATTGAGACTCTGGTAGAAAAAAAATATACCAAAGCAACGAAGACAGAATCCTTCTTTTCGAGACCACTGCCTACACGCAGTGGAAAAATTGAGCTATATTCCCAAGCGATGGCGGAAAAAGGACTTCCTCCGTTACCAACATATATCCCTTTGGTTCCGGATGGTAATTTCCCGTATATGTTTGTCCCCGGGCCAAATCACAATTATTTGAACTCCACATTCTCAAATAATGAGAAACATAAGAAAATGGAGAAAATACCGCGTTTGCATATGAATGTGGCAGATGCGTCTGCATCAGGAATAAGTGACGGAGATACGGTCCGTATATGGAATGAGCGGGGAGAATGCGAGCTGGTTGTATCGATAGGAGAGAATGTTTTACCGGGAGTGGTGGTCAGTCAAGGCTTGTGGGCTGATGCTCCTTACTCAAAGCATTATGTAAATGCGCTGACCCCGGATCGCATCGCGGACATGGGCGGAGGAGCTACCTTTTTTTCTGGACGTGTCGATGTGGAAAAGGTCATACGATAAAAATCAGCGAGGGTCTCGATTGTAGTCGGACACTCGCTGGTTACTTTTATTACCCGATAGGATATGAAGTGTTATAGGTGAGGGAGTTGTCCAATGATCATAGCACCATGGCAATTGACAATTATGACATGGTGGCCGAATTACCCCACGGTAATTCGGCTTTTTTTCTGATTCGAGGGAATGGCTGGCTGCTTATGTTCGATTTCATTGACGAATTACGTACCATGTGTAATGTGCAATAAAGGCTTCCTAAGTGAATGAAGCATAAAATACGTTACGTGTGTTTTCCATCAACTTTCATCAACACGAAAAAAAACGATTGGATGTGTTTTGTATTTTTGGTAGAATTAGTATATTGATGAGCGATTCACAAAGCAACATAATGCACCTTTAGAAATCCTACACTACACAAATATCCGAAGACTCCCTCCATTCAGTGGTGTCTTACGGGCTGGCACAAGGTATTTCTCAACGCAATATTTAGATAAATTCCTAAATATCTAAAAATGATGTATGAAAGTAGGATCGATTGATTATGTCAATGAATTACGCATTTAAGGCACTTTCTGATCCCACAAGAAGAAAGATTCTAGACCTGTTGAGAGAGAAAGATATGACGGCTGGAGAAATAGCGGACCATTTTCAAATGACCAAGCCCAGCATCTCCCACCACCTCAGTTTGTTGAAACAGGCACAAATGGTTTACGACGAACGAAAAGGGCAAAACATCTACTACTCACTTAATACGACCGTTTTTCAAGACTTATTAAAATGGGTTATCCAATTCCGTTAGAAAGTGAGGTAATCACATGAATAAATCCAATTTGTCTATGTTATTTTTTTTCATCAGTGTTGTCTTGGGCGTAATTTGTTATCCCTCCATGCCAGATCAGATGGTAATTCATTGGGGACCAAATGGCGAACCGAATGGTTTTGCGCCTAAGTTTGTGGGTGTATCCTTTATTCCGGTTGTGATGCTGTTTATTTTCGTGGCTGTTCGCAGTCAAAAACAGTATTACCAAAAGTTCCAAAGCAGTCACGATACAATCTTGAATACGTTAATGATCGTACTTCTCGTCATCCATGGCGTGATAATCGCATATGGATATGGATATATGTTAAATATTGGGATATTTGTTACGCTTATTTTAGGAATTCTCTTTGTAACGATAGGGAATTTTATGCCTCGTTTTCGACATAACTATCTGATTGGGATACGCACGCCATGGACACTTGCTTGTGAAGAGGTCTGGAAAAATACCCATCTATTGAGTTCCCGTGTGTTCTTCATCGGAGGAATCCTCATCATGCTCACCTCATTTTTACCAACAACCATTCATTATATCCTGCTGTTGATCATTACATTGGTGACAATTCTGATTTCTATCGGAAGCAGCCACTACTATTACAAAAAAACAGGAAGGGGAAAGTAGAATGAAAAACTTGAAAATAGCATTTCTGTTATCATTGGTGAGCGCTATCGGTTTTATCTCAGCTATTCCCTATATGCTGGCAATTAGCGGGGATGCATTATCCATGATTCCTCTCCCGATACCGGTTGCAATGGCAATTTTCGTCTTGCAGGGAAGCATCATGGCATTTCTGTTTTCGTGGATTGGATTGACCTTCGCAGGCAAGGTTGGGCTGGATGCCCCTGTTCTTCGGAAGTGGTTATATAAAACGGGTGGAGAATCCTTCAACAAAAAGGGAATCATTCAAGCAGTCATCTTTGGATTTGCAGCAACAGCTCTTCTCCTCCTACTGGAACTCGCCGTTTTCCAACCATTGCTACCAATCTTGGCGGAAAAGGCCCAAGACTTAGAAGTGTCGGTTTGGGCAGGTATGCTGACAGCCATTCAAGGTGGAGTATACGAGGAAGTCATGGTTCGTTTGTTCATGATGACAATGATCGTGTGGATTTTGGGCAAGCTATTCGGACGTAAATCATCCCCTAAGCCCTGGATGTACTGGGCAGGCATCATTGGGGCAGCTCTTATATTCGGGCTTGGTCATCTCCCAGCGGCAGCTGTCTATTTTGGTGAGATTACCCCGCTGTTGTTCATTCGCACGATCGCCCTTAACGGGGTGGCTGGAGTATTATTCGGTTACCTCTACTGGAAGCGCGGGCTGGAGTACGCAATGATTGCTCACGCGATAGGGGATATCATCCTTCATGGTTTCATTAAATAAGAGCGCTTCCCAATCTTCACGTAAGCATCAACAAATGAATACGTAACTTCTCCAGCATGTCGTTATGGAGTTGGTTCAGCGTATCGTTTAAATTCGATGCTTTTGATTTGGAGGCGAGATTTCCGAATCATGTACTCGACCACGATTCCGTTGTGTGAAAAAATATACAATTGTTCGACAATTTGAGAGATGTTTCGAGTAAGTAGATCAAAAACCCCGTCGTAAGGTGGTTTTTGGTCTTCTTTTTGTTTTGTAAAAAAACGAAATGAAAAACAAATTTTAATTTTTATGGAAATTTATTGAATACTAAAAAATTGAGGCGTAATATAGAGAATGGAATTTATTAGGAATAAGGGGGGCATGCCTTGCGTTTTCTAACGAATTTTTCTCTCAGAAACTCAACAGCTATTATTATTATGAGCCTGCTTGTCGTAGTCAGTGGAATCATTGCCGCCATGTCTCTCAAGGTAGAGAACATGCCGGATGTCACTTTCCCTGTGCTTCTAGTCAATACTACTTATCCGGATGCATCACCAGAAGATGTTCTCGATGATGTAACGAAGCCATTGGAACGTGAAATTGGGCATGTAACAGGCGTTAAGGCAGTAGAGTCATACTCAAGTAACAATAGTTCCACGCTACAGGTCTACTTGGAGACTGGTTCAGATGTACAAGCTGTCAGGGACGAGCTGGAAAGAAAAATCTCCAGTATCGCGCTTCCTAGCAAAGTAGGTAGACCGCAAGTGATGATTCAGGGCTTCAGCAATCAACCCGTCTATTATCTGTTTGTGACAGGACAGGATAAGGAGAGTGGACTAGATCATTTTGACAACGATGTGAAAGAAACAGTGCTCAAAGAGTTAGAAGGTATTGAAAGTGTTGATAAAGTATCAACAATAGGCGGACAATTCAAAGAAATGAAAATTCTACCAAAGGTAGATGCGCTAAACTACTACGGAATCTCTCCGTTGCAGTTGAAACAGCTTTTACTTGACAATCACGTAGCGCTACCAATCGGTGCGATCACCGAGAATGGGGAAGAACGCATCATTCGCGTGGTGAGCCGTTACCTCAATGTGGAAGATATTCGTAACACCAAGATATTTCTCCCAAGTGACCCCAAAAATGGGCTTACCTACGTCAGGCTTGGCGAGATCGCAGAAGTCAATTTTGATCGGGTTATTAATTCGATCAGCCGCTTTAACGGCAAGAATGGAATTAACATCAATATTTACAAAACACGTGACGCCAATGCGGTAGAAACCGGTGATGCCATCAATGAAAAACTATCCCTTTTAAAAGCAGAGTACCCAGACTTAACCTTTACCACGATTTATGACACTTCTGTCGATATCAAGAATTCGATTAACGGCATGCTCAAGGAAGGCTTGCTCGGAGCTATTATGGCTTCTATAGTCATCTTGCTGTTTTTGCGTCATGTAAAGGCAACCCTCATCGTCCTAGTCTCTATCCCAACATCCATCCTAGTAAGTCTGATCTTCATGTCCTGGATGGGCATAACTCTTAATATGATCACACTGTTTGGGATGGCAGTGGCTGTAGGACGAGTTGTGGATGACAGTATCGTCGTCATCGAGAATATTTTCCGCCACTTGCAATTGAACAAAGAACGCAAGGAAAACTTGATTCAAATTGCCACCCACGAAATGCTACATGCAATTACCTCATCGACTTTTACGACAACTGCCGTATTTTTACCCATCGTGTTTGTTGGAGGGATGATCGGAGAAGTATTCCGCCCATTTGCACTAACCGTCGTCTGCTCCTTGTTTGCCTCACTATTAGTAGCCGTGACGATTGTTCCACTGTTAGCCAAGCTGATGATCCTAAAAGACCACAATATCAGGGAATTTGAACATGGAAAAGGGTCTGACACGTACAGGAAGTTACTTCACTGGTCACTCAACCGCAAGCCCGCTATCGGATTTCTGTCACTCGTTCTATTTGTCGCAAGTCTAGCGCTACTCCCGCATATGAAATACGGATTGTTTCCTGATCCGGAAGCAAAGTACATATTTGCGCAAGTAACTATGCCAAAAGGTACACAACTAGATGTTCTCGATCAAACGGTTGCCCAGGTTGAAAGTAAATTGATGGAGCAGCCTGAAGTAGAGTACATAGAAATCAATCTTGGCTCTGAAAATGAAGCGGAAATACGCCAATCGAACCAAGCCCTCTTACTAATCAAAATAGGGCCAGATGTGAATCTCGATCAAACCATCAAGAAATTTGAGGGAATCGTCAAACCAATGATTCCACTAGGATCTGAAATGGCCTTGACTAAACCTGGTAGCAGCGAGACCAACAAGTTCAAGGTGATCCTGTACGGGCCAGATCTGGATCGATTGAAAGAGGCAAGCGAAATTGTCAAATCAAACTTGAAAGAAAGTCCTCTGTTGACCAACGTGAAGGACAATTTGAACGATTTCAAAAATGAAGTTGTCATCAAAGTCGATAGAGACAAAGCCTCGGAACTGGGAATTTCCCCTGTACAGGTGGCTCAAGAGGTCAACCTCCTAGTTTCGGATACCCAAATTGGCAAGATCAAAGTCGACGACAAAGACTATAGTCTTTTCTTTGGACTCAGTGAAAATCATGCGAAATCGCTAGAGGAACTGAACAATATCTACATTCAAACGCCAAGTAAGCAACAAGTGCGTTTGGTGGACTTTGCCGAGATTGACCAAGAAAAAGTTCAATCTCAAATCATGCGCAAGGACGAAAAACAATTCGTACAAATTACAGCAGATATCACGAGCGATAACAAAGGAGGAGCGAGTAACTTCCTATTTGCGATGTTGCAAGCGGAAAAATTGCCTGCTGGAGTTACCTTGTCATCTGAAGGTGTCTCAAGCGACATGGAAAAAAGCTTTAAAGATATGCTCTTAGCCATTGGTGCAGCGATTTTTATCGTATACATTGTCATGCTCATCACTTTTGGCAATGCTACGGCTCCGCTCGCGATTCTACTGTCCCTGCCACTTGCTGCGATCGGCGGATTATTTGGCCTGTTCATTTCGGATACCGTACTCGATATAACGGCACTTATCGGCTTTTTGATGCTGGTCGGAATCGTTGTTACTAATGCAATCGTGTATGTGGACAATATCCAGCATCGAAGACTGGAAGGGACTTCTATGCGTGAGGCAGTTGTCGAAGCTGGCATTACCCGACTACGCCCCATTATTATGACGGCAGTTGCGACAGTCAGCGCTCTCTTGCCGCTTTACCTCGGCTTTTCTGAAGGAGCCTTGATGACCAAAAGCTTGGCGATTGTGGTCATTGGTGGACTCGTTACTTCGACGATCCTGACCTTAATCGTGGTTCCTATCGGGTATGAATTATTGTATCGGATCAAAAAAGATTTTTTTGCCCCTGATACCAAAGAAGCGGAGATGGAGCCAAGCGAGGATATGTTTATTTCCGTGCTGAGAAGTTTACGCGATATGAAAAAGTCTGGGTAAGGCAGAGGGAGGAAGTATACAAAAAATGAAGAAGACGAAGCTAATCAACTCAGGTGTGGCATGTCTTATAAGCTTGACGATCATCTCGGGATGCAATTCACAATCCGCAGAAAAGACCAATTCTAATGAAGGAAGAACACAAATCGAAGGCCAGTCCAGTCCTGAGATTGAAACCATTAAAGTGGAGAATTCCGTTGATGTTCAAGTAGAGGAAGCAATAGATGGAGAACTCAAAGAATCCGACAAGTTGCTGGCGGAGGTATTCGCTAACACGGATGTGAGTATTTACGGCAAAACTACAGGGACCGTCTCGCAAATCCTAGTGAAAAAAGGGGACACAGTAAAAAAAGGGCAAGTCATTGGAAAGCTGGATCAAACCGAAGCGCAATTGAAACTGCGTCATGCTGAGGCGACATTAGCAGTCGCCAACGCAAATCTAGAGCATTCCAACAAAATGGGGACGTCCAGCGAATTGGCAAACAGCCAGCTGAAGCAGGCGGAGCAAACCTATGCGAATGCCAAGCGTACGATTGCACAAGGATTGACGTTGGCGCAAGCAAATTACGACCGCGCTAAAAAGCTGTTTGAAGAGAAAGCTTCGTCCAAAAGTGAGCTTGAGAATGCAGAAAACGCATATCTGCAAGCAAAAAACCAGTATCAAAGCCAGCTGGATCAGGCGCAAACCGCTTTAATTAATGCGCGGACGCAAGTGAATACAGCCGATAAAAATGGACGAGTCACGCAAGCAAATGTGCAACAAGGACAGGTTGAAGTGGATATTTCCAGAAACGCGTTGGAAAACACACTGATCAAATCAACAGTAGACGGCATTGTCACCGATATCCAAGTCCAAGAAGGCGATACGATTAACCTGCAAAAGCCTATTGCAACGGTAATTAACCTTGACCCGATGATTGTGAAGGTGAATGTGTCAGAAAAAGCGTTGGCAAGCTTCCAAAAAGGAACACAACTAGATTTGCAGGTTCCATCTCAAAATATCAAGGTCAAAGGCAGTATTGCCTACGTGGGACTAAAGGCTTCTGACCAATCGAAGCTTTTCCCCGTGGAAATAGAAGTGCCAAATCCAAAAGGTACGCTACTTCCCGGAATGAAGGCGGAAGTGTCTTCAATCAAAGGACAAGCAGGTATTCTCATACCGACAGATGCCATCCTTGAGCGAAATGGGAAATCGGTAGCCTATGTCGTGAATGGAGAAAGAGTAGCTGAGAAGGAAATCTCGATCGCTTCGAAAGGAACGGAGAAGACGCTTATCGGCTCCGGAGTGAAATCAGGAGACAAGGTAGTTATCAAAGGACAATCACAATTAAAAGATGGTGCAAAAATTCGCATTGTTCCCTAAGTAATATCGAGGAGGATACCTATGCAAAAGATGTACGTTTCCCAGAACCGATGGCTACTCTCTGCAAAAATGACTGCGGAGGCAGAAGTGCTATTATTTTGCTTTCACTATGCTGGTGGTCATGCTGGTATTTATCGGGATTGGCAAAAAAAGCTGCCCGTTCAGATTGGCGTTTGTCCGGTGCAGCTGCCAGGCAGAAGTAATCGCTTTTTAGAGCCTTGCTACACGGATTTGTCTATAATGATTCGTGATCTGGCAGAAGCGCTACTTCCCTATCTGAATCGACCGTTTGCCTTTTTTGGACATAGCATGGGAACGCTGGTCAGCTTTGAGCTGGCCAGATATTTACGCAAACATTACAACCTCAAGCCGCAGCACATGTTTGCATCCGGATACCATGCCCCGCATCTGCCAGATCCGGGTGAAGCCATCCATCATCTCCCAGATCAAGAGTTTCTGGAGGGCGTACGAACGATGAATGGCACGCCAAAGGAAGTCTTTGAGGACAAGGAGATTCTGAACATGCTTCTCCCTACGCTGCGGGCCGATTTCACGATATGCGAAACGTATCGCTATCAAGACGAGGAACCGCTGGAGTTCGGACTGACGGCTATTGGCGGTTGGCAGGACCCGGATTTTACCGGAACACATATCGAAGCCTGGAGAGATCACACGAACGCTTCTTTTCAAACGTATATGCTGGAAGGGGACCATTTTTTCATCCATTCTCAACAGGACCAAGTCCTTACTATTGTCGGGTCAACTCTTCAAAATTATCTTGCCGGGTACAGGGGGATAGGATGATGACAGGAAAAGCAACAAGAGAGGGGACACAGCGCCTAGCACAGGCCAATACCCATCTTTTCTATAAGCAATTTGGTAGCTTCGATGTGTGGATCAGTCAGGTTGGATTCGGAACGTACCGGATTGATGAACAGGATGAGCAGTACCACGAGGCACTCCGTAAGGCACTGCTCGAAGGAATTAACCTGATTGATACTAGTAGTATGTATACAAATGGTAGCGCTGAGAAAGTCATCGGTCATGTGCTGAAGCAGCTGATAAGTGAAGAAAAAATAAAGCGGGAAGAGCTTGTAATCGTGTCCAAGGCCGGTATCGTCCAAGGCGAGGATTCCGAAGAGACGATGAAGAGGACAGCGGAAGGCAAACCGTATCAAGACTTCACGACGGTACATGATGGAATGTCGATATGTATCCACCCAGAATACCTTCAAGACCAGCTGACACGCAGCCTGCAGCGCTTGCAGGTGGACACGATTGATTGCTACATGCTGCACAATCCAGAATGGTATTTGCTATGGGCAAAAATGAAAAAGATCAAACAACAGGAAGCGTATGTTGAATTATTAGAGCGAATTGAGAAGGCTTTTCGACATCTGGAGAAAGAAGTAGAATCAGGTCGGATTCAATGCTATGGAGTCAGTGCCAATTCGTTCGTCAGCAATGTCAAGGAATTTGATTTTGTTGCGCTGGATATCCTCTGGGAAATTGCAGAAAAGATTACGCCGAATCACCATTTTCGCGTCATCCAGCTTCCAATGAACATGTACGAATCCGGTGCCATGCTGGAAAAAAGCCATGCGCAAGGCAAGAGTGCCTTGTTATTTGCCAAGGAAAAAGGACTTGGTGTAATGACCAACCGGACGCTAGATGTGACAGCGAAGGAAAAAATCTTCCGCCTGACGAACATCCAACTAGATCTGAGCACGGTCATTGACGAAAAAGAAGCCACTCGTCGAATCAAGGATTGTCTGAATCGTGTAGATGATGTAGAGGAACAGATCGTCTATCGCGTCTTGCCATTACTTAAAATGGAGAAAGAAGATGTGAAAGAGCTGAAGAAAAAAATATCATCTGGGGCTACACTCCGCAAATACTGGAAAAAGCTATTCTCTTCCACAAATGTGCAAAATGTGAGAAGCTTTTTGATTGAGCCAGTCATCGAAGATATTCGCAATACGATTAAAAAACATGGGGGCTTGGACGACCAGACGCAGCAATGGCTGGATACCTACAAGGCAGCTCTCATGGAGACAGCTGAAGCTTTGCAGAGCTATTACGCCCCCAAAGACTACCAGCGTTCACTGGATATCTCGAATGAGCTGACGAGGGTGAAACCGCATTTAATGACAACAGATAACCTCAGCCAAGCAGCGATTAGAACGATGCGTGCCACTCCAGAGGTACACAGCGTCCTCGTGGGGATGAGACGTGAGCATTATGTAGATGATGTACTAATGGAATTAAAGAGACCTTTGGATACGATCATGCAAGAAGAAGACTGGCACGCAATGACCCAAACCCTTAAAGCGGTTATTGGCTAAAAACAATACCCAAATAGTAAAACCACCTTATGGAATCGTGTGACAACAACGATTTCATAAGGTGGTTATTTTTAATACTTTCGGTTATTTCCACTTGCTGATGATATGCTCGCGATCAAAGAGCTTAATACTAATCTGGAACAAGATCAGGGCAACCACCGCAAAAATCGTGACCAATCCCAGATAGATTACCGGATTGCTCATCATTGAGAGGAAGATGACCTGACTGACAGCAAGTCCGATGATCGGCAGAACCAGTAAGGCACCAAATTGTTGGGCTGCTGCGACGTTGTCAACTTTTGAGGAAACAATGACGCTCAGGGATACGCTGATGATCGAAATAAATGGGACCAGCAGGATCATCGCGAGAATAAATACAATGGAAAAATACTCGCTAGCATTGTCAAAGCTTGTAAAGATGAACCCTAGAAAGATTAGCTGGACAACCCAGGTCAGAGCGATGGAAGGCAAGGAGTAAGCTAGGACCTTACCAAACAAAAACTCCTTGGTGGAAATCGGGGTGACCAATACGCTTTCCAATGTTCCTGTCATTTTTTCCATGATGATGCTCGTCGTGGCAAATGTTAAGGGGATCATCGCCGGTACGATCAAGAACAAGAGGAAATAGAAGCGGGCAATGGCAATGTGACCATCTGCACCTGCCATGTTAAGGAGGGGATTGGTCAATTTCATCAGGTTAAGGATGAACTCCATCTTACCGTTTTGGGCAAATACAGTTGTGATCAGAGCGACAACCAATATAACGAATGGCGCAGCAAGATTCGTAATCAATACAGAGCGGTTAGCGAAAAGCTCTTTCCATTCTCGGAGAATAACAAATCCCGGCATCCTAGATCGCCTCCTTTTCTTGATTCAACAAGCTGAGATAGGAGTCCTCCAGTGACACGGAGATGGGTGTTATGTAATTGACGGTAATATCGGCTGCGACCAGCTTTTTGATCAGCTGTGGGTTCGAGGTCTTCGGATTGGCTACCCTCAGGTGGAACTGATCTTCGGTGCGCTTATACTCCTCAACTTCCTCGGAGGCTTTTATTATCTGTTCCGACTTTTGTGAATCCGATCCTACGTCAAGAAGCACATTGTAGGTGGTCCACTCTTCACGGAACTTCTGTGGGGTAGTTAAACGAATCACCTCACCCTTAATGATGGCGAATTCATGACATAACTCATCAATTTCTGCCAGGACATGTGAACAAAAGATGATCGTTTTTCCAGATGCAGCCCAATCGCGAATCAGATCTTTCAGCTTCCGGGTGCTGACAGGATCGAGATTGGCTGTGACCTCGTCTAAGAAAAGCACTTCTGGGTCGTGTAAAATCGCGCAAACAATCGAAAGTTTTTGTTTCATTCCTTTTGACAATCTGCCGGCAGGATCGTTTCTTCTCTCCCACAAATCGAACTGGCGAAGCAAATACTCGATACGTGAAGCACGCTTGGCTTTGGGAATCTGGTAGCAGGAGGCGAAGAACTCCAGGTTGTCCATCAGAGAAAGCTTGTCATACACCCCGGGAGATTCTGTTACACAACCAATTTTTTTGCGAATCTCTTCTTTATTCTTGCTGATTTGATGACCGAGGATGGTGACTTCTCCTGACGTAGGCTCAATGAGGCAGGACAGGATTCGTAGGGAGGTTGTTTTTCCAGCTCCATTAGGTCCAAGTAGACCAAAAATTGTACCTTTGGGAATCGTGAGGGAGATGCCATCGAGAACTTTTTTGTCTCCGAACGATTTTTTGAGATCCTTAATTACGATTGCAGGTTCCATAAAAAATCCCCTTTTCTAGACTTTTCTGTGACTTCGACTGAGTGTGTAGCTCCAAATCTATCAACTTTTTCCCCAATTCAGAATATTGAAAGCTTGTAAATACGGATGAATTTATTACAAAAATGGGCAGAAACAACTGGAGATTGAGAAGGAAATTCCTTGTCTGGTGAGGTGAGATACTGAGATGAGGACATAACTTTCCCTTACCCAATACACAGAGACAATTTCATATCAGAACGAAATGTCATGTTGAACGAAGTGCAGCATTGAAAATTGGAGTTGTCTAAAATTGTAAATTTTTGCCAGTGACATATTTAGCAAGTATAACCTGCATTTCCTCAATCTAACCTCCTTTCATCCATCAGAACTAGCAGAGAAATGCCTTTTGGCATTCTTTACTCTAATTGTTGAGAACGAAAAAATAAAAAATTTACATACAACCACTTGCAAAAAACCGTAATTTTGAGTTAAATGTAAAATCATGTAACAAAAAGTAAAAATGTGGCATAAATTCCATATAAAACGATTTTCAATCGAAGTCAACTTTTTGTCAACGAAATTATGAGAAATGCTGGTGATGTTTTTTTGAGAATATTATTCCTAACAACATTCATGAGCAAAGAAAACAAGATTGTGCAGTACTTGGAATCAAGGAACCACGAAGTCATTGTGTGCAATAAAAGATGGGAGGAACAAACAGAATATTTTAAACAAATTGACTATATAGTCAGTTACGCGTACGGCTATATTCTGGGTAAGGAAATCGTTTCCTGTTTCATAGGGCGCATTATCAATCTACATACATCCCTCTTGCCCTGGAACAAGGGAAGAGACCCTGTTTTCTGGAGTATTTGGGATGAAACACCAAAAGGGGTTACGCTACACCTCATAGACGAGAACGTAGATACAGGCAATATCCTTGTCCAGGAAGAGATTGCTTTTGATGACGAAGATACACTGATCGATTGTTACAACAAAGCCAATCAGGTGATTGAAGATCTGTTCATCCGAGAATGGGAGAATATTGTAAGTGGGCGGATCACACCATTTCCACAACCATCTGGTGGAACGATTCACTACAAAAAAGACCGTGATTTCTACAAAAACCTGAATATGACCACCGTAAAAGAGCTGCTGGCATTAAAGCGTTTTTGTGGAGAACGAACACAAGTAGAGATCCGCAGCGATAAAACCTACCATCAGTTGTTTGAACGACAAGTCGAAGTGTCACCAGACAGTCTAGCAGCTGTATGTCAAGACCAGTCTCTGACATACAAACAACTTAATGAGCGAGCCAATCAGTTAGCCCATAACCTTCGTGCCAAAGGAGTTAAGCCTGACGATCAAGTGGCGCTCATGATGGATAGATCACTGGACATGCTGGTGAGTATTATCGCTGTTCTAAAGGCCGGGGGAGCATATCTCCCTATCGATCTGGATTATCCGGATGAACGAATTGCTTATATGCTAAACGATAGTGGCGCTTCCGTTTTATTGACACAGACTCCCCTTATAGAGAAGGCCAAAAGTATCTGCGAAGTAGAAGTGATCGACGTGTGTGACCCTGGTAGCTTCAGCGACAGAAAAGAAAATCTACCGCACGTCAATCGATCTACAGATCTCGTCTATGTCATGTATACATCGGGATCGACAGGTTTGGCCAAAGGCGTGATGATCGAGCATCGCAACTTGGTAAATTTTTGCGAATGGCATCGCCAGTACTTTGAAGTGAGCCCTGAAGACAAAACCCTTGTCTATTCCAGTTTTTCATTTGATGGGTCTGCATTGGATATATTTTCATACCTGCTCACGGGCGCATCATTAAACATCGTGCCTTCTGCACTGAAGTATGATCTGATTGCCTTGAATGATTATTGCAACCAAGAAGGCATTACGATCAGCTTTTTTCCGACAGGAGCAGCTGAACAGTTCATGCAGATGGATAATCGGTCTTTTCGAGCGATGCTCACAGGCGGGGATGTGCTAAAAAAGGTTGATCGGCGCGGTGCTTACAAGCTTTACAACATGTATGGACCGACAGAGTGCACGATTGTTGCTACTATTTTTGAGGTGGACAAGCAATACCAGAGCATTCCGATTGGCAAGCCTATCGCTCATACCTACATCTTCATTTTGGACGAAAAGCTAGCATTACAACCGATTGGGGTAGCAGGCGAGGTATTTATCCTCGGTGAAGGGTTGGGACGAGGATATGTGAACCGACCAGATTTGACCGCTGAGAAATACATCATTCATCCACAGACGGGCGAGCGCATGTACCGCACGGGAGACAGAGCACGCTGGTTGCCTGACGGGAACATCGAGTTTTTGGGCCGCCTCGACAATTTGGTAAAAATTCGCGGATATCGGATTGAGCCAGGAGAAATTGAACCTTTCCTCATGAATCATCCAATGGTCGAAATGGCAACGGTTATCGCCAAAGAACGGGAGGATGGCCGCAAATACTTAGTTAGCTATTATGTTGCTCCTGATGAAATCCCTTTTCACGAGCTGAGGGAATGGCTCGGAAATGATCTTCCTGAATACATGATCCCGACGCACTTTGTTCACATGGAGACTTTACCGCTCACCACGAATGGAAAGGTAGACAAGCGGGCATTGCCAGATGTTCAGGAAGATGAGGAGCTGCTGAGGGAATATTATGTCGCGCCCACTGATGAGCTTGAACAACAATTGGCACAGGTGTGGAGTAGCGTGCTAGGAAATTTGCAGGTGGGAATCGACGACCATTTTCTTGAATGCGGTGGGGACTCGATCAAGGCCATGCAGCTCATTTCCCAGTTCAAGAATATCGGGTTCGATTTGAGATATGACCAGCTTTTCAAGCATCCAACGATTCGCCAATTGAAACGTTTGTTCACAGAGCAAGAGCAGACGAACATACAACCATTGCAGGAGCTGATCGTACAACAGGAATACGAAACATCCGCGGTGGAGAAACGAATGTACATCATCCAGCAGCAGGATGTCGAGTCGATCGCATACAATGTGACATTCACGATTGACTTTCCCAAATCCGTCGATGTGGAGCATATCCAGATGGCCTTGCAGCAGCTGGTGATGCGCCACGAAGGATTACGAAGCACGTATCACATGCATCATGACGAAATCGTAAAACGAATGGTTCCGTTCGCCGAGCTATCATTTGTCTGTCAAACGGGTGCAGAAGAGGTGCTACACGGCCTACTTGCAGAGCACATCAAGCCATTCGATTTGGCAAAAGCGCCATTGCTCCGGGCTGGAATAATTGAAACTCCTGACAAACAGGTTCTCTGGCTCGATTCCCATCACATCCTCATGGATGGCTTATCCAAGTCGATTTTGTTACGGGAATTACAGACTTTACTCGAAGGACAGCAGCTTCTCCCTTTAAAGAATACCTATAAATCGTTTGCGCGATGGCAAAATGAGTGGCAGTCAAGCGACGAATATAAACAGCAAGCTGCTTACTGGAAGCCCCTTCTAGAGGGCGAGCTTCCCGTCGTCCAACTTCCTACACGAAAACGTCCGCCGCAACTGACATTTGATGGAGCGACTATCACGTATCGCGCAAACAAAGAACTCACTAGAAAGCTCAAGACCACGGCAACAAAACATGATGTAACCCTCTATATGCTGATGCTCACCATCGTATCTGTCTGGCTATCCAAAATGAATAACGACAGCAAGCAAGTCATACTAGGTACCGTAACAGATGGAAGACAGCATCCAGATACGCGAGAGATACTTGGGATGTTCGTTAATACCTTGCCACTTCTACTCTCGATTGACCATGAAGAAAGCTTTATACATAACCTGCAACAGGTTAAGCAAGAGCTTTTGTATGCTTTGCAAAACCAGTACGTTCCCTTTGATAAAATTCTCGAAGGCTCTGGAGCAAAACGCGACGGGAATCGTCATCCCCTGTTTGATGTGATGTTCATGATGCAAAGCTCACCGGAGACAGAGCTGGAAAACCACATGCGTCATATCAACAACAGGATTAGCAAGTTCGACCTGACACTAGAAACAGTGGAGCGGGAGAACGAGCTGCACATTGTTTTTGAATACAACACGCTGTTGTTTGATGAAAGCATGATCCACCGTATGATTGCGCAGTTTGAACATCTCCTTTTGCAAGCTGTTCACGGTTTGGAGGAGCAAGTTAAAGCGTTTGAGCTAATGACCCAAGCGCAACGCCTCGATTTGTTTCTAGGGGTAAACGATACATCCAAAACATACCCCAGCAAATTGATCATGCAGCTGTTAGAAGAATGGGCTACTGCTACTCCTGACAAGATCGCATTGGTACTCCGCGAACAGTGTATGACGTATCGAGAGCTGAACGAACGAGCAAATCAACTGGCACATACCCTCGGTACAAAAGGGGTGAAACCAGACGATCTGGTGATGCTTATATCGGAACGATCCTTCGAGATGATAGTGGCAATTTTCGCCGTGTTGAAAGCAGGTGGGGCCTATCTGCCGATCGATCCGAACAGTCCAACTGACCGAATTTCCTACATATTCACAGATAGCGGCGCCAAGATGGTGGTAGCACAGTCCTGTTTCGTTGAAAAAGCAAGCTTTACAGCGGATGTTATTGATTTGAACAGCGAGAGTAGCTTTTCCCCAAATACAAGCAATCTACCGCTGGTTAACAAGCCGGATGACCTCGTGTATGTCATGTACACATCGGGCTCAACCGGGAAGCCAAAAGGCGTGATGATTGAACACGGTGGGCTGCTCAATGTACTCCATGCCATGCAGGATGAATATCCGCTTATGCCTGAAGATGCATTCCTGCTGAAGACGACCTACATTTTTGATATCTCTGTAGCGGAAATTTTCGGGTGGATTCCTGGGAATGGCAGATTGGTGATTCTCGAGCCAGAGGCGGAAAAGAATCCCAAAGAAATATGGCAAGCGGTAGTCCAAGAAGGGATAACCCACATCAATTTTGTGCCATCTATGCTGATTCCGTTCGTCGAATATCTGGAGGGGCGAAACGAAGCCAACCGATTGCGGTACATCCTTGCTTGCGGGGAAGCGATGCCGGATGATCTCGTGCCAAAAGTATATGAAGTACTGCCGGAGGTGAAATTGGAAAACATCTACGGGCCAACAGAAGCGACAATATATACTTCCCGCTATTCGCTCGCAAAAGACTCACTGGAGAATCCTGTCCCCATCGGAAAGCCACTGCCCAACTATCGAATGCATATCGTCAATCAGTACGGGCAATTGCAGCCAATAGGCGTTCCGGGCGAACTATGTATTGCCGGGATCAGCTTGGCGAGAGGATATTTGAATAACGAAGAGCTGACAGCGGAAAAATTTGTTGCCCATCCATTAGAGGCTGGTAAGCGTATCTATCGCACAGGCGACCTGGCACGCTATCGTGAAGATGGCAATATCGAGTATCTCGGGCGGATGGACCATCAGGTAAAAATTCGTGGATACCGCATCGAGTTGGATGAAATCCGTAGCAAACTGATTCAGGAAGAGTCCATTTATGATGCGGTGGTTATGGCCCGAACCGACCAGAACAATCAGTCATACTTGTGCGCCTATCTGCTTTCCGTGAAGGAATGGACAATCAGTCAATTGCGCGATCTGCTTCGCCGTGAATTGCCAGAATATATGATACCTGCCCATTTCGTTCTCATGAAGGAGTTTCCGCTTACATCCAACGGTAAGTTGGATCGCAAGGCCCTGCCCGAACCGGATGGAAGTGTGAGAAGCGAAGTGGAATACGTAGCACCGCGCTCTGAAATGGAAGAGATTCTTGCCGGAATTTGGGGAGAAGTACTTGGCATCGAGAGGGTAGGGATTGAAGACAGCTTTTTCGAGCTTGGTGGAGATTCGATCAAGGGTTTGCAGATCGCGTCTCGTCTGCAACGGATGAATCTCATGATGGCAGTCAATCATCTGTTTAAATATCCGACGATCGAACGAATTGCACCGTTTGTCATTTCCGAGAGTATTACTATCCATCAGGGACTGGTAACAGGGCCTGTCATACTTACACCAATCCAGCACTACTTCTTTGAACGGATTACATCAAGCAGACATCACTGGAATCAAGCAATGATGATTTTCAGCCAAGAGGGCTTCCATATCGAACTACTGATGGAGTCTCTAAATGCGATTGTGCTTCATCATGATGCCCTGCGCATGAGTTTTACGGAATCGGATGAGGGATTTGTCCAGTTTAATCGGGGCGACGATGGTAATCTGTTCGTATTCCATGTGTTTGATTTTACAGAAGAGCTGGACGCTCGAAACAAAGTGGAAGAAGAAGCAAACCGCCTGCAAGCCAGTATGAATTTACAGGAGGGACCGCTGGTTCAAGTAGCGCTCTTCAAGACAAGAGTAGGTGACCATCTGCTTTTTGCGATTCACCATCTGGTTGTTGACGGTGTTTCCTGGCGCATCATTCTGGAAGACTTCCGAATCGCCTATCAACAAGTAGCCTCAGGCAATCCAATTGCTTTACCGGAAAAAACACATTCTTATCAAAAATGGGCGAAAGAGCTAAAAAACGTAGCCAATAGCAAGAAGCTTGTAAACGAACTAGCTTATTGGAAAAAAGTCGAATCCATTCCGACCCGTCCATTGCCAAAGGATCAGGAGACCATTTACCACACCGAAATTGAGACGATAACAGCGTCTGTTCGTTTCTCCAAAATTGAGACTGAAAAATTATTGGGCTATGCAAATCACGCCTACCAAACGGAAACGCAAGAGATCCTGTTGACTGCCTTGGGAATGGCGATGCAGGGATGGACAGGGGCAAACGATGTTAGGGTCTTTTTGGAAGGACATGGACGTGAAGAGATTGTCAAAGGCTTGAATATCTCCCGTACGGTAGGGTGGTTCACTTCACTTTTCCCAGTCGTCCTGCCTGCTACCAAATCGGGCCAATTGGCGGAGCAGATCAAGTTGGTCAAAGAAATGATGCGTGCTATTCCTAATAAAGGAATCGGGTATTCCATCTTAAAGCATCTTACAGAGACCGAGCACAAACGAGACATCCATTTCACACGCCAGCCCGAGGTTGTGTTCAATTATCTGGGACAGTACGATGCCGATCTGGACAATGATCTGTTCAAGCCATCGAATCTACCAGAGGGTAGAGTGCTAGGACCTCATGCCGAACGCATGCACCCGTTAGATATCTATGCCAAGATTATCGGTGGAGAGTTGGTTATCTATGTGAATTACAATCGCCATGAGTATCACAAAACGACGATAGACAAGCTCATGGGACTCTATCAATTTCATTTGAACGCTATTATTGTACATTGTATACAAAAGAAAGATTCTGAGTTAACACCGAGTGATTTTGTGGACAAGAAGCTCTCTCTGGAAGAACTCGATGACATTATGGACTTGATAGGCGATTTGTAAGTAAATGTAGCTCAGGAGGAGAGTAGACGTGTCAAGTAAAAAGATCGCCAATATATATCCGTTATCTCCAATGCAAGAGGGAATGTTATTTCATTCCCTCCTGGACGAAGGAACAGAGTCCTATTTTGAACAATTGCGCTTTACCATTAGAGGACTCATCGATCCAGCTATTCTCGAACGAAGCTTAAACGCGCTGATCGAGCGACACGATATTCTCCGAACTGTCTTTATCCTTGAGAAGGTTCAAAAGCCGCGACAAATTGTACTTAAGGAAAGAAAGACAAACGTTCAGGTGATAGATATCACGCACCTCTCTGAAGAAGAGCAAGCCGTCTTTTTGGAGGACTTTGCTAAAAGAGAACGTCAGAAAAACTTTGATTTGGCAAAAGATGTGCTCATTCGCCTCACTCTTGTCCAAACCTCTTCTGATGCATACACACTGATCTGGAGTCACCATCACATTTTGCTCGATGGCTGGTGCATTCCGATTGTGTTACATGACTTTTTCCAAATCTATCAACAAGTAAAAGACGAACGACCAGGAATTCTCGGCCAAGTTTATCCGTACAGCAAGTACATAAGCTGGTTAGAGGAACAGGATGCAGAAGAGGCAAAAGTCAACTGGTCACGGTATTTAAGTGGCTATGAGCCGAGCACATTTATTCAAAAGCAGGGTACCGGAATCAAATACAATCAAGCAGAGCTGGTCTTCACGATTGGTCAGACGTTGACGAGCCACTTAAATAAAATCGCAAGACAATTGCAAGTAACGGTAAACAATCTCTTTCGTACAATCTGGGGTCTCATGTTGCAGCGCCAAAGCAATATCGATGACGTTGTATTCGGATCGGTTGTCTCTGGCCGTCCAAGCGATATCCCGAACGTAGAGCAGATGGTTGGACTTTTCATCAATACCGTACCTGTCCGTGTTCAGATGAGAGACAACCAAACGTTTTCTGATCTGGTGAAACAAGTACAAGAAGAGTCGAGCTCGCTGGAAAAATATCATTATCTTTCCCTAGCGGACATTCAGAAAAATCAACAACTGATCGATCATATTATTCTGTTCCAAAACTATCCGATGGGCGCAGAGCTTTTGACCCGTCTGAACCAATATAACCAAGAATTCACTCTCACAAATCTGCATGCTTTTGAACAAACCAACTACGACCTGAACATAATGGTCACCTCAGACGATACCCTCACTGTTACGTATTTATACAATGCATCCGTATTTACGGAAGATCAACTCCAAGACCTCAATCAACAACTCACAACTATCATGGACCAAGTGACAAATACACCGGATATCCTTCTGAAAAATCTAGAAGTGGTAAATTCCGAAGAGAAGCACCTTCAGCTCCATACTTTTAATGATACATATCGCAATTATCCTGTTGATTATTTGATTCACCAGATTTTTGAAGAGCGTGCAGAGAAACAACCACACCTTATTGCGCTGGTCATGGGAGAGCAAAAGCTTTCTTATCGTGAGCTAAACGAAAAGGCAAATCAACTTGCTACATTTTTACGTGCAAAAGGGGTAGGACCTGAAAGTATTGTCAGCTTGCTCACAGAACGCTCAACGGAGATGATCATTGCAATTCTTGCGATTTTGAAAGCAGGCGGAGCCTATTTACCAATCGACCCGGCTCATCCGAAGGAACGCATCGAATACATTTTACAGGATAGCGGCAGTGTGCTACTTCTTACCCAAAAACGCTATGTAGAGACAATTGAATTTGCTGATCGGATATTTGATTTAGAGGCGGATGAGCTTTATCAGGGAGTACCGGGTAATCTTGCAAATGTAGCCCAAACTAGTAATCTTGCATACGTCATCTATACATCGGGTTCGACAGGCAAACCGAAAGGCGTCATGATCGAACATGCGAGTCTATTGAATCAAATCTTCGCACTGCAAGAGAAATATCCGCTACAAGAAAAAGATGCGTATTTGTTAAAAACGACCTATACCTTCGACGTATCTGTCGCAGAAATCTTCGGTTGGATTCCCGGCAACGGCAGCCTGGTAATTCTCGAACCTGGCGCGGAGAAAGAACCTGCTCAAATTTGGGAAACGATTGTAAATGATGACGTAACGCATGTCAATTTTGTTCCATCTATGCTCATTCCGTTTGTCGAGTATCTCGAGGGGCGAAAAGAGGGAAACCGACTGCGATACATCATGGCTGCCGGGGAAGCAATGCCGAATGATCTTGCGCCAAAAGTATATAAAGTATTGCCAGAAGTGAAAGTGGAGAACATCTATGGTCCGACAGAAGCTACCATTTATGCTTCCTGCTACTCACTCACGGTAGATTTAATAGAAAATCCTGTGCCCATTGGAAAGCCATTGGCCAACTATCAAATGCATATCGTCAATCAATATGGACAATTACAGCCGACCGGTGTTCCTGGTGAATTATGCATTGCCGGAGCTGGATTGGCGAGAGGATATCTAAATAATGAAGAATTGACGAACGAAAATTTTGTTCCCCATCCGTTTGAAGCAGGCAAACGTATGTACCGTACAGGCGACCTGGCTCGTTATCGCAAGGATGGAAACATCGAATACCTCGGACGCATCGACCATCAAGTGAAAATTCGTGGCTTTCGGATTGAGTTGAACGAAATTCGTAGCCGGTTGATCGAAGAAGAATCGATTCGCGATGCAGTGGTAGTGGCACACACAGATCATAACGATCAAGCGTATCTTTGCGCCTATATCATCGCCGATCAGCTGTGGACTGTTGCCTCATTACGTACACTGCTTCGCCAAACGCTGCCAGATTACATGGTTCCGTCTCAATTCATTCAAATGGAAGAGTTCCCTCTGACCTCGAGCGGCAAAATTGATCGCAAAGCATTGCCACGCCCAGATGGCAATGTGCAAACAGGCAACGCGTACAGTGCGCCGCGCAATCCAATTGAGGAATTGCTCGCCCGGATTTGGGAGGAGGTTCTTGGTGTATCACGAGTCGGGATCCACGATAACTTTTTCGAATTGGGAGGGCATTCGCTTTTAGCCACACAATTGCTGTCCCGTATATCCAAACTATTTCAGACTCAGCTTCAGATGCGTGAGATTTTTACCTATCAGACGGTAGCAGAATTGGCTGAACGTATTCAATTCACTCGCCAAGGTGCGGAGCCGATCAAGCAAAGCCCGATCAAACCGCTTTCATTGGACAGTTCTCAAGAGTTACCACTGTCTTATGCCCAACAACGTCTATGGTTCCTGGATCGGCTTATCCCGAATAGTGCCATGTACAACATTCCGGTCGGATTCCATCTACGTGGAGCAGTCGATACGAATGTAATGGAACGTGCTTTGAATGAAATCATCCAACGGCATGAATCACTTCGAACAACGGTTTTGGACGTAGAAGGACGAGCGGTTCAAGTGATTCATACAAATGTACATTTGTCACTTCCTGTCACTGACCTGCGCGACATGCCAGCAGCGGAAAAAGACGCTATATGGATGAGTATGGTGGAAGAAGATGGCGCGACTCCATTCCAACTGGATCAATGGCCGTTGATGCGGGCAGCGTTGATCCGACTGGAGGAACAAGAGTCCGTTCTCTGGATGAATCTGCATCACATCATCTCAGACGGTTGGTCAATGGATGTATTGGTGAACGAGCTAAGCGCAGTGTATGAAGCATTAGTCAAAGAAGCAGAAGTACCGCTTGCCGATTTACCCATTCAATATCGGGATTACGCAATCTGGCAACGAGAGAAATGGCAAGACAATGTATGGGAGCAGCAGCTCAGCTATTGGAAAAAGAAGCTGGGCCAGAGTGAACCACTTTTGCCACTTCCGACCGATCGTCCACGGACAGTCGTGCAAAGCTATCGCGGTGACAATTATTCTTTCTACGTGCCGAGTGAAGTGGGGCAAAAAATACGCGAGCTTGGACGACAAGAAGGCGCGACACTGTTCATGACGCTCTTAGCGGCATTCAAGCACTTCATGTACCGCTATACGCATACCACAGATATTCTGATAGGCACACCTGTTGCGGGACGGAATCGTCAGGAAATAGAATACCTCATCGGATTCTTTGTCAACATGCTGGTTCTTCGTACTGACCTGTCTAACGACCCTACATTCGTTGAGCTGTTGCGACGTGTTCGGGAGACGGCATTTGATGCTTTTGCAAATCAGGATATTCCTTTTGAAAAATTGATCGATGAATTACAAATTGAGCGCAGTCTCAGCTACTCGCCGCTATTTCAGGTGCTTTTCTCCGTACAGGGAATGTCAACGGGTGTACGTAAAGGCGAGACGTTATCCATTACACCGAATGAAGTCAATCTCAACAAGACGACCAAATTTGATTTGACTCTCACCATGATTGAAAACGAGGATAACGGATTCAAGGGTGTGTTTGAATACAGTACAGATCTATTTGATCGTACGACGATTGAGCGCATGGCAGAGCATTTCCGCAATCTTTTGCAAGCTATTGCGACCAATCCAGCGCAGAAAATAACGGAAGTTGAACTGTTAGGTGATGTGGAACGAGACCAGCTACTCGTCGGTTGGAATGATACTGAGGTTGATTATTCCCGCGATCTTTGCGTGCACGAACGTGTTGCCCAGATAGCACAAAAGTTGCCTGATCAGATTGCAGTCTCAGGCGAGCAAGGTGCAATCACGTATGCAGACCTGGATGCGAAGGCCAATCAGCTCGCTCATCTCTTGCTAAAACAAGGGATTGGCTCGGAAGACTTGGTAGGAATCTGCGTGGAGCGTTCCATCGAGATGTTGATCGGTCAACTCGCGATTCTCAAAGCAGGTGCCGCTTATGTGCCGATGGACCCTGCTTACCCGCAAGAACGACTCGCTTTTATGATCAAGAACTCACAGATGTCTTTGGTCTTAACCCAAGAGCGGTTGGTGGGTGCATTACCAGAAGGAGCTGCAACGTTCCTTTGCTTGGATCGAGATTGGCATGTAATTGCTAAGATGAGTTCGGTTGCGCCAGCGGTTACGACCAAAGCAGAACAACTCGCCTATGTCATCTATACGTCAGGTTCTACAGGAACGCCAAAGGGAGTGGAGATCGAGCACGGATCACTCTTGAATCTAGTCAATTGGCATCAGCGAGCGTACAACGTAATCGCTGCGGACCGTGCATCGCAAATAGCTGGTACAGCTTTTGATGCTTCGGTGTGGGAGATTTGGCCGTATTTGACGGCGGGTGCTACGATTTGCCTGCCACAGGAAGAGATTCGTCTCGTACCAGAAAAACTGCGTAATTGGTTAGTCGAATCAGGCATCACGATCAGCTTTTTACCAACGCCTTTGGCAGAGAGCCTGCTTACTTTGAATTGGCCAGCGGAATCAGCATTGCGCTACATGTTGACGGGTGGTGATACGTTGCACCAGTATCCGTCTGCGAATGTACCGTTTACGCTGGTAAACCAGTATGGCCCAACAGAAAATACAGTCGTTGCTACTGCTGGCATCGTGCCTGTGCAGGGAGAACGAGAAGCGGCTCCTTCCATTGGACGTCCCATTGACAATGTATCTGTCTATGTACTCGACGCAAGCAGAAAGCCTGTGCCTGTAGGAGTTGTCGGGGAACTTTACATCGCGGGGAAAAGCTTGGCACGCGGCTATCTGAACCGTCCTGACCTGACGGAAGCCAGTTTTGTACCCAATCCGTTCTCTACAGATGAAGGGGCACGGATGTATCGCACTGGCGACTTGGTTCGATATTTGGTAGATGGCAATTTGGAGTTTATTGGACGCGCCGATGATCAAGTAAGCATTCGCGGATTCAGGATTGAGCTGGGGGAAATAGAGTCGGCTTTGTATGCACATGCAGCTGTTTCAGAAGCAGTGGTTATCGTCAGGGAAGATTTGACGCCTGGAGTGAAACGACTGGTGGCTTATGCCGTGCTTCATGAGGGAGAAGAGGCACAGACGAATGAATTGCGTCAATCTTTGAAAGATCGACTTCCAGACTACATGGTGCCATCTGTCATCATACTGATGGATGCCCTGCCTCTCACTCCAAACGGAAAAGTAGATCGCCGTGCTTTGCCGGCACCCGATGCCTTGCGAGCTCAATGGGAAGACAGCTTTGTCGCCCCACAAACGGAAATAGAACACAAGCTGGCCGAAATCTGGCAAGGAGTTCTAGGGGTAGAGTCAATCGGGATTCACGATAACTTTTTTGAACTGGGAGGCGACTCGATTCTGACAATTCAGATTGTGTCGCGTGCCAATCAGGCGGGTATCCGATTTACACCAAAGCACTTGTTTGACTCTCAAACATTGGCAGAATTGGCCGCAAGTGTATTTGTTCTTGAGGATGCACCACAAGTGCATATGGAGCAGGATGTTGTTACAGGCGAATTGCCTCTGACACCCATTCAGACGTGGTTCTTTGAGCAGGAAATTTGCCATGTCAACTACTGGAATCAATCAGTCATGCTTGCTGTACGTGAAGAAATAGATGCGAGTTTATTGGCAAAAGCTTTTGCGACGATTCTTGCTCACCATGATGCCTTGCGCCTGCGTTTTCGGAACGTCAACGGAAAATGGGAGCAATATCATGATGTTGTTTCGGATGAGGACGTGTTTCAGGCTGTAGATTTGACTGCTGTACTTGAAACGGAAATCGAGGAACAAATGCAAGCCATCGCAGACGAGCTACAAGAAAGTCTGGATATCGAAAAAGGACCTTTGCTTCATGCTGCATACTTCCAATGCGGGGCCAAACAGCGTCTGTTCATTGCGATTCATCATCTCGCTGTCGATGGTGTTTCTTGGCGAATTATTCTGGAAGACTTGCAAACGGCCTATCAACAATTGACAGGGTTGCAACAGCTGAATTTACCTCAGAAGACGACTTCTTTCAAGCGATGGTCGGAACAGTTGACACAGTACGCTCAGCAAAGCGTAGTCGACGAATACTGGGCGAATCTGGATACAAGTCATGTACTCAACCTGCCTGTTGACCATCCTAATGGAAAGAACACAGAAGGTCTTGCCGTACAAATAAAGGTAAAGCTGGGCGTGGACGAGACTCGTGCCTTGTTGCAGGAGGTACCAGCCGCTTACCGTACTCAGATTAACGATGTGTTACTCAGTGCGTTGGTCCGAGCATATAACAACTGGACGGGGCAAAAGACACTCTATGTTTCAGTTGAGGGACACGGGCGTGAAGAGATCATCGATGGCGTGGACATTTCTCGTACAGTAGGCTGGTTCACAAGCATGTACCCGGTCTTGCTGGAAATGGAGCCAAAGACGCCTTGGAGTTCCTTGATAAAATCAGTCAAAGAACAATTGCGCACGATTCCTGATAAAGGGATTGGCTACGGCATTCATCGTTACGTAAGCAAAGATGAACAAACGTTAAATACCCTGAAAGCTTATGCGCAACCTGAGATTAGCTTCAATTATTTAGGACAATTTGACCAGGATCAAACGGCTGATGCTTCCTTGTTCCAGATCATACCGAACTGGTCAGTATCAAATCTGAGCAAGGATGAAGCCCGACTTCATAAACTGGATTTCCTGAGCATGGTGGCGGGAGATCAGTTAGAAATGACCTGGACGTACAGCGGCGATATGTACGAACAACAAACGATTGAAGAGCTTGCTCGTGATTACGTGCAATCATTGCAAGCGATCATTGCCCATTGCCGCTCTGAAGAGGCAGGTGGCTATACACCTTCCGATTTCCCGTTGGCGGAGTTGGACCAAAAAAACCTCGACAAGGTCATCGGAAACAATCGTCTGATCGAGAGCATTTACACGCTCACCCCGTTACAAGAGGGGATGCTGTTCCACTCTCTTTATGAACAAGCAGGCGGGGACTATGTCGTTCAACTGGTCGTGAATTTGGATCATTTGAATGTGGACATGTTTTCAGAAGCATGGCAAAGAGTTGTCGAGCGACATGCAATCCTCCGAAGCTCCTTCTTATGGAGCGGATTAGAGAAACCGCATCAGGTCGTTCATACAAAAGTAAAAGCACATGTCGAACAATTGGACTGGAGTCACGTAACGAAAGAACAGCAAGAAGCGAATTTACAAACCTATCTCGAACAAGATCGGAAGCTAGGCTTTGATCTTGCTCAGCCGCCATTGATGCGTTGGTCGTTGATTCGTCTAGATTCGAAAACCAGCCAGCTCGTTTGGAGCTTTCACCATATGTTGTTGGATGGTTGGAGTACACCGATCGTGTTAAACGATTGGCTGGTATTTTATCGGGCAGCTGTTGATGGTATCGAAGCAAAACTTCCTGTCGCTCCTCCGTTTTCATCTTATATTGCCTGGTTAAAGCAACAGAGTCTTGAGGCATCAGAGCAGTATTGGCGAAATCATCTGCGGGGTTTCCGAATACCCACTCCTCTTAGCATGGGGAAACCAGGTGGAAGGGTTGTACAACAAAAAGAATACGCAGATCATATGATTCTTTTATCGAAGGAAACAACTGCGAGTCTGCAAGCTTTTGCCCGTAGGCATCAACTGACATTGAATACGCTGGTTCAGGGTGCGTGGGCGTTGATTTTAAGTCGTTACGCAGGTGAGGCGGACGTGGTATTTGGGACAACCAATCTGGGACGTCCTACAGATTTACGTGGAGTGGACTCCATGGTGGGGCTGTTTATCAACACTCTGCCGGTTCGCGTGCTTTTCTCGGAACAAATGACGGTGATCGACTGGCTGAAGAACATCCAACAGGAACAGAGTGAGATACGTCAGTACGAGTTCACGCCGCTCGTTGACATTCAAAGCTGGAGCGAAGTGCCGCTTGGACAGGCGTTGTTTGACAGTATACTCGTTTTCGAGAACTACATGTCTGGTACAAAAACACAGTCTAATACAGACATGTCGCTAAACGCAATCAAAGCAGTTGAGCAGACGAACTATCCATTGACATTGGTGGCGGCGCCTGGCGAAGAGCTATTGCTCAAGCTGATTTATGAAACAAGTCGATTCGAGCAGCTCACCATGGATCAGGTATTGGCTCAATTGATCAAAGTATTAGAGTCAATGATGGCTCAGCCTACGGATCATCTCTCTGCCATTTCATTCATCACAGACAAGGAACGCCACAAGCTGTTAGTGGAATGGAACGCAACGGAAACGGAATATGTGCGGGACGCAGTGATGCACCAGCTGTTTGAAGCTCAAGTAGTAACTACACCGGATGCTGAGTCTTTAATCGTCGGAGAAGAAAGACTGACGTACGCGGAGCTGAACCGACGAGCAAACCAGTTGGCTCACTATCTACGTGCTCAAGGGATCGGCCCAGAGGTCTTGGTCGCTGTTCTCATGGAACGTACGACTGAGATGATCGTAGCGATGATGGGTATTCTCAAAGCTGGCGGCGCGTACGTACCGATTGATCCCGCCTATCCACAAGAGAGAATCGGCTATACGTTGGAGGATTCGCAAGCGGCGATCCTGTTGACCCAAGGAAGCCTGCTATCCATGCTGCCTGAACATAGGGCACAAGTGATCTGCCTGGATCGTGACTGGGAACATATTGCAGAGCAAAGCGAAGAGAATCTGCCAAATTTGGTGGTACCAACTAACCTTTCCTATGTCATTTACACCTCTGGCTCAACAGGTCTGCCCAAAGGCGTAGCGATCCAGCACAGTAGTGTTATTGCCTGTATTGCTTGGGCGAAAACCGTCTTTTCGGCGGAAGAAATGAGTGGGGTGCTCGCCTCCACTTCTATCTGCTTCGATCTGTCTGTCTATGAAATATTCGTGACCTTAAGCTACGGCGGGAAAGTCATCTTGGCTGACAACGCCTTGCATGTACCGAGCCTGCCAGCAGTCAACGAAGTGACACTAATCAATACCGTTCCCTCTGCGGCAAAAGAACTGGTGCGGATGAACGCGATCCCGTCGACGGTACGAGTGGTCAACCTAGCTGGAGAGCCACTGCCAAACACATTGGCGCAAAGTCTATATGCACTAGAGCATGTGGAAAAAGTATGGAATCTGTATGGTCCGTCTGAAGATACGACCTACTCCACGTATGTACAGGTCACCAAAGGCGCCACGACAGAACCGACGATTGGTCGTCCTTTGTCCAACACACAAGCGTATATTCTCGATGCCAACCTGCAACCAGTACCGTTGGGCTTACCTGGCGAACTGTATCTTGGCGGGGAAGGATTGGCTCGCGGGTACCTGAATCGTCCAGAGCTAACAGCAGAACGATTCTTGTCCAATCCATTCCACGCTGACCCGCATGCCCGGATGTACAGCACCGGTGACTTGGTACGGTATCTCCCAGATGGACAAATCGAGTATTTGGGACGGATTGACCATCAGGTGAAGATTCGCGGCTATCGGATCGAGTTGGGAGAGTTGGAGGCTGTCCTTCGAACCCATCCGGCTGTCAAGGAAGCCGTGGTGACGGCAAGAGAAGACAAGCTGGGTGACAAACGTCTGGCGGCGTATGTGACGACAAAAGAGGAAAGTAGGGAAGAGGAGTCTGACTTAGCCGTCTGGGCAAAAGCAAAATTGCCGGAGTTTATGGTTCCATCTGTCTTTGTTTGGCTGGACGCTATGCCGCTCACACCGAACGGCAAGATCGACCGGAAGCAACTGCCAGAGCCGGAGTGGGGGCAAATGGCTTCTGCACAAGAGTATGTCGCGCCACGCACCCAAACGGAGGAGCTGGTCGCCACGATCTGGTCGCAAGTGCTCGGTATCGAAAAAGTCGGGATTCAGGACAACTTCTTCGAGTTGGGCGGGCATTCTCTCTTAGCGACACGGGTCATTTCCCGTCTTCGTGACATGTTTGCAGGAGAAGTACCTATCCGTACTCTTTTCGAAAACCCAACCGTTGCAGAACTATCCGGAGCACTCGGAAGCTTTTTGCAAGAAACATCAGGAGCTTCGATCGTACCTGTTTCACGGGAAGGTCATCTGCCCTTGTCCTT
>NZ_JBIAOR010000017.1:0-119298 GCF_042878995.1 Brevibacillus sp. NPDC003359
AAATTAAAAGGCATGAGCCCGGTACAATACCGCACTCATGCCCAAGCAGCCGCCTAATTAAATGACATGTCTAACTTTATGGGGTCACTTCAAGCGAATGCATCGGCGGTTTTTTCTGTCTCGCATGTAACACATACGATAGGCTTCTCATATTGACCGCACCCTTGCTTTTTTGCTACACTTAATACCGAAAATAGCCCGTCTTTCCTATATTTGCGAAAAGAAGTGGCAAAAGGTGGAGAAGGTGGCAGGAGGTCTTTTTCGTCGATGAATTTGATGCAATTTATGGTATCCATTGTTCTGTTCTCCGTGCTAGGATTTGGCATTGGGTTTATTTTAAACATGATTTTGAAAACGACATGGTTTCCAGTTGTGATCGGCGTTGGCGTAGTTGTGGGGGCGCTTGTCTATCAACAAATCGTTCCAGGAATTTGGGATTCGCTCATTCTGGGCTGCGGCATGGCAGGTACAGTGGCGAGTGGCTTGACCATTCAAACGCTTCGCAAAAAAGGATATCGGATGTTTTAACAAAAAGTGCAAGCAGGCCTTTGTTTTGGGCCTGTTTTTCTTTTTCAATTTGATTGGAAATGCGTGCAACTGACTGAATATTTCCGTAATCAACCAAAATTTGTGTATACTTTCCTCCTCGT
This sequence comes from Brevibacillus sp. NPDC003359, assembly GCF_042878995.1. NCBI lineage: Bacteria > Bacillati > Bacillota > Bacilli > Caryophanales > Paenibacillaceae > Brevibacillus > Brevibacillus sp. NPDC003359. The sequence goes on from NZ_JBIAOR010000017.1 coordinate 651, forward strand.
CGGGACATGACTAGAAACGAGAGGAGGTTTACCAAGAAATGAATGGGAAGCAGTTCGTAAGTATCGTCGCGCTGTTCATCCTGGTCTTGACGGCCTTCGCAAGCGATGGATACAGCTATAATGTTGTGGGAGACCACGGTGTCTCATCCACCTTTGGAATCAAGGAAACGAAAGAGGGGCAGCGTGTCGTCAAAAAACGGACGGTATCTGCCAGTTCTCTTACTCAAGTGATTGATAAAATGGATGTATTTCACGATCAATATCCAAAAGTACGTGTAGTAGCAACAGGCTACTATGCTGGATACGAGTCGACGGGCAAAAATCCATCTCACCCGTCCTATGGCATTACATATTCAGGTGTAAAAGTACGTAGAGACGACTATTCCACGATTGCAGCTGATCTGCGAGTCTTCCCGCTGGGGACCATTTTGTACATCCCCGGTTATGGATATGGCGTCGTAGCTGACAAGGGTGGAGCGATTCGCGGCCATAAGATTGACCTGTATTTCGAGACCAAGCAAGACGTATTCTCGCAATGGGGGAAAAAATCGGTGGACGTGTATATCGTAAAAAAAGGCGAAGGCAAAGTAACGGAAGCTTTTCTGAATAGCTTGAATGAAAAAGGAATCGCAGCCATGGCGGAACCCGTCAGCGGGCAACAACAAACTGAATAGCAACTAACCAAACAAAAACAAATAGATGCCACAGCGGTGGCATGAAAGAAGAAAAGAAAAAACGTTCAAAGCACATGCTTTGAACGTTTTTTGTGTCATTATGTATGAATCAAATCAACCAGCTTCTCCAGTCCTTCCAAAATGCGAGGAGAAGGGCGGCAATATAGGCCTTCTTCCAACAAGTGGACCTGATTGTTTCGAATCGCGGTCATGTTCATCCACTCTGGGCGGTTTGTGATCATGTCAGGCTTGATTCGCTTCAGTTCAACTCCGCACCAGACGACGCAAATATGATCGGGATCGCGTTCCATGACCATTTCCCGGGTAGCCTTGACGTTCGCGACAGGATAATCTGCAAAAATATTGGTGGCTCCCGCAATTTCACTTACATCGGTCAACCAATTTTCCTGACCAGGTGTGTAGATGGGATTCGGCCACCATTCCCAGTACAGCTTCGGGCGTTGAGCGTATTTCGCGGCTTTTTGCCGAATGCTTTCGATGGTTTCGTCAAATTGGACCGCAAGCTGCTTGGCTTGCCTCTGTGTTCCTGTCGCCTCACCGACGAGTCGGATATCATGAGCGATTTCCCCGATCCGGGAAGGGTTCAGGACGATATGAGGAATGTCTCTATCGCGCAGAGCTTCTATATTTTTCTCCATGCCAGGAACAGAGAGTGACGATACAACCAGATCCGGTTGGAGAGCAGCGACCAGGTCCATATCGATTGTCAAATCGGGTCCAACCCGGGGGAGATGCTGCCACTCTGGTGGCCAGTCAGAGTGATCATCCAAACCAACGACATGCTCATGCAAGCCTAAATAATACAGGATTTCGGTATTGCTGGGACAGATGGAAACAATGCGCATGGGAGCCCTCCTTTAAAAAAACGGATGGAGCAATAACGCAATCATGACGCCTAACCAACCGCCGATCAACACCTCGATGGGTTGATGACCGAGCAGTTCTTTCAATTTTTTCGCTTTTTCCTGGTTCGGGCGTACTTTTAATGACCTCATTCCTTCTAACAGGTGATTGAATTCATCGACCAGCTTATTTAAGACAACGGCTTGCATACCGGCATGGCGGCGGACACCTGCGGCATCAAACATCACGATCACACCGAGAATAGCGGAAATAGCGAACATGTTACTGCCGAAGCCCTCACGTAGTCCCACGGCTGTGGATAGCGCCGTCACGGCAGAAGAGTGGGAGCTGGGCATACCGCCTGTACTCATGAGCAGTGACCATTGCCACGTTTTTGTTGCAAAAAAATGGAGGGGAATTTTGATAAATTGGGCGATCCCTATGGCTAGGAGTGCTGCCCATAAGGGGAAGTTTTCAAAAAAATTCGCCACGGAAAATCCATTCCTTTCTACTGTGCGCTTATCTCTAGGATTATTGTAACAGAAGGGCGTTGTCTTAATCCGTGAAGTTTTTGTTTGGATGTAAAGTCACTGCCAATCTGTGTTACCATGAAGACGGAAGGTTCGAAACGGAGGCATGCATCCATGGGGTATCCCGAACAGTATTTACAGTTCATTGAAAAATTCAATGATGGAGAATACTACGAATGCCATGATCTGTTGGAAGACATCTGGATGGAAGATAAGTCAGACAAGTTTTTGCAAGGATTGCTGCAATTGTCAGTCGGACTGTATCACCAAGAATACGGCAATATAAAAGGTGCTCGCTGGATGTTAGGCAATGCACGAAAGTATTTGACCCGTTACCAGCCCGTTCATTGGGGACTGGACGTAACAAGAGTTCTTCGGTACATAGATGAATGCGAGAAATTATTGCCGGAAAAGGATGTCATTTCTTACACAGAGGCAAAAGCCATGACGTTTCCACCTTTGCGCTTATATATCGACACATCGTTCTAAACAAGGGAGATCAAAAGGCGTCTTTTGATCACGTAGTAAATGTGCCCATATTGTATCCTACCACAGAGAAAGAGGGAAGAGTATATGAAAGTAGCAGTAGAAAACCGCTTACAGCTCGTGAATATTGCGTGTGATGAACTGATTGTCCCGCTATGGAAGGGTGAGGAGATTTCGCAAGTATACCCAGAATTGGACGAAGCTTTTGGAGGCAGTCTGAGTGGCTTGCAGCAGGACAAGGAAGTTACGGGTGAGGCAAAGGAAGTTACGGTTGTCCACGGAATGAACAGCGTTGCAGCGAAAAAACTGATGATCGTCGGTATGGGCGATCCAGGCAAATTTGATTTCGTCGCAGCCCGAAATGCATGGGGACGTGCAGCCAAAACGGTTGTGGGAAAAGGCAATGGCAAAACAGTAGTTATTGATTTGCCAACAACCGAGCATTTGAGTGCTGACCGTCTGGCGCAGGCAGTGACGGAAGCCTTTGGACTTGCCGAATACAATTACGAAGGCTACCGCCAAAAGGCAAAGCGTGAGTCAGACCCAGTTGCGACGGTGCGGATTTTATCAGCAGATGGCGATGCCTCATTGGTACAGGCAGGTGTTGTGCGTGGTTCGGCGCTCGTATCCGGTACGAATTTGGCTCGCACACTCGTCAATGAACCAGCCAACTACTTGACTCCACGCGCTTTGAAGGATGCAATGGTTGCGGTAGCTGAGCGCTATGGCATGACTGTGGAAGTAATGGAAAAAGCGAAGCTGGAAGAGCTGGGGATGGGCGGAGTGCTCTCTGTAGCGAAAGGTAGCGAGCTCGAGCCTTACGTCGTGGCAGTTAAATATCAAGGAAGAGACACGTGGGATGATGTCATCGGCTTGATCGGTAAAGGCGTGACGTTTGATACAGGTGGTATCTCCATCAAGCCGGTAGCAGGCATGGAAGACATGAAGTCGGACATGGGTGGAGCGGCTACGATGATCGGCGCATTGGAGGCACTGGGGCAGATTAAACCAAAAGTAAACGTACTGGCTGTCGTCGGTACTGTGGAAAACATGCCATCCGGAACGGCTTTCCGTCCAGGCGATGTCATCACGACTATGAGCGGTAAAACGGTGGAGATTATTACGACAGACGCAGAAGGTCGCCTCGTACTGGCTGATTGCATCACCTATGCAAAAGAGCAAGGAGTGTCTTGCCTGGTGGATGCCGCTACGTTGACAGGTGGTATCGTGGTTGCGCTCGGTCATTTCTGCTCTGGCGCCATGACCAATGACAAAGCACTGTTGGATGAGCTGATGACAGCATCAGACGTGGCGGGAGAGCGTTTGTGGCAGCTCCCTACCTTCGATGAGTACCGCAGCCTGAACAAGAGCCGTTTTGCCGACTTGAAAAACTCTGGCGGACGCTATGGCCACGGCATCATCGGCGGTGTTTTCCTGCAAGAATTCGTTGGCGATACACCGTGGGTACATCTGGACATCGCGGGTACGGCATACACAGCAAGTGCTGGCGACATGCAACCAGCTGGCGGTACCGGAGCGATGACGCGCACCATTGTTGAGTTTGTTTCCAGCCGTAGTGAATAAGAGGTAGTTCAACATACCATTCCAAATAAAAAAGGAGTGTTTTCACATGGCTCAAAATCCAAGCAACGAAGCACGTCGTCAACTGCTGGAGGATGCAAAAACAATCGCAGTAGTGGGTCTGTCCAACAAGCCGGACCGCACCAGCTATATGGTATCGGAGGCTATGCAGCATGCAGGCTACACGATCATCCCTGTCAATCCTGTTATCGCGGGTGAAACGGTTTTGGGTGAAAAAGTGCTTGCCAGCCTATCTGAGATCGATCAGCAAGTCGACATCGTCAATGTATTCCGCCGCAGCGAAGACATGATGCCTGTTGCAGAGGAAGCATTGAAAATGCAGAACAAGCCAAAAGTGTTCTGGATGCAGCAAGGCATTGCCAACGAAGAAGCTGCTAAATTGGTTGCAGATCAAGGTATCGAGGTTGTGCAGGACATGTGCATCAAGGTAGATCACGCCCTTTTGCGGGTTGGAAAATAAGAGACTGACAATCGAGGGAGTGGAAACAACATGTTTATCAACCCAGCGGCAGATACCAAGCGCGATCGCATTCCACCCAATCAAAAACAGACGACAGGCTTTCCTGTCCTGCACTATGGAGAGGTTCCCGAATATACAGATCTGTCGACGGAGTGGAGTTTTCGCCTTTTCGGTCTCGTCGAAGAAGAAGTGACGCTGACTTACGAAAAAATGATGGCTTTGCCAAAAGGCGGCACGACTAACGATATTCACTGCGTGACAGGCTGGAGCAAGCTGGACAATGAATGGGAAGGCATTCCGGTGGAGGAAGTTCTGAAGCTGGTGAAGTTGAAGCCGGAAGCGAAATACGTCATGCTGCACGCTGAGCACGGATGGACTGTGAACATTCCGCTTGTCGACTTCATGAAAAACGGCAATCTGTTCGCCACGAAACATAACGGCGAAGATTTGACCCCTGAGCACGGCTGGCCGCTGCGCTTTGTCATTCCGCATCTCTATTTCTGGAAAAGCGCCAAATGGGTGCGTGGGATTGAGTTTATGGAGAAAGACAAGCAAGGGTTTTGGGAGAAGAACGGATATAATATGTATGGCGATCCCTGGAAAGAGCAAAGGTTTGCTTGGGATTGATGGGGAAAAGAGGCGGGAAACCGCCTCTTAATTTGTTTCAAATGAAATGATTTTGCATGCTACTCTTCGACCAGGACCACCGACAGCCTCACCATATGTATCTACTACTATTCTGGAGAATACAGTTTGCATAATTACTTTCTTGTGCTCAAGCTCAAGATGTGGCCAGTTTTTCTTTATGGTCTTTGCAAATGTCATGACACCTTGTTTTGACAACTTAGGTATCGTTTTATCCATAGACGATTCTGCCATGAGTTGTGCCCTGATAGTCTCTTCACGTTCATTTTCTTCATGCATGCGGAGTTTGAGGTCATCTAGGCTAATTACATCATTAGCAAAAGCCATCTGCGATTTCTTTTTCCGCTTTTGTATTTCACTCAATTCACGCTCTAATTGTACGTGATCAGGAACCGTAAAGGTAACATGATGATCGTTGGCTACTTCGATTTCTTTTTGCCATGAACCATCTATAATGAAATCCATTTGTTCAAGCATGAGCTTTTCGATAGTGTCTTCAGCGATTATGGGTATTTCGTATATTCCTTGAGCAAATCGACCACTACATCTGTAATAACGGTAATTTTTAAGCTTTTGCTTTCTCTCCCCACCTTGGAGGGGGCTTCCGCATCGGGCGCATATTAAAATTCCAGTAAACGGAAAGCAAACATTAGTCTTCTCACGGTATATCAACCGTTTCTTAGTAAGAATACCAACAGCCTCGAAATCTTCTTCTGAAACAAGTGCTTCATGATCACCATCTATCAAGTTATCCATCCATCTCTTTTTTCCTATATAAACCGGATTGTTAAGAATGTATCTTACGGTAAATCCAGCCCAGAGCGCACCATTTCCGGTTCTGAGACCTTCTTTATTAAAAATCCTACTAATCTCACGCTGTCCCGCGAAGGAGAATCTGCTGTACAATTAATTACAAAAGTTTACACTACAGGATTATTAAGCAAATAAACTGGATTGTTTAGTAAAATGGATAGAGTGGTTAGGGACGTGTCAGTGTGAATGTGGCACGTCTATTTTTTTTACCTGAAATACGAACGTATGATCTTAATAGTGAGGAGGCATTGTGTGATCAAACTTACAGATGTAGCTAATCAGAAGTTGCTGGATGTATTTCTATCTCAAGCAGACAATCAACTACTATACCAACGAGTGCTTGCTTCACCGGGCGACACGCAGAGGAGTGATGAATTGGATAGTAGACTTCAGGAGTTTTACGCTGAGATCCAATTGACCAAATTTATTTCGTCACTCGATGCCCAACAAAACGAAAAGGCAGTTTCAATCACATAGTGGCGACATAAGAAAAACGAGCTAGGCACAATTTTCACTATGTGGGGAGCAGTACCAGAGATCAATGAGAATACAAGAAAAGTAAAACTGCTCACGGTCGAAGATGTCCAATGGATTCCGCTCGATAACATAACTGATGTTAAAGGCTAGGAGGTATACCATGGCAAAGTCAGCTACACCAAAACGTCCTACAAGAGATGAATTTGAGTTAGAGGAATTAGGGACTCAGCTCATTGAAGATAAAGATGATGGTGACGAAAGGTCGTTGATTGTTTGGGGAATGCCTGAGAAAGTGCGCGGGCGGATCACGGTACTTGACTCGCGAACAAGGCTAGTTCATGTAGAGGAAAACGGAGCAATTAGGAAGATACCTTTTCTGGACATTATGAAGGTGAGTTACGAGTAATTACCAGCGCATATCGCCTTTGTTTTTTTTACGCTGACGCTGGATGTACATAACGAGCAACACGCTAAAGACTGCAAAGTGGTGATTCAGCAAGATTTATTTTCGTCATAATGAAATCCCGCACTTATTCGAGTGACTACTGCAGTTTGTAGATCCGAAAAACATTGACAAGCACACACAGCCCCTATCCTGGTTAAAAGGTGGGGGCTGTTTGACGCTTGCCAACTAACCGGCCATTTCCCTACTTTACAAGTCCCTTCAAGTAATCCAGGAGCATCGGATAGAAATCCGGCTTGAAGTGAACACCGTTGTCCGCGTAACGGATTTTGTTGGCTCCGAAGAGGGGTGACAAGTCCACGTAATCGACTTTGACTTCATCGGCCAACTGTTCAAGCGCTTGGTTGAAGTCCGGAATGTTCGCATACCGCGGTTCTTGCTTCAGGGCTTCCTCGGTGACTGGCGGGATCGACAGGATGTGGATCTTGGCCTTTGGTAGCTTGTTCCGGATGCTACCGATCAGCTGGCGAAAGCGCTCGACGAATTCCTGCTTGTCCGACAACCGCATGTCATTGCTGCCCAGCAGAATGAATACATGCTCCGGTGCCCTGCTAGCGAGTTTCTCGACATTCATGAGGGCGAGAGAGAGCGTCGCGCCGCTCGGGGCAATGACATTCGCCGTATCCACTTTGTTCAGATAGGACAACGCCCCCAGGATGGAATCTCCCAGGAAAACACTGTGCCTGAACGCTGCTTTGTAGGCTTCGTTCGTATCGGCGACCGCCGGACCGCGCGTCTGATTGTCCAAATCCGTTTGCTCCTTCAAATAGCCCAACAGGATTGGATAGAATGCGTTCTTGAAATGAGAGCCGTCTTCATCGTATTGAATCTTGTGCTGCCGGAAAATGGGGGCAAGGTCAATGTAGTCTACTCCCTTCTCCTTCGCCATCTTCTGCAAGGCTGCGTTGAATTCTTCAATCTGCGGGTTCATGGACGCACCGAACGGTGATGCGGCATCTACCGGCGTAATCGACAGCATGTAGACGCGGGCCGCCGGCAGGAGTTCCCTTAGACGATCGACCAGCCTAGTGTATTTCTGTACGAATGTCTTCTTCGCTTCTTCTGACGGTTCCCTGAGATCGTTCTGCCCCATTGAAAGGAACACATGCGAAGGCTTGCGGCCCGCGATCTCTTCGACGTTGTCCAGTGTAGTTTGGACTGTTGCACCCAAGCCCCCCATAACGTTCGCTTCAGGCAGCAGGTCATCGTTCGTCAGTCCTCCAATAATGGAGTCGCCTACGAACAAGCTGCTGCCGAACAATTCCTGGACGCTGCCTGAAGGCGCCTGTGTCGTAGCGAGCTGAGTCTGCCGCTTGTCGTCGGCCGAGCCGCAAGCGACGAGGGTCGATAGTATCGCCGCTGACAGTAAAATGCTTACCCATCGTTGTACCATTTTCATGCGCAATATCTCCTTCTTGCAAGATACCCATATCATAGAAGAGAGAAATCAATATCGAGTGCAGACGAGGTCAATATTAGGTACAGATGAGATCAATATCGTGTGAAAATGTAACAAGCAACGTCTTCGTTTGACCTTTCGCGAAATTTATGAAGGATTATTTTCTAAGGTATGCTGCGTTCACCAGTATTCGTCGAGTTTATTCTAGCTGCCTAATCAACAACCCGCTCCCATTTTAGGAGACGGGTTATAATCACATAATGGTTACACAAGTATATGTACGGTGATCCTTGGAAAGAGCAGAGGTTTTCTTGGGATTAATTGGAATAAAAAGAGGCGGATAATCACCGCCTCTTAATTTGTTTTAAAGGATTTAATTTCACAAGCTACTCGTCGTCCTGGTCCACCTACGGATTCACCATATGAGTCTATGACTATTTCAGAAAACAGGGTATGCCCCAGTTTTCTTTCATAGTACGTGCGATATCGATGACTTCTTGATTTGTTAGCTTAATTTGCACCACCGCTGATCGCAGGACAGGCCACTACCTTGCCATTATGTAAGCTTTTTCGCACGTGGCTTGACAATTTGTCTTAAAAAAACGAGTGAGATCAAAAATAGATCAGCATCGAAAAATCCTCGCTATCTGTGCAGATGCGAGGACTTCCATTCATATCGTTATGCTATGCTACCTTAAATGTACCTGTAATTTCCTGAAGCTCCTGTGCCAGTATATTTAGAGATTGGGTTGAAGCTGAAATTTCCTCCATTGTAGCCAACTGCTCCTCAGAGGAAGCGGCAACCAACTGTGAGTTCCCAGCTGTTTCTTTGGAAATCCGCTCAAACTCAGAAACAGTAGCAGAGATCTCTTCGGAACTGGCTGACATTTCTTCTGCCAAAGCCGATACCTCTTGAATTTGATCGGTGACGTGCTGGATTTTGTTTACTATTTTCTGGAATGATTCACCTGCCTCGTGGACGACACTGATCCCAGATTGAACATTTTGGTTTACTTTACTCATCGTGCCTACGGCATGGTTCGTATTGTTTTGAATCTCGTGAACCAAGTGTGCAATCTGTTTTGCTGATTCCTCCGATTGTTCAGCAAGCTTTCTTACTTCATCAGCCACAACAGCAAAACCTCTTCCATGCTCACCAGCTCTGGCAGCTTCAATGGCTGCGTTTAACGCCAATAAATTGGTCTGCGAGGCGATGCCGGTGATCACATCTACGATTTTGACAATCTCTTCAGAGCGTTCACCCAAGAATTTTATGACATTGGTTGAGGTATCTACAGCCTCCTTGATTGAGTCCATCTGCTCGACAGCTTCTCGAATCGAAGTATTCCCTTGTATCGCTTCCTCCGAAGCCTCTGTGGAGGAGACAGACACCGTATAGGCTGATTCAGCAACTTTTTGGATGCCTACTGCCATTTCCTCCATGGATCGCGCACTCTCCTCTGACCCGTGAAGCTGTTGCTCCGCGCCATTGGCTACTTCCTGAATCGCCGTTGTAATGACAGTAGTGGCTTCTGCTGTTTGTTCCGCGCTAGCTGCCAACTCTTCCGAGCTCCCTGCCAAGGAAAGGGCATTGTCGTTAATTTTGCTGACAACGGTACGCAGTCCAGCGATCATTTGATTAAAATCTTTGGTAAGTGTCCCAATTTCGTCCTTGGATTGATATTCTCCGAATACAGTTAGGTCGCCAGCTTGGGCACGGCTCATCAGTTCCTGTATTTTTTTTACCGGTTTTGTAATCATATTGCTAATGACAACACCGATTACCGCTAGTAGAATAACAAACACGATGACAGCAACAAGCATGAAAGTAGCTTCAGTTTCGGCATTTTGCTTGTTTTCTGCATTGACCTTCCTTGTATCATCGGTCATGTAGTCCGAGAATTCCTTCATCACATCGAAGGTCTCTTGCTGCACAGCGCGGACTTTTGTTAGGTAATACTGATACGCTTCCGCGTTCCTGTTGGTTGTAGCAAGTTCTATTGTTTTATTTCGTTCAGTAACGTAATCGGCATACAATCCCTTGAATTTCTTGAACAGCTCGCTTTTCTTCTGATCGAAAGCGATGTTGTCCAGATCGGCTATTACTTTTGCATTATCATTTTTCACTTGTTCAATATTGTCTTTTAATTCTTTATTCCTTTTCTGGTCTGTGGTAACCATTAGTTCCATAAAATAAGAGGCATTGGTCTGCATATTGGTGCGGATCTTGCTGATCGACTCGACAGCATAAAAGTTTTCGTTATACAACGTTTCCGAGCTTTCGACCATTTCTCTTGTGGAAATGTACCCAACCCCTCCGACTGCCATCAACATCATTAATGCTAGGACAATAAGCGTAAAGATTTTGTAATACAACTTCAAATTTCGAAAGAACATCTGCTCTCACCTTTTTCTTATGAAAATACGATATGCTTGTTGTTTTCCGCTATTTTTGAAACTTTAAACATTTTTCGTAGAATGAGTTCTGGAAAATAAACCTTGATATAACTTTCCTTCGATAACACCGACGGCTAGAAGCAACGGCTGACCGGGTGTAGTCTCCAAGCTGAAAGACGGGCGATACCATGCAGATAAGCGTACAGTCGATTTCACCAAGATCATCAATTATACGTATGTAGACGTCCAGATCGCAGGCTACAGAAAAGGGGATTTTGGCTGGCTTGCTCATTATAACGGAAGGCCAGCAGGTGTAATTGAACTTGATGTTCCTCCCACACATAAGCAGGCGTTTTATGGTGTCGCAAAATCAATCACTACTGGAGAAGACCGCGATTTCGTTTACATTCAGCCGAAGATCAAAGCACGCGTCAAAATGCGAAACTGGGCAAAGAGCGGTATGCTTCGCTCACCAGTGTTCGTCGATTTTATTCTAGCTGGCAAAAAAATAACCCGTCCCTATTTTGGGGAGACGGGTAAGTACAATCTCTTTGAAAATGTCTGGAGCTTGTTCAATTTTTGATGATTCAATTTTCCCAAGTAGAAATCCGTAACCAGCAACGTGAGGATATACATCGGATTGCTTTAACTGATCCCTTAATGAGCCTTCTTCGTAGTATAGATCCCACGAATCATCTTCTAATTCAATGGCGATGCCCACATGCACTGTCCCGTTGTGATCGATTTCTAGATGGTAATGGCGTAAATTTTTCTCGTAATAGAGTGGAAGAAGTATGGGGTAACCTTATTTGCAACTTAATACCGATCTGTTCCTCATTTAAGTTCATCTTTTCCACTTCATTACATTTATTGGATTTCTAATGTATAAATAATTGCTTTCAAAAATATATTTATTTTGTTCCTTATTAAGTTTGAAACAAAATTAAAAAGGAGTGTTTTATTATGAGTAATTTAGAATTGTTAACACCAGAGAACAGTGCAGTAATTTTGATCGATTTTCAGCCTCAAATGACTTTTGGAGTTGCAAGCATTGACAGACAAACTTTGTTTAATAACGTTATATTGCTTGCTAAATCAGCAAAAGTTTTTAACGTACCCACTATTCTTACTACAGTTGAAACACGCAGCTTTTCTGGTTATTTTTGGCCACAAATTCTTGATGTATTCCCAGAACATGAACTTATAGAACGTAGTTCAATGAACTCTTGGGAAGATTCGAAATTTGTTGAGGCAGTTAAAGCAACAGGAAGAAAGAAATTGATATTTGCAGCACTTTGGACTGAAGTTTGCCTTGCATTCCCTGTGCTTGAAGCAATTAAAGCTGGCTATGAAGTTTATGCAGTTGAAGATGCTTCAGGTGGTACTAGTTTGGCAGCACATAACGCAGCTATGCGTCGTGTAGAACAAGCTGGAGCAATTCCAGTGACAGCAATTCAAGTTTTACTTGAATACCAACGTGACTGGGCACACAAAGACACTTATGATGCTGTTATGGAAATTGTAAAAGAACACACTGGCGCTTATGGTCAGGGCGTGGAATACGCATATACTATGGTACATGGAGCGCCTGCAAGCAGAAAAATATGAAACAAGAAGGAGTCACTGACGGAGTAACTCATACAGGGAATACGATGGAAGCTGGCGGTCCAGTAACAACGATTGTTACATGGAATATTCAAGAGGATAGAGAAACACAGTTTGAAGCGTGGAGACATGAAATCGAAGCTGCCGCTACTAAATTTCCCGGGCATTTGGGCGTAAATCTAATAGTTCCCAATAACGGATCCAGAGAGTATAGTGTTATTTTTCGCTTTGATACGTATGAGCATCTACGTGCTTGGCAAGAATCAGATATTCGTCGAGATTTGTTAAAAAAGGCAGAACGATTTCAAGCTACTAATCCAACTTACAAAACTGAAAGTAGTTTGGCGTATTGGTTTGTTACTCCGGAAACGCCAGCTCCACCTCCAACATGGAAAATGTCTATTGTTACCGTTCTTGGTGTATGGCCTCTTAGCATTTTGGTTCCTATGGTGTTAGGACCTATTATAAAAAATATGAATCCCATTATGTCAGCTTTTTGGGTTGCTGTATGCATAGTGTCCTTACTTTCATGGGTAGTAATGCCGATTCTCGCTAAAATATTTCATCCATGGTTACAGAATAATCGGAAGTAGACGAGGTGTGGACATGAATTTACCGGATATGATCTTATATAACGGAAAAATCACTACCCTTGACCCATCTCAACCTGAGGTATCGGCTATCGCCATAACTGATGGTTTAGTCACTGCCGTAGGTGGAGATGAGCTTCTTGATAGTGCCACGGAAAAAACCCAAAAAATAGACCTTAAAAGAAAAAGAGCGATTCCGGGCTTGAATGACTCTCATATACACGTTATTCGTGGTGGCCTTCATTATAATATGGAATTGCGCTGGGAAGGTGTGCCATCACTTGCTATTGCTCTGGAAATGCTTAGAGAGCAGGCAAGGCGTACACCTGCTCCTCAGTGGGTAAGAGTAGTTGGAGGTTGGTCTGAATTTCAATTTAAAGAAAGACGGATGCCAACTTTAGAAGAGATTAATGCTGTTTCTGAAGACACGCCTGTCTTTGTGCTACATCTTTACGATAGAGCACTTGTAAATCGTGCAGGGCTGCGCGCACTGGGATACACAAAAGATACCCCAGACCCTCCGGGTTGTTTAATTGAGCGGGATAAACGAGGTAATCCAACGGGTCTTTTACTTGCCTATCCTAACGCCTCTCTTCTTTATTCAAGTTTGGGTAGAGCACCAAAACTTAATTTTGAAGACCAGATTAACTCAACTCGCCATTTTATGCGCGAATTAAATAGAGTAGGTATCACAAGTGCCATTGACGCAGGTGGTGGATTTCAAAATTATCCTGATGATTACAAAGTTGTTGAACATTTAGCCGAGAAGGATCAATTAACTTTGCGTATTGCGTATAATCTATTTACGCAAAATCCAAATCATGAATATGAAGATTTTACTTCATGGGCAAAAATTGTTTCTCCAGGTCAAGGAAATGATAAGTATAAAATGAATGGTGCCGGAGAAATGTTAGTATTCTCGGCTGCCGATTTTGAAAAATTTCAAATGCCGCGACCCGAACTAACTACGGTGATGGAAGCTGACTTAAAGAAAGTAATTTCTCTATTGGTGGAAAACCGTTGGCCATTCCGTTTACATGCAACTTATGAAGAGTCAATAACTCGTTTCTTAAATGTTTTTGAGGAAGTCAACAGAGAAATTCCTTTTAATGGTCTACGCTGGTGGTTTGACCATGCAGAAACAATCTCAGATCGTAGTATGGAACGTGTTAAGGCTTTAAATGGCGGTATTGCCATCCAAGACCGCATGGCTTTCCAAGGTGAATACTTTGTTGATTTATACGGAAAGGAAGCTGCAAAGCGTACTCCTCCGATTTATCGTATGCTAGACTTGGGTATACCTGTCGGCGCCGGTAGTGATGCAACCAGAGTTTCCAGCTATAACCCGTGGGTTGCTCTTTACTGGATGGTTGCCGGAAAAACCATTGGTGGGCTTTCGATATACGATGAAAAGAATAAACTTGATAGAAAAGTAGCCCTGGAGCTATATTCAAAAGGAAGTGCGTGGTTCTCTGGTGATGAAGGTAAAAAGGGAACGCTTGCAGTAGGTCAGTTTGCTGATATTGCTGTATTGTCTGCTGACTACTTTACTGTTCCAGAAGAAGAAATCAAAGACCTTGAATCATTACTCACCATTATGGGTGGGCAAGTTGTTTATGGGAATGATGAATTTAAAAGTTTATCACCTGAATTGCCGCCAGCATCACCTGATTGGGCACCGACGGGAGTATATGGTTATGGTGGAGCTAACCTATCCCACAATATAATTTCTCACGATGCCCATGATCATAAGTCACATCGTTGCAGTAACCCTCTCCATCAACACACTCATACCGTAATAGGAAAAGATGGAACTAAGTGGGGGATTGGTTGTACTTGCTTTGCTTTCTAATAAGGGTTGGGGGCCGAGGACTACACAAGTATATGTACGGTGATCCTTGGAAAGAGCAAAGGTTTGCTTGGGATTGATCATACAAGAAGAGGGGCGGGAAACCGCCTCTTCATTTTGTCTCAGTGGATTCACGTTCATGCCTAAACAGCCATATCATGATCAAAGGCACTTGCATAGTATGCACCACGTGCATTTTTAGCCTTTATTGGTGTTTGGAGTGAAGCATTTCGATGGGGGAATGGCTGCCTGTATTCCTGTAAGAAAGGGTGAATCCAATTTGGCCTGCCCATTTTTTCAGCCAGCAGTGGAATACAATACGGGAGGAACATCTCCTTCCAGCATTACTTCTGCCGATTTTAACGGAGACGATTTGATAGACTTGGCCGTAGTGGATATTGGGTCCAATGATGTTTCCATTCTTCTGAACAATGGCTCCGGCGTATTTTCCGTATCACAAACGATACCCTTCAGTATTTTGTTTCCTGGGTCTGTACTAGGTCAAATTGTAGCAGCTGATTTCAATGAAGATGGTTCTATAGATTTGGCTGTTACAGATCAATCTTCCAATAACCGCGTTTTTATCCTTTTCAATAACGGAGATGGCACCTTTTCTTCACCTGTAGCCTACAGTACCGGTGTGTTTCCTGCTGTTTCCGAATCTTTTGCGATTGCTGTAGGTGACTTTGATGGTGTGAACGGTTTGGACTTGGCTATAGCAAATAGGGGCCAACTTGCAGGAACTAGTTTTATTACGGTCTTGTTGAATGATGGATCAGGGGTATTTAGCATGGCGCCAGGGAGTCCTTTTGACACGAATCCTGGCTTGGCCCCTGCTGATATTGTAGCGGCTGATTTTAATGGAGATGGCAAGCTTGATCTGGCCACTGCCAATCGAGACACCAATGATGTAACATTGTTTAGAGGGAATGGAGACGGTACGTTCCAAACTCCTGGAGTGAGCTTCTCTGTACTTCCCGGGGGCTCATCCCCCAGTAGCCTTGTATCTGCTGACTTAAATGGTGATGGGATTCCTGATATTGCTGTCGCAAATAACGCAACGAGTAATGTAACCGTCTTTCTAAACGATGGATTCGGTTCATTTACAGAAGCAACAGGAAGTCCTTTTTCCTTGGGTACTAATGCATTTCCTTTTGATATAACAGCGGCAGACTTTAATTGTGATGGATTCATTGATTTAGCTACCCCGAATGAAGGTTCTGATAACGTTTCTGTACTCATCAATGACGGAACGGGAGGGTTCTCGACACCCTTTCAGTTCTCTACAGGTGCAGGTCCGCTCAGTATAACAGTAGCTGATTTTAACGGAGACGGAAGAGTTGACATTGCTACTGCAAACGAGGATTCGAGCAACGTTTCTGTTTTGCTCAATGGATGCGTGCAGCCACCAACCTGTCCACCTGACATGATAGTACTCTGCCCTATTGTAAACTATCCAACACCTGTATCTCTTTGCCCGGGAGTTACGGTTACCTGTTTTCCGCCTTCAGGATCCCTTTTTCCAGTGGGAGATACTGATGTCACCTGTACGGCACAAGATATATTTGGGAATACGGAAGTATGTTCATTTACCATCACGGTTATTGACGAACCTCCAACCATCACTTGTCCTGAGGACATCACAGTCCCTGTTTTACCTGGGCAAACTTCCGCTACTGTTACCTATGAAGTCACTGCCACGGATACTTGTGGTGTAACCTCTATTACCTGTCATGGGATCACTCGGTCCTTTTCTCCGCCTGCCCCAATTGCAGTTACAACTTTTACCATGGACTTTCCTGTAGGAATGACTATGCTCACCTGCACAGCCAGGGATCAGTCAGGAAATATGGCCTCTTGCAGCTTTGTTGTTACCGTCACTTCTGGAGTCTCCAACAGTGTTCAGCCAGAAATCATTCGAGTAAAAAAAGTGTATGATTGGGTAGTCTTTCAATCTAATTTTAGGCTCATACTGGATTTAAATCGTAGTCATGATGATCAAGGAAATCAAAAATGAACCCGTCTCCTTACAAAGGGACGGGTTTTCTTAGCTGTTTCTGGCTTAATGGATACTTCTTCATTTCTTTAATCGATATGGAACCGTAGCAATTTTTACATCTTGGCGGGCGAATAAATACGCGCGGATTAATAAACTCGTCTGGTTATGAAGTAAGTTATGCCACCAGCGCTTGGTAATAAACTGTGGAATCATGACAGTAACATGATCCGTTTCTGCTTTTTCCACTCAACCGTGTCAATAAACTTAAACAAAGGTCTTATTATACTGCGATAATGTGAACGCAGGACAATCAAACGTACTCCGGGATTCCATAGCTCCCATTTTTCCTCCATTTTTTTCATATCTTCATCACTGAACCCGACGTAGACAGCGACAATATCGTCTGACAATGATTGCGCATAACTAATGGTGTTTTTCACCACCTGCGAAATCCTTGCCACAGGAATAACGATGACACTCCCTTTGGGTTCGGGTTTGTCTGTTTCCATATCAAGTCGTAACTCATCTGCCAAATCTCTATAATGCTGATTGATCTTCCTAAAGATGAAAATGACGATCGGAAGGAAAATAAAAATCGGCCATACCTGAGAGATTTTTGTAATCAAAAAGATGAGGCAAATGGTAAGGGTCGTTAACATTCCTAGAGTATTAATAACAAAAGGGGCTAGCCACCCTCGTGGCTTTTTGGATATCCAGCGTTTCATCATTCCTGCTTGTGACAAGGTAAACGGTATAAAAACACCAAGCGCATACAAAGGGATTAAGTTTTCCGTTTCTCCTTTAAACGCAATCACTAATATTGCTGAAAGAATAGCCAAGAAAATAATCCCGTTTGAAAACCCAAGACGATCTCCTCGAACCATGAACATATTTGGCATAAATCTGTCCTTGGCTAACATAAAGGCGAGTAAAGGAAAGGCTGCAAAAGCAGTATTAGCCGCCAGGAATAAGATAAGTGCCGTAACAGCTTGAATCGAGTAATACATGATTCCTCGTCCAAAAACAGCAGAAGCGATTTGAGATACCACTGTTTCCTTTGGGCTCGGTGAAATACCATACAAATAAGCCAACAGGCTGATGCCCATGAACATAACTCCGAGGATAAGTCCCATCATGATTAGAGTTAATGCTGCATTTTTCGGTGCTGGGTCCCTAAAGTTGGGAATTGCATTGGATACGGCTTCTACCCCTGTTAATGCCGAACACCCTGAACTAAATGCTCTCAATAGAAGGAATAATGTTATTCCTGGAACAACTGCCCCATTTCTGGAGGATGAGCTTGAACATTTCCCACCATCCATTGATATCCCCCGCCAATAATTAAGACGAGAATAGCGACAACAAACAAATAAACAGGGTACATTAAAATCGTTGCTGATTCTGTTATTCCACGTAAATTTAATACCGTTACGATTGCAATCATGAACAGAGCAATAAGAACGCGATGATCATGTAGTATTGGAATGCCGAAGTAATAGCGTCAGTAGAAGCAGACGTACTAACAGCAACCGTTAAAATGTAATCCACGAGCAAAGAGCCACCTGCAACCAGTCCAGTAGTGGTTCCAAAATTGTCCTTTGCGACAATGTATGCTCCACCACCAGTTGTATAAGCAAAGATGGTTTGGCGGTAAGACAATATGAGGATGGTTAAAAGACCAACAACCGCAATGGAGATGGGGATAGAGTACCACATCGCTACTGCACCCAAAGTAATTAACACGAGAAGAATCTGTTCTGTTCCGTAAGCGACAGAAGATAGAGCATCAGATGAAAGAACCGCCAAAGCTTTTACTTTATTTAACTTTTCTTCGGCAAGTGCACTTGATTTCATAGGTCTACCGAGTAAAAATCGCTTGAATTCTGATATCATGTGTATTCCCCTATCTGACATTTCTCGTTAGTTTTCCCACTACCACAATAATATTAGTCAACTACATGATCAATGACTCGGCGCGGGCGGATTATGAAGGTCACTTACGCGTAAAAAAGAAAACGGGTTCTTGTCCCTTAGCTTCATGCTTTTGGACAAAACCCGTTGCAATCATTTAATTAGATTCACCTGAATTTACTTTTGTATCCTTAACACAATCCGTTCACAGAATACGTTGAAACACGCGAAAATCAGATGGACTACGGCCCGTCATTCGCCAAAGTCTCAGATAACTGTACGCGTATTTATAAAAATGGCCATGCCTGCTTTCAACTAATGCCTGTTCCCAGTACGAAGCCTCTAATGGATTCAACTCGGCTTCCGTAACCTCCATATCGGATTCAACCCGATCTTCCTCAAATGTATTTGCATAAGCCAAGAGGTTGATTCTCGTGTAAAAGGCTGGATCGAGATGGTCGTGTACATACTGGCGATAAGCTTGATTCATTTCTACTATAGCGTGACCATGCGTAAGGATATGCCCCAACTGCATATCGCCTTTCTCCATTTGCAGCGGTCTCTGAAAGTTATGGAGTAAGTCCAGCACTGCCTCCGGAGTCAGCTGTAATCTTCCACCTGTATTTGGTATGCCGTCAGGATCAATGACGATATTCTCCCCATTTACAGTAACAAAGCCAGGACCTGATGCTGCGAAACCTCTAACAATCTTCCCCATGGCATCAAACAATTCGGTAGTTGCCGGAATAGCGGAACGAGAGAGCATACTCAGCAAATAGAAAGTGTAGATCACGTCATGACCAAGAGCATGGCATGCCTGGTTCTTTTGGACAAGCAGTCTCGTCATTTGAGCAGGAAAGTCCTCGTATTCTTTGTTTACCCGGTACTGCTCTTCGTTTGCATGTTCTTCTACAATTTTATCAAGATTTTTACGAATCGAATCTTCCAATAAGACAGGTACAAGTCTTTCTTCCAAAAGCGTAGTCAAGGCTATAACCGCACACGCCCAATGGCCTTCCCATATGTTGCTTTGTGACGATTCGATCATTTTTTGGCAAGCCCATTTTCTATAGAAATTGATATCCATATCAATCACCTTTCACTCTGATTGAGCTTATTCTTTAAAAGAAGGAACCTGTATACATGATGATAGAATAATACAAATACCATGATGTCAAAACTAAAAATTGACATGACACCAACTAGATGAGGGGTGTTCCTTGATGACAACGAGCAGAACGAATCCTAAGGTTGATGAATTTTTAAATAAAGCGAAGAAGTGGAAGGCAGAATTTGAGAAGCTGAGAAATATTGTTCTTGCGTGTGAGCTGACCGAAGAATTTAAGTGGATGCATCCTTGTTACACGTTTGAGAAAAAAAACATCGTTTTAATACATGGATTTAAAGAATATTGCGCGCTACTGTTTCAAAAAGGTGCCTTGTTAAAGGATCCACACGGGATTCTTATCCAACAAACGGAGAATGTACAGGCGGCGCGCCAGATCCGGTTCACCAATTTGGAAGAAATCATTGAAATGGAATCCATTTTGAAGGCTTATATTCAGGAAGCCATTGAAGTTGAAAAAGCTGGCTTGGAAGTGAGCCTGAAAAAGCATGAAGAATACGTCATTCCTGAAGAATTGCAAAAGAAAATGGATGAAATCCCTACCTTGAAAACTGCTTTTGAAGCATTGACTCCGGGACGGCAAAGAGCCTACATTCTTCATTTTTCAACACCCAAACAGTCTAAAACTCGAGAGGCAAGGGTTGAAAAATGTATGCAGCAAATTCTCGAAGGAAAGGGATTAAATGATTAGTATATTTGATGAGAAAATGGTGAAGAAGAGGCGGGAGAACCGCCTCTTTTTTGTTTTTGTATTTCGTTTCATTCGCGATATCACGAATAGTATACTTTTTCTACTTTATATAATGTCTGCTCAATGGTTGGGCAGAGATCGGCATCTACTTTGTAAAATTTCACCCGGAAGTACAGGCTTTTCAAAAAGTTCTTTATATTGTTTTTTTGTTTAAAGGCAGGAAGAAATTCGGAACTCTTCTCCATATCACCAAAACTTTGAATCCATTGCTCTACATAAACCTGGCTAAGTATTTTTCTATTCAAAATACGAATGATGGATTTTACCATGCGCTCATCTTCCCCATCGGAGTAAATGCGATCGGTGATGGTCATCTTTTCGTAAACCAAATCGAGGATGGTGATGAGGTCATTTTTATCCAGTTCGGGACATTGAGCTAATTCGTCTAATGCATCTGCTGCATGGGCTATGGCATGAGCCCAGCCTTTTTCATCATCATATCCTCGATAATCACGCTCTTCTCGTACGTTATAAAAAACTTTCTCTTTGATCGCCTGGATGTTCTCGCGGGAGAGAAAGGGGGATTCTCTGTGTCTCATAAGAAGGAGCGGTATGACTAGCATGGAGAAAGAGCGGGTAAAGACAGAATCTGTATTTGTTTCACCAAGTCTAAAGAGCAAATGGTTTTGATCTAGAATGATTGGTATCAGTTGTTCCAGTTCGTTTGCAGTTAGAGAATTGTCAGGAATCCAATGTGATAAGGTTGTATAAATGAGGTCATCTCGTAGTTCGGCATCCAAAGAACCAATGTGACTCATCATTTCTTGTATGAATTGGAATGTATCGGGTGGGGCTTGGTAGCCGTTTTCTTTAATAAATATCAGCTTTTCTTTTACATTCATTTTACACGCTCCTACTCGAAGTTTTCCGAACTGACTTTGCGGTAAGTGACAGTTTAAGTTTCGACATAAATAGGTTATGAACCTCCCTGTACAATTGCCAGACAAGAGACCCTAAGACATTTGAAAAAAATTTAGAAGAGAACCGAACCTTTTTCCGAAAGAGAGACAATATAGTGTGTAAGCTTACTCAGGAGGGCCCTCTGAATGGAAAATGAAGAGATGTATCAATTACTTATAAAAATGAAAGAGGGTGATGAACAAGCATTTCATACGATGTATGATGCCACCTTTCAGGACGTATACCGGACCGTCTCCTTTCTAGTGGATCATAAGCAAGATCGGGAAGATGTCATGAATGAAATCTATATGCAAATGTGGACATCACTTGCTAATTACGATACGAAACGTCCTTTCCAGTTCTGGCTGCATGGCCTGGTAATCCGTCAAGTGCAGAGATTTCGGGTCAAGAGCTGGAGGAGATTCCGCATTTTTGAACGCATCCGTTCCTACTCCCAGGAAGAGTCTTATTGGGATGAACATACTGCGTTGATGGATGGGAGGAACCAACTGATATCCCAGTCCATACGAAAACTGACCGACAAACAGCGGTCAGTGATTATCTTCCGCTTTTATCACGACTATACTCTTGAGGAAATTGCGACGTTGCTCGATATTCCGTTGGGTACGGTCAAGTCCAGATATCATGCTGGCCTCCAGGCGCTTCGAAAAGACTTCGGGAATCTCCCCCTGGAAAGGATGGAAAAGATCAATGACTATTGAACGCAAAATCTGTGAACATCTGCACGAAGAGGCAGAAAAGATGGAGTGCCCGCCGGCCATTTCCAAACGTATAGAACAATCCTATTCTCACTATTTGCAACGAAAAAGGAGCGAAATAACGATGAAAAAACGTTTAATTGGTGGATTAGTTGCTGCTGCGATTTTGATTCCAACCGCAGCATTTGCGGCCCCTGTTGTGATTGATATGCTTACTCGAGCACCAATGACTTCTGAACAAGTTAAGCTGGATGAGGTTGGCAAGGCAGTACTTGAGAAGCTGTACAGCGCAATTCCCGAAGCAAAATCGTTTGAGATTATCGATGCAAGCTACCTTGGAGACTCCAGTGATTCAACCAAAAAGGTCCAACTAAGCATCGTCCTGCAGGAAAAAGGAGGAACTGGCAAAAAGCTTACTCTTCATACAAACGGTATTACGGGTGAGATTCAAGACCTGACTCAAGAGAATTGGGAGCCTAATGAGAAACCACTCATTACATTGCCCGATCAGGAAATCAAGGGAAAGGTAGATCAGCTCATTGATAAAGTGTATGGCAACATCAACGAGTACGAGGTTGCCATGGAGCAAATGGAGAATCCAGATCAAAAAACATTTATCTTGAATTACATCAAGAAGGGATCAGAGGGAGGGGGTTACCAAGTATTTGTTCACGGTAATACCATTAGTCTTTCTCCGATACCTCCTAGACCTTCAAACAATGAAGTAGAAGGATATTTTTCCAGAGAGGTAGCTCCTGCACCTTCAAACAAGGAAGTAGAAGGTTATTTTTCCAGAGAGGTAGCTCCTGCACCTTCAAACAAGGAAGTAAAGGGTTATTTTTCCAGGGATGGTAAACCTGATTATACTGCTGATAACTTCTTAAACAATGAAAAACTGTTTTCTTTACTAAAAATGAGCCCGACAGAGTTAAAAGAAGAAATAGCAAAAGGGAAATCTGTTGTAGAGATTGCAGCATCTAAAAATATCTCGAAACAACAAGTAATTGATGTGATCGCAAAAACACAGGCTGAAGTTCAACTTCAAGATGGAAAAAATAAAGTAACAATCAGCGATGATTTACTGAAACAAATGATGAAAGCAGTTGAGCCAAAAGTCCTACACGTCATTGAACACAAAACGGAAACAGAATGGAAGTAATAGAGAAGAGGCGGGCGAACCGTCTCTTTTTTTATGGAGATTTTACGAGGAGAAAATAGAAATATTTGGTAAAGTGAAAGTGGAACAAATAGAGCAATGAAAAGAGGATGAACGGTGAATAAACAAGCGAATAAAGAGACAAAAGAGGCATTAAAAGTATTACAAAACCAATCAGTCATCCAATCAGCTGAATACTGGGTACAAAACGCTCATGAAGGCGGAGTTGTCCGTGGAGACTTGGTAGCATTGCTCATTCAAAACATGGCGAAAAAATTGACTGGAACAGTTCCTCAACCCGAGCCGCCGGAAAAGCCGAAGCCTGAACCAACTCCAGGACCTACCCAACCTACCAAGCAACCGAAGCCGTGGAGTGAAATCGAAAAGCTGGCAAAGGCTGCTTCTGTTCACATAGACATTGGATTCGGCGGAACGGGTGTATTATTGAAAGGTGGCCTGTTGCTGACGGCAAAGCACGTATCCAAAGGGAGAGTCTCTTTCAGAGTGAAAACGTACTCTCGGGATTGGTTAAACGCGACACTGATTGCGGAGCACCCGGGAATAGGAAAAGATGCTGTTGACCTGGCTCTGTATAAGATTGAGAGACCGCCTGCCAAATTACCTTTCTTGCCTTTGAGCGCGGACCCACTTGTGAGTGGTCAAAAGATACTGACTGTCGAAGCGGAGTATCAGGACTGGATCGTAAGGACTGGTGAGTTGTGTCAGTTAAGCACAAAGCTGCAACCGTGGGAATTTGACTGCTCTGTTCCTGTGGAGAATGGCAACAGCGGCGGAGCTACCGTCAATGAGTATGGAGAAGTGGTCGGTATTTTCGTCAACATAACGTCTGTAGGCATCCAACGAGGAAGCGTCCGGGAAAGCGTTCCTGGTGGGGAAGCAATCAATTTGCAGCACTTATCTGTTTCAGAATGGCTTAAAAAATGGGTATAAGCTTCAAGGTCGTAAGGGTAAAATGAGGCACCTTCCTGTTAGAAGAAGGTGCCTCATTTTGTTATTTTCCGTCACGGGTAACGGCTATTGCGTGATTCCCAACATTTGTTTCATATCTTCTTGGGCATCACAAATCAATTGGATATGGAACAAGTCTTGCAGTACTTGCAGAACACCTGGCTGAATGAACTCAGGCAATTTTGGGCCAATCCGTATGTCTTGTATCCCCAGGCTAAACAGACCAAGCAGGATGGCAACCGCTTTTTGTTCAAACCAGGAAAGAACGATACTTACAGGCAACTCGTTTACTTCACACTCGAAGGCTTCGGCTAATGCAGCCGCAATCGTAATGGTAGAAACCGAGTTATTGCACTGTCCCAAATCAATGTATCTTGGGATGTCAGTACCTGGCACGGTGCCGAAATCTACATCGTTAAAACGAAATTTGCCACAGGAGGTAGTAAGAATGACTGCTTCTAGTGGTAAGGATGTAGCCAATTCACGGTAATACTCTCCTCCCTTGCCAGGAGCGTCACAACCAGCGATGACGAAGAAGCGTTTGATCTTCCCTTCCTTTACTGCCTGAATAATTTCAGGGGCGATTCCGAGGACTGTTTTGTGATGATATCCGGTCGTTAATGTCAGTTCCGATTCGATAGAAACCTCAGGAAGAGACAATGCTTTCTCAATGAGCGGCACAAAATCGTTATCCACAATTTTCGTCACATTCTCCAAGCCGGTTATATCATACGAAAAGAAGCGATCGGCGTAGCTGCCACGGATGGGCATCACACAGTTTGTTGTAGCCAGTATGGCGCCTGGAAATTTCTCAAACAATTGACGTTGATCGTACCATGCTTTCCCGATGTTCCCTTTCAAATGGGGATATTTTTTCAGTGCGGGATAGCCATGAGCGGGCAGCATTTCAGAATGCGTGTACACATTAATTCCTCTGCCTTCTATCTGTTTTAACAGCTCTTCGAGAGCAAACAGATTGTGCCCCGTAACAACGATGCATTTGCCTTCTATTTTATTTTGCGAGACTGTGATTGGTTGCGGGATTCCGAAATGATCCGTATGGGCACGATCCAAAAGCTCCATTACTTTTATGGCGGCTTTCCCTACTTTCATGGCCATTTCCAGATGCTCTTCCAAGTTGAAATTCACATTCGTCAATGTAAAATAGAGAGCTTCCTGCGTAATTCCATCCACTTCAGAATCGATATAGCCCAGTTGCCGAGCATGTGTTGCATAAGCCGCAATACCTTTTAAAGCAAAAATAATTGTATCCTGAATACTCGCAAGATCTTCATTCTTTCCGCATACGCCGATGACCTTACAACCACCTGATGGAGTCTGTTCACATTGATAACAAAACATGTATCATCCACTCCTTCTATTCAAGATTTCGCTTTGATTATAAGCGGATCGCCAGGAAGGAGCTGTGATTAAAATCACAACGAAAAAAATATAGCCTCTTATCATAGGGGATGAAGAAGATTCCCAAGTGAGGGGTGTTGTTATGGTACGAAAATGGCAGTTGCCGTTACAGACATTGAGTCTTACGGTCGGTTTCATGGTATGGGTCATTTTGTCATCACTCATGCCATTTATCAAAGAAACCGTACCTATGAGTGCAAGCGAAGTGGCGTTGGTGACAGCGATTCCCGTCTTGCTTGGATCGGTGCTGAGAATCCCAGTTGGATATTGGAGTAACCGATTTGGCGCGAGAATTTTATTTAGCATCAGCTTTCTCTTGCTGCTGGCCCCTGTTTTTTATGTTAGCAAGGCGACGACTTATACCGATTTGCTAATAGGCGGGCTATTTTTAGGGATAGGCGGAGCGGTGTTTTCCGTTGGTGTGACTTCTCTACCGAAATACTATCCGAAAGAGAAGCATGGTTCCATAAACGGAATCTACGGTATGGGGAATATTGGTACAGCGATAACGACTTTTGCCGCGCCAGTTTTGGCTAAAACGTTTGGCTGGGCCAATACCGTACAGATGTTTATGCTATTACTTGCGGGATTCGCTGTGCTTACCTTCTTGATGGGGGACAAAAATGAACCTAAGGTAGTGACACCTCTTGGTCAGCAGATAAAGAGTGTCTACAAAAACGAAAAGCTATGGTTAATCAGCTTGTTCTACTTTATTACGTTTGGCTGCTTCGTCGCTTTCACCGTTTATCTCCCGAATTTTTTAGTGAGCCATTTCCAATTGGATAAAGTAGATGCAGGTATGAGAACAGCGGGATTCATTCTGTTGGCGACACTTGCAAGACCATTGGGGGGCTGGCTAGGAGATAGATGGAACCCATTCAAGGCATTGATGATTGTGTTTGCCGGGCTCGCCTTATCTGGTATTGTCCTATCATTTTCGCCATCGATTTTGATGTATACGGTAGGGTGCTTGCTGGTGGCGGTATGTGCCGGAATCGGTAACGGAGCCGTGTTCAAATTAGTGCCGATGTATTTCTCGCGACAAGCGGGGATTGTGAATGGGATCGTATCTGCCATGGGGGGATTAGGAGGATTTTTCCCGCCGTTGATCTTAACGATGCTATTTAATCTGACGGGGCATTATGCGATCGGTTTCATGGCGTTATCTCAGTTTGCACTGGCAAGCTTAGTCTTGGTGATGTGGATGTTTTATCAAGAGAAGCTGCAGCTCGCCTCCACCATTATGGAAAAGACAGGAGAGGCGATACTGATTACTGATACACGAGGAGTCATTAGAAGTGCGAACCATGCTTTTACGAAAGTGACCGGTTATGAGATGAAAGAGGTGCTTGGCAAGTCTCCCAATATTTTAAAATCTGGCAGGCAGGATGCCGACTTCTATCAAAAGATGTGGGACTCGATCAAGAAAAATGGCTATTGGCAAGGAGAGATCTGGAATCGTCGGAAGAATGGGGATCAATATCTCCAATGGTTAACCATCAGCGCGATTCTGGACGATGCAGGAGACATCGAGTACTATGCTGGCATGTTCAGCGAGCTCGCGGAGCAAAGACATGGATAAAGAAGGCTGAATCGCTTATGAAAAAAAGTCTTGGACGGACAAGTCCAGGACTTTTTTTCGTGTAGAAAAGTATGGCCAGTTTGCTCACATTTGGCAGATATCAGGAGGGCAGTCATCACAATAGATCGCTTCTTTTAAATAGGCCAGGTCTTTAATCAAGATGTGCCCGTGGGGAAGCAGATCGATGGAGTTCTGTTTTTTTAGATCGGCAAGCATCCGGTTGACACTTTCTCGTGTCAGGCCAATGAATTGCGCCAAATCACGATTGGTAAGGGGAAGGTCGATGAGGATTCCGTCGGGGTGTGGCTTGCCGTACGTGTTGCTCATGCGGATTAGCGTCGAATACAGGGCGCCGATTTTGCCATTGAGTAGCAAATCACGAAATTTAGACTGCATCCGCCTGTTCATCAATCCCATCCAACGCAGGAAGTCTACGCAAAATTGACCGTTTTTGATGAGCATTTTTTCCAACGCTTGTCGCGGGATGATCCATACCTCCCCCTCCATCAACATGGTGCCTGTGGAGGTGTACGTCAATTCCTGTTCGAAGAGCCCGGAGACGCCGACAAGCTCTCCTGCACCAAATACTTGCAGGGTCAGTTCTTTTCCATCGTTTGTGTTTTTTGTGAGCTTGATTTGGCCCGACGAAATTAAGAATAGCTGATCGGCTCTTTCACCATCCAAAAACAGGACGGATCCAGGAACAAAGTTTTTCCTAACAGAAAACGTTTCAAGGCTATTCACAAAATCGGAAGAAATCTGCTCAACAAAGGTAGTGCCATTTCCGGTCATGTGGGTCCCCC
The DNA here is from genome assembly GCF_042878995.1 of Brevibacillus sp. NPDC003359. Taxonomy (NCBI): domain Bacteria; kingdom Bacillati; phylum Bacillota; class Bacilli; order Caryophanales; family Paenibacillaceae; genus Brevibacillus; species Brevibacillus sp. NPDC003359. The sequence continues at coordinate 28,843 of NZ_JBIAOR010000017.1, forward strand.
TTACAACAAGGATAAAAAGGTAACTCATTATACCATTCGAAATCGATGGTTTGGGAAGAGAAAATAGTCATGATTGTGGCAGGGGGTGTGAGGTATATCACAACCTGGGTTACGAGCCATTGCTACAATGGTCTCGAACGAAAGGAAAAAAAGAGCAGCAGCAGGGAGGGTGTTGTATGAACTATATTTTTGCTTCCAAGGTGGCGAAGCGTGCTTTTATCATCATTGCTTGCTTGTTCGTCCTAAGTTACGTGGGAACACGTTTTTTCACTCATATTGACCTGGCGCTTTACGGCTATATGGTGGGAACGCTTGTCTTTATTGGAGGTTTCCTCTACCGATTTTCTGCGTGGGCAGATCGCCCGCCAACGAATGTGATTTTGAAAAAGGGACTACGGCTTCTCTTTCGTAAAAGCACGGCGAATACAACGGTGGATCATCTAGCCATCTATCGCTTTATTTGGAATCGCGGGTGGTACCGCTGGACACAGCACATTTTGCTGGGATGGGGATGTATCTTGTCCGCATTTGTTACCTTTCCGTTGGTTTTTGGCTGGATGTATTTCACGATGACGGACAACGGTTACTATCAGGTCGTGTTCATGGGTGTGGATATTCTGACCGTACAAGCGGATGGCTGGGTTGCCTTTCTCTTTTACAATGCGTTGAACATTACCGCTTTTATGGTCATCAGCGGAGTCGTCATGGCCTTATATCGCAGATACAAGAACATGCAGGCACGGGCTGAACAAACCTTTGTCTATGACTTTTTGCCTTTATACCTGCTGTTATTTATCAGCATAACAGGATTGATGTTGACAGCTAGCAACCTGTTCCTGGGGGGCTTTGGGCACCCACTCATATCGGTCACCCATCAATTCGCAGTGATTGTGACATTGATTTATCTGCCATTCGGAAAACTGGCACACATACCGTTCCGTCCCATGAGTGTGTTTGCACGTAATTATCGCGAGCACTATGGCGAGCAGGAAATGAAAAAGTGCAAAGTGTGTAGCAATGAGTTTGTCTCTGCGGAGCAATCGGCTGATGTAATCAACGTACTTGGTAAAAACGAAATGGCTTTTCAAATGGAAGAAGGATTCCACTTGGCTGAACTCTGCTTGCCGTGCCGCAGAAAATACCGGATGTTCCGCTTTACAGGAGTTCCTACGCACGAGATCAATGCCAGGGAGGCAAATCAACATGCCAAAGGATAAATTTTTTAAAGACATTGAAAACAAGATTCATCCTAACGAGAAATTGGTCAGCACACACTGCTGCTACTGCGGTATGCAATGCGGGATGAACCTGCGTGTAGATACAACGACGAACAAGATTATCGGAGTGGAGCCACGGTACGATTTCCCTGTCAATCTGGGGAAGATGTGTCCAAAAGGGGTGACGGCTTATCAGCAGGTTAACCATCCGGATCGGATACAGCGGCCGTTGATTCGAACAGATGCATCTTTAAAAGGCACGGCGGAAGGATTTCGGGAAGCGTCATGGGAGGAAGCACTTGACTTGATCGTTTCTAAGTTCAAGGAATTGCAACACCAATATGGCAAAGATACCTTATCTGTTTACTCTGGCGTTTCCATGACGAACGAAAAATGTTATCTCACTGGTAAGTTCGCACGAGTCGCCTTGCAAACCCGCTATATCGACTACAATGGCCGCTTTTGTATGTCCTCCGCTGCGGCAGGATTGAATCGAAGCTTGGGGATCGATCGCGGTTCTACCATTCCTTGGACGGATATTCATCAAACAGACTGCTTGTTTTTAGCCGGTTCAAACGCGGCTGAATGTCATCCAACCAGCATGTTTCGTATTTGGGAAGTGCAAAATCGAGGCGGTTATCTGATCGTAGCCGATCCAAGGGAAACACCTTTGGCACGTCGAGCTGATATCCACTTGGATCTGCGACCCGGAACAGATTTGGCACTGGCAAACGGAATCGTCCACCTGCTGATCAAGAATGGGCATATTGATGAAGACTTTATTCGAAATCATACGAATGGTTTTGAAGAAACAAAAGAAGTGGTCGCTACCTTCACACCGGAGTATGTCAGCGAAATAACAGGGGTTTCGGTGGAGAAGATTGTGCGGGCCGCCGACATTTTCGGGAGGGCACCCGATGCGATTGTGATGTTTTGCCGTGGGGTGGAACAGCAGTCGAAAGGGACGGATAACGTATCTGCCTATACCAACATGTCGCTCGTCACAGGCAAGATTGGTCGTCCCAAATCAGGTGTTGCAACCCTTACCGGTCAAGGAAACGGTCAAGGAGGGCGGGAACACGGGCAAAAAGCCGATCAATTGCCTGGCTACCGCAAGATCGACAATCCTGAACATGTGCTTGAAATTGCGTGTGCTTGGGGGATGCCAGTGGAAGAGATGCCGCAGAAAGGTGTCTCTGCCTATGAGATGTTCCAGCTTATGAAGGATAAAACGATACGTAGCTTATACTTGCTCTGCTCCAATCCGGTTGTCAGTGCGCCAAATCTAAACCATGTCCGAGAGTCCCTGAAGAGTCTGGATTTTATGGTTTGCTGTGACTTTTACTTGTCCGAATCCGCTGAATACGCGGATGTCGTTCTTCCCGTTACGACGTGGGCCGAGGACGATGGAACGACAACGAATCTCGAAGGGCGCATTATTCGTCACCGGCAGGCGCAGGATTGGTTTGCCGAATCCAAGCCTGACTGGTGGATTCAGATAGAAATCGCCAAAAGAATGGGGCGCGGAAAATACTTTACGCACTTGCAGTCTCCTCAAGATATTTTCAATGAAATACGTCAGGTCTCCAAAGGAGGAATAGCTGACTATTACGGGGTCACCTACGAGAAAATTGAACAAAACAATGGGGTTTTCTGGCCGTGTCGCGAGGAAGGTGACGAGGGACAGCCCCATTTATTCCTAGATAATAAATTTTATCACCCAGATGGCAAAGCCAAGATATGTGCACTGCCTTACCGTCCACCAGCAGAGGAGCCGGATGAGGAATATCCTTTGCGGCTGACTACAGGACGAGTTGTGTTCCACTATTTGTCCGGGAATCAGACAAGACGAATCCCTTTTTTGAAGGACATGTATCCTGATCCTCTGCTAGAGGTTCACCCAAAAACAGCGACGCATTATGGCATTGAACACAATGAGCTGGTCACGCTGAAAACGAGAAGAGGCGAGGCGCAGTACCGTGTGAAAGTTATCGAGGCGATTCGAGAGGATACGGTTTTTGTTCCGTACCACTGGGGAAAAGCAGAGTCTGTCAATCTGCTGACTATCCCGGCATTGGATCCTTACAGCAAAATGCCTGAGTTTAAAGCGTGTGCAGCGAAAATCATCAAGCAAAAACATGGAGGAGTTCGCCATGGGTAAACAAGTCTTATACATCGAAATGGACAATTGCATCGGTTGTCGAAGCTGCTTGGCGGCGTGTACACAGTGTGGAGGCCACGACAACCGAAACCGAAACTACGTACTGGATGTGGACCCGTTTATCAACAGACAAACGATTCCTCTCATGTGCTTCCATTGTGTCAATCCTGCCTGTGCCCGTAGCTGTCCTGCTCAGGCGATCCAAATCGCAGATAATGGAGCCGTATTGTCAGCTTTGGTAGAGAAATGCATCGGCTGTCAAAATTGCACGATTGCGTGTCCCTATGGCATTCCAAAATTTGATGAAGAGCAGAATCTCATGTACAAGTGCGATCTATGCTACGACCGTACGAAAGAGGGAATCCCGCCGATGTGCGCTTCGGTTTGCCCGACAAACACCTTGCAATGGATTGAGGAAGCAGAGCTGGAAGAAAAACGGGCACAGATTCCTTTGGCCAATGGCAAATGGACGGCCAGCCACGACCCGGATGTGCTGGAAGGCGAAACCAATGTGAAAATTAGCCTGCCTGGTATTCTACAGGGCAAACAGAAGCTATTCTAGAGGGGAGATATACCTTATGGAGAACGAGAAAACCCGCCCAATTCCGTTGAAGGATGACAATTATACGCATAACATCAATCGTTCCAATGAGCGCAATCTGGATCGACGGAGTTTTATGAAAACAATGGTAGGGGCAGCTGGCCTTTTCGCGGCATCTACTCTGCCATGGGGGGCATTAGCTGCCAAGGAGCTGATGAGTTCATCCAGCAAGTCGTATCCCACACAAAAAATCGCGAATCTCAGCGATATAATACCCGGAGATGCAATTGAGTTTGCTTATCCAGGAGAGCATGACAGCGCGTTGTTTGTATATGTAAAGGAAAAGGAATACAAGGCGTATCAAAATGCGTGTACCCATCTGCGTTGTCCGGTATTTTGGGACCGAGATGAGAAGGAGCTGCTATGTCCTTGCCATCATGGGAAATTTGATATCGCCACAGGTAAGCCGCTCGCTGGTCCGCCCAGAAGACCGCTTCCGGAAATTGTTCTTCAAGAAAAAGATGGAGCCGTATACGCTGTAGGGGTGAAAAGATATGAAGAACAGCTATAGAGGTGTCATCCTACTAGCCTTGATCTTGTTCGCCAGCATTGTTTGCACCCAGTACACAGTCAATATGTATTTTGCACAGCGATATATGGAGGTGCTACTGCTCAGTGGTGCTGCGGTGGTGTTGTTCCCACTGGCATGGATGGTATATAGCAAAGACCAGCGAGATCGACGAGAGCAAGGGAAATAATGCGGGGAAGGAAGTGTAATCAGTTGCCATGAATCCTAGTAAGCGAACGATTGCCGCGCTTCACCAAGAGCTGCCTTCCTTGGTAGATAAAAAAATGGGGATACTTATTCAAGATTTGGCGGATGATGCCGAGCCAAACAGTCCAACTCTCTTGGAAAGGCAGCTGGCAAAATGGGAGATCACGGAGGATGAGGAGCATCTGCGCCTCTATTTTAATCCTTGTCAGTTTGTTGCGATTCCTATCCAGAATGGACCCGTTGTTTTTTCGCAAGAGGATGACTGTATTCGAATGGTTACCAGGGATAATCGGGGACAGCTAGCGTATTGCATTTCTTTTGGTAATTAACTTCCACTAGTAGATGGAGGGATTGTAATGGGACCACCGCCAATGGGATGTATGGGGAAGATGCAGGAGTTTGGGGGCAGGAGGAAGCTGTGTCCAGCTCTGGAAATATTGAAAGACGAGCACCTATCATTGGCTGAGCAGATGAGTGAGCTCGTAAATCTAGCAAATAACCTGAAATCTACTGCCGAACCTACTAGAAGAAAAAAAGGATTAACGGAGCTACATGAGCTAGCGTCCTCGTTTCGGGCGGAACTGGAGAAACACTCCAGACGCGAGGAGGAAGACCTGTATCCCCTGATGGCTAACTATATAGAACGGGAGATGGGACCGATTGCTGCCATGGAGGAAGAGCATGATCTTATTCATGAAAGCCTGAAGTCGTTCATGCGAATCGTAGAAAAGGAAAAGTCTGAACCAGTTGAAATAGCAGCAGTCCACACTCAGTTGCTGATGTCAGTAGAAATACTCTTGGAACATTTCTTTAAAGAAGAGAATGTGTTGTTCCCGATGGCCGAATACGTATTGAGTGACGCAGAGAAAGAGCAGTTGCAAGCACTGTTTGAAGATTAGCAATCATGTAGCCCTCCTACTGGTAAAAGTGGGAGGGCTACAAAAATGTGCGGGTTTCTACTGGCATTTGTCAGTTTCAATTGGATGAAACAAGTCATTAACTAATAGGGAACAAATAGAGAAGGAGGTGTTCTAAGTGCCGATTATTAAACCGTATTTAGCCTCATTGAGATTTACGTCCACCATGGGTGCTGGAACTGGTACTGGTGCCACGTTTTCCATTGCAGCAACTACATTTACCAATGACGCGGGCGCTGCTGCGACAGCATTTCCTGGTACGTTTGCTTTTTACAATCTCTACATTAATGGGGTGCTACAGCCAGGTAATACTTCCACAATTACAACGACAGCGATTACGATTCCAGGTGGAGATGCCGAAAACGTTGGTACACCCGTAGTTGTAGAATTTGTCGTGAACTAAGGTGAATAGGATGGTGGCCCCAGGTGGATGGAATGTGCCTGGGGTTCACTCATGTACGTAAATCGGAGTGAACGGTCGAAGCACTTCGAGAAAGGACGAGTGATTTCATGAGGCGCTATGTCACACAGCAATACACAGTTAGGAGACACAGCCTGCAATTCGTCCAGCCATTAGGTTGTCCCGGAATTTTTCCAGTAAAACCCTCCCCAACGTGTCCGCCATGCCCGCCCTGTCCATGTACTCCTGGTTTAATTCGAACAGAAACATATCAGTATACGGCAATTTCAGATGGAGTCAAAAACATGTATACCAACAGTGATGCTGTCATGCCGTTCAGTACTTCTGGCATTCTGGATCCGAATGAAGTTTCTGTTGTGAATCTTTTCATCAATGGAATGCTTCAGCCTCCCAATTTATATGTTGTCCAGCCAGGCGGTTTAATTCTGAGTGACATACCTGTACAAGGTGTTCCTCTTATTCTTCAGTTCATCAAGATGATTGTCTCATAAATGGTAGCTTTCATAATGGGAAAAAGGTTTACAGGGGAGGGAGACTGTCTTTTCAAAGCATAAGGAGTTAGACATGTCATACATACATGTCCATTTCCCTTCCATACGACTTTGGGTGTCGACACACCGATGCGTCGCGCAGGGCAGCCGTTCGAGCTGGCTCCGATCTATGTCTACCTGGCCTCGGATGATTCTGGATATGTCACGGGCCAGGTATTGCATGTCAACGGTGGAACGATGACAGAGACGTAACGGTGAATCAAAAGTCTCTCGTCTTCGATTTGGCGGGCAAGATCGCTTGCTCTCCTTTTTCATAGAAAGCCAGTAGAGTATGGACAAAACTCAATCTCGGCACGATCATATAGACAGTCAAGGCGGACCCAATACTGATCAGAGCACCCACGATGACATCTGCCGGATAATGAACGCCTACCAAAATGCGAGAAAGCCCAACACAAGCAGCAAGCAGCATCCAGAGTGGTCCCGTCGTCTTATTAAAAAGCCAGTAGCTCATGCAAAAGGAAAAAAACAGGATCGTATGGTCGCTGGGAAACGAATTGTCGACCGCTTTTTGTACCAATTGATTGACGTCCGCAAGCTCTGCGAATGGCTGATTGTTCGCATGTAAAATTCCGGCTACTTTCCCGAATAGCTCGGCGATGACAAACGTAAATGTCGCACAAACGACCATGATGCGATTCTCATATTTTCTCGTAAACCAATAAACCAATGCACTCAATGCCAAAATAAACACCGTATACTCTGCTACATAAAAAGCTACGGGATTGAGAGCCGGATACTCTTTCCCCAAGTCATTAATTAAGCGAAAATAGTGAATGTTGATTTCCATGCCATTCATTTTTAGTGATCCTCCTTTACGCGTAACAGGAGAATCGTAATCGATAGGAGAGAAATGGGAAATTGATTTACCTTACAGTATATTACAGGGTTGTAAGGTTGGTTTCGTAATCGCGTTCAAACCCATCAAAAAAGAGGCGGCAGAACCGTCTCTTTTTAAGTGGACAAAGGTCTATCTTATTTGTGTTTGCCCTCTAATTTGGCTTCGGAGTAGATGTCTTTTTTGACAGTCTGTAATTCTCCGACACTATTCATTGTCACGTAGATGGAATGATCCGGGGATTTGTACTTAACAAGAATCTGTGTCTGGTTATCCTGGGAGGTAGAGGAATGGATCTCGGAGAACTTGTAGCTTTCCGCTTGCTCTCCAAACAAACGTTTGAGATGCTCCTTGCCTTTTTTGAACGCTTCCTTCTCATCTATAACCTTTTTTGAAGAGGGGAGTCCGTTTTGAAGCTCGACACTAAGCAGCTCACCCGTGCTGGAATTTAAATGGACAACTCCGAAATTGGGATTTGTCCCTTCTGGTGTGCCTGACAAAATGATTTCCAGACGTTCGATTGTTCCAGAATTGGTCATTATATTTTCTTTTATGATGGAGTCTATGCCGTATTTTTTAATCGCTGGAATGACGTCTTTCACGTGGTTCAGCGTTGCTTTTGATTTGGAATTCAGGTCTTTTACTGTAAGCTGCTCGAGCTTGGTCGCCGTTACAGTGGCTTTCTGAGGAGACGCAGCGGAAGCTTCATTTGTCAGCAGGGCTGGGTTTGACAAAAGAACAGCTGCTGTCAGGGAGAAAGCTAATCCTTTGCGTTTGATCATGGTTAGTCACCTCCATTATCTGTAAATGAGACACCCATGGATTAAGACGTAGGGATATGGCTAGAAGTAACGATTCGTCATGTCGAAAAATAGATTTGAAATTTTATTTCAAATCTGACAATTCATCTTGATATTTTATTTCAAGTGTCTATAATACAAAATATGTAACGAATTACCAATGTCACACTCAAATGTAAGCGCTTAACAATTTCGCGAGACGAAAGGGGTGGTATCGTGTTGAATGGCGGATTGTTGCGCATCCGTGAATCGTTGCACAATATCAAGCGTTCTGAACAAAACGCAGCACATTACATTTTAGCCAATCCGGATGAGGTGATTCGTCTTTCCATCAAGGAACTCGCGGAAAGAAGCGAATCCAGCCAAGCTGCCATCATACGCATGTGCAAAAGTATCGGTTGGTGATGTGGCAGTCGGCATCTCGAATTCGGGGGAGACCTCCCAGATCATTACGACGATGAAACAAGCCCGTAAATCGGGTGCTGTGACCATCGGCATTACCAAATACGGCACAAACTCCTGCCTTTATCCTTTTATCCCTATCAGTCCGTTAAGAGTCCCTTACCTTCACAGTACCCATCATGTGGCCAGAAGTGCGTTAGGCACTTGGAAATATCGTTAGCTACGCAAGTTTTCTACTGATTGCAATTAGGGAGGTTTTCCATGAAAAAGAGAAGGTTTCTCTCAGTACTCGGTTTGATTGGCTTAATCGCGGCATTGCTTGTTTCCGGATGTAGCAGCCAGTCCTCCACACAGCAGGGGGACAAAGTCGAATTGTATATGGGTTACAGCTCTGATCCACCTACGAAGAAAAAGATGGAAGAAATTATCGCAAAATTCGAACAGTCACATCCTCATATCAAGATCAAAACGATGACAGCTCCTTATGATGACTTCTATCAAAAACTAACAACTCAGATCGCTGCCGGGAATGCGCCTGATCTTTGGCAGAGCGATGGGACAAAAGTATTTGGTTACGCCCAACGCGGCGCGATTCTCGACATCACCGATTACGTCACGAAAGAGATCAGCAAAGATGAGCTTAATGGACTTGAGTTCAACAAGGACTCAGATGGGAAGTATTGGGGCGTGCCACAGGGCATCCAAGTCGGAGCGCTTTTCTACAACAAGGATTTGTTCGACAAAGCAGGTGTCCCTTATCCTACCGCAGATTGGACCTGGGATGATTTGAAAGCCGCTTCCGTCAAGTTGACCCTCGATGCCAACGGGAAAAATGCGGACGATCCTGCTTTTGACAAAAAATCAGTGAAGCAGTACGGCTTCGCGTTTTTCGGTAGCTCACGCGGTGCATTTAACATCTTGAAAGCGTATGGTGGTGGGGTATTGGACCCGACGTTGACAAAATCGATTATCAACAGCCCTGAGAACAAAAAAGCGGTTGAGTGGATGGCCGACGGAATGCAGCGCAAGCTATTTCCGAATCCGGCTGATCTGAAGGCGTTCCAGAGCAATTTCAAAGCGTTTTTGAGCGGGGCTGTGGCGATGCAAATCGATATTTACGCAGCAACGACTTCGATGAATGGCGCAGGGTTGAACTACGACGTCGCGCCCATGCCCAAAGGACCGGACGGCAAACGATTCGCACCCGTGATCGCCAACTCATGGGTCATCAACAAAAAAGCAGAGGAGCAGAAGGTCAAGGCCGCTAAAGAATGGATCACATACTGGACGACATCAGATGAAGCACAAAAAGAGTGGACAGAAGTAGGCGAAGCGATTCCAGTGAAAAAATCAGTGGCGAATTCCGAAATGTTCCTAAACCCAGCCACGAAGCCGGAAAACAAAAAAGTCTTCCTCGACACCTTGGAGTTCGCGGGCACGATTGATACCAACGCCGTCTTTACCGAGTGGGTGAAGGTGTTCACGGATAATTTGGCGGAACTGTTTATGGATAAATACGGAACAGATGAATTCATCACGAAAACAGACCAAGGTATTCAAAAAGTTCTGGATGACTTCTTCAAGAAGAAATAGTCATCTATCAGTGAGGATGTGTGCCAACCATGCTAGAGCTTTCCACCAAGCAACAGGCGAAGCCTGCTGTGAAAAAGAGAAAATGGTTGGATAGCGAGGGGAGATGGGGACTGCTCCTGGTCTCCCCTTATCTCATCCACTTTCTCGTGTTCGTCGTGGGTACATCGGTCGCGTCAATGTACTTCAGCTTTTCTGATTACGATATTTTAAATCCGCCCAAATGGATTGGCTTGGACAACTATGAAAAGCTGTTTGAAGATCCACTGTTTTATCGGGCGTTATGGAATACGGTTTACTTTACGATCCTGTACGTTCCGGCCAAAACGTTTTTGGCGTTGCTGTTAGCAGTTGCCCTGAATCAAAAGCTGAAAGGCTTGAAATTTTTCCGGATGGTTCACTTTTTGCCGGTCATCTCCTCGTGGACGGTGATCGCGTATGTAGCGGATGCGGTGTTTAACCAGCGGATCGGTTTTGCCAATGCCTTTCTGTCTAAACTTGGGCTAGCCCCGCAAAACTGGCTGATTGATGAATTCTGGGTCATCCCGGTCTTGGTTCTCATCGCCATCTGGAAGTCAGTCGGCTACATGATGATTATTTTTCTCGCGGGGCTACAAGGAATTTCTTCTGACATGTATGAGGCAGCCTCGATTGATGGAGCAAACGCCTGGCAAAAGTTTTGGCGGGTGACAGTCCCGATGATTTCCGGCACGACGTTTCTGGTCGTCATCTTGAATACGATTTACTCCTTCCAAAACTTCGAGCAGATTTTTGTCATGACCGGAGGCTCTACGGAGGCAGGCTCGACAGGTGGTGCGAACAACGCCAGCCTCGTCCTGATGCTGTTTATGTTCCGCCAAGCATTCAGCTTTTTCAAAATGGGCTACGCCTCTGCCATCGCGTGGGTGTTGTTCCTCATCCTGCTTGCCATTACGCTCATCCAATTCAAGCTGCAAAAGAAATGGGTTCACTATGATTAATGGGAAAGGAGGTAGCCATGCAAAAGCGTCTTCCTCTCAATAAGATCGCTGGATATCTGTTTGTCATAGCCAGTGCATTGATTATGCTGGTTCCGTTTTTGACAACCGTGTTTAACTCGCTGAAAACCTACAAGCAGTATATGCAATTTCCACCAGAATGGCTGCCCAATCCGACGCAGTGGAGCAACTATACAACTGTGTGGGAACAGGCGAATTTCAGCAGCTATACGATCAACAGTCTAATTGTTGCGATCCTTTCCGTTATCGGGGCCTTATTGTCCAGCTCGATGATTGCCTTTGCCTTTGCCAGGCTGCGCTTTCCTTTCCGAGACACGCTGTTCATCATCGTGCTGGGAACGATGATGATCCCAGGGATCGTCACGATAGTCCCGCAGTTTATTATCTTTAAAAATTTGGGACTGCTCGACACGTTGGCTCCGCTTTGGATTTTGGAGTGGCTCGGACAGCCGTTTGCCATCTTTTTAATGAGGCAAGCATTCTTGAACATCCCGAAGGATTACGAAGAGGCGGCAAAGCTGGATGGCTGCAATCCGTTCCAGATTTATTGGCGGGTGTTTTTGCCGATGTGCAAGCCTTCCTTGGCAACACTGGCGGTCTTTACGTTTATGGGGAAGTGGAATGAGATATTGGCGCCGGTCATTTATTTGATTTCGGATGAGAACTTTACGCTGCCGATCGGGATTTTGTCCTTGAGCGGTCAGTACAAGACAGAGGATCAATTGCTGGTAGCAGGGGCCTTGATCAGCTTGATTCCGATTTTGATCGTGTTTTTGTTTGCGGAGAAGTATTTTGTGGAAGGCTCCAAAACCTCTGGATTGAAATAGGGAGTAAAGGAGGATAGCATCCGATGCAATACGTACATTGGGACGATCAATATACAGACGCGCTGTGCGAGCTGTGGAATCACGAGTTGGGTGATCGCTTTCCCATGCGGCCTGGGCTCATGCGGCAAAACAGCTTTGAGGATCAGAATGTAGTAAAAGCCGGGTCGTGGATTGCGTTAGATGCTGTGACGCAGCGTCCCGTCGGTTTTGTCGTGGCCAAATGCTGGCAGGAAAAGCTCGACATTCAATTGGGAAAAGGCATTGGTTGGATACAGGTTTTGCTCGTGTCTACAGCACATCGCGGGCAAGGGGTCGGGCGTGAATTGCTGGCACGGGCTGAAAATGCGTTGCGAGAGCAAGGGGTGGAAAAGATCTCGCTGGGACGCGATCCGTATCATTATTTCCCGGGCATACCCGATGAATCTGCGGACGTAAAAACGTGGTTTGAGCGACAAGGGTATCACTCAGAGAATCGATTGGAGAACGATCTGTTATGCCAGTATCTCGAACCAGCAGAGCTGGAATTGCCCGAGGTACCAGAGGGCCGTTTTCGGCTGTTGACGAGAGCGGATCAAGACAGATTCCTGACCTTTTTACATCGATGCTTCCCCGGACGCTGGGAGTATGAAGCCATTCACTATTTCCAGCGGGGAGGAACCGGACGCGAATTCGTCGTTGTGGAGCTAGATGGTGAAATCGTCGGTTTTTGCCGGATCAATGATGCCGATTCTCCGTTTATTGCACAAAACGTATACTGGGCGCCTTTGTTTGCAGATGGGCTGGGCGGCATCGGTCCGTTGGGCGTAGATGCGGAGTATAGGGGACAGGGCTTGGGACTGGCGATTGTGGAGGCGGGCATTGTGGCCTTGCGGAACCGTGGTATCCCAAACATTGTCATCGATTGGACGACACTGGTCGACTTCTATGCGAGGCTCGGGTATCGCAGCTGGAAACAGTATGCGAAGTACGGTAAAGCATTCTCTTGACAAGAGCAAGTCGATAGGGAGGAGGGTTCCATGCAAGCCGAACATATGACAGTGGAACAAAAGGTCGGGCAACTACTGATGATCGGTTACCCTACACTGGATATTCCCAAAGAAATGGAAACGTGGATCAAACAAAAGCAGATTGGCAACGTGATTCTGTTTAGCCGTAATATCGGGACACCGGAAGAAACCTATCAACGCGTACAGAAGCTTCAGAGCTGGGCGCATGAGTCTTGGCATCCCTATCCGCTGTTGATTGGGACCGATCAGGAAAACGGTGTAGTTTCCCGTCTGCAAAAAGGGGCGACTCGCTTTCCAGGAGCAATGGCTTTGGGGGCGACAGGCAATCTCGATCAAGCCAAGCGCATCTATCAGGCAACCGGTGAGGAGCTGCGTGCAGCAGGGATTTCGGTCAATTTTGCCCCGACGGTCGATGTGAACAACAATGCGGACAATCCGGTTATTGGGGTGCGGTCTTTTGGAGAAGCGCCAGAGCAGGTGGCGCGGTTTGGCGAGGCAGCCATTCAAGGCTTGCTTGCGAGTGGTGTCATTCCCTCTATCAAGCACTTCCCCGGTCATGGTGATACGAGCACGGATTCTCATGAAGCTGTTCCTGTGCTCGGACATGATCGTAAGCGACTGGAAGAGGTCGAGCTGGTTCCATTTCAGCGCAGTATCGCGGCTGGTGTCCCAATGGTGATGGTTGGACATATCAGTTTGCCCAGCATGGATGAGTCAGCTGCTCCTGCTACGTATTCCAAGGAGATCGTGACGGGGATATTGCGTGAGTCACTCGGTTTTGATGGGGTCGCGATTACGGATTGTATGGAAATGGCTGCCATTGCGGGTACCATTGGGGTTCCAGAAGCAGCGGTTCGTTGTGTGCAGGCTGGGATCGATCTTATCCTGATTTCCCACACGCATGAAGTTCAACAAAAAACGTATGACCGACTGATTGCGGCCATTCATTCGGGGGAGCTGCCTGAAGAGCGGGTCAACGAAGCGGTGAATCGCGTGCTTCAATTAAAGAATCGTTTTCTTTCCTGGGAGCATTGCTTGCGAGCAAAAGGCCCTTCCTTTGACCGTGTCCAACATGCAGACATGGCAAAAAGTGCGCTCGCCCAGGCCATAACCTTGGTGAAAAATGAACATCAGTTGCTTCCTTTACAGAGAAGCACGCAACCGCTTGGCGTGATTTTTCCGGGGATCACCAACCTTACTCTGGCAGAGGATGGGCAAGTAGCTTCTGGAGATGTGCTCGAACCATTGAGAAAATATCGTGCAGTTGAATATCATCTGATGTCGACGCTCAACCCGACAGAGGGTGGAGTGGAGACTGTGACGAATGTGATGTCAGCCGTGGAGCAAATCGTCGTTTTTACGTACAATGCCCATATCTTTAAAGGCCAATCTCTGCTGGTGAATCGGCTGATTCAACAGGGGAAAAAGGTCGTGGTTGTCGCCCTGCGAAACCCGTATGATCTCTTAGGAATGCCAGAGGTCGATGCGTATCTCGCCGTTTACGACCATACGTACCAAGCGATAGAGCTTGTGGCAGACATTTTGTTTGGGGAACGAAAGGCCGCTGGACATCTTCCGGTGAGTCTGTTTCCATCGGAGAAAAAGCAGCATGGAGTGGGGTAGAAAGAGAAGATGAGTGTAGATGGGTGGGAGGTAAGTGGATGAAGTTTCACCTGCGCGATTTGACGACAGAAACAAGAAATCTAAATACAGAAGAGCTGGATAAATTCTCTACGATGGAAATTATCCAGATTATGAATGAGGAGGATAAAACAGTCGCATTTGCGGTTGAAAAGGAGCTGGCCTCGATAGCAGCGGCAGTTGATTTGATCGCAGAGTGCTTGGAAAATGGTGGAAGACTCTTTTATTTTGGAGCAGGAACGAGTGGGAGATTGGGGTTGCTCGATGCTGCTGAATGCCCGCCAACCTTTGGTACGGACCCCTCATTGGTGCAGGGAGTCATTGCAGGCGGGGAAAAAGCGCTCGTCAAGGCAGTCGAAGGAGCCGAAGACATGGAGCAGAACGGCAGGGAAGATGTGTTTGCCTATGGAGTTAGGGCAGGGGATGCCGTGGTGGGAATTGCAGCGAGCGGTCGGACACCCTATGTGATCGAAGCGTTGGCGGAAGCAAGAAGGCGGCAGGCAAAAATCATTTCGTTGTCCTGCAACCAGGTGGCGCAGATCAGTCAAGGTGTGGATGTAGCGATTAATGTGGTAGTAGGGCCAGAGGTGGTGACCGGATCGACTCGCTTAAAAGCTGCGACGGCGCAGAAGATGGTCCTCAATATGATTACGACCGGATGCATGGTACGGCTGGGGAAAGTGTACAAAAATTTGATGGTCAATGTGCAGGTAACAAATGAAAAGCTGAAGGAACGGGCAAAACAAATCGTGGCAGAAGCGACCAATATCTCTACCGATGAGGCAGACGTACTGTTGCAAAAGGCAAGCGGTGACGCAAAACTGGCGATCGTGATGCAAAAGACCGGGGTGCCAGCAGAAGAGGCAAGCCGTTTGCTCACCCAGTACAAGGGGAATATTCGGCGGATTTTGGAAGGGAAACACAATAAGGAATGATCAGCCTGATCCTTTGGATGAGGCTTTTTTTGTTATTCAAGGTCTTTGAGGTAGCAGAGTGCTTTCTCAAATTGCTCTACTCTTGAATTAGCCTTACTTAGCCACTGCAAACCATTCTTTCGAGGTCGATATCCCCCCGTGCTAAATTGGTACTGTTTTATCCATGAAAGTATGTCTTGCGCGTTGTCTAATCCCAAATAGTATAAAGGTTCGATTGCTTTTTTTAACAAATCTTCTTCCAGTTGAGGACGAAAGTGAAGGACTGTCGATATAACCATAAAATAACCTTCAGCGGCAGTGGGACAGGTATAGCTTGGAATCCATGAGTAGACTTTTTGGATGATTTCTTGGTCTGAAGCTGTGCATGTATGAGATTCAATGGAATAAATCAATGTCATGATTTCATCGGATTTTGTAGGCAAATTCTCCGCCTCCCAATCATGCTTTTTCCATCATTATAAGCTATAGGACATAACTGGTAATGAAAATCACTTGTATGATCCATAAAATGTTCATTTGAATATCTTCGAAAAAGAGGATATGATTACATTAATTATTACATTGTAATTTTTATAATTAAATGGACAGAGGTGATACGTATGAAAAAGGGTGATTATCATCATCTTGATCATGTGAAAGAACAGCAAACATCGAAGAAAACATTGTGGATTACGCTCATATTGACGTTGTTTTTTACGATCGTGGAGGTTGTGGGAGGCTTGATGTCCAATTCACTCGCGCTCCTGTCCGATTCCGCCCATATGATTTCTGACGTCTTTGCTTTAGGGTTGAGTATGACCGCTATTTATATGGCGACACGTAAGCCGAATAAGAAGTACACATTCGGATTTCTCCGTTTTGAAATTATTGCTTCGTTCTTGAATGGCTTGGCTCTTGCCGTGATTTCGATCGGGATTGTCATTGAAGGGATCAAACGGATGCTCAATCCGCAAGACGTTGATTTGCAGTTGATGCTGACCATCGCATCTATTGGCTTGGTTGTAAACATTGTGCTGACCATCGTACTTTCCCGTAGCATGAAGGAAGAAGACAACCTCAATGTAAAAAGCGCATTATGGCACTTTATTGGAGATTTGCTCAGCTCCGTCGGTGTGATTACCTCGGCGATTCTCATTTACATGACAGGCTACTACTTGTTCGACCCGTTGATTAGCTTGGTGATTGGGGGAATTATTTTTACAGGTGGTGCCAAAATCATTCGTGAGTCGTTGCTCGTGTTGATGGAATCTGTTCCAGAGCAGTTTGATCTCGAGCAAATCCGTCAGGACCTCAGTGAAGTTGAGGGAGTGGAGGATGTCCATGAGCTGCACCTGTGGGCGGTATCCACGGAACATTACTCCCTGACAGCGCATGTGTTCGTTCGTGAAGGCATCCAGCCGTATTGTGTCATTCTGGCGATTAATCACATTCTGCAAACGAAGTACGGAATTGACCATTCGACGATTCAGATCGAGCACCCGACGATCCTGGATCACGGGGAATATGGCAAGCAGTTTTTGCTTCAGCAAGCATAAATGACAAGGAGAAAAAGGCTAGTCTCCAAGGAAGCTCAGGAGATAGCTTTTTTTTTACTTCCCATCAAAGAAACTGAACACATATGGTGAACGTCTAAATAGACAGGAAGGAGGTCTTTTTATGAAAATAACAACCAAATTGCCACTGTATCATGAAAATGTACATGTCGAGTTGATGAAAAATGAATGGATTCCACTAAAAGAACCTCAGAATTTGGGCTGGGCAACTCTTTTATCGATGCCTTTTATGCTGATCAATGCCCTCATCGCTTTTGGGATCATCCATATTTTTTCGCCACTAACCTTGCAGGAATTTGGGCTGACATCCGGCTCTTTTTCCATATCCATTAACTTGGGTGTGATTTTCTTCATACTCGCCTTGGTCATTATTCATGAATGTTTGCATTTGATTTTCATCCCAAATTTCATGAGATCAGAAAAAACATGGATGGGGCTTACCTTGTTTGGAGGATTTGTAGCAACGGAAGAAAAGATTCCAAAAGCAAGATACATACTGATTACCATCGCCCCATTCATTATCATTTCGGTTATGTTGCCATTTCTTCTAGGTATTTTTGGATGGTTAACTACCACATTCAAATTTTTGATTTTACTAAATGCCCTAGCTTCATCAGTCGATATGCTGACTCTTTTCCTGGTGATGAAGCAAGTTCCGAAACAGGCAACCTTGATCAGTAACGGACAAAAGACGTATTGGAAATCGCTCGGAAACAATTAAATCCAAAGAAGAAGCAACGAACATATCAACATAAATCCTGCATTTATTGCCATGACGGGCTTATGTCTTGCCCGAAAAAGATGGGCATGGATAGCACCAAGCATGAGGATGGCAAACAGGGTGCATGCGAGTTTTAATACCCCGTGTATCCAAAAAGCGCTAATCACGCCGATGACTCCGACTAGCTCAAGTGAGGCAATTACGTCCATAAACCAAAGTGGGTACCCATATTCTTTCCAGTGCTGGAGCATAGATTTTGCGCGTAAAAATTTCATTAACACAGAGATGGAAAACATCAAAGCCAAAATCAGTGAATGAATCATGATAAATGTGTTCAACGGTAAGGTCAATTGGAAAAATTACGATTTTTGCGAAGGAAGTTGGCAAGAGCTAATCCCAAAGATACGATAGAAGAAGCATTGTTTGGTCAAAGCTGTATACAGTAGCGGAATGCCCATCAATGAAAGGTATTGGTAGCCTCCTTCCAGAAAGAAGAACAAGGACAGAAAGGCTAACCCAGCAATGATACGAAACATTTGATCAAAACGACCGACGTTTTTCATGTTTATCCCTCCGGTTATGGTGTTTGTGTTTGATGAGACTTATTGTACCGGAGTGCTTTTTTGCTGCATGTAACAAAGTCACATAAAGCGAAGATTTTTCCATCCCAAAACAAACGCCAAGCAGAAGGGAAGAAAAGCATGAACCATATCCGTTACCATCGCAGAAAATACACGCAAGGACATACACCAATCGAAAGGCTGGAGCGACTCTCCAAGGAGCTGGGGGGACCGAGCATTTCTATCAAGAGGGACGACTTGCTTGGCTTGACAGAAGGGGGAAACAAGACGCGAAAGCTGGAGTATTTGGTGGCGGAGGCAATCGAGCAAGGGGCAGACACATTGATTACTTGTGGAGCTGTCCAATCCAATCACTGCCGGTTGACTCTGGCGGCGGCCGTTCGCGAAGGTATGCACTGCCAGCTCGTGCTGTCCGCGCCTGAGACGGGCGACTACCATCCTCAAGCGAGCGGCAATCATCTGTTGTTCCACTTGCTGGGAGCAGAAAAAATCGAGGTCATTCCAGCAGAGGCAGATCTGTTTACAGCTATGGAGGAGCTTGCTGAAGGTCTGAGAAAACAAGGCAGAAAGCCATATCTGATCCCTGTAGGCGGCTCCAATGAAGTCGGGTCTTTGGGATACATGGCGTGTGCGGAAGAAATCGAGCAGCAGGCTTTGGAAACGACGACTCCGTACGATTATGTCGTGACGGCAACAGGAAGTGGCGGTACGCAAGCAGGTCTCATTGCCGGTTTTATGGCGCGCCAGTCTAACACGAAAGTAATCGGGATCAATGTTAGCCGCGATCGGGCTGCACAAGAAGCCAAGGTGATGGGGTTGCTTCGCAGTACAGCTGCACTGATCAGTTTGCAAGGGGACATACGAGCAGAGGCTGTGCTTTGTGACGACAGATTTATCGGTCCAGGCTATGCGATTCCAACGGATGGCATGATCGAAGCGGTACAGCTGGTCGCACGGACAGAGGGGATTTTGTTAGATCCGGTCTATACGGGTAAGGCAATGGCAGGCTTGATCGGCTTGATTCGCGAAGGGCGTTTTAGTCGGAACGATCATGTGCTGTTCCTGCATACGGGTGGTGCCCCAGCGCTGTATACCGTTCCTCAGCTGTTTTTGCCATCCAAATAGCGTAAATGATAGCAGGCAGCGGTAGTCTAGGATGTACTTTCACGTCCATAGCTACCGCTGTCTTTTTATAAGAAAGCTGACAGACTTAGTGCTTCACAGTGCCTTGGTCTGCCACAACATCGGGGGTGCCTACCTGCTGCATCAGCATACGCATGGAAACGACGATTCCTAGCGTGGCCGTTACCAAAAGACCTGCCAATACAAGGTAACCGACTGATGCGCTGGTTGATACATTGCACCAGCCCATAAATGCAGAGAGCAACACAAAAACCGAGCCCATTGGGATCACAACGGTCATTACAAGAGCAATCGCCATCAAGATGAAATTCCCTACCATATTAAGGAAAGGCACCGATTTTTCCACGAAACCAGGTAAGAAGAAATCCCGCCAGCACTGCGCCTATGGAATACGTAACCTCTCCCATGGAATAGATCGCCACATCTTCCCCCAAAACTTGGCTAACAAAGGTAGGGTTAAGCAGGTTCGTCAGCAATATGGAGAACCAAGCGTTACTTATTCAAGATACCTAAATATTCCCGCCAAGGTCCAACATCCGCCGTGTACCGCTTGGCTATGACCCGTACGATCTGCGCCATATGCGTTAAATCGTGAACCACCCACGTAGAGAGTAGCTCTCTTGCCTTGACTACGCCAAATGCAGGGTGTATCCCTGTTAATTCGAGATTCTTTTCCAGTTCTACGAGTGCTTGTAGTTTTGCGAGATTTTCTGTTCGAAGTGTTTTGAATTCCTGGAGCTTTTGTGCGAACGACCTTTCGGAAGTTTCGTGTAAGTGAGAGAAACGGTCAAAAATAGGAAAGGGTTTGCTTTCCCCATCCTGAAGAATCATTTCGAGCCGTGGGAGCCAATTTATTTTCTCAGCCTGGATCAAGTGCTCGATTACTTCGGTGGCATTCCAGGTTGCATCCCCTTCGTTGTCCTGTAACCATCCATCCGATAAGCCCACTAAAAAATACTCCAATGTTTGCGGTGTACGCTCCAGAACCTCAATCGCTTGTTTCAGATTAAAATTCATCGTAGGACTCCTTTCGGAATGGAAACCCGTAGTATTCTCCCAACATTTCTCTTTCGTTTCGCGTAGTCCTGCCCATTTTGTGTGCGAAGGGTGGATTTGTGTCAGAGAATACGTATAGAATGGTCGTAGGCAAGGTTCGATAAATAGAGGGTAGAGGTTGGATTGATGGATGTTTAAAATCGGCGTAGTGGGTCCCAAGCAATCGGTAGAGAGAATTCTTGCGGTTGCCAAGGAATTCGATGAAGGGATGAATTTTGTCCCATATCCGTATACAGAGACGAAAGAGACGGCAAAGATCGTCTTGGAAAATGATCCGTTCGTAGATCATTGGCTTTTTTCCGGACCGATTCCGTACATGATTGCCAAACAAGCATTAGACGATGACAAGCGGATGGAACATATTTATCCGACGGAGTCCAGCATTTATAAAGGGTTTTTGGAAATGGTTTACACCCAGCGAAGACTGGTAGACCGGGTCAGTATTGACATGCTCTTATCCACCAAATACATGGAAGATTCCCTGCACAGCATCAACATCTCTGTGAGCGATATGTATATGAAGACGTTCGAAGCGACGATCGATCCGCAGGAGCTGTTGGATTTTCATCTTGCGCTATGGAAGGAGAAAAAGACAGACGCTGCGATGACCTGCTATCCGACGGTCTATCAAGCGCTAGTAGAAGCAGGTATCCCAGCCTATTGGATCTCGCCAAGCCGAATGGAGATTCAGCAAACGGTACGTGTGTTTGTCGAGAAAGTGCGGACGTCGTATTTCAAGGATACACAGATCGGGATAGAGATGATCGAAGTCGAGCAATTTGACAGAATCAAGGAAAGTGCAAAGACCCCATATCATTTGCAATATTTGGAGCTACGTATAAAGGAAGCGTTGATCAAGCTGTGCGAGCAGGTGGATGGATCGCTCCTGGAGCAAGGGAATGGCCGATATGTCATCTTCAGCACGCGTGGGACGATTCACAGGGAGATTCCTACCTTGCAACAAACAGTCGAATATTTGGCGAAGGAAGCAGATACGACCATCGCAGTCGGTATCGGTTTTGGAGAGACGGCTTTTGCAGCAGAGGTGAATGCCCATCGCGCCCTGCGCCAATCGAAGGAAAAAGCAGCGCGAGATATCGTCATGATTCAGGATGATGGGACAATTGTGGAGTGGGTCGGTCAGGAAGAGGAGCTCACCTACTCGTATCGTGCCGATGACGATGAGGTTTTGGAAAAGCTGAAAAAAGGAAACATCAGCGTCAAAAGCTATAAAAAGCTCGATGCTTTGCTACAAAAAATGGGTTGGACCGATTT
This sequence comes from Brevibacillus sp. NPDC003359, assembly GCF_042878995.1. Lineage (NCBI taxonomy): Bacteria > Bacillati > Bacillota > Bacilli > Caryophanales > Paenibacillaceae > Brevibacillus > Brevibacillus sp. NPDC003359. Next base: position 50,793 of record NZ_JBIAOR010000017.1, read on the forward strand.
CACGACAAAGGACCTGGCCAAATATTTGCAAATGAGCGAGCGAAATGCCCAGCGAATCGTCGCGGATTTATGCGCCGTTGAGTTGGCGGAAAGCTCGGGGGAGGAATCGCAATCAACGCGAGGAAGACCCACCAAACGATATCGACTCTTGTAAGCACCCTGCAACGGGTGCTTTTGTCATTTGTTGGTAGTGAAAATGTTTAAAAAAACTGTTGCCAATAGTCTCAACATTTCGTAGAGTATATATAACGACATGTCGTAATATATGCGGTAAATAAGAAGGCTGGACCATATTTGCGCGTATCTTCAGTCATCCAACGAGATGAATGCGCTTTCGCCAAAATGAAAGACTAGCTTAGTAATGCATCTAGAAGGAGGTATCCACACATATGGTATCAGCACGCACGAGAAACTGGATTTTAGCGCTACTCTTTCTGGGCTGGGCATTAGGGAATCTGGATCGATACGTCATGAACTATGCCATTTTGTCGATCACAGAAGACTTGCAGCTTAGTGCTTCATCCACGGGATTATTGCTCAGTAGTTTTTTTGCTGGTTATGCACTCATGCAAATGCCTGGAGGTTGGCTGGCAGACCGATTTGGTTCCAGAAAAGTACTCATCGTTTCTGTTGTCATGTGGTCTATTTTTACAGGGCTGACCGGAGCCGCTTGGTCTATGGCTTCGATGATTCTCATCCGTTTTCTGTTCGGGATCGGCGAAGGTGGCTTCCAACCAGCCAGCTCGAAGATTATCGCTACTATCTTTCCTGTAAAGGAACGCTCGCGAGCAATGTCCGTGATGCTCTCCTCTAGTGCCATTGTTGGACTTTTCTCCCCGATTTTATCCGTTTGGATGATCCAAACCATTGGCTGGCGAACCATGTTTGTCGTCATTGGAGCCATTGGCGCCATCATCGCTTTCCTGTTCTGGCGCTATATTAAACTTCCACAAGCAGAGTCTGCAACGAATACAACTGGCTCCGATCAACCAAAAAGCTCATTGGCTATGCTGTTTAAAACGCCTTTGCTGTGGAGTCTCTTAATCGCTTACTTTAGCATTTACGCAGTAAACTGGGGCCTCGTAACCTGGATGCCAACTTACTTGAGCAAGGTACGCGGACTGGATATGATTTCACTCGGTTGGCTGCAAACGATTCCAGGCTTCGCTACTTTGGTCGGTATTTATGTGAGCGGCTATGTACTGGACAAGCTGCCAAAAGGTCGCGAAAAAATCATTGGAAGCCTGTCCTGTGTCGTGGTTGCTGTGCTCTTGTACTTCATGTTTACTGCATCGAGCGTGACGATGTTTATTACGTACCAAGCAATTGTGTCGCTGTTCCTTTCCTTTGTGATCATCCTGTTGCCGTCTGTCGTCCTGAAAAATCTTCCGGCTGCCGTAGCGGGAACGGGGATGGGCATCGTGAATACAGGTGGACAGCTCGCAGGTTTTATCACGCCGATGGCGATCGGTTTCATCGTAGAAGCGTTTAACGGTTCATTTGATGCAGCGTTCTGGATGCTGATCGGCTTCGCGGTCATCTGCATCGGCGCACTATTATCGTTGAACTATGAAAAAGGCGAGCTATTGAAGCAAAACGCCGACAGTGCATCCGCCTGAACTTCGAGAGAAAGGAGCGTATGAAATGAACAGAATCGAGATCATTTCTGCGTTAATTGAGCAAAAAAGAGACGCGTTTATTCGCGTTAGCGATAAAATTTGGGAAACACCAGAGATCTACTTCGAGGAGCATCGTTCTGCCGAGTATTTGTGTCAAGCGCTGGCAGCAGAAGGCTTTGAAGTGGAGAAAGGAATCGCTGGACTGGGTACTGGCTTTGTTGCTAGCTTCGGCAGCGGCAAACCCGTTGTGGCAATCCTGGGCGAGTATGATGCGCTGGCAGGTTTGAGCCAGAAAAAAGGCGCGATCAACCATGATCCGATTGTAACGGACGGCCATGGGCATGGATGTGGACATAATCTCTTGGGTGCCGGAGCGTTGGCAGCAGCGGTTGGCATCAAGGATTACATGGAGCAAACTGGCTTACAAGGTACAGTTCGCTACTATGGGTGCCCAGCAGAAGAAGCTGGCTCTGGTAAAGCGTATTTGGCAAGAGCTGGAGTATTTGTTGACGTAGATTTTGCGCTCTCCTGGCACCCTGCGACAGCACCAAGTATCATGAACATCAGCTCGCTTGCGAATTACTCTGTTCGTTTTCAGTTTCATGGAAAAAGCGCGCACGCAGCAGCCGCTCCCCATTTGGGACGCAGTGCCCTGGATGCCGTTGAACTGATGAACGTAGGCGTGAACTACATGAGAGAGCATATGATTCCAGAAGCACGGGTTCACTATGCGATTACGAATACAGGCGGAATTTCGCCAAACGTCGTCCAGCCTTTTGCGGAGGTCGTGTACTTGATTCGCGCTCCGAAAAAGCAGCAAGTAAAGGAATTGTATGAAAGAGTCTACGACATCGCACGAGGAGCCGCCCTCATGACGGGAACCACCATGGAAGCGGTGTTTGAAGGTACGGCTTCTGACCTCGTGCCGAATACAGTATTAGCCAAGCTCATGCACAAGAATCTGGTTGAAGTCGGCGTACCTACGTACGATGAAGCAGATCAGCAATATGCCAAACAAATTCAGGCTACCCTATCCGCAGAGGATATGAGAGCGTCGTTGTTCGGTTTGGATCGTGAAACAGCGAAGCAACTGAAGGACAAAGCGATTGCGGATGTGGTCGGGCCGCTTTCTACGCACGAGTTTACACTTGCCGGCTCTACGGATGTGGGTGATGTCAGCTGGCAAGTTCCGACGATGCAATGCATGACGACATGCTGGGCACTGGGAACGCCATTCCATACGTGGCAGGTCGTCTCGCAAGGGGCTATGCCAATCGCACATAAAGGGATGCTGCAAGCAGGCAAAGTCATGGCCGCTACTGCGATTGAGGCGATGGAAAATCCGACATGGATCGAACAGGCAAAAGCCGAATTGCAGGAACGTTTGGAAGGAGAAGAATATTTCTCGTTCATCCCAGACGATGTTCAACCACCTCAAAAAGCTTAAATCGACGGTGAAAAGGAAGATGGTTAGTCAAGTGGCGCAGCAAACAAGAACGATCGAAACAGACTGCTTGGAACAATGGATCGAGCAATATCGCGGGGAGTCCAGCAAGGGCAAATGCGCTGCTTATATCCCTGCATTGAAAGAGGCTGATCCAACACAGCTAGGGATTTGTGTGGTGGGACCAGATGGACAAATCAGCAGGGCAGGTAATTACGATGCTCCTTTCACCCTGCAAAGCATTTCAAAAGTCATCAGCTTTCTCGCAGCATGTACGCACCATGGGATTGCGAATGTATTGGAGCAGGTGGATGTAGAGCCTACTGGAGACGCATTTGATTCGATGGTTCGTCTGGAAATGCACAAGCCGGGAAGACCTTTTAATCCGATGATCAATGCAGGAGCCATTACGGTTTCTTCCTTGTTGCAGGGGGACTCGACTCAGGAAAAATTCCTGTCCTTTCAACAAATGGTCGAGCGCATGACAGGACGCAAGCATCAAATCAATGAGGATGTGTACCGCTCCGAGTGGCAAACGGCCAACCGAAATCGTTCTCTCGCCTACTATCTCGCAGCTACTGGCTTTTTGGCCTGTCCGGTAGAGGATGCTTTGGACGCGTACATTCGGCAATGTTCCCTGGAGGTAACGGCAGAGGACATCGCGAAAATCGGCTTGATCTTGGCTCATGATGGCTATGATCCGATACGCAAGGAACAGCTATTCGGCAAAGAGCTGGCCCGCGTGACTAAAGCACTGATGGTCACATGCGGCATGTACAATGCTTCCGGCAATTTTGCCGCTTTTGTGGGCGTACCAGCGAAAAGTGGCGTATCGGGAGGCATTATGGCTGCTGTCCCTCCGCGTGGGCGTTCGGGGGAGCTGCCTTTTGCTGGAGGCTGCGGAATTGGAGTATACGGACCGGCGATTGACCAGTACGGAAACAGCGTAGCAGGTGTCGCGTTGCTCAAGCATATGGCAAGTACGTGGGATTTGACGATTTATTAAAAAAATGGCTAGAGATCACAGAGCATGTCTGGATCTTTAGCCATTTCTTTTACTTATGTAATTGATTTTTTATAAGTTTCTCTTCGTATTCTATCGGAATCGAAATTCTGTTTTTCATAAAGAATGCAGCCTGGATTTCATTGGCAAAAAAAAGAACCTATGACATACTGGAGCTATCACGGTCATCGGAGGAAATCAACGTGGTAGATGTGGTTGCATGTGGCGAGTTGTTGATTGATTTTACACCTGTACAGCAGAAGGAAAAGCCGGGCAGCGTTGCATTTGAGCAAAATCCTGGGGGAGCGCCTGCCAATGTACTTGCCGCTCTGTCGCGCTTTGGAAAACGGACTTCCTTTATCGGTGCGGTGGGAAACGATGTGTTTGGGCGTTTTTTGCAACAGACCTTAATCCGACAGAATATTGGCACAGAGGGGCTTGTACTCACGGAGGAAGCGCCTACGACGTTGGCTTTTGTGCATCTCGATGAGACAGGGGATCGTTCCTTTCACTTTTACCGCAATCCGGGTGCAGACATTATGCTGCGGGAGCAAGACGTGAATGAGGCGCTGATTGCACAGGCTGCCATTTTTCATTTCGGTACGTTGTCCTTGACGCATGAGCCATCCAGAGCAGCAACATGGAAAGCCGTTGCGTGCGCGAAAAAGCATCAACGACTCCTATCATTTGACCCGAATATTCGAGCGTCCTTATGGGCTGATCTGGAGGAAGCGAAGGTAATGGCCCTCAAAGGAATGGCGCAGGCCGATATCGTCAAGCTGTCTGAGGAAGAGCTGGCTTTTCTCATGGGGAGCGAGGATGTCGAGGAAGCGACCGTGTTGATGCTTGCGCAGTATGATCTGCAAGCTGTTTTTGTCACGTTGGGGGAAAAGGGGTGTTTTTACCGCACACGAAATCAATTCGGTACAGTCGGCGGATTTCACGTAACTGCGGTCGATACAACAGGAGCTGGAGACGTGTTTGTGGGCGCGCTGCTCTATCGGCTTCTTGAGGTGGGGGAAAGTATGCTGGATATCCCACAAGTCAAGCTGGAGGATATGGTGCGCTTTGCAAATGCGGCAGGTGCACTAACGACAACCAGAACAGGAGCCATTCCCGCCATGCCTACGCTGGAAGAGATTAAAGGCTTCATGGAAGCAGTGCGTTAGGAGGGAAGCGTCATGATTTTTGTGGAAGTCATCCTTCCTGTCTTGCTCATTTTTCTTAGTGGTTATATTTTACAGCGTATTTTCAAAATGGATTTGAAGCCTATCTCTTCGCTGGCGATCTACATTTTGTCGACGGCGCTCGTCTTTCGTACTTTTTACAAAACACAGCTGGACTTGCAATTATTTTACATCGTCGTGATTTCGCTGCTCTTGCTGGCTGCTCTCGTTGTGATCACGCAGTTGACGGCACGAATGTTCAAATACGACAAGCAACAGGAAAGCGCACTGATGCTCGCGACCGCCTTCATGAACAGCGGGAACTACGGGACGCCGATTATTTTGTTTGCCTTCGGAGACGCTGGCTTTACATATGCGGTGCAAATCATGGTTTTCCACTCGATCATGATGGGCGTATTCGGTGTGTATTTTGCCTCCCGAGGCGGGAATGGAATGGGGACGGCCATCAAAGCGATCTTCAAGCAGCCGTCCAATTACGCTGTGGTTCTCGCGATTTTGATGCAACAGCTGCAAATTGTCATCCCGCAGAGCTACTATCAGGCGATTGATCTCGTTGCACAGGCGGCGATTCCAGTGGTGATGCTCATCTTGGGCATGCAGCTCGCCAATGTATCTACCAAAGCGCTAGAGTGGCAGGGACTCAGTGCTGCGAGTGTCATACGGTTGGTGGCGTCACCACTTTTGGCGTACTTCATCTGTCTGTTATTCCCGATTGATCCGCTTTTGCAAAAGGTGCTGGTCGTTCTGGCAGCCATGCCATCTGCCGCAACCACCGCGATCTATGCCATTCAGTTCAACATGCGGCCACAATTCGTCTCCAGCAGTGTCTTGGTTACGACAGTCATCAGTATAGGGACGCTCACGTTTTTATTGAACATTTTGCATTAAAAAGGGAGGAATAGGCATGCATAAACAAGAAGTGCTTCAGCTTTTTGATAAAGAGATGAGAGTAGAAATGAACGATCCGCAGGTTCGACGAGAAGAAACAGAACATATTGTTCGCCACGTTTCTCTCTCAGATGAGCCAGGAACAGTCTTGTTTTCTCGTCTGTCTGCGGATGATGCAGATCAAGTCATCGCGCAAGAAATCGAGTATTTCTCAAGTCTTCAGCAGTCTTTCGAATGGAAGCTGTTTGACTATGACCAGCCCGCCGATCTGCTCGAACGGTTGAAGGCCCATGGTTTTACCGCAGGAGAGGAAGAAGCGCTGTTGGTGATGGATGTGACGCAGTCAGAGGACATGCGAAGCCGCAGCATTCCTCCTGAGATTCGCCACATTACCGATTCGGCAGGCATTGATGATATCATGCAGTTGGAGGAACGAGTATGGGGGAGTGCGAATCCGGAACTTGCAGAGAGATTAAAACGGGATTTGGCGGAAAACCCCGCAAGCTTGCTCGTATATGCCGCATACAGTGGCGATCAGGCAGTGAGTGCGGCTTGGATGTATTTGCATGAGGGGACGTCCTTTGGCAGTCTGTGGGGAGGCTCTACTTTGCCTGACTTCAGAAACAAAGGCTATTATACGGCACTCGTGGCAGTACGGGTACAAGCAGCGCACGAGCGCGGGTATCCGCTATTGATGGTTGATGCGAGTCCGATGAGCCGACCGATTCTGGAGAAGAAAGGCTTTGAATTTCTCGCCTATTCTTATCCTTGTTTTTTTGAGTATAAATAGTATCGCGGAAAACGGAAAAGGAAGCTGCCCATTGTTACGAAGGGCAGCTTTTGTAGTTGCAGATATACGCCTGTGTAACTATTATGAGAATAAGAATCATTTGCAAGAATATCCTACATATGGTTAGGCAGGGAGAAGGTCATGAATCAAGCATCTGTACATTCCATATACGATAGCTATATCAATGCATTGCCAGCTACAAAAAGTGATCGCATTGTGACCGAAGCGAATCGGTATACACTGACGAATAATGATGGCTACTTTCGGAGACTGACTCCTCGACCGGGATTGGAGCTGGTCGAATCCAGCTACACACCCGAGGAAAACCGCGTCATGGATATACAATCGCAGGCAGCCATGGTTGAGCTTAGCTTTTGCTTGGAGGGGAGCGGTGAGTTCGTCGTCTCGGGAAGTCAACACGAGTTTTTGCCTGGGAGCTGCTCCCTTCAATTGATGAACGACTTCCATGCACATTTTATGTATCGGGCGGATGTTGCGCATCGATCTGTCGGGATCGGTATTTCTGTGGAGCAATTTAATGAGTGGGTGGCTGAGAGCGATGTGGGAGCAGCGTATTCGTTTCAAGGACTGCTCGGCAATCAAGCCTACCGTCTGTTTCGGATGCCATTGCAAGCGAATATGGCTCGGATGCTCCAGCAGTTGAACGATTTTTCATCCTCCCATTTGAAGCTACGGAGATTGCATACAGAGGGCAAGATGCTTGAGATTGTGTCGTTAGCGCTGGATACGTTTTTATTCGAGCGGGAAGAGAATCGACCAAGGTCACAGTTATCTCGGAGTGATCGGGAAAAGATTCACACCGCCCGTGACATTCTACTCGAAAATATGGAGTCTCCGCCTTCCCTGATCGAACTGGCGCGTATGGCACAGCTCAATGAATACAAGCTGAAGATCGGCTTCAAAGAAGAGTTCGGGACGAGTGTTTTTGCCTATTTGCGGGAAAGACGTTTGGAGAAAGCGCTTGGATTGCTGCGGGAGGGCAATCTGAATGTCAGTGAGGTTGCACTCATCGTGGGATTCTCCAACTTCAGTCATTTCTCCGAGGCGTTTCGCAAGCAGTATGGACTTAATCCTTCCGAAGTGAAGAGGGGGAGGGAATGGACATGATCAGGAGGGCATAGGTTAATGCTCGTTTGGCCATAATCGCGCTTCACTCCGTCTCCTCTCTTCTAGCGATTCATCGATCACGTATAGTAAAATGATACAAAAAAGGGAACAGAAGGTGTAAGCCATGTGCCGAAACATCAAAACCTTATTCAACTTCGACCCACCCGCGACAGAAGATGAGATTGAAGCAGCAGCCCTACAATTCGTGCGAAAGCTCTCGGGCTTCAACACGCCTTCGAAGGCCAATGAAGAGGCTTTTCACCGGGCGGTCCAAGAGGTCTCCGTTGTGGCGAAAAACCTCCTGGATTCACTGATGACGAATGCAGAGCCACGTAATCGAGAAGTCGAAATCGAGCGTGCTCGCGCGAGAAACGCCAAACGGTTTGGTACGACAGAGTCTTGAGACAATGAAGACAAGCAGTCTATTTTACGGGCAGTCCATTAGGGCAACTGCCCATTTTTATTATGTGAGCAAATACGAGGTGAGCCTATGGAGGATAATCAGATATTTCAGCATCTTATCATCGTCTTATGAGATGATTTATCATTTCGCTACTATGTCTCTCTCCTGCAAATTATATTATCGTAGAGTGCAAAGGGGAGAGGATCATTATGGAAAAGGTGAACGTCGCACAACATTTATCACGCTTGCAAGATTCCTGGGGCTCTCTGGTTGTCGGAGAGATGAATGATACGTCTATTAAGCTAGAGAAGCTGCAAGGTGAGTATCCTTGGCAACAAAATGACCAGAAAGATGAACTGTTGTTTGTCGTCAAAGGCAGACTGCTGCTGATGTACCACGAGCGCAATATATGGGTGGAAGCCGGAGAGTTTATCGTTGTTCCAAAGGGAGTTTCCTACAAGCTGTTTATCCCGAATGGCGATTGTCATCTACTGGCGATTGAACCGAAAAAATTCGCTGCTCTCAAGCGCTGCTCCTAAGGCGATCAACATAGAAAATCGAGCGCTATTCGTTCACGGATAGCGATGATATAGAGCTGTCAATCGACCGGTCACTTGCGTTGGCTGGATAGTTGGCGGCTTTTTTGCTATGAATAAATGTTCAATTTGAACTGCCGCTAAAATAAAAAAGTGTTGACTTATGCGTAATTTGTAATGTAATAAATACTGATAGCTCCAACTCTTTTCGAGGTGATGAATGTTGGACGACGGCATATATGTATTGATTAAAAAAGGAGACCCTGAGCAGCTTCAAAAGCGTCAGTTTCTTCATAAGGAAGAGTGTACGATTGGGAGACGGGGCAATCAATTACAACCAGACATTGCTTTTTCCAGTCCGTATATATCCAGAAGGCATGCTGTGATACGGAAAATCGATAACCAGTATACGATTTCTGATTTGCAAAGCAAGCATGGGACAGAAGTGAACGGAAGTCCGATACAATCCCCGCATTTTCTTTATCACGGTGATCATATTACGCTGGCCAAGGGCGTGGTAGAGATGATATTTTTTGCAGAGGGTAGCGAGATGGATGTGACACGGGAGTTCTCATTTCCTTTGGCGAACCCAAAAGAAACAACCTCCACTTCTGGCTTGGTCATCAATCTGGAACGCAGAGAAATCCGTCTCGATGGCGCGAGAATCCATTTGACCGGAAAAGATATGGACTTGCTCATGCTTTTGTACCAACGTGCGAATCAGGCGGTCAGCTATGATGAAATCATGGTACTCGTCTGGCCGGAGCGGTTGTTGAATGCGGAGAGCAGCGTCCCGGATGTGGGACGAGCGGAGATCAACGCTCTCGTTTATCGTTTGCGCAAGCGGTTGGGCAGATATGGCGAGAACGTCACCACGATCCCGCGCTTTGGTTACATGTGGGAAGAATAGCAGGCAGTACGACAGACACAGGATGAATTTCCTGTGTTTTTTTGCATTTGATGTAACTGTCTGACACTTATCATCGTCCTATGAGAATAGTCTCATCTTGTCATCATATCTCTTCCATATATTATGGTATCCGACTGTAATATCGTGTGATAGGGAAGGTGAATGACTAGTGAAAAAGACATGGTTGGTATTTTGGACAGTGTTTGTCGTTGTTCTTTCAGGGTTTTTCTATTTTTTCTGGGACTTTTTAAAGGACACCGCGAAGTCGGATGGCGATAGGGCAAAGGCAGCATTCACCGCGTATGCGACAAAATGGGGACAACAGGAATTCTCTGGCATGTACGAGCAGCTTTCTTTACATACAAAAAAGACCATCAGTAAAGAAGATTTCGTTTCGCGTTACCAAAACATTTACGGAGGAATCGAGGCCAAAGCGATAGCGGTCGAGCCGATGTACAATGGCGACGTGACGCCAGGTGAGGATGGGCAGATCAACTTTCATTACCGGCTGACGATGGAAACTTTCGTCGAACCGATTTCCTTTACAGGGAAAGCAACGCTTGTCAAAGAAACACAGAACGACTTGGAGGACTGGTACATTCATTGGAATCCTTCTTTTATTTTTCCGGAAATGAAAGAAGGGGACAAAGTAAGAGCTAATACGGTGTATCCCAGACGAGGTGAGATCACGGATCGGGCAGGGCGTCCATTGGCAACAGAGCGTGTCGTGGTAGATATCGGGATACATCCGGGAGAATGGGGACAGACGTCACAGGCTGGGAAAATGGAGGTCAGCAAGCTTTTGCAAATTCCGTTGGATGACCTCACATCAAAGGCCCAGGCAACGACAAGCAAGTCGGTCAAGTTTATTCGGATCGCGACGCTGCCGCAGGACGATGCACGCATCCAGCGATTAGAAAAAATAGAAGGGCTCAAATTGCATAAAAAGCAAGTCCGCTATTATCCCTATCACGAAGCGACGGCCCATCTGGTTGGATACGTAGGCGCAATCAATCAGGAAGAGTACGAGAAGCGAAAGGATCAAGGCTATAAAACGTCCGATGTGATTGGAAAATCAGGACTGGAACAAATTTTTGAGGAGCAGCTAAGAGGGAGTGCAGGTGGACGTATCGTCATTACGGATGCAGATGGAACGGAAAAAAAGAACGTGGCGGAACGCTTCGCCAAGCATGGACAGCCACTGGCGTTAACGATCGATGCGGAGGTACAGAAAACGATTTACCAGGAGCTGAAAAACGAAGCAGGCACGGCTGCGGCGATTTCACCAAAGACCGGGGAAATCATGGCCCTCGTCAATTCTCCGTCCTTTGATCCGAATGCGTTTGTGCTTGGGATGTCGGCTACGGAGTGGAAACAAATCAATGAAAATCCGCAAAAGCCGCTTCTCAATCGATTCGCGCGCGGGTTTGCACCGGGTTCTACCTTCAAACCGATTACGGCAGCGATTGGCCTTACGTCAGGAGCAATTACCCCTGCGGACAGTATCCACGTCCGTGGACTGCATTGGCAAAAAGATGCGTCCTGGGGTGGATACGAGGTAACGCGGGTCAGCGACTACGGTGGGCCTGTCAATTTAGAGAAAGCATTGGTGTACTCCGACAATATTTATTTTGCGAAAGCGGCACTTTCCATGGGGGAGGAGCAATTCGTGAAAAAGAGCGAGCTGTTTGGATTCCATGAAGCTCTTCCACTTCCCTTTCCACTGGAAAAGTCGAAGCTGTATAACGACGGTTTTAAAAACGAGATTCAATTGGCGGACTCCGGATACGGTCAGGGCGAAGTAACGATGACGCCGCTTCATCTCGCGTTGGTGTACAGTGCTTTTGCAAATGACGGAAATATCGTCTATCCATCACTGTTGCAGGAAGACAAAAAAGAAGGGTATTGGAAAACGAATGTCATACCTGCTGATGTGGCTGGCACAGTGAAGCAGCATCTGATACAGGTTATGGAAGACCCACGCGGAACCGGACGAGGAGCACGCGTGTCTGGTATACGCATGGCGGGCAAGACTGGAACAGCTGAGCTGAAACAGAAAAAAGGCGAGCTCGGAGTGGAAAACGGATGGTACGCCGTTTTTAATGTAGATGATCCGCGTTTGCTGGTTACCATGATGATCGAAGACGTTCGTGGTCGAGGGGGTAGTCACGTACTCGATGCACGTATTAAACGGATATTCACGAAGGTACTGAAAGAGTAGGGAGAGCAAGTATGAAGAAAGCAAAAAATGATCGTTTGAAACGACTGCAAATCGTCTATATCGTCGTATTTCTCATGTTTGTGGCAATCATATTGAGATTGGCGCAAATCCAAATCCAGCAAGGGAGCGTTTATGCAAATGAGCTGGCAGACCGATCGTATAAAAAAGATTACATTCCCGCTATGCGAGGAAACATTTATGACCGCAACGGGTATGTCATTGCCGAAAGTCGACCTTCCCATCTCGCTGTCTTCCGTGAACAAGAGATTATGGGGAAGAAAGCGTACTTTGACTTGGTGGAAAAGCTGGAGAAAATACTGAAGCTCGACAAAGCCACGCTGTTAAAAAAGATGGATGTCGGCTATGCCTACGAGAAAGGCAATTATGTGGCAGCGGCGCGACAACTGCCGCGCTATTTGGAAAAAGAACTGAAGGTGGATTTGACGGAGAAAGAAATCGCGGTACTGGGTGAGCATCGCGGTGATCTGCCGGGGATTGAAGTGGTGACAAAACCGATCAGGAAATACGATCCCAAGCAAATCGCTGTACAGGCGGTCGGGTATGTCCGGCCTTATCACATTGCTGAAAATGTGAAGCTCGCCTCCTACAAGGATGAGAGCGCGCTGTATTTGCCCAACCAGTTAGTCGGGTTCGATGGGATTGAGCTCTCTTACGAAAAAGAGCTTCGCGGGAGTAACGGTTACCACATGTATGAGGTCGCAGCAGATCAGACGGTTGTGAAGCAAGTGGAGGAAGTTCCATCCATTCCCGGCAATCATGTGTATCTCACCATTGATCAGCGGGTACAGCTAGGTATTCGGGATTCGATCCGAGAGTTTCTTCCGAAGATGCGTGCAACAATCCCTGAGGCAAGGGCTGCAAAGGGAGCGTACGTCGTGGCAGTCGAGGTTAAGACAGGCAAGGTCGTCGCGATGGTCAGTTATCCGGAATACGATCCAAACGTATGGATTGAGGGACCGGATCAAAAAACGTATGACGAGATCAAGCTGGTGGTGACGAATGGGACGATTCGGGAAGCCCCATACGATACGCGGCCATTAAAAGGCGAAGCCGCCATTCAGGAGGGCTACAAGCACCCGGGCTCGATTGTGCCGTCAGGGTCTGTCCTCAAGCCGATTACGGTATTGCTCGGTTTACAGGAAGGCATCATCTCTCCCGCCGATCGTTGGAATGATGCAGGTGTGTATCACTATGGACGTGGTACCGACCGAATTAAGAACGACAGTTCCAAAGCGCATGGTATGATTACACCTGCAATTTCCCTGCAAAAGTCATCGAATACGTACATGGCGAGAATCGGGGAGGAGCTGTCCCGTCGAAAGGGAAAAGAATCAGCGTCCATCCTGCAATCGTACTATCACGCATTCGGATTAGGGGTTCAGACTGGCGTGGATTTGCCGAATGAAAACAAAGGCAAAGAAGACTATTTGGTAATGAATGAAAATTACGGTCCGTTAGCATCGATGGTGCAGGCTTCCTTCGGGCAGCAAGTACGGGCAACGACGATGCAATTGGCACAGTTTGCGGCGACATTAGCGAATAAAGGCGTTCGTTTGCAGCCGCAAATGGTTGATAAAATAACCGACCCAGAAGGAAAATTGGTGAAAACGTACACACCCAAAACTATGAGCACCTTCCCTCACCCTGATAAATACTGGGACATTCTAGAGCAAGGCATGGTGATGGTGACGAAGCCAGGGGGAACAGCAGTCCGTGCGTATGAAGGAATGCCGTTTCAGGTTGCCGCAAAAACGGGAACATCTGAGCAAGATATTTATGTACCGACGACCGTGACAGACGAAAAAACAGGAAAGCAAAAGACAAAGTGGAAAATGCACGCCCGCATTACGAATGGTGTCAGCATTTCGTATGCGCCTGTCGACGATCCTGTCCTGGCAGTAGCCGTGATTGTTCCTGAGGGTGGTTATGGGGGAAGATCGGCTGCGATCATTTCCCGTTCCGTGTACGACGTGTATGACAAGCATATCGGATTTAAGAGATAAGAATAGGCTGTTCGAAGTGGTTCTGGAGGGAAGCATGCGCTTCTTCTCCCGGTCGCAGCTCTGCTCGGTGCTACGCTCATGGTCGCGGCTGATGGGCTAGGCAGATGGCTTTTGCCGCCGATGGAGGTTCCCGTGGGAATCGTGACAGCTGTCATTGGGGCTCCGTATTTCTTGTATTTGATTGGAAAAGAGAAAAGAAGAGGAACATAAAACAAAGGACCGAATCTTGCAAAATGACTTGCGAGATTCGGTCCTATTTCATTACTTCGTATCTGCTTTTTGCAAAAAGCTGCGGATGACTTGTACGTATTCCTCGGTCTCTTCCAAATAGCCGACATGCGAGCTGTTCTCGAAGACATGGAGCTCGGCGTTTGGCACCAGAGACTGATAATAACCGGTCGATTCTGGAGTCGCTTCATCATAACGACCGCAAACGAACAGAGAAGGGATATGGATTTGATGCAGCTTGGGTGTGTAGTCGAACGTTTTCAAGTTCCCTGTCGGGCAAAACTCGGACGGTCCCCACATCGTCATGTACACCTCTTTGTTCGCTTTTGGACGACTTTCTGTCATGACTGTTGGCATTGGTTCAAGGCGGCACACATGGCGCTTGTAGTATTCCTTCATGGCATCCTGGTATTCTTGTGAATCAGTTGTGCCCTGCTCCTCGTGTGTGGCGATGGTTTGTTGCACATCAACTGGCAATTGCTCGATTAAACGATCGGCGTCCTGTTTCCAGCGCTCTGCACTCAGACATGGGCTGGAGAAGATGACGCTCTGTACCCCTTCCGGCTTGGCATCCACCAAATAAGCGGCTGCCAGCATCGTGCCCCACGAGTGCCCCAGGATGTGAACCTCTTTTAAGTTAAGTGCTTGTCTTACGCAAGCCAGCTCTTCCACAAAGCGCTCCGTTTTCCAAAGAGACAGATCAGTTGGTCGATCGGAATTTCCTGACCCGAGCTGATCGTAGAAAATGACAGGTCTGTCGTTTCCCAAGACATGAAGCGTTGATTTGAGCGGATCGTGCGTATTGCCTGGTCCTCCGTGAAGGACGATTAGAGGCGTTTTCTCCCCTTCGCCGACACGACTGTACCATACTCTTCCGCCAGGAACTTCAATATAGCCTTCTTGCATGCTCATCGATAATGCCTCCACTTCAGGTTCATGCTGATCTTTCCTTCTCTCAATATAGCATATGGAATTGTTTTTACACTTTTTTTAGAATTGATTTAGAGCGTGTTTAGACCCTCCTTTTATCATCACTGGTATAGAAAGCGATGACAGCTGCTTTCGATAAAATAGGAGGGATCAACATGCGAAAAAAATGGTTGGGTATGGGCTTGTCGGTTGGAATCACAGGAGCATTGATTTGGGGATACGGGGCATCGGCGAGTGCGGATAACACGACAATGGGCGTGTATAAATCAGCTCTGCATCAAACGAAGGAAGCGAAGAGCATGACGGCCCACGCGCAGCTAGCACTCACAGACAACGGAGCGCAGCTGCTCACTCTGGAGGGAGTCGCAAAGATCGATCATAACCAGCACATCGGAAATGTGGACGTGACTTTTACAGATATGTTGGGCGAGAAAAGCATGCAAGCCTTTCTGGAAAAAGATCAAGTCGTTGTTAAAAAAGGGGATAGTAACGTTTATCGGGTCATGGAAAAAATGGATAGAAGACACCAACCAGAAAATGACGCCGATAACAAACGCGGGGCAATGATGCATAAGCTGTTTGCTACGGTATTCGGCGATCTCGGAAAAAACGCGACCGTTGAGAATCTACCGGATGGAGGTAAGCGTACGTCGCTTCAGCTCTCCGAGGAGCAAATTCCGGCATTTATCCAGGCAGCCGGACCGATTATCTATGATAAGCTCGCCGAGCATAGTCAAGAAGCGTCTTCCGCTGAAAACCATCTAACTGTCAAGCTCCCTCGCTTGCAGGAGGATTTTCAAGTGGACCATGTATTGCTGAACGCCAAGATCGACGAAAAAAATCAAATCGAACAGCAATCTGCTGTGGTGCACCTCTCTGGAACGGACGCGTCTGGTAAAGAGCATAAGCTTCAGCTTTCTTTGAATATCCGCCTGTCCGATCTAGGTACGACCACACCTGATCGCATTGATCTTACTGGCAAGCAAGTCGAGAAGGTTTCCCGTGAGGACATGAAGAACAAATGGAGAAAAGACTGGACGAAGCATTCCGATTCCGAGTAATCCAAGACTGCAAGGGGGTGATGAACGATGTCAATCAAAACAAGACTGTTGCTCTCCTATATTGCCATGATTATCATTCCCCTTGTTTTGTTTGGTTTGGTTGCCTCGGGATTGGCGAATTACTTTTGGGGGGAACGAGAAGCAGGCAAACCGTTCCTTCGTGATACGCTCAATAAACGGGATGAGTTGTTTGCCGGTGTCACATTCATGGCCAAATACGCTCCCAATCAATTGACGAACCAGAACATGCTGACAGAGACGGATGAGCAGCTACAAGCAGTAGGCGGAGCATTGATACTGACAAAGGATGAAAAAGTGCTATTCGTCTCCCAGTCGATTGATGACGCTGACTTGCCTGACTATATGAAGGCTCAGTCGGATCAGGGGCGTATGCATAGCTGGAAACAGTTTAAAGAGGACGGCTACACGTTGGATACGGTCGAGTTTACGTTTGCTGATCAGAGTAAAGGAAAGCTCTACTTCCTCGCGAATTCTTTCCCGTATATGCAGACAGGCATTTATTTTTCTATCGCATTGATTCTCAGTTTGCTTACGATTGTGGCGTTGACGAACGGTGTACTAACGTTTCTTGTCTCACGCAGTATCATTCGACCCTTGTACGCCTTAAAGCAGGCAGCGAACGAAATTAAGGAAGGTAATCTGGAGCGCCCTGTTCAACTCCATCGCAAAGATGAGCTGGGAGAGCTGGGGGAAGCATTTGAAGAGATGCGTGGCAGATTGTATGATTCGATCCACTTGCAGCTTCAGTATGAGGAAAATCGCAAACAACTGATTTCCAGTATTTCGCACGATCTGAAAACACCCATAACTGGAATCAAGGCATGTGTGGAAGCAGTTCAGGAAGGGATTGCGGATACGGAAGTGAAGCGGGAAAAATATATGCAGATGATTGCCATCAAATCAGAACAGATGGACCGCCTGATTGATGAGTTGTTTTTATTCTCGAGACTGGATTTGAACAAGCTTCCGTTTCACTTTGAAGAAGTCGATATGCGAGCATATATGGCTCAGTTAGCCGAGGAGCTGCGGCTAGACCCGCGGATGCACGGCGTTCTAATTCGCTATGATGAGGAGAATGAAAGTCCGATTCCAGTCATGGCTGATCAGGAAAAACTCCATCGCGTGCTCATGAATATCGTGGACAATAGCCTGAAGTACTTGAACAAGGAAGAGAAGCTGATCCGATTGGAAGTGGAGAAAGCCGACGGTGAAGTGGTCGTGGCGATCTCCGACAATGGGACAGGAATTGAAAAAGGTGCAATGTCTCATATTTTTGACCGCTTTTATCGGGCTGATCCTTCGCGTAATTTGGCCACGGGAGGCAGTGGACTTGGACTCGCCATCGTCAAACAAATTGTGGAGGGGCACGGTGGTCGTGTATGGGCGGAGAGTGAGCGCGGACGCGGGACTCGTATTTGTTTTACCTTACCAGATCTCAAGAGAGCCGGGGGTGACACGGAATGAAGCACATTTTAATCATTGAAGATGACGCGGTGATCGCAGAGGTGCAAAAGGATTACTTGGAGGCAAACGGCTACTCGGTCGATGTCGCTATTTCTGGCGATACGGGCTTGCAAAAGGCACTGCAAGAGGAGTATGACCTCCTGATTCTAGACCTGATGCTCCCGATCGTGGATGGCTTCGAAATCTGCAAGCAAGTCCGGGAAGCCAAAAATATTCCGATCCTGCTCGTTTCCGCTAAAAAGGAAGACATCGACAAGATCCGTGGGTTAGGTTTGGGGGCCGACGATCATATCAGCAAGCCTTTTAGCTTAGGAGAACTGGTAGCGAGGGTCAAAGCCCATCTGGCCCGTTACGACCGTCTCGTCTCCGATTCCAAACCACGTACAGCAAAAGAGGAGATCAGGCTTCGTGGAATTCGCATCGACAAGCTAGCGAGAAGAGTTTACATCAACGGAAGCGAAGTGGCTTTCACTTCCAAGGAATACGACCTCCTGCTCTTTTTGGTAACCCACCCCAACTGGGTGTTTAGCAAAACAGAGCTATTTGAAAAGATTTGGGGTCTCGATTCGTACGGGGATATCGCCACGGTGACAGTGCATATCAGCAAGTTGCGGGAAAAAATGGAACGTGATCCGTCTAAGCCGCAATACATCGAGACGGTATGGGGTGTCGGATATCGATTTTTACTATAGTAGGTGGATTCGAGTAAAGCTTGGGTAAGAAAAGAAATGCTGCATACGTAAACACTTGGGTAATTAGTACCAAGTGTTTATTCTGTTTACCATAAATCGACAAACTTCGGTAAAATAAATGGCAGACATGGAATAGTGTGTGAGTAATGCGAGCTAAGGGAGACACAGATTATGGAGAGAAAAATCAAAATCCTCGGAACAGGGAAATACTTGCCCACTCGGCGAGTGACAGCGGCAGAACTAGAAGAAAAGCTGGGACTTGCGGCTGGATGGGTAGAGAAAAAGTCCGGGGTAAGCGTCAGGCATTTTGTGACGAATGAAACGGCTGCACAGATGGGGGCCATCGCTGCTAGGCGTGCTTTGGAAGTGGCGGGACTTTCCCTTCACGATATCGATTGTATCGTATGTGCAAGTGGGACGGCGCAGCAGGAAATTCCATGCACGGCTGCCTTGATTCAAGAAGAGCTTCAATTAAACAAATCAGGTATTCCCTGCTTTGATATAAATGCGACATGCCTAAGCTTCGTGACTGCACTGGATGTGATGTCGTGCCAGATAGCGCTTGGTATTTATGAGCGAGTTTTGATCATTTCATCAGAGATATCCTCCGCAGGCTTGAATTGGGAGCAAAAGGAGAGCTGCGTGCTGTTCGGAGATGGAGCTGCGGCTGTTGTCATCGGCAGGACGCCAGACACAGAAAGCTCCCGCATCTTGGGTTCAAGCATGAAAACATATAGTGAAGGAGCGCACTATTCCGAAATAAGGGGTGGCGGTACGCTTATCCACCCGAGCCAATTTGCACAAGGAAGAGAAGCTGACTTTGCATTCGATATGGATGGACGGAAAATTTTTCGACTGACCTCGCAGTTGATTACCGGATTTGTGGATCGCTTGCTGTCCGGAGCCTCCATAACCAAGGAGCAAATCCGTACAGTTATTCCTCATCAGGCAAGTGGGATGGCGATGCGGATCATGGCAAGCAAGCTCGGGTTTAACGACCAGCAAATGGTGAACATTCTGGCGGAGCACGGCAATGTCATCGCCGCTTCGATCCCGATGGCGCTGCATGAAGCGATTGGGCAGAATCGGGTACGGCGAGGCGATCATTTGTTGCTGCTGGGCACATCTGCCGGATTGTCTCTCGGAGGAATTGTGCTTGAATACTAAACAATCAGTCTTGCTGACAGGAGGCCGAGCTCCTGCTACGTTAGAGCTGGCGCGCTTGTTGGGCTCTGCAGGACATCGGGTCATTGTAGCGGAGAGTGCGCGGCGACATTTATGCCAGCACTCTCGTTATGTAAAAAGCTCCTATCAAGTTCCGCCTCCCCGCCAGCAACCCGATGCTTATATTGAAAAGTTGTGTGAAATCATGCAGCATGAGCGCATCGATCTTTTGATCCCGACTTGCGAGGAGATATTCTACGTATCGCGCGGGCGGGATCGCTTACTTGACTATGGTGAAGTGCTTGTGGAAGGAATCGAGGTACTGCGATCGTTGCACGACAAATGGCTTTTTGCCGAAATGGCGTGCGAGGTAGGAGCACTGGTTCCACAGACAGTGCGGGTACAATCTCCTACTCAATTGCGGGAGGCCATGCTGCAAGCTAGGGGGGCAGTTGTACTGAAGCCCGTGTATTCTCGCTTCGCAGCTCATGTACGGATCGTGGCAGACCCGTCATCTGCGGTAGGGCAGTCTACGCTACCCGAACCGACAGGTAGGCAACCATGGCTAGTCCAACAGTTTATAAAAGGGAAACAGGTGTGCAGCTACGCTGTAGCTCATAATGGACAGCTCACTCTGTACGCCGATTACGAAACAACACATACAGCAGGGCAGGGCGCCTCGATTCACTTTGCCTATTCAGCCCATCTACAGGTAAAAGATTTTGTTAGTCGCTTCGTGCAACGGCACAAGTTTAGTGGACAAATCGCATTTGATTTCATAGAGAATGAGCAGGGAGAGCTATATGTGATCGAATGCAATCCACGCCTGACAAGCGGTGTGCACTTGTTTACAGGACAGCTAGAGGCTGCGACTGCTTATTTTTCTGATCGGGGAAAAACCGTCGTTCCGGCTGGAAAACAAGCTAGCATGCTAGGGATGGCGATGCTGACATACGGCCTTCTTGGCATGACGAATGGCGAGGAAGCAAGGCGTTGGGGGAGAGACCTGCTTTCTGCAAGGGATGTTCTGTTTAGGCGGGATGATCCGCGACCTTTTTTTGATCAGTTCTCCATGCTGGCAGATTTGGCTTGGCAAAGTTTTCGAACGAGAAAAAGCATGATCGCTTGCAGTACAAGCGATATCGAATGGAACGGAGAAGAGGCGTAAGGACGTGAGGAAGAAATGAACAAGCGAGTTCTAGTAACAGGGGCGACGGGGTTTCTCGGACAGAAGCTGGCTACACGACTGCATGAAATGGGCTATGAGGTGACAGCGCAAGGACGAGACGAGCGGATCGGCCGGCTATTGCAGGAGCGAGGTATTCGATTCCTTCGGGCAGACCTAAGAGACAGAGAAGCCATGTTAAAGGCATGCCGCGATCAGGACATCGTGCATCACGCGGCTGCTTTTTCCTCCCCGTGGGGAACGTACCGTGACATGTACGAGACGAATGTGACAGGAACGATTCATGTCATCGAGGGCTGCCAGCAACACGGGACCCGGAGGCTGGTTCATGTATCGACGCCGAGTATTTATTTTGCTTTTGACGACAAGCTGGGAATCCGCGAAGATGAGCCGATGCCCGTACGGTTTGCTAATACATACGCACAGACCAAATATCAGGCGGAGCTGGAAGTCGACAAGGCATTTCTTGCAGGGCTTCCGACAATAACGATTCGTCCTAGGGCCTTGTTTGGCCCAGGGGACAATGCCATTCTTCCCAGACTGATTCGCGCTAATGAAAAGAAATTCGTTCCACTTATTGATGGAGGCAAGGCGATCGTTGATTTGACCTATGTGGAAAATGTCGTGGACGCGTTGATCTTGTGTATGGATTCTCCAGAGCACACATTGGGACAGGCTTACAACATTACAAATGGGGAGCCAGTGACGATGATCGAGGTGTTGTCAGATGTGTTTCGTCGCTTGGGAGTTCCGTTGAAAACGAAGGAGCTGCCCTATTGGAAGGCGTATGCGGTAGCTTGGGTGCTGGAGGCATTCTCCAAGACCGTTTTGGGCTATCGCGAGCCGGTTTTGACACGTTACTCGGTAGGTGTGCTCGCCAAATCACAAACCTTGGATATCTCCAAGGCAAAGCGCGATCTGGGCTATGAACCACGGGTGAGCATTGCTGAGGGCATCGAGACGTTTACAGATTGGTGGAGGATGCACGATGGACGTTAAATTGACGCTGATGGACACAGGTTACTGCAAGCAGCTCGAGATGTTTTCGCGAAAAGGCGGCCGGATGAAAAACATTCCGTTCCACGCCATCGTAGGGCTTATCGAGCACCCCGTCCACGGCTTGCTGCTCTTTGATACGGGCTATTCGCCGCGCTTTTTTGAAGCCACGAGCAAGCTTCCTTATTCGCTATACGGCAAAATAACGCCCGTATTCTCGGAGGCACACGAGAGCATTTCTGAGCAGCTCGCAGCACGCGGAATCAAAACGACAGACATATCGGGAATTCTCATTTCCCATTTTCATGCGGATCATATCGGCGGCTTGCGGGATTTTCCACACGCGAGACTATATTGCTTCGAGAGCGCCTACAACCACGTAAAGGGAAAGACGGGTTGGGCGGCGCTACGGGAGGCGTACTTGCCTGATTTAATGCCTGACGATTTCGAAGAACGGGTGACTTTCATTGATCGCGGAGGGCTTGTGGCATTGCCTGAGACTTACGCGCCATACGACGAAGGTTACGATTTGTTTGGGGATCAGAGCTTGTACATCGTCGATCTGAACGGACATGCAATCGGGCAGTTTGGCGTGTTCCTGCGCGATCGGGATCATGGGGATGTATTTTTGTGCGCGGATGCCGCTTGGTCAAGTGAAGCCTATCGCGGCAACCTGTTGCCTCATCCTCTGGCTAGGATGATCATGGCGGATCGACAGGCATATCGCGAGCAATTGCACAAGCTGCATGTGTTATCCCGCCAACGTCCCGATATGAAAATTATGCCGACACACTGCGGGGAAGTCTGGCAGGCCAGCAGAGGAGAGTTCACATGGAGATCATGACCCTCTTGAAGCAGTATGGAAAAACGAAGTGGCTTGCCCGTCGTTTTTCCACGCGTGAGCAGCTGGTGAAATGGCAAGAAGAGCAGGTCAGAGCGATGCTGTCTCGCATTTTGCCAGCCTCTCCTTTTTACCGAAAGAGATTGGGAACACAAGAACAATGGAGACAGATGGAGCCGATTGATAAAAAGCACATGATGGACCATTTTGACGAGCTGAATACGTGCGGGGTCAAGAAGGAAGAAGCGTTTGCAATTGCTCTGAAAGCAGAATCGACCCGCGATTTCACTCCCCAATTAAACGGCGTGACCGTAGGCTTATCCTCTGGAACATCTGGCAATCGCGGGCTTTTTCTCGTAGGGCCGCAGGAGCAAGCGAAATGGGCAGGGGTGATTTTGGCGAAAGCACTGCCTGGTCAGTTATGGTCTACACATCGGATTGCGTTTTTCTTGCGAGCGAACAGCAACCTGTACACGGCGGTCAACAGGCGGCGCATTCAATTCTCGTTCTTCGATTTGCAAATACCGCTCGATCAGCACCTTGATCATCTGAATCAGTATCAGCCGACGGTGTTGGTTGCGCCAGCCTCGATGTTGAGAATGCTCGCGACGGCTCAGCGACAGGGGAAATTGCGGGTATCTCCGACTAAGGTGCTCTCGGTGGCGGAAGTGCTGGACCCGTTGGATCGAACGTACATCGCAGAAGTGTTCGGGCAGGTCGTGCATCAAATTTATCAGTGCACAGAAGGGCTGCTTGCCGTGAGCTGCTCACACGGGACGTTGCATGTCAACGAAGACCTTGTGGTGGTGGAAAAGGAGTATCTCGATGAGCAAAAGGAGAGGTTCTTTCCGATCATCACAGACTTTTCCCGGACGACACAGCCGATTATCCGTTATCGTTTGAACGACATTTTAACGGAAAAGCGTACGCCATGTCCGTGCGGCTCTGTATTTATGGCGCTGGAATCAATTGAGGGCAGGGCAGATGATCTGTTTGTATTTCGCCATGAAAACGAAGCCCGTTGGATATCGGTCTTTCCCGATTTTATCCGTCGGGCTGTCATGACCTCGTCTGATGCGATTGAAGAGTATACGGTACGGCAGCTCAGTCATGAGCAAGTAGAGGTAGCACTGCTCATGAAGGATGGGGAAGGACCGTCCATGCGAGAGCAGGAGCGAGTGCGCCAAAGTCTGGAGCAAGTCATTGCCGATCAGCAAGGACAATTGCCAGCGATTGTGTTTGCGCCGTACCAGTTGAATCTCGGTACGAAAAAATTGCGTCGCGTAGAGAGGATGTTTGTTCAAGGTGAGCAGACAAGCGATTGAATGGTATGAAGAGGCCTCTGAGGGACACATCCCTTGGGAACAGGCGCAGGATCCCGACTACGTCAAAAGCTACTTGTTGCCCATGATGACGGAAGAGCCATCCCGTTATGTGCAAAACGTACAGACGAAGCTACATGCACTCCGTGTAGGCGATAGGATCATGCCCGTAACAGTGAACGATACCGAGTACGACAATTCGTATGTCAGTTCGGTGTTTACCCATTACGTGACGTATGCGAGGGAAGAGCTGGGCATGCTCGATTCGAGGCTGTTGAGGCGGGTATTGTCGACGGTTCTGACAGGGCTTGGACGCTGGATGAAAAAAAGCCAATGCAACAAAATGGTCATCGTTAACAATTGGCTGTTATCAACAAATCTGTATCATGATGTGAGTGCAGATGAAGTGAAGATGATCACGGACAGCTGCGTGCAAAAGTTCCCTGATCATATCATCGCGTTTCGTTCTGTTTGTCGCAGGCTGTATCCGGATTTCCACAAGGGGCTCGTAGAGAAGGGCTATCTCATGGTCCCCAGCCGCTACGTCTACCTTTTTCACCCCGACTGGCCATCCCAGGGCAAGTGGCGGGTCCGCAATACGCTCAACCGCGATCGAAAAATGCTTGCCAAATCCGGCTATCGCATCCTGCGTCATGAGGAGCTGGGGGAACAGCATGTCGAGCGAATCGTTGCTTTATATAACGCGCTGTATCTGGATAAATACTCCCAGCATAATCCACAGTTTTCGGTGGAATTCGTCCGACTGGCGATACAAAAGAAGACATTGACCCTCATCGGCTTGGAAAAAGATGGACGATTGGACGGCATTTTGGGCTACTTTGAGCGAAAAGGTGTGATGACGACACCGCTATTTGGCTACGATACGACTCTCCCCAAAGAGACCGGGCTGTATCGGATGTTGTCGTGTCTATTGGTACAAGAAGCAGAGAGAAAAGGCATCCTGCTCCATCAAAGTGCAGGCGTAGGCGCATTCAAAGCGGACAGAGGAGCCGAGGGGGAACCCGAATATACAGCGGTGTATGTCAAACATTTGCCGTTTTATCGTCAATCGGTTTGGAATGTGCTCGCTTTCTTGCTGAATCAGATCGGGATCAAGATGGTGGAGAAGTACCAACTATAATAGCATTTGACACTTCGACCCTCATCGAACTAACCGTCAGGTACACTACATGTAAGAAGAAACAAGTAGCTAGCCTGAAACGGGGGAACAACGCAATGAATCGAATTTTGTTCGGCATCCTTGTCGTCGTGACGACATCATTGATGGGCTCGTCTTTTGCGGTAGGAAAGATTGGATTGACCTATTTTTCACCATTGCTGCTGGTAGGTCTGCGTTTTACGTTGGCAGGACTGATCATGGCAGCGTGGGTATGGAAAAAGCCGCTCCCGAAGTCGGCGGGTGACTGGGGGAAGCTGTGTATGATCGGATTTTTGCAGACGGCCGCCGTCATGGGGTGTATCTTTTTGAGTCTGCGTACGATCACAGCGGGTGAATCCTCGATTCTGACATTTATGAACCCACTGCTCGTGGTCATATGGGGAACGTTGTTTCTAGGAATATCTTATCGGCTGACGCAATGGATGGGCGTTCTGATTGGATTGGTTGGGGTGTTCATCACGCTTGGCTTCCATCTGCAATGGGAGACGGGGACGCTGTTTGGCATCGGATCCGCCCTGGCGTGGTCAATTGCCACGATTCTCGTCAAAAAGTGGGGAGTCCGGTTCAACGTGTGGGTGATGACTGCCTATCAGATGTTATTCGGAGGAATTCTTCTCCTTGTAATGGGGTTCACGCTGGAAACGCCGAAGCTGATTGTGACACCAACCGCTGTGTTCGTCGTCCTATGGCTCGCGATTATGGCTTCCATTGTGCAGTTTGCGACGTGGTTTTATTTGTTGAATCACGGAGATCCGGGCCGAACGAGTGCCTTTTTGTTCCTCGCTCCGTTCTTCGGTGTTTTGTCGGGCTGGTTGTTATTAGGTGAGGTAGTGCAATGGCATGTGTATGCGGGAGGATTGCTGATTTTCGGAGGGATTTTCCTCGTGAACTGGACGTTTGCCCCGCGGAGGCGAGTAAGTGAAAAGGCACAGCTGGCAGAGTAGCTAGCTGTGCTTTTTATTCTGAAAGGGCGCTAAGTAATTGTTTCGAATGAAACTATTGGTGAGCTACAAATAGCTGACTTGAAAGAAAGCGATCTCTTGCTAGATTCGAGAAGGGGACGCCTTTTTCAAATGCCGGCATAGTCTTCAGCATGTAGTTAATTGAAAATTATTTTCAATTAGAAAAGAGTGTGTTATGCTCAGAATGTTTCGTGCGAAACAAAATAAGGAGGAGTGGTTTCCATGCAAGTCGATTATGAAGTGATTATTGTTGGCGGTGGACCAGTTGGAATGATGCTGGCTGCAGAGCTGGCGTTGGCCAAAGTGAAGGTGTGCGTGCTTGAGCGCTTAATGGAAACAACCCCTTATTCACGGGCACTCTCCGTACATCCGCGTACACTGGAAATCCTCGATATGCGCGGGTTGAAAAAGAAATTACTTGATAGAGGAAAAACGATTCCAACAGGGCATTTTGCAGGACTTGATACCCGCTTGGATTTCTCCGTATTGGATTCCTCCTCCAACTATTCATTGATTATTCCCCAACATGATACGGAGAAGGTACTAGAAGAGTGGGCGAAAAGTCTCGGGGTGGAAATACGTAGGGAAGAGGAGGTGGTAGCAGTACACCAAGATCAGCACAAGGCAGAGGTTGTGGCTGTTGGGCCACATGGAAAGTCTGTACTGACGGCACAGCGAGCGTTGTCCGCCAGCAGGGATGCATCGGGTGATCCTGATCGATCCGGAGCGAATGGCAGTCCCAAAGGAAGAACCAGTAAGATTGGAGGAACTACGTACTAGTTTACTGCGTATTCTTGGGGACGATTTAGGGATATCCGATCCGTTTTGGATGACTCGTTTTGGAAATGCGACCTTGCAAGCTCAGCGTTATCGGGAGGAACGGATTTTTCTTGCGGGAGATTCGGCGCATATTCATTTACCAGCTGGTGGACAAGGGATGAACGTTGGCTTGCAAGAGGCAATGAACCTAGGGTGGAAGCTGGCAGCCGAGTTAAAAGGCTGGGCACCAGATTGGCTGTTAGACAGCTATCATACGGAGCGTTTCCCCATCAATTCCGCATTACTAACGAATACACAGGTGCAGTCGCTGCTGTTCGGTGGTTCAGAATTCTCCCCATCCATCAAGGCATTGAGGGATATGCTATCCAACCTGCTGCAAATACCCGGGGCTAATTATCGGTTCGCCACCCAAATCTCTGCGTTCAATGTACAATATGAACTGGATGGGAAGACGAAACCGCATGTATTGAGTGGTCGACGTTTTACAGATTTGAAACTTCGCCTGGATAACGACGTGTGCCAGAATGCATACGAGCTTTTTCACTCAGGTTCTTTCCTCTTGCTCCATTTCGGCTCGGATGAACGATTGTACGATGCTGTAGATTGGTCGAAATACAAGCATATCCAAGTAGTTTTCACTTCGCTTGCTAAGGATGCTGCTGATTGGTATGACGTTCATACAGCATTGATTCGACCGGATGGATATGTCGCTTGGGCGGTTTCCCAGTCGGAGTCTAACCCGATGGAAGCTATTCGGAAAGGAATCATTCACTGGTGCGGACATGATTGATTGAAACAAGATTGTTTTGTGCAAAACAAAACAAAATTGTTTTTTGCGAAACAATCAGTATATAATGGAAAGGAGATGGTAATCTAGGAGACATGATATGCAAAACAAAGAGCTTTCCAAGCAGCGGATCATACAGCTCTACATACAACTCGTCACGCAGCAAGAGTTACGAGAAAGTAAATTGACTACGCGAATGGCGGAAGAGATGCAGAAGCTGGAATCCGAGATGGGAATGAAGCTAAACCTTACGCTAACCGAAATTCATTTCATTGCTTGTATCGGAGATCATGGTCCGATCAACGTCACCACGATTTCAGAAAAAATCAACTTAACGAAAGGGTCCATAACGCGGATCAGCAAAAAGTTATGGAAACTTGATCTAATTAAGAGGCAGCAGCTGGTTGATAATAAGAAAGAAGTGTACTATCGGCTAACTGCAAAGGGACAAAGGCTGTATAAGATTCATCACCGGATTCATCAAGACATAGAACAGCGATTTATGAGCTTTCTAGATAAATACACACCAGAGCAATTAGCATTTTCTCGCGAATTGCTGGAGGACTTGCTGGATTTGGATTTCTGAAATAGTAGACAAAGGGGCGCCATCACACAGATGGGGTCCTTTTTGTGCAGAGATAATAATAATGTTTTAGACTGATTAATAAAGTATTAGACTGGATAATAAAGTTCTAGGCTGGCGACCAAGTTAAACTAACGGGCAGAATAGTGTAATAACATAGAAAAGGCCCGTCCTCAAGGGGCCTTAGCATACCATCGATTAATTTATTATTTGGTATCCAATTTAACCATAGACTTTAGTACTTTTACTAATTGCTCTGGTGTAGTTCGCCCAGTTATTATGTACCACGTTTTTCCATTATCATAAGACCAACCAGCATCCGAACGGACACCCTCATTTGTATCAATAGCTGTAATCTGTCCATTTATTGCACCATGAACAGGATTACTTCCCTTTGGTATTGTAGCCATGACACGCTTCATGATATTAATAGCATTGTTAGTATTCTCTGCCTATACTAAGTATTCCCAGCCGTTATCTTTCCAGATAAATGCTCTTTTATTAGCAGAATACTTTACATCATACCCGTTAAATTTAGTGGCTCCTTCTGGTATTTCGAACATTTCGTATGTAGAGAAAGGCTGTTTTCGGTAACTAGGAAGAGTACCTGCTGACATTGTCATTACGTCAAAAGTAAGCATTTTTGATTCCCCATCACGCACTCTTTGGCGTGATATCTCGAATAAATAATGGTCTTTACTTACTTCAAGTTTGCTTACAAATAAAGAACCAAGTTTTCGAGAAAATTCAGATGAAGCTACATAAGAAGGAACATACACAGCAACATCTACTTTTTTTAGTTCATCAACATACTGTCTATCCCAAGTAAACGGTTCGACTTCCTCGTCTTGAATAGCGACAGCAACAGAAGCAAAACTGATAAGCAATGTAACAAAGAGCAAGATAACTTTCTTCTGCATAAAGCACCTCCTTACCTATCTTTTGTATATTGGTAAATTCTATGCGAGGTGTTTTATGAATCAAAAAGTGGATAGTCATTTGTCCAGTATTGAACTAACGGGTTCGTTAGTTCAAAAAACCAAATCCAGTCTAACACATTATTTTTGTGCTGTGACTGAATTTTTGCATGATAGGATTGAATAGTCTAATACCTAATTTTTTTCTAAGGTATGAGCATTTCTTATACAGAAATAGCGACAAATCAACAACATCAGTCTACTACTTTTCCTTGAACAACCTTGGCAGTCGCAACGCCTTCGCCGCGGCCGGTTCCTGTGAGGTGACCAGGCCCACCACACTCCGGGTGTGATGCGCCTCGATCTTTGTTTAGTTTGGGAATTCCTTAATCACCGTTTCAAGGTCTTTCTTAAATGAATCCAATTTAGACTTATCGTTACTGAAAAACCTATCATCATTTATTTTTCTCATAAGTTCACTTAGTTTCTTGAGTTCATCCTGTTTTCTTTGGATCTCCATAAGATTATTTTCATTTACTAATGGCTGAATTCTTTTTAGATAATCTTTTTTCTTCGAGTACAACGTTACGATTTCAGTTTGCAATTGTTCATCGGCAATAATCTGCTTTGTTTCTTGATTGTTAAAGATAATGGATGGAAGGAAAAGAGGGTTGGAAATCAAATAGCTATCAATCATTCCTGATAGATATGCCAACCTCTCTTTGTCTTTTATAGTGGAGAGTTCTTTCGTAATAAGTTCAAACTGATACACCGAGGAAATGTGTTGATGTTTGAATACATCGGTCAAAGTAATTTCAAATTGATTATGCGTAGGCTCCGATGATGTTGTGCTGCAAGAAGCCAAAATGAGGGATAAACCCAATATTATGGAGAATAATCTCTTCATGAGGTGTTTTCTTCCTTTCTTAAGATAAAAAAGCATTCGGTAATCCGAATGCTTTTTTAAATTTTCATATTATAATACTACCACTGCAAGGCACCATCGTCCCAGACTTGCCAACTTCTCTCTGTCATGCTTGGAGAAAGTGAAAACGATGCACCACCAGTTGGACCTAATTTTTCCCAAGTAAAGTTAGCCTGGAAATTACCGCTCCATGATACAGTATCATAGGTGTGAACATATTTAGAACCATACTCTAACGTAGAGTTAGTCTTTTTAGTTACATAGACAGCTGCATATGAACCAAAACCCAATTTATAATCGTGTACATTAAACAGGTAAACTCCTTCTAAACGTTTACTTCCATCTCTAGCTGTTGTATAACTTGTACTTCCTACGTTAGAGGAGTAATACTGTCCTACTTTAGGGTCCCATTCAATAGATACCAAATCATAAGTTGCGGGATATACTTCCGATATAGCAGGGTCCCAGGAAGCGATAAGGCGATAGAAAGATTCTCCTGTTCGCTTCGCGCTTGAAACTGAGAAATTCAAGTCACCTGCTTCAATTGCTGTAGGACCAATCCTATCATTTTTCTTTGTTTCTAATTCTACTCCAATTGGTTTTAATTTTTCTTTCAGTCCTTTATCATTCTCTTTGTTAGCCATTACCAAATTGTGAATAAATGAATCAAACTCTTTGTCTGAAAGCTTAGCGATGGCTGACTCCAAAGATTTTTGTTCTGATTTTACTTGTTTACTGCTTAAAGAAAGAACTTTACTGGCTAAATCTTTACTACTCAAACTCGAATAATCCGCTTTAGCTGCATCAGCTACCGGTGCAAGAAAGACTGATGTTAGCAAGACAGCACAAGTAATTATAGAAGATAAATTTTTCTTCATAAAATACCTCCACATTTTTTATTTGTCAATTAATTACATCTCACAACACTAGTTTTATCAGAAAATAAGCGCAAACGTTGTCAAAAAATGTATAAATATTAAAAACAGTAAAAAAGTCCCAAAGATAGATGTAAATTTACAATCGAAGAGCTTTTCTACCACTTGCTGTTCTGAGTACATAAAGTTTGTGGACTGAAAAATAAAGTGTTAGACTGGCTTTTTGTACGTCAGGATTGAATAGTCTAGAACTAATTTTTTTAAGTAAGAGCTTTTCTAATGCAGAAATTCCGTTTAATCAACTACGCCAGTCTAATACTTTGTTATTCTTGAACACTTTTTATTGCCGAGGCTAGATTTCCTCCATTTAGACTATTGAATACCGATATATGAAAATCGCCTGATAGCAACTCTCGAAAGTGTGTAAGGGAATCGTCTTTTTTAGTTCCTCTATTTCACTAAAATTGTACAGTTCAAGCTTTCTAACTCCTTTTGGTAGTTCTTCATAACGCATTGACAGTAGTGGACCTAATACACTGCTACGAATAAACGTAATATGATCGATTAGTTCAAACCCTTCTCCTCTTCCTAGCCCTGTGGCGCCATAATGAATCCAGACCCAGAAGCGGTCCTCAATCTGACTGCTGGGCCTAGTCGTAACAATCGTTGTTGCCCTGACCAAAAAGAAATGACCGCCCTTGAGACTGGCATCCAAGGCGGTCATTCTCGACTGATGTAAAATGTTGTTGAACCAATCCCCTTGTAGGGAAACGTCTGCTGTGCTGACCGGCTTAGGATGTTGAAAACATCCACAGGAGCTTTCACCCCGCGCTTAGCTGTGCTTTTTGCCTTCATCCACATGCAGTCCGAACTCAGTCATAAATCCAGAGCAGCCTAACGGCGTGACACGGATTGCTCTCCCTCCTGGCACTCGCTCGATCCAGCCGAGCTCAAATAATCGGTTGGTGAGTGAGGCACCAAGGCTACCTGCCAAGTGGTGGCGACGCTCGCTCCAATCCAAGCACGGACGGGCATAGCGACGTCTGCTTTTCGGCTTTGCTTGAAGGTCTACGCCGAGTGATTGCAGCTTGGTTTTTCCCGCTTCACTGAGCACGTAGTCTTGACCGGATGCTTCAATCAACTGCATTTCCAGCAATTTCTGCGTCAGGGCAACGCCCACTTCACCTGCGAGATGGTCGTAGCAGGTGCGAGCATAGCGGATGGCTTGCAATTGGTCGGACTCGCGCAAGGAACGGACTGGCTTAGGGGCAGCGATCGTCATTAATGATTCTAGGGCATGGGCGACATCAGGGCTGGCTAGTCGATAGTAGCGATGTCGGCCGTGTGATTCGCTGACCAAAAGACCGCCTTCCACCAGCTTTGCCAAATGCGTGCTTGCCGTTTGGGGGGTGATTTTTGCATTTCGAGCGAGTTCACTGGCAGGGAGTGCCTTACCGTTCATCAGGCTGACTAGGATGGAAACGCGGGATGGTTCTCCTATGAGGGACGCGACCTCTATAATATTCGGGCTGGTACTCATCAGACAGCGGATCTCCTCCATCATTTTTTATCTTCTTATCCATGACTCTAGCAGATTGTTACAGCTAAAAAAACAAGAGATGTTCCGCGTGGAGTTGTTGTAAGCTATATCCAAAGACGAATGGGGGGGATATCTACATGGAGTCCAAGCAATGGCGAGTAGGAATCTTTTTGTTTGACGATGTGGAAGTGTTGGATTTTGCAGGTCCACTTGAAGTTTTTTCGGTCACATCTATGGAAAATGACAGCCACACACCATTTCTTGTCAAAACGGTATCGGAAAAAGGGAACATGATTCAAACATTGAATGGTCTGAAGGTCCAACCTGATTACAGCTTTGCCAATATGCCTGTTTTTGATATTCTCATCATTCCAGGTGGGGTAGGTGCGAGAGAACGAGAAGTACATAATGAGCAAGTGATCAATTGGATTCGTGAGCAAATGCAGCAGGTGGAGCTGATGGCCTCTGTCTGCACAGGAGCCTTTTTACTTGCAAAAGCAGGTTTATTAACAGGAAAAAAAGCAACGACCCATTGGGCAAGTCTCGAACGGCTGGAAAAGGAGTTTCCCGAAGTCATTGTGCAAAAAGGAGTAAAATTCATAGATGAAGGAAATATCGTGACATCTGCTGGGATCTCAGCGGGTATCAATATGTCCTTCCATATCATCAAACGATTAGTAGGTGCGGAAGTAGCAGAACATACTGCAAAGATAATGGAGTACGATATTGTCCTCTAGAATAAAGCGGCAGTCTGCGATGGACTGCCGCTGATGAACAACTATACGTTTTACTTCGCGGTAATGCTTTCACCTTGACGCGGATTCAATCCGTTTTCCCATTGTATGCGAATGGATTTGTTATTAAACAAATCTTTGCCGTCAGAGACCTGATAATGCAGATGAGGCTCGCTGGAATTGCCAGAGTTGCCGCATAACCCGAGCAAATCTCCTTTCTCCACACGATCGCCAACCTTTACCTTGGCGGAGCCTTCCTTCAAATGGGCGAAGTAGCTGAATTCTCCGTTGCCATGATCGAGGATGACGACGTTGCCAGCAGGCTGCTGCGCGTTCATCGCTCCGACAGGGACATTATCCTTGATATCGTTGACGACATGCACGACTGTCCCTGCCTGCGGTGCGAGTATTTCTTGCCCGAATGCGAAATAGCTCTCGTTTTTTGCAGGCTCACCCTTGTAGGATAATCCGTCTTTGACCTGAATCAGATCGTATGCGTAGCGTTGGCTCTCCACCTCGTAGTGATAGTTCGAAAGGACATTCTGACCTCCCCAGAATACATACCACTCACCTGTAAACGGTGCGCTGTACGCCAGCTTTGTCAAAGCATTGTCGGTGTCAGGGTAGCTTTGCAGCGGCTTTAATAAAACGCCCGTAATGATCCCTTTTTCATCCGACGTAAGGACAAGTCCCCGTTTGGCGTCCTGATCCACCCAGGTGTCATAATAGCTGCCGTTTACGGACATGTGGGAATGATGATTCCACGATTTCAATCCCTTGCTAAAAGCGGCATACCCTTCTACAAACTGTGCTTTTGAAACCTGCTGTTTGAATGACGAGCTGGTCTGCTCATATACATCCTCTATTTTTCCGTCATGGAGAGCTTGCACAAAAGATTCCGCTTGAACAGTCATCGTCTTTGCCCCTTCTTCTTTCTTTTTGGGGGATTCAGTAGTAGAGGATATTGCGGTTGCTTCTGATTGCGTAGCACATCCTGTCAGAAGAATTGCTCCTACACCGAGTGAAATCCATACTTTTTTCATGTCGCCACTCCTATCTTTTTCTTAGCGCTAGCTCCATTATAGAAAGCCATTCTTATCGGACATGAAACGCAGGCTTACAGGATGCTTAAATCGATCGTGGCAAAATTATGTTTCCGTTAAGGTTGTTGCGGACGCGCGCTGACATTACGCATGATAAAATGGAGGATACCGCAAAAGCGCAAAAGGAGCGAAGTGAACGTGAAAGATGCAGCTATCCTTCTCGTGGACGATGAGCAAGCCATTCTCCAATTGCTTGAGACCGTACTGCACAAAGAAGGATTCCACTCGATCGACAAAGTGAAAACGTCCGAAGAGGCGCTCTGTGCATGCGAGCGAAAAAGCTATGACCTGATTGTCCTGGACGTAACGCTTCCGAACATGAGCGGCATAGAAGCATGTCCATTCATCCGCCGTCTGACGGATGCGCCGATTTTGTTCTTGAGTGCGAGAGATACTGATTTTGACAAGCTGACCGGATTTGCCGTTGGCGGGGACGATTACGTGACGAAGCCGTTTAACCCGATGGAAATCGTCGCACGCATCAAGGCATTGCTTCGCCGTACGCGCAAACGGAACCCCGACGTACCGACAACACCCGTTCATGGGGTCTTTGATTTTGGGCGTTTTCAAGTCTATGAATCAGCAGGGGAGCTCCATGTAGAGGGAAAAGTCATTCCTTGTCCGTCCCTTGTTTTTCAACTGTTGCTATTTTTGTGCAAAAATCCGAATCGCATATTTTCGAAAAGCGAGCTGTACGAACGAGTATGGGGCGTGAATAGTTTACGTGACGACAACACCATCATGGTACATATCCACCGGATTCGGGAGCGGATCGAGCCCGATCCAGCGCAGCCGGAGTTTTTGGTGAACGTCAGGGGACTCGGGTACAAAATGGTGAAAAAGGGCCTTCCCTATGAATATTAAAAGCAGAATCGCGCTCCATCTGGTCATGTGGTTGGTGCTGGTTGGTCTCATCCTCTTTGTGCTAGCCGGGTTTACGCTATATTGGACGCTTGAAGAAATGTCAAAAGTGCAGTCCTCACGTGAATTTGAGAGTGTCGGCTTGCAGCGGCTGATCCAGACCATTGAAGTAGAGGGAGAGGAAGTCCGTTTTGACCCGAAGCTGCTGGAGAAGGTGCGAGATAGCGGAGGGTGGCTTCAGCGGATTGATGAAAAGGGCTATGTCACCGACTCTTTCTTTACTCCACCTGATGTCCCCAGCTACTACGGTCCTGGACAATTAACAGCTTATTGGCTCCGTAAAAGCCCGTTTCCGTATCGGCTATCGCTATGGATACAGGAAAAAGACGGCGTGGTTCACACCTTGCTATATGGGATGACGAATCGCGATGACGACTTCTTGCAGCAGGTGATGAAGGAGGCTGTTCTTAAAAATAACGAGATCATGCTTCCTCCAAGCATCCAAAATCAACTGAAGAACAAAGCAGGCTGGGTGCAGCTCTTGGATCCGAAGGGAGCAGAGCTGGCTTCATTTAATAAGCCTGCAAAAGCGATCAAGGATTTCTCGGTGGAAGAACTGGCGCTGCGCTCGATATACCCGGATCGCTACGGAGCAGCAATTGTATCGCATTATGATCAAAATAGCGGTCAAACTTGGGTACTCAGTTTTCCATTGCCAGGAACGACTCCCGGGGAAGAACCGCTATTGACACCGGAAAGTAAAGCCCTTTTCATCGGGATGGGCATGTTGCTCTTGTCGGCAATGCTCGTCTTCGGGATTGTGTCTTACTTGTTCGGACAACGGTTTGGGGCACCTATTGTTCACGTTTTACGGTGGCTGACCTTTCTGCGTGGAGGAAAGTACGAGGAGCCTGCCAATGCGGATGGTGTTCCGCTCAGTCAAGACAAGCGGGGGAAGAGAAAGCGCAAATACCGTATCTACCAAGATGTGATCAATTCGATGGACTCCTTGTCGCAAACGCTTTACCGCAACGAAAAGCTTCGCCAAGAAACGGAGCAATTGAGAAATGAGTGGATCGCAGGCGTGTCCCATGATCTCAAAACACCGCTGTCCTCTGTGAAAGGGTACGCGCATCTGTTAGGAAATGCTGAATATACGTGGTCGACAGAAGAGGTACATACATTTGCCAAAATTATTTTGGACAAGTCAGCGTATATGGAAGACCTGATCAACGATTTGGCGCTGACGTATCGATTGAGAAACGGACAAGGCGCTCCTACAGTCGAGCTCGTTGACCTGAATGTTTGCACGACCGAAGCCATCACGGAAGCAGCAAAACATCCATTGTACCCGGAAGGCTGCATCCGGTTTACCCCCTCTGCCGAACCTGTTTACATGCTCGTCTACAAGCCTTGGTTTCAGCGTATCGTGGATAATCTGGTTGCCAATGCCTTGATTCACAACGAGAGCGGTACGATTGTGTCCATCCGTGTACAGGCAGTCGAGCCATCTAGAGCTGTGCTCATTTTTAGCGACAATGGTAGTGGGATGGACGAAGAAACAGCAGCTCGACTCTTTGAGAGGTATTATCGTGGCACAGACACCGAGTCTCGGACGGAAGGCTCTGGCCTTGGGATGGTCATTACAAAAGCATTAGTGGAAGCGTTTGGTGGTTCAATCGAGGTGAAAACGGCTGTCGGGCAGGGGACGACGATTTCGATTACGTGGGAAGCGGAGCAATCGCCTCGAGCTTAGATAGGCTTCTATGAAGAGGAAAGGCTGCGTTTGCGAGGTCAGGGTTGACCAGCAAAGGCAGCCTTTTTCGTTTACGAGATTATATGGTTACACCTTAAATTGCTGAATCGATTCATGCAGCTCGTCCGCCATTTTTGACAAGGAAGCAGCAGAGGACGAAATTTCCTCCATAGAGGCTAATTGTTGTTCAGCGGCAGCAGAAATGTTTTGTGTTCCGAAAGCCGTTGTCTCCGCAGTGGAGGCAATGGCTTCAATGGAATGGACAGCTTGCTCTGCTCCTGTTGTCATATGATGAGTGGCAGTGGTAACTTGCTGAATCTGACGTGCTACTTCTGTCGTTCCAGACAAAATTTCCTGGAATGCCTTGCTGGCTTCATGAACGACCTCGATTCCAGCCGATACCTCAGAGGTAGTCGTCTCCATCACGTATACGGCTTTGTTCGTATCAACCTGAATGGCACTAATGAGGTCTTTAATCTGCTGGGTCGATTTTGCTGATTGCTCGGCCAAGATGCGTACTTCATTGGCGACGACAGCAAATCCACGACCATGCTCTCCAGCACGGGCCGCTTCAATCGCAGCATTCAGTGCCAACAGGTTTGTTTGCTCAGCAATCGATGTGATGACCTCAACAATTTTACTGATTTCCGAAGAGCGGTGACCAAGCATTTTGATTGATTCTGCCAATTCGTGGACAGTAGTGCTGATGGAATTCATTTGAGCGATAGAACTACCAATGGCTTCGTTGCCGCTTGAAACCAGCATGTTTGTCGTATCGACAGTCAGAGAGACTTGTTCGGAACTGGATGCAATTTGTTGCAGGCGCGATGACATGTCGTTGATCGTCTTGACTGTTCCATCGATCGTTTTGGACTGATCCTCTGCTCCGATGGCGATCTCTTGCATCGTGACGGCAATTTGCTCGGTTGCCTTGCTCGTCTGTTCTGCACTCGCCGTCAGCTCCTCAGAGGTAGAAGCGACATGAAGAGAGCTGATGCGGACACGAGAGATGAGCTGGCGCAGATTCTCTGTCATATGGGTCACGTCATGTACCAATTGTCCGATTTCATCACGGTTTTTTACGACGATGTCTTTCCCGGACAGATCACCACCAGCAATTTCTTTCACCCGCTCGGCAACCAAGGCAATAGGCTTGGAAATGAACCCGGAGGCATACCACGAGACGAAGAATCCGATGATCAAGGAGATTCCCAGCACGATCAGCAAATCAGACAGTACACTTTCGGCAGGGGCATTGAAGTCTTCCATGTAGCTGCTTGCGCTTACGATCCATCCCCAGTGAGGGTCTAGCTTGGAATAGGCGATTTTCGGATAGAGAATATCTGGCTCCGCTGGCTTCGACCACTGATAGTACGTAAAGCCGCCATCTTCCTGACCGCGCTTAATCATTTCTTGGGTAAAAAAGATACCGTCAGGATCTTTTGCATCCCATTGATTCTTCCCCTCAATAGAAGGAGAGGCCAGCATGACACCTTTCTCATCCAGAACGAACATGTATCCACTGGCACCGGAATCGACATTTTTGTTAATCGAGCGGGTTCCATCCGACTGCTTGGGGCCGAGGATGTGAATTTTTACTTGCTCTTGTGCATCTTCTTTGCTGATTTTACCAACTTCGACCTGTTTCTGGAGAACATCAATCATTTCAATCGTCAAGTTCACGTTGTTTTTTAAGATGCGGCTGCCCAAGTCGTCCAAGCTGTAGCTAGCAGAATAATAGCCCTGAATTCCGATGTTAAGGCAAGGAATCGCCAATAGCAGGAGACATAACAGGACGACCTTGGTACGAAGAGAGCTTGAACGGGAGAACTTGGCTGTTTTCATAAAGAACACCTCGTTGGTCCATAGTATTTGATCTAGAATAAGAAAACACCAAGATGATAGCCCTAGACATACGTCATATATCGACAATCTGAAAACGTTTTTATAGAGGATTTTCAAAAAATCCACAAAAAAAATTAGATAAGTAAACAGTGCTGCATACATGAGCAGATTCGAAAGCAGTACAGACCAGCAGGAAATGGTATGATAGGAAGATAGAACGCTTACGGATGGAGGTTATCTAATGAAATTCATCGATAATCAAGGGATTACAGATCCGCGCATCAATTTGGCGATTGAAGAGTACGCCCTGAAGCATTTGCCCAACAGTGACGACTATTTGCTGTTTTATATCAATGAACCTTCTATTATTATCGGGAAAAATCAAAACACAATTGAAGAGATAAATGCCATCTATGTGGAGCAAAACAATATCCATGTCGTTCGTAGACTATCTGGCGGCGGCGCTGTTTATCACGATCTGGGCAATCTCAACTTCAGCTTTATCACGAATGATGACGGCGAGTCCTTCCACAATTTCCGCAAATTCACGGCTCCTGTGGTACAAGCCTTGAAGACATTAGGGGTAGAAGCAGAACTGACAGGACGAAATGACATTCAGGTCGGGGAACGGAAAATTTCTGGCAACGCACAGTATTCAACCAAAGGACGCATGTTCAGCCACGGTACACTGCTTTTTGATTCAGAGATGGAAAACGTCGTGTCTGCGCTCAAGGTAAACGCAGAGAAGATCCAGTCCAAAGGGATCAAATCCATTCGCAGCCGCGTAGCCAACATCTCAGAGTTTTTGGTGACCAAGATGAGCATTGAAGAGTTCCGTCTGGCGATTCTCCGCTCCATTTTTGGAGAAGGAGAGATTGAAGAATACAAGCTGACTGACGAGGATTGGGAGAAAATTCACGAGCTTTCCCGTTCCCGTTACCAGACTTGGGAGTGGAACTACGGCAAGTCACCGAAAAGCAATTACCGTCAATCCAAACGTTTCGATATCGGCACCGTGGAGATCCAGCTTGATATTGAAAAAGGCAAAATTAAAGAAGCGAAAATTTACGGCGATTTCTTCGGTGTACGCGATGTATCAGAGCTAGAGGCAGTACTGCGAGATACGCCGTACGATCGTTCCTCAATCAGTGAGCGACTGGACGATATCAATCTTCAGGAGTTTTTCGGGAAGCTGGATCAAGCGTCTTTTGTCGATCTATTACTCGTCTAAAAAAGTACGTCAAAAACCTAACTTTTGTTAGGTCAGGCTGTCGAGAAAGTCGACAGCCATGTTTATTTAATCTGATTTTAAAACGACTCCGCGTTACTATTGTAAAATTTCCCGGTTGACGGTTCCCCGAGTTCAATAAATCCCCTACTTGAAGGCTGCTGGGTCGAGTCAGTTCAAGTACCGCGTCGAATAGATCGCTATCCAAATAGACCTCCAAAAGATCGCTCACAATGGTAACGCGACCGATCTGCCCTGTTTCAGCGAGACACTGTTCGTAAAGGTGCATTGATTCCTCGTGCGCCCCTTTTTGGCGTGCAGAAGCGCTCATAAATGGTTCTTTTGAAGTTATCAACAAGTTCCCGGATATAATTTCTGATACTTTGCAGGTGGTGTCAGCCACGCTGGTAATGCCCCAACTATTTTGAATAACAATCAAACCGTTTACAGCCTCCCTTCGTTTCCTTTAATATACCGGGAAAATTTATTTATGAAATGGAGGAAGAATCATGAAGAAGACCGTGTTCCTATCAACTGTACTGCTCTTTGTCATTACGACTGCCGGATTGTCAGCCTATGCAAAAGAGGATCGTAAGCCGGCATCCCAGGCGACACAAATTTCCAGTCAAAGTGATCATGTCATCCGGGTGTACGGACCGGGCGGACCACTTGGACCGATCAAGGAATCTGCTGAACGTTTTTCAACTGAAACGGGAATCAAGGTGGAAGTAACAGCCGGCCCAGAGGGCAATTGGATAGGCCAAGCGAAGCAAGATGCAGATATTATTTTCGGTGGCTCCGAGTATATGCTGCAGGACTTCATCTTTAACCACCCCGAAATAATCGACACGAAATCACGAACGCAGCTCTACCCGCGTGCTGCAGGAATATTGGTAAGGAAAGGAAATCCTAAGAAGATTGAAAGCCTAGAGGATTTAACGAAAAAGGGAGTAAACATAATCGATGTGAATGGGGCTGGCCAGCTTGGTCTGTGGGAAGACCAGGCAGGCAGAAAAGGGCTGATCGAAGGCATTTCCCAAAATATAAACCTTTCTGTAAAATCGAGTGCCGAAGCCATTGAACAATGGAAATCGAATTCCAGCATGGACGCCTGGATTACCTATGAATCATGGCATTACCGGCTCCAGGATGTGACTGACTTGGTCGAACTGCCCGAAGAAGAAAAACTCTATCGTGGAACGCCGATTGCCCTGACGAAAATCACCGATCAGAAAAAAGAGGCGCAGCAATTTATTGAATATTTAAAAACAGAAGAGTCTCACCAAATCTTTCAAAAATGGGGCTGGAAGTAAGGACGAGCCTTACATCTAAACAACGGGAGGAACATACATGAAAAAAGGAATGTATATCCTTGCGATACTATCCATTCTTTTTGTTTTGGCTGCCTGCGGCAAAAGCACTGACGAAAAAATAGAGACGAATCAACCCGATCAAGCCCAAACGAAACAAACTAATTCGGAACAAGCCCCAGCGGAGAGCCTCCAGCTTTTGGAGAATGAGAAAGCTGGAAAGTACCTGGCGGATCCACAGGGAAGGGCCCTGTATTACTTTAAAAAGGACGAAGCAGGAAAAAGCAATTGCAGCGGAGACTGTCTGGCAAACTGGCCAGCATTTACCCAGGAGGATTTCGCCGTCCCTGAAGGTTTTGACAAAAAGGATTTCGCTACGATCACAAGAGAAGACAACGGGGAAAAGCAGGTCACGTACAAAGGCTTTCCTCTCTATTATTTTGCAAAAGACACGCAAAAAGGGGATGTAAGCGGACAAGGAGTAAAAGATGTATGGTTTGTCGTAAACAGCGAGACAGAATTTAAATAAGCCTACCCAGGGAACGATCAGTCGCGGTCGTTCCCATCCTTACTTTTACAATAGTACAATGGCAATATATTTTTATCCAATAGCAGGGAGTGCCACATGAAAGAAAAACACGATGCGGAATTAATGAGATTGGTAAACGAAAAACACCGTCACGCATTAGATGAAATTTATGATCGATATATAAAGCTTGTTTACGGCTTTGTTATGAAGTTTTGCAATGGGAATGAGGATAAGACGAAAGAGATTGTTCAGTTGGTCTTTTTGCGGCTATGGACAACAAACAGCCATTACGATCCCGCTCAAGGCAGCTTTGTCAATTGGCTCCTCACGATTACCCGCAATATTTGCATTGACTACCTCCGCAAAGAGAAGCGGCATACACGACACCATCAAGAGGAACATGAAGAGATCGCCGACCCTGCCAATGCAATCGAGCAACGAGTCAATACGAATGATATCGCGGTGGCGAAAAACAAATTGCCGACGGCGCAAAGAAAATTAATCGATTTGCTTTATTGGAAAGGGTATTCTCTATCAGAGATCGCCAAGCTGGAACAGGAGCCGCTTGGCACGATTAAAAGCAGGCTTCACCAGGCT
Source organism: Brevibacillus sp. NPDC003359 (assembly GCF_042878995.1). NCBI lineage: Bacteria > Bacillati > Bacillota > Bacilli > Caryophanales > Paenibacillaceae > Brevibacillus > Brevibacillus sp. NPDC003359. The sequence continues at coordinate 93,363 of NZ_JBIAOR010000017.1, forward strand.
CTTAAAGGATTGAGGAAGCATCTGGAACTGGAGGATATAAAATGAGAAGAGACTGTGAACATTTAATTCCATATATAGCAAATGAGCTCAAGGAGAGCGAACACATGGCCTTTGTGGAACATTTAAAGAATTGTACGGAGTGTAAGAAAGAATATCAGGAATTGTCCCAGGCCTGGCATGCTTTGCCGTTTGATTATACCGAAATCGAGGTGCCTGAATCGCTAAAAGGCGAGGTACTGGGGTTTGTTATTGATCACAAAAGGAAAAGCGGTACGGAAACATTTATGGCTAAGATGAGCAAGCTTGCCATGATGTTCAAAAGCCAGTTCACTCCAGTTTCAGCCAGTATCGTGGCTGTTTTGTTGCTCGCGATTACTGGCCTTGGAATAGCGAATGTACAGGAAAACAATCGCCATGCCGAAAATATACCTATTGAAATTTTAACGGCCATTCGCTTAAAAGCAGCCAATCAGAGCCACCCGGGAGCAAACGGCATCGCCTATATTGTCCAGCAGGGATCAGAGAAAAATTTGGTGGTGCAGGTTAACGAATTTCCAGACGTCGAAGGTTCACAGGTTTACCAGGTTTGGTTGCTGAAAGACGGCAAGAGGGAAAATGGTGGCATATTCAAGCCGGACGAAAATGGACTCGGATTATTGACCTACCAGCTCGCCGCAGGGCAGACTTTTGATCAAATCGGCATCACCGTCGAACCGGACGTCAACAGCAGCCAGCCAAGGGGACAAAAAATCGCCGGGTCATAGATAACTGCAAACGAATCAACACAAAATGAAAAGGCTTGGGTCCAGTACAATACCGGACTCAAACCTTATATGTGGCTTAATTACATTACATGTCTAACAATTCGGGGGCACACTTCAATGTGTCCTGACTGTTTTTTAAATCAATTCCTATCACATAGACGGTACCTTTCTTCCGCTAGGTTGTTTTACAGTTTTTCGGTATTGCAGTTGTTTTCTCTGGAAGTGGTTGTTTCCGATCAGAGCAAGAATCACGAGCAAGGTGCCGCACAATTCGTAACGGCTGATCTCATAACCTTGAAACGCCATTATGGCAAAAGTCGTGATCGGAACCAGATTGATAAACAAAATGCCGTTGAGCGGAGTGAGCAGCTTGATGCCTGCATTCCAGCTCAAAAGAGCTACAAAGCCGGGTAATAGAATCATGAACGCCATTTCGTACTTGATGGACATCACAGTTTCGAGGGTAGGAACCGGAAGCCATTGAAAGAGTGAGGAGACCGTGACAATCACGAAGTTAACTCCTGTTCCTAAGAGACACGTCAACGTGGAGTAGCGAAGCGTAGACCACATGTTAAAACGCCCGCCGCCGATCGAATAGACGACCCAACCCACAACACCGATGAAAATGAAGAACAACGGGATCAAATGCTGACTAGCTGTAGTAAAGAAGGTAAGATTGCCATTGGTAATAACAAGGACAGCGCCGACCAAAGCTATCAGAATCGTTGCCAACGTATAGTACGGCGGCAGCTTTCTAGTGGTAATGGACAAAAGTACAATCGAGATCATCGGCATGAGCACTTCCATAATGGACGCTGCAATCGTGCCTGGCTCTCCCATCAAATCCTGCCCGAGAAATACCCCCATATTATAGACGGTGAACGCCATGGTTCCAAAAAACAGCAGAGACTTCCCGCGCCCTTCAAAACGAAAAGCAGACAAGCCTTCTTTTGCCCAGAGCAAACCGCACAAAATGATCGTTACGAAAAAATAGCGAAGAAATGAGAAGTAAAATGGATCGATCTCTTGCAGCGCGATGTGCGCAACTGGAAACATCGCCCCCCATGACATACTGGCGACCATGCAGAAAATAGACCCTAAAAGTAGTTGCTTGTTCATTATGCGATTTCTCCCTTTCAATACGTGTTCAAAAAGACGTCTTTTCAGCACCGAGAAAGTGGCGAGAACCTGAAAAAGGAGGAGGCGGAGTGTAGGGGACCTACATGAGCACCGGACTTTGAAGGTGAACGCCTCTTTCGATGTCGTATAAGCTCTCAGTTTTACTTCGTGATCAAAAGACGTTTTTTTGAACTTCCTCTAGAAGCTGACTTACCACATCATACTGGATGGAAATATGTTAGTATAATGATTGATAATAACTTTATGTATCATTTTTAGTGATAGATAAGATGAGGAGAGAGAAACGTGGAGATCAATGATTTGAAAATATTTCAGATGGTAGCCACATTGGGCAGCGTGAGCAAGACCGCAGCCGAGCTGAGCTACGTTCAGTCGAATGTAACGGCGCGGATCAAGTTGTTGGAAAAAGAGCTGGGAACGCCTTTGTTTTATCGAAACAAACGAGGAATGACCCTAAATACAGAAGGGAAGCGCCTGCTCGAGTATTCGCGAGAAATCATCGCCAAGTTCGAAGAAATGCAAAATTATTTTCATCGGTCGTCTGAGCCGTCCGGGGTGCTGGAAGTCGGGATGGTCGAGACCATCAATGCCCTTCCGGGGTTGTTATCCTCGTATTGCAGCCAGTATCCGCATGTCGATCTATCACTCAAGGCAGGGGTGACGGAGAATTTGCTGCAAAAAGTGCTGGATCTCGCGCTGGATGGAGCATTCGTGAGTGGGCCTATCAACCATCCATTGATCGAGCAGGAGCAAGTGTTTCAAGAGGAGCTGGTACTGGTAACGAAAAACAGTTCCTTCACTGCCAGTGATATCACAGGGAAAGCTCTTTTGCTCTACAAAAAGGGCTGCGGGTATCGGGAGCGGTTAGAGACCTGGATGAAGGTAGAGGGCTTGATTCCGAAAAAAGTGATGGAATTCGGAACGTTCGAGACGATTATCGGGGGCGTAGCAGCGGGGATCGGCATTACCATTTTGCCGAAGTCGGCAGTACATCACTTGGTCGAGAGCAGAACGGTTCATATTCATCGCATCCCGGAGCCGTATCATGAGGTGACAACCGTTTTTATTCGCCGAAAAGATTCATTTATCACGAACACGATGCAAGCGTTTCTGGACGAAATCCGTTTGCAGAAAACGAAAGCGTAATTGCTGCAATTTGCTCCTTCCATCAACGAGAAAAATATGGTAAATTTTATTTCAGAACAAACGTTCTATATTTCGCTGTGCAAATGAAGGAGGGAGCGGCTCGACTGATGGACAGGTATACCGAAATTGACGAAGTGATCGCTTATATACATCGACATTTAGATGAGCCTTTACCACTTTCCCGGTTGGCGAATCATGTTGCGTATAGCCAGTATCATTTTGCGCGGATTTTTAAAGAAAGAATCGGTCTCCCCCCGCTTTATTACGTATCGACCATGCGACTCCAAAGGGCCAAGGATTTACTGCTACGCACGAACATGAGTGTTCGTGACATTGGTCTGGAAATTGGCCAGCAGAGCTTGGGGACGTTCTCTACCCGTTTTACGGAGCGTGTCGGGGTGTCGCCTAGCGAATTTCGAGAAACGGCCCAGCTAGCCAGTGACCATCTCCGTTCCTTGCAGCAGTTGACAGCGTGGACTCGGTTACATCCTGCCCCCGAGCGACCAATGACCATTGCAGGGACAATCGAGTCCACAGAGCCTTTTCAAGGCGTCATTTTGATTGGATTGTTTGCCAAGCCGATTCCAGAAGGTCTTCCTTTATACGGAACATTGCTACCCTCACTAGGCAATTTTTGTTTTACCAATGTCAAGCCGGGCACGTATTATTTGATGGCGACATCTGTTGCCTGGGGCATGCAGGCGATGGATTTTCTCTTGCCGTACGAGACATTGCGCACACGTTCGAAGAAACCAATTATTGTCACGCCAACTACGATCGTCCCTCATCAGCAAGTTACTCTCCATGTGCCTCATCCGGACGACCCTCCCATTTTGATTTCTCTTTCTTTGCTTATGAACAGATTTATTCAGCGGCTTCCGCAATAGTCCCAGAGTAGAAAATGGCGGCTTACGCATAATTAGGCTGCCTTTTTTTGCTAGGATCTCGACTAGATGAGAGCTACTTGGGAAAGCCTACTATCACAATAGTCAAACTTTTTTCCGTGAGCAGGATATTGGACGAAAAAGCGAAATCATAACTAGGCGTGAATATGATGCGCAAACGAAAGGAAAGCAGGGAGCGAGAATGTCAAAGCCTTACAAAAAAGTTTTTTGGGCAGCCGGTTTTGGCTGGATGTTCGATGCCATGGATGTTGCACTTTTATCTTTTATTATGGTGGCATTACGACAGGAATGGGGTTTGACAGGGGAAGAGGCAGGGCTTTTAGGGACGGGCAATCTCGTCGGCATGGCGATTGGGGCTATTGCAGGGGGCTACTTGGCTGACCGGATTGGCCGCAAGCCAGTATTTTTGCTGACCTTGGTCTTGTTTGGCTTGGCGAGCTTTGCGAGCGCTTTCGCGACTGGTTTTGCAACCATGCTGCTGTTTCGCTTCCTGATGGGACTCGGTTTGGGTGCAGAGCTGCCGGTAGCCTCGACGCTGGTAAACGAGTTTGCGCCGCCGGAGAAGCGAGGAAGTACGGTTGTGCTGTTGGAGAGCTTTTGGGCGGTCGGTTGGATCGCGGCAGCTGTCATATCGTATTTCATCATTCCGGACTATGGCTGGCGCGTGGCTGTCATGATCGGGGCATTGCCAGTCGTGTACGCCTTGTTTGCCCGGCGGAGCATTCCTGAATCCCCGCAGTTTCAGAAACAGGCAGAGAATATTCCTATTGCAACGCTGTTGACGTCCCATCGCACAGAGACGATTACGCTGTGGGTCGTCTGGTTTGCAATTGCTTTCTCGTACTACGGCATGTTTTTGTGGATGCCATCAGTTTTGGTCGACAAAGGCTTTACGATGATCAAAAGCTTCCAGTACGTACTGATCATGACGTTGGCTCAACTGCCGGGCTATTTCGTGGCAGCCTATCTCGTGGAAAAATGGGGACGGAAATGGACGCTGGCGACCTTCTTGTTCATGACCGGTGTGATGGCCTTTGCTTTTGGACAAAGCAGTGGCACGACAGAGCTGTTGGTGACGGGAGCCTTCTTGTCCTTCTTCAATCTGGGTGCTTGGGGTGCTTTGTACGCGTACACGCCGGAAAATTATCCGACACCGTTGCGCGCTACCGGTTCTGGGATGGCATCCGGTGTCGGAAGAATCGGCAGTATTATCGCGCCGTATCTCGTCGGTTACTACTCGTCGCATCATTACAGTTACACGTTCATTTTTAGTGTATTTACCGCGGTGCTGATCGTGGGAGCAATCGTCCTGCTCGTGTACGGACGAGAAACGAAAGTCCTTGCTAATTCGGGACCTCGTACAGGCCAAATATAGCACGCGCCTGCTCTACGACCTCACGTTTCAGTTCTTGGGGCTCCAACACCTGAATGTATGGGCCGAAACTGAGAATCAGTGAGCATGCTGATGCAAGTGTATGAAATTCAACTTCTGCTTCTATCCAGCCGTCTGTTGCGGCTTGGGTGGAAGCTATTTTTATATAACGCTCCTGTTTTACAGCTGGTAACGTCTCTTTTTTGACGAGTAACCGCGCAGGATAACGTGGAAGGCTGGATTTGAAGTCCATAGTAGATTGTTCCCAATACGAAGCGAGGTCGAAATCGCTTGGTCGGATGAAGCCATCATCTAGCAGCTGTGCATCCAACAGTCGTGAAATCCGATACGTCCGCATGTCCTCGTCCACCTGGGCGACCAAATACCAGATGCTTCGCTTGGCTACGAGTCCGAGCGGGCAGACAATGCGCTCTACGGCCACATCCTCGCGCATATAACGAATGAACAGCTTACGTGAAAGCCATACAGCATCTTGAACCGTAGACAAGAACGGAAAAGTCTCGGTCGATTCATGCCAGCCAGCCCCATCGATATGAAGCAGCTGGCGTACGTGGATGGCATCCTGCTGAACGGTCTTTGGCAGTGCGGACAGCAGCTTGAGAAAAGCAGCTTCATAGTTTTCATGCAGCCCGAGATCATTCAACAAGGCAGCAGGGGAGGCTACGAGCAGTGATTGCAGCTCATCTATTTTCATTCCGGTCAAATTACTGCGATATCCTTCTGCCAAAGTCCAGCCCCCATCTGCACCGCGCAGCGCATAGACGGGAACGCCTGACGCACTCAAGGCTTCCATATCGCGATGAACGGTTCGCTCAGACACCTCCAGCCTTTCTGCTAATTGCTTGGAAGTCATACGACCGTGGTTTTGCAAGAGCAACAAGATCGTAAGGAGTCGATCTGCCCGCATAAAAAGCCCTCCTAGAAGTAAAAACAAAATGACTTTGATTGTATCTTAACGAATATGACAGCGGTTGTCATATTTACTTCGTTATTCTTGATGTATGAATCGATAAAGGAGGCATAACGAATGAAACCATTACAAGGAAAAGTAGCGGTGGTAGCAGGCGGTACAAGAGGAGCAGGACGGGGGATTGCTGTCAGTCTCGGAGAAGCAGGGGCGACGGTATATGTAACGGGACGCACAGTACGTGGTCAGCACTCTGATATGGCGCGACAGGAGACGATCGAAGAGACAGCAGAGCTCGTGACGGCAAGCGGCGGAATTGGGCTCGCTGTGCGAGTCGATCATACGCAAGAGGAAGAGGTAAAAGCGTTCTTTGAGCGAGTAAAAGCGGAACAAAATGGACAGCTCGATCTTTTGGTCAATGACATCTGGGGTGGAGATCCGTTGACTCACTGGGGGACGCCGTTTTGGGAGCAGCCATTGGCAGATGGCCTCTTAATGCAAGAGCGTGCCATTCGTACGCATATGATCACCAGTCACTATGCGGTTCCGCTCATGGTAGCACAGAAAACAGGACTGATCATCGAGATTACAGACGGAATCGACTATCGGTACCGCGGCAATCTGTACTACAGCTTGGCAAAAATCTCGACGATTCATCTAGCTGCGTCGATGGCAGAGGACCTGCGCCCACACGGGGTTACCGCGTTGGCTCTAACACCGGGCTTCCTGCGCTCGGAAGCAATGCTCGAGCAGTTTGGCGTAACAGAAGAGACATGGAGAGAGGCTGTGAAGTTAGATAAGCACTTTATCATGTCGGAAACACCTGCGTACATCGGTCGAGCAGTCGTTGCGCTGGCTTCGGACCCGGCTGTCGCAGAAAAAACGGGGAAATCAGTCAGTACATGGGGGTTGTCGGACGAGTATCCATTTACAGATAGCGACGGTAGCCGTCCTCATTGGGGCAATTATGCTGAGGAACAAGGGTTTTACCGCTAGTTTCAGGGAACATACAAAACGGCTCCTCAGATTCATTCGAGGAGCCGTTTCTTAGATTGCATCTAGTACATCATCTTCCGTAAATCAGGAATGTCGATAAGACCATGATCAGCAATGGGAAAGACATGCGCAAAACCATTCGAGGAGTGTGTGGACTCCTTCGTCGTGCAAGCAGAGACGACCGCTAAAAGGAAAGCTGCAAGAGTGATGACACCAAACCGTTTTTTCACGGGACTCTCTCCACATGATAAGGCAGCTATGCCAACGGCTGCGTATTCTTCTTTTTCACAAACCAGCTTTTCACATTGCCATTCAAAATCAGATGGGTGATCACCCCCGCAATCAAGCCCCAGAAAGCAGCACCGATCCCGCCAATGGAAATACCGGAAATCGTGACGAGAAACGTAACCAGGGCGCATTCCCGTTCTTTTGCTTCACTCATCGCCTGTGCGAGGCTAGAACTGAGCGAGGCAAACAGAGCTAAGCCAGCAATGACGGCAATCAATTCTTTGGGCAAGGCAGCGAACACCGAAGCCATTGTAGCGCCAAACATCCCGAAGACCAAGTAAAAACCCCCGCAGGCAATCCCAGCAATGTAGCGTTTGGTATGATCCTGATGCGCTTCTTTACCCGTGCAAATCGCAGCCGTAATCGCCGCTAGATTGATGCCTGGTGAACCAAAAGGAGCGAGCAATAGCGAAGCGATCCCAGTAGTCGTTACGAGCGGTCCAGGAGGTGTATCGTACCCGTCTGCTTTTAATACGCTAATTCCTGGTGCGTTCTGAGAGGCAAGCGCGACGATGCACAATGGAATCCCCAAGCCGATGATCGCATCGAGAGAAAACGTCGGCATCGTAAAGACGGGCTGAACGAGTGACATCTGGACGTTGTCCATTTGCAAGCGTCCCAATCCGAAGGCGACAACCAAGCCGACCAGCAGTGTAAGCACGACAGCATAACGCGGGGACAAGCGCTTGGTGACCAGGTAGCAAAAGATCATTGGGAGAGCCAATGCAGGCAGGTGCTGCATGGAAACAAAGACGTCTACGCCAAAAGACAGGAGAATCCCTGCGAGCATGGCGGTTGTAATCGACTGCGGGACGTATTTCATCAAGACGGAAAAGAAACCGGAAACACCGACAAGCGTGATGAGCACGGCCGAAAAAATATATGCGCCAATCGCGTCAGGAAAGGAGTATACCGTTAAACTGGTGACTAACAGAACTGCCCCTGGCGTCGACCATGCTGTGATGATTGGTGTACGAAACCAGATGCTGAGCACAATGCACGTCAAGCCGCTCCCAATCGATATGGCCCAAATCCAAGAGGCGAGGACAGCGTCGCTGAGTCCGGCACCCTTGGCAGCTTGAAAGACGATCAGCAATGGTCCTGCATAGGAGACCATCGTGGCGATGAGTCCAACGATAACAGCGGATAGAGAGAAGTCAGCAGGGATTTTTTTTAGGGTCGAGAAAGGTTTTTCGGGAACCACGACTTGAATGCCTCCTAGATGCGCCAATGCAGACGTTATGCTTTTTCGTTCAAGATATAGCGGATCGTCCGTTTGGTGATGTTTAATTTTTTGCTTAAAAGCTGTCTGTTTCCGTTCGTTTCGGTCAAGCCCTTTTCGAGAATCGATCGTCCTATCTCGCCTTCGAGCTGTTTAATCCGCTTGATCAAATAATCGAAGTCGATCCCGTCTACAGAGGTGACAAGGCGGAGTATCGTATCGACAAAGCGCTCGCATTCGTGATCGATAACTTGCTCGATCCGCTTGGGGACAGCGGGCGGATGTACCTCTACCGTACGGCTCCGCAAATTCGCTGGCAAATGCTCGGCACGCAGTCGTTCGCATTCGTGCAACGCGATGGTTTGATTCAGTACGTTAATCAGTTGGCGGACATTGCCCGGCCAATCATAGCGCTGCAAGAGCTCGATGGCATCTTGTTCGATCTCGCAAGGCACTCCACTGCGCTTTTGCAAGTAGTAGTGCGCAATTGTGGGGATATCCTGAATCCGTTCGCGAAGAGGAGGAATCGACAGCTTGATCCCTTCCAGACGATACAACAGGTCACTGTGGAAACGATTCATTCCGACTTCATGCTCCAGATCGCGGTTGGTAGCAGAAATAAAGCGAATATTGCTCTGACCGATCTGCTCGCCGCCGACGCGCATGAATTCTCCCGTCTCAAGTGTTCGTAATAGCTTCACTTGAATGGAAGGGGGAGCCTCCCCGATCTCGTCAAGAAACAGCGTTCCGTTATGTGCCAGCTCGAACAAGCCTTTGCGAGATTTGATCGCTCCGGTAAAAGCGCCCTTTTCATAGCCGAACAGCTCACTTTCTAGCAAGGTTTCCGGCACTGCTCCGCAGTTAAAAGCCACAAAAGGCTGCTGGGCGCGATTGCTTGCTCCGTGGAGAAAACGGGCCATCAGCTCCTTGCCTGTACCGGTTTCGCCCTCAATGAGTATATGGATCGCCTTTTTTGCTAATTTTTTGGCAATTGCGGTCACATTGGCCATCGGACTGTCAGATGAATAAACGATACCATATTGGGCGGCTTCTTGGGATAGGTGATCACTGTGTTTGTTAGAAGAGGACAGCACCGAGTCAATGACCTGCTCCAGACTGTCCAGATCGTCGAACGGCTTCTCCAAGTAATCGCGCGCGCCCCATTGCATCGCTGTCACAGCCGATTTAATCGTACTGTAGCCCGTCATGATCAAGACTTCGCAGGCGGGAAATACGGCCTTGATCTGTTTGAGCAGCGACAATCCGTCGGCATCAGGCCGCTTCAGGTCCACGAGTGCAGCGTGAAAGCCGGTAGAATCCGAGTGAAGCAGCCGTTCCACTTCCTTGCCAGAATTGGCGACGACGATATGGCAGTCTTTTTTCTTGAGAAAATAGGTGAAAAAGGTAGTTACTTCTGTTTCATCATTGATAGTGTATCTAGGAGCGAGAAAGATTTACTCGGTTCCGATATTCCTCAAAAGAATAGAATACTCAATAAAGAAACACTTTCATTTTAGCAGAAAAGGTGTAATCTATTTAAAAATGATTCAAAACGATTAGATCATTCGTGGATCAATGTGCTATTATATCCATAAAAAGGAATCATCAGGAGGGTGTATTTGCTGTGATTTCAGAGGGAAAAACCTTTGGGGGCATATTACGAGCATATCGAAATAGAGCAAACTTAACACTGACTGAGTTATCGGAAAGAACAGGTGTAGCTTCTGGAAGCATTAGTAAGATAGAGTCCGATACACTTACTTTACCAAATATGCAGCATGTAATGAAACTGGCAAAAGAACTGGATATTCCACTTTATACGGCTATCGTACCATACTTATATAACATTAAGCGAGAAGCGACACTGCGGCTTCTATTAGAGGCTGTCATGGAACAGAAGAATGTGGTTCTTACCCAAAAAGTAGCTTTGCAATTGCTTAATTGTCCCAAAAGCAATACATTTCTATCTTTAGACTATCTGTATCAAACCGCAGGGACTGAAGGGAATGAAGAACTGCGCTTGGCTCTTTATGACGTGATCTCTGACTACTCACGTGAGCATGGAATTCCTTTGTATCTGGCAAGATCGCTTTTTCAACGATATATGATTCGACGTGAAAATCTTAGTCAGCTGGATCAAACCTACGTAGAGGGCAGGGAGCTATTGCACTACACGTCCTATCTGCATGTAAATGAGCGAATTCTGGCCTACTATAAATTTTCCTTCCATGCATTACGTCTTGGATTCTACTCAGATTGTATTCATCTGTGTAAACAAGGACTTGAAATCGACAATAGTCAGAGTGAGCAAAAAGCAGCAGCGATCCTTGCGATTATCATTTCCTATTTTGAACTGGAAGACTACACATTGGGACATTTTTATCTGGAAAGATACGAAATGTTCGATTATCCCGAAGTACATAAACATGCCAGACATATTCGGGGGAAACTATACGGAAAGACGGGGAAATTTGATAAGGCCATTCCGGTATTACAAGAGTGTCTGGCGCAACAATCGCAAGATGACAAGATTGTGATAGCGAATGATTTGTTGGAGATTTATATACAGGTAGGAGAGGAAGAGAAAATCCGTGAGCTATTCTTGGCAGAAGCATCTATCCTGCCAAAGAATCTATCTACTCCGAATCAATACAATCAATTGGGACTGTATTTTCGAACGAAGGGCATCTTTTGCATTCAAAAAAATGAGGTAGACCTAGGAGTCGATAGTCTTGTAGAAAGCGTGAATTACTATCGCGCAATCAATGAAATAAAACATGCAGACAAGAGTCTTAGCGCTCTTTTTGAATTCTATTTGTCACAGAAAAAAAATCTTCCAATTGATATACTCCATAAATTGTCAATTGTGTATAATGGAAGTAATCATAGAATCAAACAGGAGGTATAGGTCATGAAGAAATGGATATTGTCTTTGTGTATGTTAACTGCCTTCATTACATTACCAGTTTTAGTAGAACAACCAGCCAAGCAATCCAATCCGATTATCCAATATGGCTGGCCGGAGCCTTGGTAAGCGTCTCATAAGTGTAGAGGACTTGTTGATGCAGAAGCAATAAACAGAAAAATGCCATCAATGCCCTCCAATTGGAGGGCATTTGTAATACGTACAAAAAGTTTTCATACACGAAGAAATCCAAAGCTGTACAGAAGTCCTGTCACATGCTTGGAAGGAGACCGCCCGAACGAAGTGAGGAAAAAGGCGACTGGAAAGCATGTGGCAGGGCTTCCACCCGACCACAACAGTCGGAAGACGACTTTTTCACTTGAGTATTTCGTTATAATTGGTATGGGGGTAGCGGATGCAGATGGTGACGACGACGATGGTCAATTCGCAAAAATTATGGATGGTGGTTAAGCGGATGGAGCCGCATTTGATCCGCAATCAGGCCAATATGGAGAAGCTTTTGAAAATGCTGATGATCCACGATGTCGCCTCCGTGTCTGCAAAACGAGAAACGAGCCCGGAGCAGGAAGGTTTCTCCTTTCGCGGGCTGCGAATAGACGATGTTTCGAACGGCGACATCAAAGAGCTTTGGAGCGAGTTCGAAAGGAATGAGACGTATGAAGCAAAAGTCGCCCATGTCATTATTCGTCTGATCGACCAAATCGAAATCTAGATGACTACCATATGCTGTGTCCCGTGTGGACAGGCTATGGTAGTTTTTTTGCTTTCGCACACAATGGGCGCATGTGCCATAGGCTAGGGGTAGCTTTTTGCTGAGGTGATACACATGAGACGCCCAGATAATCAGCCGGATTTTATCGGTGCCCTTCTTAGTATGATCCTTGGAGTCGTCATATCGTTCGAGGCCTATCGTTTGGAGGCATTTTCGACGTCCTTGTACGTAGGGGATCACACGCTGCCTGCAATTCTCGGCTTATTGTTTTTCATGCTGGGAGGTGTGCTGCTGATCCAGTCATTCCGTGTGACCGAGGATGCCGCTTCGCCAAATTCCGGACTACTTGTTCCTGGAAAGAGGCTGCGTCTGCTGATTTGTTTTTTATTTCTGTTGTTGTATGTTTGGCTGCTCGGCGCGATCGGCTACACAATGGCTACCCTCTTTGTGTCCTTTGTCTTTTTTATTTTGATCGGCAGTTACCAGTGGCGTACGTCTATTGTGTATTCCGTTCTTTTGACAGGGGGGCTGTATGTGGTGTTCATCTACTCGCTACATATCACACTGCCGGGCGGAGATTTGTTTTAGGGCGCACATTTTTGGGAGGTGCTGATCATGGAGACGTTCCAATTATTACTGGCTGGTTTTGCTTCAGCCCTCACCCCGGAGCATTTGCTCATGGCAGCACTCGGTGCTCTTATTGGCACCTTTGTAGGCGTATTGCCCGGTCTCGGGCCCACCTCTGCCATCGCGATTTTGCTTCCGGTGACAGCCGTGTTAGAGCCGACACAAGGTATGATCATGCTGGCAGGAATTTATTATGGAGCAATGTACGGCGGCTCGACGACAGCGATCCTGCTGAATATCCCGGGGGAGCTATCCTCGGTCCCTACGTGCTTAGATGGCTATCCCCTCGCGAAAAAAGGAAGGGGCGGCCCGGCGTTGGGAATATCGGCACTGTCGTCGTTTGGTGCAGGGGTTCTTGGGGTGATCGGACTCGTTTTTTTCGCTCCGATTTTGGCAGATCAAGCGTTAAAATTCGGACCGCCTGAATATTTTGCGCTCATGATTTTGGCTCTCACGCTCATGGTCAGCCTATCAGGAGGATCGTTAGTCAAATCGTTTTTGATGGGGGCATTCGGCTATGCGCTCGCTCTTGTCGGGTTGGGACCTTCCTCAGGCATGCCGCGATTTGATTACGGCGTACTTGCATTGGTTGGCGGTTTTGACATGATTAGCATCATTATCGGATTGTTTGCGATTACAGAAGTCCTCAAAGGGATTGATGAAAAGCGCGCAGCTACCCTGATTGGCAAGCCAGGCAGTGTCTACCCGAAAAAAGAAGACTTGAGAGTAAGTGCCGGGCCGATGCTGAGGGGCGGGCTGATTGGTTTTTTTCTCGGATTGCTGCCGGGCTGTTCGGCTGCGATCACGTCGTTTTTGGCGTACGACATGGAGAAAAAAATCTCCAAGCATCCAGAGAAGTTCGGTCAGGGAACGATCGAAGGGGTGGCGGCTCCAGAAGCAGCGAATAATGCGACAAGCAGTGCGGGCTTCATCCCGCTATTTTCGCTAGGGATTCCCTCCTCACCGCCACTGGCGATCTTGTTGGCAGGTTTGATGATCTACGGATTGACGCCAGGCCCTGTTTTGTTTGAACAAAATGCGAGCTTTGTCTGGACGGTCATCGCTTCTATGTTCGTGGGGAATGCGATGCTTCTGGTGCTGAACCTCCCGATGGTATGGGTGTGGGTCAAATTGACGAGGGTTCCATATGGCATCATGGCTCCGATTATCTTGATGTTTTGCACGATTGGGGCATACAGTGTGCGGAACAGCATGTTTGATGTGTGGGTCGCCTTTCTGTTTGGCGGACTTGGGTATGTCTTTTTCAAATATAAATGGCCAGTGGTTCCGCTGGTTTTGTGCTTCATTCTGGGACCTCTTCTGGAAGAATCGTTCATTCAAACGATGGCGATGGGATCGGGTGATCTCAGCATTGTTTTGTTCCGTCCTTTATCGTTGACCATCTTGCTGGCAGCAGGAGCACTCTTGATCATCTCCATGATGTTGAACCGTCGGACACAGCAACGGTTGAAACAAGAACGGGATCGGGGAGTAGATGTGGCGTGAGCGAGTTAGAAACGGGAGGAAGAGTCATTGAGAGGATATAAACAATGGACGGCTGTCATGATGTCGTTCCTTTTGGCGGTAGCCGTTAGCGGATGTGGAAATCAAGGGACAGTCGAGGCGGCCTATCCATCGAAGCAGGTTGAGTATATCGTGCCATATTCTGCCGGGGGCGGAGTCGATCTCGTGGCCAGAGCGGCAGCTGATTATTTGAGCAAGGAATGGGGGCAGCCCATCGTCGTCGTCAACAAGGCGGGAGGTGGTGGGGCGGTAGGAGCGGAGTATGCTTTAAAGCAAGCCAAAAACGATGGGTACACAGCGCTTGCCGTCAATGTATCCAATACGACGATGCTAACAGCTGGGATGAAAACGCCGCCGATTACAAACGAGGATCAAGTCTATACAGCCAGGATTGGCAAAGGAACGCTTGCTTTTGCAGTAAAAGCCGACGCGCCGTGGAAAGATTTCGCTGAATTTTCCGCGTGGGTGCGCGCGAATCCAGAGCAATTAACGTGGACTTCTGTAGGACCCGCAGGTTTTTCCGCTTTTGGGGTGGCAGAGTGGCTGGATGTGATCGGAGCTGACTTCTCCAAGACAAGAATGATCGTGACGAAAGGCGCCTCCGATTCTGTCCCGAAAGTCGCTGGAGGGCACGCGATTTTGGCGGTGCATACAGTGGGAGAGATCATGCCGATGTTGCAAGCGGGCAAGGTCAAAATCCTCGCCGTATCCGGAGACACGCGAAGTCCGTTCCTGCCTGATGTCCCTACTGCGGGAGAGCAAGGGATTCATGGCTTGTCGGTTTTCTGGTGGACGGGAGTGTCCTTTGCCAAAGGAACACCAGAGTCGGTTATCCGCAAATGGGAAGAGGCAATTGCCAAGATGGAAAAGGACCCTGCCTTTTTGCAAAAGCTGAGTGAAATCCAGGTGGAGCCGGCCTATGCGGCCAGTGAAGCATTTACGAAGGAAACACAGACAGAAACGACGTACTACTTGGAATTGGCGAACAAAAAGGGGATTCGAAAATAAGCGATGAAAGAAAAAAGGGAGAATGGCATATAGCTGTTCTCCCTTTTCCATCTATTTATTTAGGTATCCGTTTTTCATACCTGAATTTATAAAAACCATTCGCTATGTTCGGTGCAGTCTCGCCGACCTTTTTATAACCGCATTTCTCGTAAAAGTGTTGGTTGCGTACCGCTTCATAGGCGGTATCGAGCGTCCACTTCTTGATGTGTGGATACGCTGCCTCCATGAACTGCATGGTTTGGCTTCCGATACGCAAGTTTTGCTTATCAGGATCGACATAGATGATCCCCAGCTCCAAATGCTCATGATCGACTGGAAGGAGGCAAAAACCGCCAACGATCTGGTCATCCAGCAGGATCGTATAGTAATGGGCCTTTTGCATGAACAAAACATGCTGGTCAGGCTGGTCATGTCCGGCAGGGCCTTCTCCATACTTTTGGACGTCTTCTGCAAAGCAGCGAACAGCAATTTGGGTGAGTTGCTCCGCGTTTGCGGGGACAGCCTTTTTGAAAAAAACCATAGGACTCATGAGATCATCTCCAGTTCGTCTGACTACTTCGAAATTGGTGTATGAATGATTAGTAAAATTCTTCTATATAGCAGACGGATGAACCCACAGAATGGTTACCCACTGATTTTTCTCATGAAGCTCTCCAACGGTCCCCTCTCAAACGAAAGTCTCCATAAGAGCGAGAGCACAATGGAAAAGAGGAAGAATCCAACGGCGTAGAGCATCGCAAAAGCGAGCGTTTGATTTTCGAATCTGCCAATCCACACGAGGAAGCCAATCCCGACAACGATATGGCTGACGTAGTGTGTCAGTGTCAGCTGTCCGGTTTTTACCAATGTCTGTGTAAACCAGCTGTTTGCGAACTTTTCCGCAAAGCTGACGCACAGAATGATGATGATAACTGCGGAGCTTGAGCTGGACAGCACATAAAACAGGTTGGGTGGAACTGGTTTCGTTCCCCATAAAAATAGAGCGATCTCGCTTCCGACGACTGGAATAGAGAGCTTGATCAACCAATACGATAAAACTTCCAAGCTGACGAACAGGGCAGTTGCCCATCCCAACATTTTTTTGCGTACAGATGGATCGAGCAGGTTTAGTCGACCCAGCCACAAGCCAAGAAGGAAAAAGCACATCCAGGGAAATACCGGGTGATATCCGTTGTACAGCAAGTTGCGCAGGAATCCTTCGACCGTCCAAAAATCAAGATACTCGATAAATGGTTGCTTCGGGTCCCACCCTTGCATATAGTTGAGCGACAATTGTAGCGTTTGAGCTGTGAGCAGGATGCCGCTGAATGCGAGAAGAAGCGTTTTCCCTGATACGACGAGGAGGAAGGAGGCAATGAGCATATAGACACCGTAGTAATGCAGGATGTCGCCGCTCCAACTACCGAGATAGAGCAAGATCCCGGTCACGAATAAAAACAAGGAGCGCTTCCAAAGGATGTGACGGCTAGCCTGTAAGAGGGCCGGGTCTTCTGAGGTCCTCACTTTTTTTGTCATATACGCAATACCGATTCCTGCTAAAACAACGAATACAGTAGATGCTCTGCCCTGAAACAAACTGGAAAAAGCAATGAGCCAATCAGGTCCATTATGTTCTGCGTTCAAGATGACGACGTAGTTGACGATCATCATGCCTAGCATGGCCCATGCCCTCGCAAAATCAAGTCCAATGACTCTGGTAGAAGATACTTTCATCCGGGTTCTTTCCTCTCCATTTTTATTTACTTACCGGTAAGTAAAATATATTGGGTGGGATTGTAAATAGCAAGCCCTAAAATGTTGGGCATGGAAAACAAAACTGTCCTTTGCCCGGACACCGATGTCTCATACCTGTCTGGATTTGAGAAGGGGCAGACCGCCTGTTGCTTGTAAAAATCACGTGCGACAAGGGGGGATTCGGTTGGTATCCAACTTGCAGTGTTTCTTTCTGAATGCGGATGCAATTGCTGAGGAAGGAGAGAATGGCTTGGATATGCGGGAAGTGGTTGCCATTGTAACGGGTGGTGCTTCCGGTTTGGGAGAAGCCGCTGTGAGGAATGTAGTTCAACACGGGGGAAGAGTAGCCATTCTTGATTTGGCGGTAGAGAAGGGGCAAGCGTTGGCGAATGAGCTGGGGCGAGAAAATGCTTTGTTCGTGCGTACGGATATCATGAGTGAAGCGAGTGTACGAGACGCAATCGATCAGGCTGCTGGCACATTCGGTACGATTCACGCCGTGGTCAACTGTGCGGGGATCTGTTTGACACAAAAAACGCTGTCGCGAAGCGGTCCACATCTACTGGAGTCCTTCAGCAAGGTCATTTCTGTCAATCTGATCGGTACTTTTAATGTCATTCGGTTGGCGGTGGAGCAAATGGCAGGAAACGAGCCGAACCAACAGGGGGAGCGAGGTGTCATCATCAATACCGCATCGGTGGCGGCTTTTGAAGGGCAGGTCGGGCAGGTTGCCTATAGCGCCTCCAAAGGCGGAATTGTAAGCATGACCCTGCCGCTAGCAAGAGACCTGGCTTCGTATGGCATACGTGTGATGACAATTGCTCCCGGTCTATTTGACACGCCGATGTTTGATCAGCTCCCGCGCTCTGTAAAAGATGCGTTGGGTGCGACTGTTCCGTTTCCCGCTCGCATGGGTGATCCGTCAGAATATGCGATGCTCATGAACAGTATCGTCACGAATCCGATGTTGAATGGAGAAACGATCCGGCTGGATGGGGCAATCAGGATGGCACCGAAATAGAGAAGACGTGTTGACAGGAAAATAGTTAGGTGCCATACTACATGCATGACAAACCATTCAAATGGAAGAAAACAAGAAGACGCGATCCCTTCGCTTGTTCAGTCGCAACGCCAGATTGATCGGTATGGGCTCGATGTTGATGCACAAGCTGTACTCGTCGCCGCCAGGCTGATGGAGGCAGGAGCAAAACTTGGGCATGCGGCCGAAATACATTTTGCTAGATTCGGCTTATCCACGGGACGATATCGGTTGTTGGCAGACCTTGAAGATAACGGAGGGGAAGTGCTGCCGTCACAATTGGCAGAGCACTTAGGGGTAACACGCGCTACTGTTACCGGTCTGATCGACATCCTGGAGCGCGATGGTCTTATTTCCCGACGAGCGAGTGCAAAAGATGGCAGGCAAAAATCTGTCATTTTAACAGAGCTCGGGGCAAGCAAGCTGCGTGAAATGGCGCCAGAGCACTTTGCGAGATTGGAAGCGATGGTCGGATTGCTAAATACAGAGGAGCGCAGTGTGTTTCTCGACCTGCTTGGCCGCGTGACACAAGGCATCTCGGTACTGACAGATGAATAAGTAAATAGCAGGCAAGTGGTAAAACGGGCTAGGCAGCTAGCCCATTTTCACTCCTATATAGTTAGGTTCCTAATCATTTTACCAAACAGGGGAAAGGAGGTGAATAACATGCATGACCCTGAAAAATCGGGAGTTGCTTATCCGATCAAGGTGGCACGATCCAAGCGAAAATCGTTTGTTCTATGGCGAGAAGCAATCATGGCTTATTTGTCTCCTGCGATCATGGCGAGCATTGGAGGGTGGATCACCGCTGACAAAGGTCTGCAAATAGGGGCATTGACCACGATTGGCGGTACATCCGCATTGATTGCCTTACTCCTTGGGCAATGGTTACAGAGCCGTGGTATGCATAAACGCTGGGTCACCCGCACACCTCGTTTGGCACTGGTAGCGGTTATAGGGATGACATTGGCAGTGATCGCTCTGCTGGCAGCATGGCTAACAACGGAGTTACTCGTCATCTTTGCTCCCGGTGAATCGTTGGCTTGGCTAAGTCGTGTGTGGGTCGACTTCCCACTATCAGCGATAATCGCCAGCACGTTAATCACATGGCGGTGGCGTAGTGCCATCAACCATGATCATCAAAAATGAATCGGTTACGGAGGAGATAAACAATGATCGTAGTTATGGGAGCAACAGGAACCATAGGCAGTGCACTTTTGAACAGATTGATAGAGCGTGGTGTCCCAACCCGGGCATTGAGCAGAACGCCGGAAAAACTGCAGATACGAATTGGAGAGGGGGCAGCATCCACGATAGAAGTAGCAGCAGCGGAGGCTTCAGACCCTGAATCGTTGCGCCGGGCGTTTGCAGGAGCGAATCAGCTCTTTCTTTCCCTGTCAAACAGTCCCAGTCAGGTCGAGTTGGAAACCTCGATAATTCGCATAGCAGCTGAGGCTGGAATCCAACATATCGTGAAAATCTCCAGTCCAGCCTACGACGAAAAGGCGCCAGTCGCCGTAGCGGGATGGCACCAGGAAATCGAGCACGCACTATCTGAATCCGGGATGATAAGCACTGTGCTGCGACCGTACGCCTTTATGCAAAATCTGCTCCGCTTCGCACCGACGATCCAGAGGCAACATGTTTTCTTCGGCACGATGGGCGAAAAAGCATGCAACTTTATCGATTGCCGTGATATCGCTGATGTTGCCGCAGAGGCATTGATCCATCCTGAAAAGGCAGGTCATATATACACACTGACTGGTTCTCGGGTTTTCAGCTATCCGCAAGTTGCGAGCATGCTATCCGAGTTGCTTGACCGCCCGATTACGTACATCAACAAGGATAGCGAAGTACTCCGACGTGATCTGATGGAGTATGGAAACATGCCGGAGTGGCTCGCCAGTCACGTCGTCGAAATTCAAGCCATGTCTGTGGCGATCCCGGAAAAGCCGACAGACGATGTAGAGCGTGTTCTCGGCAGAGAACCGCGTAAGCTGGACGCTTTTTTGCATGAGCATATCGAATTGTTCCGTTAATCAGCAGGGAGCGAAATTTCTTGCGCTTTTAGTAGAGCTTGCGTGCGATTGGTAACACCGAGCTTGCCGTATATCCGATGCAAGTACACCTTGACCGTCCCGAGCGTATTCCCTAGCTCATCGGCGATCATCTGGTTAGATGCTCCTTTGGCCAACATGGATAGGATCATCATTTCCTTCCCGGTTAGCGGCTCGATCAAAGGAGCTTTTCTTTTCTCTATTTTCTTTGGGAACATGGTAGCAAACACCAGATTCGCTCGTACAAAAAACAAACCGCTCAAAAACTGCTGTTGCTCCGTTGAATCCTCTATCGACGCAATACTTTGCTCTAATTCGGTGAGGGTCAGCTCTGCCCGATCCGTTTGAACGCAGGTAACCAAGAGGAACGCATAGATCAGGCGAAAAAGTGGTGAAAAATAGGTTGCGTGATCAGGGATGCTGTCCAGCGTTCTGAGAAAGCCGGAAAACTCGCCGCGTTGGAGCAGCACCGGAATATGTTGCGCAAGGAAGCTTACAGCCAACGTGTAATCGGCAGCGGCAATCGCATGATCGATCGCTTCGTCCATCATTCCGCGTTCGGCATAGCTTTTACTGGCTAGTCGGTGAAGCTCACGTGCTTCTCCAGGAGCTGTCTGCTCCAGTTGATTGCGCAAAAAATCGGCAAACAAGTGATGGTATCGATACCACGTCCCGTAATCATCCAGTGGGATTAAAAAGATGTTTTGGTGGTGCAAGCGGGTCAGCATTTGTTGGCAATGGTGCAGGCTGGTCAGAGCGTGGCACACGTAAGCATCCATTCGCGACAGCACAGAGGTTTTGAGCAAGAAGCTGCGCGCCTCTTCCGGCAGTCGCATGATCACTTCATGAAACAAATACTCCGAAATATTGCGATGAGAGCCTGTAAATCCGGCAAAAAATTGATCGTGGTTCTCTGTATTCACGAGTGAAATGGCAGCGAGCTGCAAGCCTGCGACCCATCCCTCCGTGCTTTTCACCAGCTGTTCAATTTGCGTTTCGGTCAGTGGTAAATCGTGAACCTGCTGATAAAAGCTGTCCGTCTCTTGATGACTGAAAAGAAATTGTCCGGACTCAATGTGACATACTTCATGACGAACGTTCCATTTGACTGTAGAAAAAGGCAGCGTGTTGCGACTGGCGATGTACAGATGGACGTGGCTCGGGACATATTCCAGAAAATAAGCGAGACTGTCGTGAATCGTCTCATCCGAGATCACATGGTAGTCATCGAGAATGATGGCAAGGGGCTGTGTCGTAGAAGCTAGTTCATTGAGCAGTGAATCGATGAAGGTAAAGATCGAGGTATGGCTGGTTGCCTTCATTGCTGGTTCCATTCGTTCGGAGAGTTCTGCGAAGCCAGATTCAGACAGCGTAAATACGATGTATCTCCAAAAGCGAATCAGGTCATTATCCATCTCATCGAGGGAGAGCCATACGGTGGTACCGCCATACTGATGAGCCCATTGACTGAGCAAGGTCGTTTTTCCATAACCGGCTGGGGCAAATAACGTTGTCAGTCGGCATTACATGCCCACGTCCATTTTTTGCAGGAGTCGGCTCCTATGAACGCTATTCGACCGAACGGCGGGCATGGCTGTTTTTGGTTTTCAGCATAATGAAATGATGAAGCATGTTTTTACCGTCCTATGCATCAGATTCGTATGTGTCCATAATACTTGTTATCGGCAAATATCGACATTTTAAAAAAGAAGGAATCTTTGTTCCAAGAAGCAGGCCCTAAACCGCCATCTTTTGCACGGTCGTCACTTTTAGGCGAGAAATTTCCAAGGAAGCAAGACATGCTTCAACAGGCTTCACATCCCACACCTTCTAGAATGAAAGCAAAAAAAGAGGGATGGGCTTGTGGGCATGAAGATCGGACGATGGAAACACGCCGTAATTGTGGTAGCTGCAGTGATGCTCTGTGTTGCGATGGGGACGGAATCAGGCGCAGTCCAGGCGAGCAGCGAAGGGGATTTGCAGGAGGAGGATTCCATTCAGGTAGCGTTTGTTGGAGATATCATTTTGGATAAGAGCGTCGGGAATCAGATCGGACGGTACGGCGTAGATTATCCGTTTCAAAAAACAGCGGATTTTCTCAAGCAGGCCGATTTGACGATTGGTAATCTGGAGACACCAGTCAGTACGCGGGGACGTCCAGAGAATAAGGAATATACTTACCGTGCGAGGCCAGAGTCGTTGAAGGGGCTCGTGAACGCGGGCTTCGACGTGGTCAACTTGGCGAACAATCATTCATTGGATTACGGAATGGATGCGCTCTATGATACGATGGAGCATTTGAAAAAGGTAAAGATCGGTTATGTAGGGGCGGGGAAAAACGAAGAGGAAGCATTCACTTCCTACATCCAAACGATCAAAGGGAAACGCGTAGCAGTCATCGGGATCAGCCGTGTCCTTCCAAACGAACGTTGGTATGCGAGAAAAAACAAGCCGGGTCTCGCACATGCCTACTCTTATGAGCCGATGTTGTCCCATGTAAAAAAGGCAGTGGAGGAGTCAGACATTACGATTGCGGTCATGCACTGGAATCGGGAATATAAGGATTACCCAGAATCATATGCGCGTGAGATGGCGAAAAAGCTGATCGACAGCGGGGTGGATGCCATTGTCGGGTCGCACAGCCATTCGATCATGGGCGTTGAGTTTTATAAACAGGTGCCGATCTACTACAGCGTAGGAAATTTTGTGTTTACCACCTCGCGCAATCCTAAAGGTCGCGAAGCCATGATGGTCCAATTGACGTTTACAAAAGACGGGAGCAAGAGCCGCGTGATCCCGGTGAAGCTCACGAACGGTCAGCCTGCTCCGATGGACGAGAAAAACAAACAGAGGATCATCGCCAAGCTCAACCGCATTTCCTATGGGGCGAGCGTTGACGCAAAAGGCGAGGTTAGCGAGTCTAAGCCTCAATAACTGGTCTGCGCATCATTTCTCTTCGTGTGAAACCGTACTGCTCGTATAAACCGTGAGCATCCCGTGTACCGAGGATCATGCTCGTATGCCGGATGGCTGGATGCTCCACCATCACTTCCATCAGCCATTTGCTCAATCCCTTGCCTCGGTGCTCTGGATCGACGAAGACATCACATACCCACGAAATCGTCGCGTAATCGCTCACGACTCGGACGAACCCTGCCTGTCCATTCTCACTATACAAGCCGAAACAGAGTGAATTTTCAATACTTTTCATGATCATTTCCTTGGAGCGTTCAGAAGCCCAGTACGTTGTCGACAGCCAGTCGCTGATGCGTTCCTTATCGAGTAATTGCTTCTCATCACTGATTGTGTAAGGCAGTGTCGCGTGTCTTACTTCCATCTGTATCCCTCCGTATTTGTATTTACTCCTTTGCTTACGATTCACTATACTCAAAGGAAAAGGACGCATAAAGGAGAGAAAAGTGAATCTGTACCCACACAGATGACGGGGGAGTAAATGGGATGAAGAATAAATACGAAGTAGTGAGAGACAGCATCAAAGAGCAGCTTCGCACCCATACAATCAAGCCAGGGGAGAAGTTGCCATCGATTCGTACTGCATCCGAGCGATGGTCATGCAGTTTGAATACGGCGATACGGGCGTATCAAGAGCTGGAGAAGGAGCACTTGATTTATTCCATTCCCAAAAGTGGTTATTACGCAGTCCTTCGCCCTCTTCAAAGATTGCGTTTGCCAGAGGAGCGAATTGACTTTACGGCAGCCAGCCCTGATCCAGAAGTCATGCCATTCAAAGATTTCCAGCATTGTCTAAACCGCGCGATTGAATTGTACGAGGACCAGTTGTTCTCCTATTCAGACCCCCAGGGCTTTTTCTCCTTGCGCCGGACATTGGAGAGCCATCTCGCGGAGTCACAAGTATTTGCATCTCCTTCCCAAATTTGCGTCGTTTCGGGAGCTCAGCAAGCGCTGCATCTGCTCGCCTCTATGCCGTTTCCGAATGGGAAGAGTGCAGTGTTGGTCGAACAGCCTACCTTTCACGGTATGCTGCGTTCACTCGAGCTGCTGGGCGTTACCGTTCTGGGCATCCAGCGGACCACAGCAGGCATCGATATGGATGAGCTCGAGCGGCATTTCCGCAACAACCATATCAAGTTTTTCTACACCGTTCCCCGGTTTCACAATCCGTTGGGGACGAGCTATACAACGGAGCAAAAGAAACAAATCGCCAAGCTGGCTCAGCGCTACGATGTATACATCGTCGAGGATGACTACTTGGCGGACATGGAAACCAGTTTGAAAGCAGACCCGATCTACAGCCACGATCAATCAGGTCGTGTTCTGTACGTCAAAAGCTTTTCCAAGAGCATGCTGCCCGGACTTCGATTGGCGACAGTCGTCTTGCCCCCTTCCGTGATGGAAACGTTCCGGTTGTTTAAAGCATCCTGCGATTCCAGCACAGCTGTCTTGTCTCAGGCGGCTTTGGAGCTGTATTTGAATAGCCGGATGTACGACCACCATGCTTCCCTTGTCCGGGAACGTTATCGCCTGCGGATGGAGACATTGGCAGACTGCTGCCAGCGTTATCTTCCCCCGCAGCTTCACGCACAAATCGGAACAGGCGGAATTTTTTCGAGAGTACTGCTTCCAGAAGAACTGGACGCCCAGGATATCATCGCGGCGTTGCACCAGAAAAACGTGCGGGTCATGTCCACGAACCAGAGCTATCTGCCTACCTTTCCTCGTGAAAACGGGTTGCGAATTAGCATTATCCAAACCGATGCTGATAAGATAGAGAGAGGGATCGCCCTGTTAGCCGAAACGGCGACTGCGCTGTTGCAAAAGCAAAGAAAAGAAGGACAGTGGCGGATGATTGACTGGACGTAAGGAAATGAATAGGAAAACGCTGATCTTCACGAAAAGGAGTGGTTGTTAGTGCAAGCCATCACAACGTTTTTCATGTTCCATGGACAAGCAGAAGAAGCGATGAAGTTTTACACTTCGATTTTCGATCGCTCAGAAATCAAGCAGGTGATGCATCATGAGAATGGACAAGTTCTGCACGCTACCTTTACCTTAAAAGGCCAAACCTTCAAGTGCATCGACAATACGAACGGTGACTATCATGCCTTTACTCCGGCAATTTCATTGTTTGTGGACTGCGATTCTGAGGAAGAAATTGATCGTGTTTTTGGACAGCTTTCCTCGGATGGACAAGTACTCATGCCACTTGGACAATATCCGTTCAGTGAAAAGTTCGGATGGGTTCAAGATCGTTACGGAATATCGTGGCAGATTCATTTACCGAAAAAATGATAGTTGAAAAGCCGGTACGCCTCTTGGTGCCGGCTCTTTTTGTGTTTATTAACGTTGCTGTAGTGGGGGAAGAAGCGAATTTCCAGTCTACGCTTCGGCCTACGCCTCGCAGGGGGTATACACTGTCCGCTTCGAAAAAAATGGCGGGAGCGCTTCAAACGTAGAAGTTTCGAAGGGGCATTCATAAGTTATCATGAACGAGGACAGCCCCTATTCGTAACTTCGTAGGTTACTCTGGCTACACTAAGGGCAAGTACGCCAATGTACAGAGCGCTAC
>NZ_JBIAOR010000018.1:0-87949 GCF_042878995.1 Brevibacillus sp. NPDC003359
CAGGGCGTTTTGCTAGGTGACCCGTAGGGGATTCGAACCCCTGTATGACAGCGTGAAAGGCTGCTGTGTTAAACCGCTTCACCAACGGGCCATTTCTAAGAAAGTGATGGCGGATGGAGTGGGATTTGAACCCACGAGACGGTTCGACACCGCCTACACGATTTCCAATCGTGCTCCTTCGGCCGCTCGGACATCCATCCGTATATATGAAGTGGATCAAAGCGATCCGCTTGTTTGCCTTTCAGAATTCATATGTTAGCATGCATTCATGTGAAACGCAAGAACTTTTTTAAAGAAGCTTAAAAAGTTCAATGTGACATAACTTTTCTGCTAGGCACAATAGCCATTGTAGCGTGTACAGGATGTGCTGTCAACGAAAAGTAATGAAAATCTCAACTTTTTATCTCTGTCTCCATCCATTGATGTGGAACACGCATATATCATTACCTGTCAGTAGCAATGTTACTCGCCGAATGCCGCGCTTTTTGTCGAGCATCCTCGTATCTGCACTAACAAGAGATCTCACCATAAAGAATGCTGAGATGGTATAATTTAACTGAGACAAGACTGGCGGTGGAAGACCACGGCACAGCTTCCTGTAAAGGGGGTGATGCTGATGGTCTCGCTCGGCACGCTTTACCTTTTCCTAAAAGTATTGGCAACCTTGCTAAGCCTCTGGTTTAGCAGCAGGAAGCTCTACCGATGGATAAGAAAGTGGCGTAACAAGCGAAAACCCACCGCCTAAGGTTGACCGCCTGACGGTGGGTTCGCTGTTTTTGTAATCTTGCGCGCCGTGGGTGTGCCACAGCTACTTGTCTCAGGAGCCTTGCCGCTGCAACGGTATTGGCTCCTTTATTTATATGTCGGAAATTCAATATCTCTACCAGTAGTTTAACACCCTTTTTCCATTCCATACAACCTAGGCAACGATTTGCAAATAGAAAGGATTTGAAATGGATGACCTCGATCCGTCTAGCTACTCCTCAAGACATTCCTGCTGTCTGTACGATTGATGAAATGGTGCTCGGTTCAACCAGTCGTTCAACTGAACTTCAAGAAGCCATTGAGCAAGGGCATTGCTACGTGGCGTTATTCGACATGAATATCGTCGGTTTTGCCCTCATCAATCAATCCTTTTTTAAGAATAGCTTTATACATCTACTCATTGTTCACCCTCACTATCAAAACAGAGGGATTGGCGAGGAGATGATGCGCTATCTGGAAACGATCTCCCCTACGGAGAAATTGTTCACTTCTACTAACCTTTCCAATAAAAGAATGCAACGTCTATGTTTGAAGCTCGGATACGCTCACTGCGGAACCCTTACTCACCTAGATCCAGATGATCCTGAAATGTTTTTCTGCAAATACGTTCGACATCCACTATGATTGATTCCGCTCATAGATCAAACGAAGTCCTTTTAGTGTAAGATTCTGATCCACAACATGGATACAAGAGGTTTCATTGGCAAAAAGTGCTGCCAGCCCTCCCGTGGCAACTACGGTAGGTCGTGTACTGTATTCATCCATGATTCTGCGTACAATGCCTTCGACCTGACCGACGAACCCATAGAAAATGCCGGACTGCATCGCCGCTATCGTATTGCGGCCGACTACACTTGCAGGCTTGGCGATTTCGATTCGCGGCAGCTTGGCAGCACGAGTAAAGAGTGCCTCTGTCGATATTCCAATACCAGGAGCAATCGCCCCGCCCCAATATTGCGCCCGCTCGTCTACATAGCAAAAGGTCGTCGCCGTTCCAAAATCGACCACGATCAGCGGTGTACCATAATGATGAATCGCCGCAACAGCGTTCACAATTCGATCGGAGCCTACCTCTCGTGGATACTCATATTTAATGTTCAATCCAGTTTTGATACCCGGTCCGACAAGCAGTGCTTTTTGTTGCATGTACTTCGCGCACATGCGTTCAATCGTAAGGTTAAGAGGGGGTACGACAGACGAGATAATTACGCCTCTCACCTGTTCAAAATCGAGTCCAACACTGTCAAATAAGCTTTTGACGAGCATGCCGTACTCGTCTTCCGTTTTATTACGATCTGTGGACACTCTCCAATGGTGTTGGAGCTCGTCGCCTACATACAAGCCCAATACAATATTGGAGTTGCCTATATCGATCACCAATAACATCGTGGTCGCTCCTTACCGCTTGCGCGTATTCAGATCGAGGCTAATATCAAATGCTTTGACGGAATGAGTCAGAGCCCCTACCGAAATGATATCTACGCCCGTTTTTGCAATGTCACCAATCGTCTCCAGACTGACACCGCCAGATGCCTCAACAATGGCCCGTCCATTGATAAACTGTACGGCTTCCACCATTTGATCGAGTGACATGTTGTCGAGCATGATCGTATCTGCACCTGCTGCCAATGCTTCCTGAACCTGTTCAAACGATTCAGCCTCTACCTCTACCGTCATCGTATGAGGTATGGCCGCGCGTGCCGCAGCGACAGCCTGGGCTATACCGCCTGCTCCTTTGATATGATTGTCCTTGATCATTACGGCATCATACAAGGCAAAACGGTGATTGTAGCCTCCTCCGACACGAACCGCGTACTTTTCCAAAGCCCTAAGCCCCGGCGTCGTCTTTCTCGTATCGACAACCCGTGCTTTCGTCCCTGTGACGGCTAATGCGTATTCACTCGTTTTCGTGGCAATCCCAGACAGACGTTGCATCAAATTAAGCGCGAGCCGCTCTCCACTCAAAATCGAACGAACCGAGCCGCTGACCTCGGCGATCTGCTGACCAACCTCCACTCGTGCTCCTTCTTCTACTTTTGCCTCAAAAACGAGAGTAGAATCAACCGTGGCAAATACTTGCTCCGCAATCGGCAATCCTGCCACGATTCCCGCTTCCTTCGCATATAAAATGCCGACACCCTGCTCCGATTCAGGAATCGTGCTCATCGTCGTCACATCACCAAATCCCACGTCTTCCTGTAGCCATTCCTCTATTTTTCGCTGAAGCTCCCGCTTATTCCACATCATGCTTCTCACACTCCTCTTGGACACCATCTTCTACGGACTGAATCAAATGCTTCCGCCAGACCAAATCATCTTTGTTCGGAAAATCAGTACGATAATGCCCGCCTCTGCTTTCTTCCCGCAAAAGTGCTGCTCTCGTTGTCAGAACGGCAGCATTCAGCAGATTGAAGAATTCAAACGTTTCCACGCTCTCTGGCTCGTACTGATAGTATTGCTCCATTCGCGCAAGCTCCGCAAATGCTTTCGTTAATCCTTTTTCGTCGCGCTTCACACTAACATGCCGCAGCATGAGCTTTTGCACTTTCAATCGTTGTTCACGTGTATTGAACGTTTGGGGCAATTTTTGCTTGGATACAACCTGGAAGGGATGAATGCTCGGCAAATCAGCCAGATGCTTAATCCGCTCCGCTATCCGGTGACCAAACACAACCGCTTCCGATAACGAGTTGCTGGCCAGTCGATTCGCTCCATGTACCCCTGTGCACGATGCTTCCCCGCATGCAAAAAGCCGCTTCGTCGAGGTCTCCCCGTTCAAGTCAGTCTGGACTCCGCCCATAATATAATGGCAAGCAGGAGCTACTGGAATCCAATCTGTCACCATATTCAGCCCGTATTGTAAGCAAAAATTATAAATCGTCGGAAAACGACGCTTAATAAGCTCCTCTGATTCGTGGGTGATGTCGAGATACACGAACGTAGACTTCGTCTGTTCCATCTCAGAGACAATCGCCCGGGCGACAATATCGCGTGGCGCCAGTTCTTTTTGCGGATGGTACTTGTCCATGAAGCGATCACCATTACTGTTACGCAAAATGGCACCCTCCCCACGAACCGCTTCCGAAATCAAAAAGCGCGGGGCTCCCGGATAGTAAAGCGCAGTGGGATGAAACTGAATAAATTCCACATCTTTAATGCGCGCCCCCGCCCGATACGCGATGCCGATCCCATCTGCCGTGGCGATTTGTGGATTTGTCGTATAGCGATAAAGCTGACCCGCTCCTCCTGTAGCCAGCACCGTTGCTTTGGCTTCCAGGAAAAACAGTTCGCCATCCGGCTTCCGCACGAGGACACCCACGCATTCGCCATCCTCCGTGATGACATCCACAGCAAAATGATATTCCAAAACCTGAATGTTTGGCTGCTCCATAACACGCTTGGACAAGGCGCGGACGATCTCTGCCCCAGTGGCATCCCCATTCGCATGCAAAATACGCCTTTTGCTATGCGCGCCTTCCTGTGTCAGCTCGTACTGACCTTGTTCATCGCGGTCAAATTCCGTTCCATATGCAATCAGTTCATGCAAGCGATCAGGGCCTTCATGCACCAGGACTTCCACAGCGTTATATGAGCAAAGACCTGCTCCAGCGATTAACGTATCCTGTCGATGAAGGGCAGGGGAATCTGATTGGGCTGTTACAGCAGCGATTCCTCCCTGAGCCCAGCGTGTGTTACTATCATCGAGTCCCTTTTTGCTGATCAACACCACATCCGCATACTCACTCGTTTGCAACGCCGTATACAACCCAGCAATTCCTGCTCCAATAACAGCTACATCTGCCCTCATCCGAGGCAAGGCGTGCAAATCAAAGTCCACAATATAACGGGGAATCATGACCGTGTCCCTTCTCTCTTGTAACTGATGATTTTCCACCCATTATAGCAAATACATGCTTGAAGGAGATGAAAAAAGAGCGTCCGCAAAAGCGAACACTCCCCTCTATCTGATTAATTGGAATGCGTTACACATTCCTTACACGTACCATATACCTCGAACTTGTGTCCCGTCACCTGAAACTCTTCCGGTACCGCAGAAATGATATTCATCGGACATCCTGGCAAAGAAGACGTCTTTCCACATTCCGTACAAATCACATGGTGATGATGGTGCCCATCTGTAGAACAGGCCAAACGGAATCTGCCTTCCCCGTCTAGCTCCGTCTCTTCCAGAATCCCCAGCTCAACAAAAGTGGAAATGTTGCGATAGACGGTATCGAAGCTGAGTGTTGGATACTGCTCCTTGATTCTTTCCATAATATCTTTGGCAGACAGGTATCGCTTCTCGGCCGCGCAGATTCGAATCATCTCCTCCCGCTTGCCGGTATACTTGAAACCATGTTCTTTCAATATTTGCAGCGCTTCTTCTACTTTCATCGACAAACACTCCTTCCTTTTGTCATATCCGGATAACTCTTACCGGAAAGCGACACGCAGCTTTTTTCCACCCAATACAACCAGCATAACCAGTACCGCCATCAGTACAATTGTACCACCAGATGCCCAATCAAGGAGATAGGCAAAATACAAACCACTCAGCACGGAAAACTCTGCGAACAAAATCGACAAGAAAATCGTTTGACGAAAGCTTTTTGCAATTTGCAAACTGGCAGCCACCGGAAGCGTAATCAGCGCCGAGATTAACAGGACACCGACAATACGCATGGAAGCCGCAATCGTCAGTGCAACGAGCACCATAAACCACAAGTTGATCGATCGTCTAGCCACTCCGGAGACGCGAGCGAATTCCTCGTCAAAGGAAACTGCGAAAAGCTCCTTGTAAATCAACAAGACCGTCGCCAAAACGACAACTGCCACACCAATCAGCGCATACAGGTCTTCGATGGACACCGTAACGATTTTTCCGAACAAGTACGAATACAAATCTGCATTAAAACCGTCGGCGATGCTGATCAATACCGTAAACAACCCAAGTCCCGCCGACAAAATAATCGGAATCGCCAAATCCTGATACGCTTTGTACACCTTACGCAGACGCTCGATGAACAACGAACCAATCACCGCAAACAGCATCCCGAAAAACAGCGGATTGACTGCGGAGAAGAAGGCGACCTTTTTGGAAATGAGCATCCCGGCAGC
Organism: Brevibacillus sp. NPDC003359; assembly: GCF_042878995.1. Classification (NCBI taxonomy): domain Bacteria; kingdom Bacillati; phylum Bacillota; class Bacilli; order Caryophanales; family Paenibacillaceae; genus Brevibacillus; species Brevibacillus sp. NPDC003359. The sequence goes on from NZ_JBIAOR010000018.1 coordinate 5,884, forward strand.
TACCCCGGACAGTGTAACGTGTGACAAGCCATCTGCCATCATCGACAAGCGACGAACAATGAGAAACGTGCCCAAAATAGGGCAGATCAGACCAATTAAAAGTCCTGAAAACAGGGTATACCGCAAAAAGTCATACTGCCACCAATCAGCAAGCATGTGCATATTCCTTCTTTCTTACCTATTTACAAAGCTTAATGATGATGAGACAGCAGTCTGACCGAGTCACCGTACATACTTTGCAAGATTTTTTCTTGGTTATGTTCAAATTCGTGTGCCGTTCCGTGGAAGTGAATCTTCTTCTGCACACAAGCCACCTTAGTCACCCACTGCGACATGACTCCCACATCGTGGCTGACGATCATCATCGTCAATCCGTTCTCTTCCTTCAGCGCACGAAGCAAGCTGTAAAACTGATCGATCGATTCCTGATCGACCCCAACTGTTGGCTCATCGAGGATCAGCAGCTCTGGTTCAGCTACGAGCGCGCGCGCTATAAATACACGCTGCAATTGCCCGCCGGACAAGTTGCCGATTCGTTGATCCAGCTTCTCCAACAAGCCGACACGCTCCACAGCGGCCCGTACGCTCTCATGATGCTGTTTCGTCAGTCTGCGAAAAAGGCCTACTTTGCCGACTAATCCAGATGACACGACTTCGCGCACCGTTGCCGGAAATCCACCCGCTCCATGTGCGACCTGTTGAGCGACGTACCCGATACGGTTCCATTCACGAAACTTGGATAGTGGTTGCCCGAACAGCTCCACTGTCCCTTTGTTTGGCGTCAGCAGACCCAAAATCAGCTTCATCAGCGTAGATTTCCCTGACCCGTTCGGCCCAACGACTCCCACAAAGTCTCCGCGCTCCAGTGTGAATTCAACCTCATCGAGAACCTGTTTGTCTTCATATTGAAAGGAGACGCCTGTGAGCTTAATGACGGGCACCTCTTGTGTATGTGGTTCCATGAAATATCCATCCCTTAAATCGGATTTGTTCTTATTTGATCCCCTTCATCGTACTACGATTTTGCCCGAACCACAAGCATCCTACTAATGAAAAAATGCCGCTTAGCAAGCGACATCTTTTCGAGGGAAAGCTTATTGGAGTGCAGTCTTTAATGTATTCATATTGTCGCGCATGATGGACAAGTAATCACGGCCTGCTTTCACATCGTCTTCCGTCAAACCTTCCAACGGATTGAGCGTGGCCGTCTTCACACCAGCTTCCTTCGCAATCACTTCTGCTACCTTCGGAGAAACCAACGTCTCGAACAACACATAAGAAATCTTGTGTTCTTTTACATGCTCCACCAAGCTCTTCAACTCAGCCGTGGATGGCTCATCAGAAGGATTGACCCCAGAGATCGCTACTTGCTCCAGCCCGTAGCGTTTTGCCATATAGCTGAATGCGCTATGAGAAACCATGAATTCTTTTTTCGGTGCTTGCGTAACCATATCTTTGAACTCTTTATCCAGTTGCTCCAGGTCTGTTGCTAGTTGTGCGTAGTTCTTTTCGTAATCGGCAGCGTGTGCTTGATCCTTTTGCACGAGCGTATTTTTGACTTTCTCTGCTTGTGCCTTCAGGTGCATCGGATCGAGCCATACATGAGGGTCCAGGTCGCCGTGCTCATGCCCTGCCTCTTCTGCATGCCCTTCTTCTTCATGCTCATGCTCGGCTGCGCTGATCAAATCGAGACCTTCCGTCGCATTGACGATCGTTGTCTTGTTTTTGTCGAGATTGGTTACAGCCTTCTCTACCCACAGCTCCAAACCACTGCCGTTGTATGCAAATAGATCTGCTCTGGACAGAGCGACCATGTCTTTTGCGGTCGGCTCGTAGTCGTGAGGCTCTACGCCAGCGGGAACCAGATTCGTTACCTCCACGTGTTCACCGCCGATTCGCTTCGCTACATATTCCAATGGATAAATCGTCGTGTATACCTTTGGCTTCGCGGACGCGTCACTGCCAGTTTGCGGAGTACCAGCCGTTTCGTTCGCTGCTCCACAACCGACCAGTCCTACTGCCGTAATGAAGCCTAGGGCAGCAACTATAACTCTTTTCATCTATATTTCCTCCTGCTCCAATTCAAAATGATTCCGATTTACGTTCTCGTCGTTTTTCATTATACGGAGAGGAGCCTAAAAAGTAAATAGGATTTATTCCGATTTAAAAATCATAAGTGTATATCTTCTCTCCCAGCTTCACAATTTCTCCATCTCATTATGATAAAATACTGGCAGGAGGTATGTCCAAGATGAAACGTAAATCATGGTTAGCCATTACTTTTATCACCGCAGCTCTGCTTACTGCTGGCTGTGGCTCTACTGATCAAGCTGAACAGAACCATAGCGATCACACCCAGCACGCTCCCAATGGTGATTTGCAGGAATTGACTGCTTCCGCTGATCAGCTACCGAAATTTTTAGATAACCAAGACCCTGTCATTATCGAATCCTACAAGGTTGCTGCGGCAAACCGTGAACTGCTCAAATCCATTCCATGCTATTGTGGTTGTGGTGAAAGCGCTGGACACGAGCATAATGGCAACTGCTTCATCAAAGAAGAAAAGGCTGATGGCTCCATTGTCTGGGATGACCACGGCACTCGCTGCGGCGTATGCATGGAAATCGCCGTTATTTCCGGCAAACTGAAAGAAGAAGGCAAATCTACAAAAGAAATTCGTGACTACATAGACCAAACCTATGGTCAAGGCTATGGAAAACCAACTCCTACCCCGATGCCTTCCTAAACGCATATAACAAGACTTCCCGATGAGGAAGTCTTTCTTTTTCCCCTTTTATGGAATACAATGATACATAGATAATCGAGGTATCGAAATCCGAGGTATAAGGAGATAGCTATGGCAGTTAACAAAGAACTGATGAAAGGCAGTACGGTCATTCTCATTCTTACCTTGCTCGAGCAAAAGGCGATGTACGGTTACGAGATGATCAAAACGATGGAAACTAGCTCGAACGGTGTGCTGTCTCTCAAGGAAGGCACCCTCTATCCCATTCTCCATACTCTTGAGTCGGAAGGAAAGGTCGAGGCGTTTTGGAGTGAGGGGGAAGGAGAGCGAAAACGTAAATATTATCAAATCACCCGTGAAGGCAAGAAGCATCTCAAAGAGAAAAAACAGGAATGGGAGTCTTTTCGTACCGCTGTTGATTCCGTGCTGGGAGGGCAGCCTACATGAACGGGAACAAGCGAATTGCGGATTACATAAAAGAGGTTTGTGATCAGATTAGGAACAAAGAGGTTCATGCAGCGATTACGCTTGAGTTGGAGAATCATTTCGCCGAAAAGATCGAGGATTATCGTGAGGCTGGATATAGGGAAGACGAAGCGACTCGGATTGCGATTGCGGAGATGGGTGATCCCGTTGAGGTAGGGTTGCATCTTCATCAGGCACATAAGCCGAGGATGGAGTGGGGCATACTTTCCATTGTCGTGATTCTACTTGGTGTCGGTCTGCTTACGTTGTATTCACTTCATGTAGCACAAGATCAACGTAATTACTTTGAAAAGCAGCTAATCGGAATAGTAATCGGTACCGTTGTCCTCGTGGGGATACTTTTTTGGGATTACTTCCTGTTCATCGTAGCCCTCGCGGGAATTTTCACGGAGTGGAAGAAGCACAATCGCTATACCAATACCATCATAAAAGCGATTGCGTACTTCCTGCCCCCTTGCCTGCTTCTCGCGTTATGCGAATACGAATTTGCCGTTCTCTTGTATGTCGGTGGCTACATCGCGCTCGTGATTGCCGCTAAGCCTAAAAAGCTTGTTGTTCTGAGTTTCCTCACTATGATTTTCACGAGTGTCGGCGCGATGGTTTACCTGTTCGCTAAACCTTATCAGCTAGATCGTCTGATTTACTACATGAATCCTTACCTCGAACCGGATGGAAGAGGATATATCATCATTCAATCCTTGAAAACCGTCCAGTCAGCGGGCTTATGGGGACAAGGCTTCGGTGCCTCTCTAAACATGTTGCCCGCCCTTGAATCTGACTATATTTTTGCCTACATGGTGTATATCTTTGGACCAATTGCAGGGATAGCCTTTTTCATTCTTGGCGTTATGCTGTTGCTTCGTTTGCTCCATGCCATCAGGCGGGTAAAAGATTTATATGGCTCCTTGCTGTTATCCAGCATGATTGTACTCTTTTTCACGCCGTTTTTCTGGAGTATTTTCATGACTGTCGGTCTGGTTCCTCCTATATCTGTGAATCTGCCATTCGTCGGCTTCGGAATCGTGCATACCGTATTGCAAATGGCCTTGATAGGACTCGTCCTGAACATTTACCGACGAAAAGACATCCAACCGTTGACCAAAGCTTCTTAAAAGAAAAAGGAGTAAAGCCCATACGCTCTACTCCTTTTTTCATTTCATCAAACTACCCATTAAGCAGGCGCTACCGCAAGCATACGCTCCAGCGATGCACGCGCCGCATCCGCAACATCTTTCGGAACAAAAATCTCCGGCTTCATGTTCTCCAGCGCCTCGACGCACTTTTTCAGGTTGTTCACCTTCATGTTCGGGCAAACCAGATACTTGGAAGCGAAAATGAACTTCTTGTCCGGACTGTCCTTTTCCAGCATGTAACGAGTGCCGTCTTCCGTACCGATAATAAACTCTTTGTGCGAAGACTCACGGCAATATTTCAAAATTCCGGTCGTGGAACCAACGTAGTCAGCCAGGGATACCACTTCTGGGCGGCACTCCGGATGAACGACAACCACAGCCTCAGGGTGTTGCTGCTTCAACGTCATGATGTCCTCCACAGACAGTTGGTCATGCGTGTTGCAGTACCCTTCCCAAATAATCATTTTCTTGTCCGTGAATTGGGATACATAGTGGCCGAGGTTTTTGTCCGGCACCCAAATGATCTCGTCACTGTCGATCGACTCGATCACTCGCTTCGCGTTGGACGACGTACAGCAGATGTAGGTTTCTGCTTTTACATCCGCAGAAGTATTGATGTAAGCCACTACCTTTGCATTTGGATGCTGATCTTTGAGCTTGCGCAGCCCGTCTACGTTTACCATGTCTGCCATTGGACAGCCAGCCCGTTCGTCGGGAATAATGACGGTCTTCTGGGGATTGAGAATTTTTGCACTTTCTCCCATAAAATGAACCCCACAGAACAAAATCACATCGGCATCCGTTTCTTTCGCTTTCTGCGCCAGTCCAAAGGAATCTCCAATGAAGTCAGCGACCTCCTGAATCTCGGGACGTTGGTAAAAGTGAGCAAGAATGATGGCATTACGCTCTTTCTTCAACTGCAGCAGTCGTTCACGTAACTCAGCGTTGCGCTGGGCTTTTTTTTCTAACGCTAAAGCGTCCATGGAAAAAATCCCCCTACGGTGGTGTCATAATTTACGGTCATTGTAAGCGTATAACCCCACCTTGTCAACGTGGTACCTGTAAACGGATTCACTTGGTGTTGAACAACCACTGCATGGCATCTGGAACGTACTGCACACCTCGCTCAAAAGAATGGAAGTCACTCTCATAAATTACCAGTATTCATACGACCATTATGATTGATAACAATTCTCAACAACAATGAGAAAAAAGCAGAAACCGACCTGTACAGACGCAGTTTCTGCTTTTTCATTCTCTACTCGCCTTTTTCTCCGAGAACGCGCTCCCGAATAAATCGGGCTACGCCTTCCTCATTGTGGTGTGGGGCGATATATTTGGCCACCTGCTTAATCTCGTCAGAAGCGTTTTCCATCGCGACGGAATATCCTGCTCCCGTTAATGCCTCACGATCGTTTTCTGCATCGCCAAATGCCATTACTTTCTCTGGGGAGATTCCCCATTTCTCACAGAAGTATTGAAGCCCTTCCCATTTGGAAACCCCTTGAGGAATCACCTCGACATTCTGCTTGCCGGATGAAGTGATGGTCACTTGCTCGCTCCAAGGCTCCAGTTGCACTTTTGCCCACTCCAGACGCTCCGGGTCATCATGCCAGATGAAAACCTTGACGATTTCCACTTCCCCGGACTCCAGCTTGTTCAGCATCTCAGCCAATGGCTCTACCCGAGCGAGCCTGTAGTAAGGAAACTTCAAGATCGAGAATCCTTCCACAGATGCGTCCTCACTCATCGTCGCTTCCAATCGTTCACGGTCTTCTTTGATCATCCAGCGATTGCTGTTGATATCATGAAGCTCATAATAAATCGATTCTTGCCTAAGTGCATGGATCGCACCGATTACCATCTCAGTAGGAAGGAGCCATCGACGGACCAGCGTGCCGTTCCCTTCGAAAACAGCGCCCCCATTGCTACAGACATAGCCGTCAAAAGGAAAGGAATCGATCGGAATTTGAGCGGAACCATACATTCTCCCCGTAGACAAAACGAGTTTGCAGCCTTGCTGTTGCAATTGGCGAAGTGCTTCTTTCGTTCCTTCTGTCATCTTTGATTCGTGATTCAGTAAGGTTCCATCCATGTCAAATGCAGCCATGCCCGGTGTAAGCAACATATCCAATCCCTCTCATTCGCTTTGGATTTGAGTCACCATAGTGAAGGAGAAGAAAAAGCACAGTTCTATTCGACTCTGACACGCCAGCAGGGGGATTCACTGGCCGTCTCCACTTTAAAAAAGGGACCGTCGAGCCAAAGCCACCCTACGGGCGGAAGTTTCTCAAGGAAGAAGTGTTCGACAAGCTTGGTCCCCATTTTAAAGTTCCGACTGGGTTGGCGTTGTCAAGGTCTACGAGCCCTGTGCTTTTTCTTCTCACTAGCTTTATTGGTTCATCGATACCTTTTAAAAACTTAACCTAATACTTTCCGATATTACAAAAAAGGGCACCTGAGGCGCCCCTTATTGTTTCGGTTCTTCTTTTGTATCTTCTTGTTTTGGTTCTTCGTTTGTTTCTTCTTGCTTTGGTACTTCTTTTACTTCTTCCAGCTTCGGTTGAATGTTCACGACCACATCTTTATTTACCTCTGGATCGTTATCCATTTTACCTGTTTCGATCAATTGCTTGATCTGCTCAGCATCGAGAGTCTCTACACGGAGCAGCGTGTTCGCAATCAGATCGAGCTGATCACGGTGCGTCGTCAGCAATTCTGTACACTTTGAGTAGCACTCGTTGATAATATTTTGCATTTCCTGATCGATTTCGTAAGCAATCTGATCGGAGTAGTTACGCTCATTGCCATAGTCGCGGCCCAGGAATACCTGTCCTTGACTCTTACCGAACTGCATAGGACCGAGCTTGCTCATTCCGTATTCGGTAATCATGCTGCGAGCGATAGCAGTCGCACGTTGGAAGTCATTATGTGCGCCGGTACTAATGTCCCCAAGCACTATTTCCTCCGCAACACGTCCACCCAACAGACCGACGATTTTGTCGAGCAGGTCCGTTTTGGTAGCAAAGAAACGGTCTTCTTTCGGCAGCATCACTGTGTATCCGCCAGCTTGGCCGCGCGGAATGATTGTTACCTTATGTACCATTTCTGCATTTCTCAGGTGGTATCCGATGATCGTATGACCTGCTTCGTGGAAGGCCACCAGGCGTCGTTCGTCTTCGCTCACTACGCGAGACTTCTTCGCTGGACCGGCAATCACGCGGTCAATCGCTTCATCTACCTCAGTCATGTTGATTTGCTTTTTGTTTCTGCGGGCAGTCAAGAGAGCCGCTTCATTCAGCAAGTTCTCCAAATCTGCGCCAGTGAAGCCCGATGTACCACGAGCAATCACTTCCAGCTTCACGTCTTCACCAATCGGCTTGTTGCGGGCATGAACCTTGAGCACCGCTTCACGGCCTCTGATATCAGGACGATCTACTGTAATTTGACGGTCAAAACGTCCCGGACGCAAGAGAGCCGGGTCGAGAATGTCAGGTCGGTTCGTCGCAGCGATCATGATGATCCCTTCGTTTCCTCCAAAACCGTCCATCTCTACGAGCAACTGGTTGAGAGTTTGCTCGCGTTCGTCGTGGCCGCCGCCGAGTCCAGCTCCGCGTTGACGACCAACAGCGTCAATCTCGTCAATAAAGATAATGCAAGGAGCATTTTTCTTTGCATTTTCAAACAGGTCACGTACGCGGGATGCACCTACCCCAACGAACATTTCCACGAAGTCAGAACCGGAGATACTGAAGAACGGTACACCAGCTTCGCCTGCAACAGCACGAGCGAGCAAGGTTTTACCTGTACCCGGAGGTCCTACGAGCAGTACCCCTTTTGGAATACGAGCGCCAACCGCATTGAACTTACGGTTGTCTTTCAGGAAATCAACGACTTCCTCCAGCTCCGCCTTTTCTTCGTCTGCTCCTGCTACATCGTCAAATGTAATGCGTTTCTTCTCTTCGTTGTAAAGCTTCGCGCGGCTTTTACCGAAGTTCATTACTCGGCTTCCGCCACCTTGCGCGTTGTTCAGAAGAAAGAAAAACAAGATGAAGATGATGACAAAAGGAATGATAGAGGTCAAGAACGTGAGCCAAATGCTATTGCCCTCCGCAGGATTGAACGCTACATTCTTCACCTTTTGCGCATCGATTTTCTCTTCGACTAGCGTCACAACATCTGAGTCATACAAAGGAACATTGGTAAAAAATTTGTTACTTTCCTGTCCCGGAATAGCTTTTGCCAACGTACCCTCAACCCTGTAAGTACCATTCTCTGGTCGAAGCGCCAACTCAGTGACGTTGTCAGCTTTTAGCTGTACCCGGAATTCCTGATATGTAAGTTTCCCAACCTTATCAGTACCGGAGAGGATGAAATTCACGATCCCGACCGTGACAAGAAAAATCAGTAGGTAGAACCCGGTATTACGAAAAAAGCGATTCATTCCTTACCTCCTCTCACGAACAGACACTTTTCACATTTTATCATAGAAAGCACGGTCTCCACAACAAACCTACTTCGTGTAGACCTCAGGCTTCAAGACACCGATATAAGGCAGGTTACGATAGTGCTCGGCATAGTCCAAGCCGTATCCCACTACGAATTCGTCTGGAACGTCGTAGCCCTTATAGTCTGGTGAAATATCCACCTTGCGACGCTCTGGTTTGTTCAAGAGAGTCACCACTTTTACAGAAGCAGCTTCCCGATGGCGCAACAACTCTACCAAGCGGCTCAGCGTCAGTCCACTGTCCATGATGTCTTCTACAACCAGCACGTGTCTGTTTTGCACAGATGTATCGAGATCCTTCAAGATTTTCACCATGCCAGAGGACTCTGTTCCACTTCCGTAGCTGGAAACTGCCATGAAGTCCATTTCGCACGGAATATCCATGTGACGGATCAGATCAGCCATGAAAACGACTGCGCCTTTCAGCACGCAGATAACCAATGGATTTTTATCCTTGTATTCTGCAGCCAGCGTCTTGCCCAATTCTTGAACTTTACCCGCGATATCCTCTTCTGATAGCAAAATCTTCTCGATGTCTTGATTCATGAAAAAACCTCCCGCCAATCTTCTCCAAACTCTACCCGCACGTGTAGAAAACGCCTGGTCTGTCCATTGACAGGCGCTACGGCGGAACGGCGCACACCTGGTACCAAAATCACCTCATCGCCCGCCGTCAAAAGCGGAAGTTTGTCACGCCATGCTCGCGGAAATTTGGCATCAATCAATAAATCTTTCAGCTTCTTTCCATCTGCTGAGCCAAACAGGGTGATACGGTCTCCTGGTTTTCGGTTACGCAAATACAGCGATCCTGGCAACTGATCGGCATCAAAAACCGCTTCATTCGCCGGGAGTCGCTCCCAATCCATGGGACCTTCCAGGTAAGTAATATGTACCGTGGCCTTGCTCTCGTCGATCCAGGTTACACCGGGAACGGCGAGCTCGTAACTATACGTATGTATGCGATCCTGTCGCTTCCTACGACGAAAATTGATTCGCTCGTACACCCGGTCGACAACCAGGTCATTCGGCAAATGCAATTCCGCAGAAGGGCGACTTCCCCCTAGCATGTGCAAAACGGTCTCCACATGTTGCGAAGACCATTCGGTATGTTTTGAGAGATAACTTAATATTAGAGTAATCATTCTCCTTTGTAAAGCAACGTCACAAGTTTGAAACTTGTCATTGTCCATTAAAAATGCTTCTGGTTTTTTCTCAATGGTTACCTCTTTCAACTGCTCCCGTGCCAGCCTCATTAAAAGTGCTTCGTCCTGACGGATTGCCTCCGCAGTAGCCAAGATATGCTCCCGATACTTGTCGTTCACTTTTCCCAATAAGGGCATGACATCCAGACGCAGCAGATTGCGCGTATACTTGCGCGATTGGTTGCTGCTATCCTCACGGGGGGTAAGTTGATGTTCCCGACAGTAGCCTTCCAGTTCTTGACGCGTTTTATGCAAGAGCGGACGCACGAGCTCAATAGGACCATCTGCAAGCATTCTTCGCTTCGGCATCCCTGTCAGTCCTTGCAACCTGCTGCCTCGCACAAAACGAAAGAGGATCGTTTCCACCTGATCGTCAGCATGATGGGCCAATGCCAGCTTGATCGCTCCTTGCGCGAGACCTACCTCTTCATACAGCCGATAGCGAATATCGCGACTTGCTTCTTGTCCGCCCAGTCCTGTTTTTTCCATATAACTGGGGACGTCATACTCAAACAGGTGGAAATCAACGCCGAGTTCACGACACAGCTTTTCTGCATAAAGCGCGTCCTGCCTTGCTTCTTCCCCACGAAAGCCGTGGTTCAGATGGACAGCATGCAGCTTCCAATTATACTGATATTGTTTATTGAGAGAAGCCAATATATGCAACAGTGCGGTAGAATCGTTGCCACCGGAAATTCCGACGACAATGGTCTCACCTGGAAGCAAAAGCCCCTCGGACTCAATCTCGTTGCGCACGCTTGCCAGCATAGCGGGCTCCTTTCCAAATCGTCAGAACCGAAATTCCAAATATAAGTCCAGAAGCAATCGCGCCGGCCACCATCAATGTCTTGGTCGCCTGGGTAATCCCTCCGACGTAATCATTGTTGACGAAGGCTAGCATGGCTTTGTAAGCCAACGATCCCGGTACCAACGGAATGATGCCCGCGACGCTAAAATTCGTAGAGGGAACTCGCAGTATAATAGATAAGAGCTGACTGAGCAAAGAGACAGCAGCAGCCGAAACAAACGTGGACAACAAGACCTCAGCACCGTAGATAGGAAGAATGGAGTAGACGAGAAAACCGATCACTCCAGCAAAACCACCCGCTACGATTGTTCGAACCGGCACATTAAACAGCACACACCACGCTACTGAAGAGGCGAAGCTAAGCGCCAATCCTTGTAACAACATCGTACTCACCTCGTAAACGAAAGAATAATGGCTGTGGCTACCGCTACGGAAACAGCTGTCAGCATGGCTTCTACTCCGCGTGAAACACCTGCAACCAAATCACCAGCCATCAAATCCCGAAGCGAGTTGGTGATGGCAATCCCCGGAAACAACGGAAGCATCGCACCAATAATAATGATACTTAAAGGCAACTGTGGAAAGAGCGTCACGCTCAACAACGCGAAAAGCCCACCTAATAAAGCGGCGGAGAACTCCGTAAAAAACTTCATCCGGACAAACTGTTCTAAATATTCCTGGCTCAGGTTCACAATCAACCCGGCCATCGCAGAAGGAACCAGACTGCTCCAATCTCCCCCTGCAAGCATAGAAAAGGAGCCGCTGGCCGTAGCGGCTGCTAGATGCTGCAACCATTTCGGATAAATCTGCTTTTTCTGATCGATCTCACGCAGCGACCGATAGGCTTGCTCCAAATTAATTTTCCCACCGACAAACTGTCGGGAAACATCATTCACGAGCGTAATTTTATTGAGGTTGGTCGTACGTTTTGGGGTACGAACCATTCTTGTATGATCCAGCCCACTGCAACGAAAGGACAGGATAATACTCGTGGGCGTAGCGGAGCTGTTGACGTCATCCATCCCCGCAGCCTTTGCAATCAATGCCATTGTCTCTTCCGTCCGGTAAGTCTCTCCACCGTTTTTCAAAATAATCGAGCCTGCCAACAAGCAAGTATCCATCACCAAATCTGAGGACACGAACCGTCACATCCTTCACATAAACCATGCGTAATACAAAGTGCCAGCCAATAGGAGTAGCGAGGCGACAAAAAGACCGCTAATGCCCGACCCTGCTTTCCCTTTCGTCCGCGTTTTCTTTTGCGGCTTTTGTGCTTTGGCAACCATGCTATCTCGCAAGACTGCCAACAACTCCGCTCGCATTTCTTTCGCGGTCGCAAACTTACCGTGAAACGCCTTCAATAAAGGCTCCCGATAAGGATACAGGCTGTCACTTTTTCGTATTATATCACAGAGCAATACCGTGTGACGTGGGTCACCAAGGCTGTTTTTCCACGTCTGGGGTCCAACTGTCAGACGCACCATCATCACAGCTGTGGAGAACAGGTCATAACTTACTTCAGCCCGTCTATCACCTGCATGCCAAAAAGCTCGATCGTATTCTTCTGTAAACTGCCGAACGGCGTTGCCCAACTTGGTTACTCCACCGAAATCAATCAACCGTACCTGCTTGTCCGATTGGGTAACCATTACATTCTGCGGTTTCAAATCACCAAAAATATAGCCATGCTGGTGTAATACATCCAGACGCGCCAGTAATTGAACCATCATCACAGCTACCCAGTCGGTACCCTCTTGTTGGATATATTCATCCAATTGCAGGCCTTGAAGGTACTCCATGGCATAAAACGTACAGGCCTTCCCGTTTACAACGAGATCGTCCACGTCGCACAGGAGCGGTCCCACTTTGGAATCCCGCCCCTGCTGTGTGCTTTTCAACACATTCACTTCCATTAAAATGTCTATGCCTTCCACACCGACCTTAACCGCGCGCTGTACGCCGCCTTGGGATACCAAGTACACGGTCCCGTTTGCACCACGCCCCAACTCCCGTAAAACGTGGTACGATTTTTTGTTCCATTTGCCTGTAAAGTGCTTGGGCAGGTCGGGGGTGGCTGCCTTAAAAGACATGGTCACGCAGCATTCCGTTCGAGTCGTCCTCTTCGTCTTGATCGGTGTAACGCTCTTGCAGTGAGCGTGGGAGCTTATCCTGCTCAAACAGGGCAATTGCCTCTACGATGGCGGGTCCAGTAGGGGTAATTCCGCTCATCGCCAAATCACTCGTAATTTGATGGGCCTGCTCAACCTTCTCTGTCCACGGGATGCGGATATCGAGATGCTTTTGTTTCCCCGGAAATGAACCGACCGCCATTCTGCTTTGTCCACTCCGCGAATGCAGACTGATACTGAAATCGTGTATCGCTTGCTGAACAGCCGACAGCTTTGGTTTCATACTTCCCGAGGTATCGACCAGCATCACGACGTTCAAGCTGCTTTTTTCACCCAGCTCGTCAACCATCCCGGCAACCTGCACTCTTTTATCAGGTGCCAGCTCCTCTATACCGGAGTCGCCCAAAATCTCTTTTAATTCTTTATTGACCACTTGATGAATGGTGCGCGTCATTGCTTTTCGCGTCAGCATCTGTACCGTTTGCGCAAGCTGTTGGGGATACACGATGTCGCAGAGTCCACCGCCAGCTTCCGCAATATCCCTGATTTCCTTCTCCCCTTTTTCTCCCAGCTCACTCTTGTCGATTACGCCAATCACATTGACCGTAATCCCTTGCTCCCGTGCCAGAGCTGCCGCAGCAACGGGACTCATCCCCGAGTTGGAGCAGCCGTCTGTCACTACCAGTATTTGACGAAGTGTCGCTTCTTTCACAATAATCTCCCCATTCGATCTGTTTTTAATCCCTCTACTGTCGTTGAGGTTCCCTGTTCTGTGCAGCGACTGTACATCCGCTCACTTCGCAGGGTATTTTTAGCAACAGTATCGACGGGTAATGGGGAAAACATACTTCTAACTCACAATCCGTGGACGTTCGAGCTTCTCCATCCCATGCACAGCAATCGCAGCCCACTGTGGTACAAAGCGATCAATTCGCGCCACCAACACGGTCATGTCATCGACAATTTGTCCGGAATGCTGGCGAATGACTTTTTCCAACAGTAAATCAGCGACCTCCTGTGGATCATTCGTCTCCAGTTCACTAATGATTCGTTTCATCCACGCTTGCCTATTCTCTATATGGCGCGGCGCCTCGTAGATGCCATCGGACATCATTACGAGCAAATCTCCTGGCTTGAGCATACGAGATACGACATCCACTTCGATTTCTTCCAAAATCCCCACTGGCAGGTTGTTGGCCGTGATCGTGATGACATCTTTATTTCTTTTGACAAAGCTCGGGGTGGAGCCGATTTTTACAAAACGGGTATGAGCTGTTTGCAGATCAATCAGCGCCAAGTCCACCGTCGCGAACATTTCTTCCTTGGAGCGCAAGGCAAGAACCGAATTAACGGTTTTGATCGAAATTTTTTCGTCCATGCCAGAACGCAGAAGCTGCTGGAGCATATCGAGGGCGGACTGACTCTCTATGGATGCCCGCTCGCCATTTCCCATTCCATCGCTGATCGCCAGCGCCATTTTTCCATTACCCAAATCCATCGTGCGGAAGCTGTCACCGGATAGTAGCTGGCCGTCTTTGGCCGCACCTGCGATCCCGATATCGATCTCATACGTTTTGGCGGAAGCAAGGCACATCGTGCATGAACCATCTTTTTGCGCTTCACAATGCCGCTCGCGAACAACAATGTTTTCTCCCAAAATCTCCGTGAGCATAGGAGCTACGATCTTCGCGCATTCATCGCGGCCATAGCAAGTCGGCTGACTGATTTCGATATCGACCTTCCCTTCTTCCAAGCTGTGTATTTCTACGCGGCGAACCGACAGACCCAAGCCCTCCAATGCTTGTGAGACCTGCTTTTCCTGAAAACTCAGCTCCATTCCCTCCCGCTGTATTTCCCGGGCAAAATCGCTCATGACACGAGAGACTCCCGATAGCTGGTCAGCTACGAGCATCCGGCTTTCCTTTACCTGTTTTTTCAGTTGGTCAAACGATTGCTGGCGATCGTATTCCTGCTCCATCACAGTCATGACCTTTTCGGTTTTGACACACTTGCGCTCCCAATCACGCGGCGGTGTCACACCGGCCAAGGTACCGTGCTCGTACACTTTTTCCATTAAAAAGCGCATTCCCTCATAGGTCGATTGCGTATCTTTTTCCCAGCATTGTTCTTTTTTCCAGCATTTCTGGCAGGTAAATTCAGATACGCGAATGAGAAAGGCATCGGCCTGTTCTTCGATTTCTTCAGGAGCAGCTGTCTGGGCAAAGCTATGGGAGAGTTGCGTAAACAGGTCGGAGAATTGCTGGATTTTGCCCGCTGTCACATCGCGGACTCTACGCATGTATTCTTGATGGGATTGTAGATTCTCGGGAGTTCCGGGGATAAATCGGGCTACTTTTTTCCAAAGAGCAGCAGGGGTCAGAATGAAGAGCACAATCGCCAGAGAGGTTTCGATCAAGGAGTAGTAGAGTGTCTCTTCTGCTCCACCGTAAATCGCAAGAATAGCCGTACCAATCAATAAGCCTGCGGATACGCCCACTTTGCCGCCTTCCTTCAATAAGCCTGCCAGAAGACCGGAGAAAGCGAGCAGATTGATTTGTAAAAGCGCACTTACATTAGCCAGACTGAGGATGAGACCCGTGACCACACCAACAGCCGCGCCGATCGTGCCACCACCGACAAAAGCAAAGACGAGCAGCAAATAGCGTGTAAGTACATGCTCCATCGAAATACCTTCGACCATCCAATCCACAGTACCTGTCATCAAGGAGGCCAGTAAAATGACTAACGAAACGATCTCTTCATTTTTGAGAGGCTCATAAGGCTTCGCTAAATGAATGATCGATAAAGACTGAATGAATATGAGCGTCAGTACGAAACCAAGAATCGCTTCCACTGCGACCATTACGAGCTCGTAAGTTGTTACCTGGTTGGTCAGAACCGCAAACAACAGACGGCTGATAAAAATCGTCCCGACG
This sequence comes from Brevibacillus sp. NPDC003359, assembly GCF_042878995.1. Taxonomy (NCBI): domain Bacteria; kingdom Bacillati; phylum Bacillota; class Bacilli; order Caryophanales; family Paenibacillaceae; genus Brevibacillus; species Brevibacillus sp. NPDC003359. Next base: position 21,831 of record NZ_JBIAOR010000018.1, read on the forward strand.
ACCAGCAAAGGCGTCCGTGAAAAATCTTTTTTGCGCATTTTATTCATTAGTTTGCAGGCAAACAAGGCAAGGATCACGCTCAAGGCGGTTTCCAGTCCGACTGGCACCGACTGGGTAAAAGCCCCGATAATAAGAGCCATCCCCGTGACAAGCAAACAATCTCGACGAATATAAAACATGACAATGAAATACGGTATAGCAAAGGGCGTTAGCTCTTCCACGATCAGAGCTCGTCCCAATAAGAAGCCCATGAGAATGGGGAGAACATTCCACTTCTCTATGAAGTCTGCTACTTTTTCTCCCCACGTCTGGGCAGTGGTACCCATTCGATCGGATACCTGCCGCGTCCAAGCCTGTCCGACCTGTGTTACGTTTTTGTTCGCAATCATTTCGCTCCACCCCGTTCTTGGTCAATGTGTTTCTCCATTATACGGAGGGGGCATTGTAAAATTTGTCAAAAATCCAATGATTATTCACAGAATCGTGCGACAAATTCAGTAACGCAAATGGACAAAAAAAACCGACGTTATGGCGGATAACGTCGGCTGACAGGTGATTCGCGCTTTGCGAAACGGGCTTAGGATACTGTATTCGTCAAGACTTTGAAATGACCTTCCTATTTTTACAGTCAAAGTGTGCTTTTCACAAAGAAAGAAAAGTCGTAATTTTCCGAATCACAAAGACCGACCGCGGTTCTTTTTCTCTACGCTTTTCTTCAAGGAGGACTGCCTGTCTTCACTTTCTTTCAAAAAGCGGTTCAGCTTTTCTTCAAAGCCTTCACGTCGGTCCCGCTGATAGCGGGGTGGTCGTTCCTTTACCATTGTTTTCTTGATAGAAAGCCCGATTTTGCCTTCACGGAGGCTGAGGACTTTTACCTTTACCGTGTCTCCTATCTTTAAAAATTGATGGATATCCCTGACATAGACGTCAGCAATTTCACTAATATGCACCAGTCCGGTCACATTGCCCGGCAGTTCAACAAACTCTCCGAATTTGGTGATACCCGTGACTTTCCCTTCTAGTATGCTCCCGACCTCGATCTCCATGACGTGGAATGCCTCCCTCTCGTTGAAGATCAGCTGTATATTCAATCCGGAATGATGTAGATGCTTTCGCCCTGCTTGGTAAACAAAATCCGCTTGCGCACCAGCTCTGCCAAGTACTCCTGATCGTTTAGCCGGCTTGCCTCATATGTCAGATCCTCTTGCTTATGCTGCAAGACCGCTGATTCTTGCTTCAGGGCTTCCAGCTCTGTCTCTTTCTTGGACAACTCGCCACTTTGCAAGAACAAGGTATAGCTAGTCCAGACGAAAAAGCACAGGATCACAAAGAAAAAGAGACGCATTCTCCTTCTCTGCCCTTTTCGGTTAATGGAAGAGGTTCTTGCTTCCTGCATCAGTACGCCACCTCGATTCTACTCCCGCTTTCTCTTTGAGTGAAACCAATTCTTCCAATTGGTCCAAATTCCTGTTGTTTTTCCGTACATTTTTTTCCACAAATGTTGACCCCATCTGGCAAAAGGAGAGGTGACAAAACGCGTCACTTTCCACAAAAAGCCGAGGATCGCGAGCAACACGGAATACAAAAATGCCAGCACCATGATGATCACTCGGATAAGAAAAAGCACAGGACGTACAAGCAGAGTGTCTATAATTTTTACGACCGTACGGTAAAACCACTGACAGAATTTTATCACGCGGTGCAAGAAAAGGATATACTTCTTACTACCTAATAAGAAGTACAGCCACGCGCCAAATATCATTCCAAAAAATATCGGAAACCGAATAATTCCGTCGTTCACTTTCACCAAAATCAAGAAGACAGCGCCCATACTGCCCACCCAAAAAAGGATGTCAAAGAAAAAGACCAACCAGAGTGGCAGCCTGGCCTTGCCCTTACATACATGGTACGTATCGAAGCCCATACCCATAATTGCACCACACGTCGACATGGCCAATACCGTCTGCAACTGGATGACGATATTCACTTGAATAACTTGCCGAAGAATCCTCTCGACCGATCGCCGGCCTGCCCTTGCTCCAGATAGGCCATCTCGTGAACAAGCCCCTCGATCGCTACTTCTCCGGTTTCCAGACTCAGATTTTTCATATGCAGGTTTTGGCCTCGTATGGTTAAAAAGCCGCCGTCCGTCTCCAAGAGGAATTCTTCGCTGTCAAAGCTTTCGACGTTTTTTACTCCCGATATCGCTAAGCTGCGACGATTAATCATCACGACTTCATGGCGTGGCCGTCTCGTGTGATCGTTCATGACTACTCCCTCCTCACGTACCCTTCTTGTACTATTTGTATGGGGAGGGATGTCCCGTTAGAACAAAAACGGTCAATACCGTTTTTGTTGACCGCAAACGGTCTCATTAACTCTAATGAAAAACATCGAGATGTTTTTCACAAAAAAAACCCCGTACGCATACGGGGTTTTTGCCAAACTGCTCTTACTTGTAAACGGTGTAGTTCCCGTTCACATAGATGATTTTATAACCGGTACTCTCGGTGATGGTTTTAAGAGGCAGAGTAGGAACGTTGTTTTTCAGCTGAACCGCTGCAGGCAGCGTTACATTTTTTCCATTGATGGTCGCTACGTTTGAACCGACCTTAAATTGCATGACCGTATTGCCGCTCACAACTTTTGCAGTCGTTTTGGTGTAGCTGATGGAAAACCCGAGAGCATCACGGAAAAACGTAGTTGGCATCAGCGTGTTGCCATTTACAGTATACGGTGCCACTGCGAGTCCTGTTGTTTTACCAGACTTCATAAAGGAAGCGACGTTCTGCTTGAAGCTCACGCCATTCAGAGCCACGATGGTCGCCGGACGAGAGAAGAGCAAGCCTCTCTCCTCAGAGTTGTAGACGCCAATGTTGTACACACCTGGAGTAGCCGGATTCACAATGCCAGCTGTCTCGGCGATATTGACCTGAGCTGCTGTTTTTGCCGGAATATCCTGGGCAGGAATAATAATCAGATTTTGTCCGCGCACACCAACAAAGCTAGCGGCCACACCATTCACCGTTACTGTGTTTGCTGGCAAATAGGCTGGAACACGGAAGCCAACCGGGAGTACGACTTCAATGAAGCCCTGATTGCGAACAATCGGAGCGCCCATGGCTTTGATGCCGATTGAAAGGCCAGCAGGAGTAGAGGCAGTCGCTCTCGTCAGCCCCACAGTTGCCAATGTATTATCCACCGCGACTGGTGGAGTCACTCCGCTAACTTGAAATTCTTTCGATTTGTAGGTCTTGTTGTCGATTTTGGCCGTCACGGTATAGGTTCCCGCTGTTATCGGAGTGGTCAAGTAGCCTTCGAATGCAAACTTGATGGTCGCGCGATTCGTACTACTGAATCCGTAAGGCGTGCGGAAATAAACCTTATTTCCCAACACGCTTACATTCGTCACTTGAGCACCATTGACGGTGACGCTATTGCTGGTAAGAATCGGTGGAATGGTTACCCCACTTGGGAATTCGACCTCGATTTCTGCGTTCGCCCCTAGCTTGGAGGAAAGATCCACGTCAAACGTATAGCTTGTGCGTGCTCCCGCTGAACTGTCCGACAATGAAACAGTGAATGGCGTATTGCTTGTGTTTGTAATCTCTACATCTTTTGACTTGTATTTCTTGCTGTCATATTCCACTTCATACGAATAGTACTTGTCTGGTTTGGATGGGTTTACGATCCCCGCTGAAGATGTAAACTCCAGTTTTATGTAGCTATCTCCGTCTGCGCCACTCGGAATCTCAATCCGAATCGAGTCGTTGTCGAGAATCGAGACGTAATCCGGTTTGTACCCGTTTACTTTCACATCAGATTTGCTGATGCTCTTTGGCAGCATGTCCTTAGAGGGAAAATTGACATAAATGTATTTGCCCTCTTTCAGCTTGCTCTTCGAGGAGAGATTAAATTTTCCGATTGTTAAGGAGATGGCATCCTCGGCATTTTTACTGCTGTGGGAAGCCTCGAAGTCGCCCTTGCTGCTGCTGCTACTGCTACTGCTGCTGCTGCTGCTTGAAGACTTGGTGATCGAAATCTTATCTCCCTTGTAGCTGGTCTCTGCACTTGTTTTTACTTCGATTTCGTAACTACCCTTGTCTTCCGGGTTGGTGATATTATCAATAGTCAGTGTGAGTACAGTACCTTTTTTGATCTTTTCATCGACTTCGACCTCAACCACATTTTTGCTTACGTATACGTTTTCGATTGAAATCTTGTTTTTATCGTCATCTTTTAGCGTGACATCCGATGTTTTCAATTTTTTATCCACCGAATATTCGGATGGGAACCTAACGAAAATACTGTCACCCGATGATAGGTCCTTATTGATTTCAAACTCAATCGTATATTCTGTTTCCTCATCCACACCTGTATCGTCTGCAGAAACATCCTCAATAGAGAGAGCATAAGCCGCTTTTGGCTCAAGCATCAGTGGACTTGCCAATACCGCGGTGGCCAACAGCACCGAGATCCCTTTGTTTACGCTTTTGTTCATCGGTAACGCCTCCTTCTCTACATTTCCCTACTATGATAGAAAATGTTCGGCAGGAAAGGGTTACAGACTGGTAACGAATGATTTTACCCATAGTTTGGAAAAGTCGATCCACCCAAACGAATCAACCGCAATTCCTTGCAAGGCGGGATGGTAGTGATCAATGCGTTTCGTATGGTACAGAAAAAGTAACCACACCTCATCTCTAAGTGTATCCTCCATCTTTTCCAAAGCCCGCATACGGTCTCTACTGCCTTGCAGCTGAAGAATTTCTGACACCCGCTCCTCAACAATCGCCAGCCTGTCATCATCTAAAAACTGGTGAATCATCGAGCATTTGTTTTTGTAAATCTCAATTAGTCCCAGCTCGATATCTCGCTGCAAGACTTCCCCCATCATAGCCATTTCAGCATGTTGTTCGGCATAACACGAAAAGAATTGGTCTTTCGTGATAGGCTTCAATTCGAGTCGAATGCCAATCTGCTGACATCTTCTCTGAAACCACTCAGCTTCTTCCCAGACTTTTTTCACGTCACTGAAACATAGAAATACAGGCTCCCCCTGATATGCGCTTTTTTTCATCCATTCTGCTGATTCTTCTATGGTATGCGCGGCAAATTGCATACGTTGGCTTCTCTCTGGTAAAAAGCTTCCGGCAGGTGTAAACGTGTCTTTTTTCAAATCTCGTATCATTTGTACCGGGTCCATCAAAAGCTTGATTGCCTGGCGAAAAGCGAAGTCGTGCTGAATACCGGATTTTCGAAAGTTAAAGTTCAGATAATGGCAGCCTACCTCTTGAACCTCCAAGTAATTACTCTCCTCTTCAGTGGCTTCTTCATCAGCCAGCGAGAGTTGATACCGTTGCTTAGAAGAACAAGATCCCGGAACTCGCCAAATTTCTACCCGATCCAGAATCGCCCTCTCCCGATAATAGTCGTCGAACGCTGCCAATATCATCCGATCCTTTGTAAATTCGACCATCCGAAACGGCCCTGTCCCTACAATCGCAGACTCCGAAAAAGGCACATCATGCGGCAAGATTGACATCCCGATGCAAGATACCAAATGCAAGAAAAAACCGTTCGGCTTTTGTAGATGAAAAGTAATCGCACCGTCATTTCGCTGTTCGATCCAATCGATATCATTCACTTGCCAACGATACGGAGAATCCAGCTCAATCAGCCGCTGAACGGTATAGGCTACGTCTTCTCCTGTCAGTACACGACCGTGGTGAAATCGAACTCCTTTTCGTAAATAAAAGGTCCAAGCAGTCATATCTAGATTGCTTTCCCAAGCATAGGCTAGCTGGGGCTTAAAATCTTGTGTAGCCAAATCGAAAATGACGAGCGTATGGCAAATTTGCTGGATAAAATGACTCTCCGCCGCTACTGCTACGAATGCGGGGTCGATGGTTGAAAAAGCTCGTTCACGTGGAATACGTAAAATCTCCTGTCGCCTCTTATCGTTCTCTTCTGCGACAAATCCGAATTGACTGTCCCACGTTTCCTGCAAAAGCCGCTTCGCACCCACAGGTAAATTTTTATGATGCAAAAGCTCCACTGCTTCCCCAACGTTCCCGTCTATCAATAGCTTCTGAAAGTAACTGATCAAAAAGTCAGTGATATCGCAGAGAATCGTGAGTGTAGAATGATTTCCCCGTCCTACCCCTGCCTTCCATAGAAGAAGACCCTCACTCTCCCATTTGCGCAAAATCAATTTCACATTGCGGGGCGTACAGCACAGAAGCTGTGACAACTCCTGTATGCCGATCTTTTGTTCGCGCCCCTTCTCCCATTCGGATAGCCCGAGTAGCATCTGCATAAAGTGCTCATTGCTTTTCATAAGGTATCTCATTCCTTAAAAGGTGAAATTCATAGAGGAATATTACCCTTTTTCTTCTCCTTTTCATAGCTACAATTGGAAAAAAAGGAGGTCATCCCCATGAGCTTTTCTCACCTGCATCCCAACATCCGTATTCGCATCGTGACTTCCTTTCTGACACGTCTAGTGGGAAACATGATCTTCCCGTTTATGGCCATCTACTTTTCTGCCAAGCTCGGTCCAGCTATAACAGGGCTCTTGTTAGTCCTGGCCGTATGTGCACAAATCTTGATGGGCTTCTACGGCGGCTACTTGGCTGATCGGTGGGGCAGAAAAAAAGTGATGGTATACGGACAATGGATTCAATGCTTGGGCCTCTTCATCATGATGGCAGCGAACTCCCCGTGGCTCGATTCTGCTTTGCTCACGTTTGCCATGATGCTCGTCCAGAATGCGAGTAACGGAATGATCAACCCCGCCGCAGATGCGATGCTCATCGATGTCAGTACGAAAGAAAACCGAACGTATATGTACGGAATCAACTACTGGTCCAACAACTTATCAATTGCGCTAGGTTCCGTAGTGGGAGGACTCTTGTTTGCTACCCATCGTTTCGAACTGCTCCTCGCGCTTACCGCTATCAGTTTTTTCACACTTGTGATCATTTCCTTATGCCTCAAGGAATCGTACCAGCCGAAACCAATGAACCCTGTTGGAACGGGGACAGGTATCTTACAGGATATGGTCGCAAGCTACAAGCTAGTAATGACTGACCGTCGTTTCATCCTCTTTTCACTAAGCGGCATGCTCATCTTTGCACCAGAATTTCAAACGCCTAACTACATCGCTGTCAGGCTTGCTCAGGAGTTTACCCCGCAGAGCTTTAGCTTGTTTGACTGGTTTTCTGTTGAACTGACTGGCATCAAAATATTCAGCCTGATCCAGCTCGAAAATACGCTACTCGTGGTATTGTTCTCCCTTGCCGTCACCAAGCTCATCGGGCATTTGAAGGAAGCTCCTGCCTTGTATATAAGTGGGCTGATGTATATTGCCGGGTACTCGCTGATCATGTATAGCAACTCCCTTATTGTTATCCTGGTCGCGGTGCTTATAAGCACGTTGGGCGAGCTGATTCACGCTCCCATCCGCCAAACCTATCTGGCGCAAATTGTAAAAGATGATTTGCGTAGCTCCTACATGGCAGTGAATGGACTCGTTGTGCCCGGCGCACGGATATTAGGGGCAGTCGGTATCACTTTGGGAGCTGTTCTCCCTTCCTATCTAATGGCACTCCTCATCTTTTCGCTGGGGATCGTAGGCGTTATCCTCACCAGCTCGGTCGTGTTGCAAATGGATTCCAACGAACGATTACTTCCTCACGCAAAAGAAGCTGCCCGATGACACAAGCAGCTTCTTCTTTAGTAATGTCAATGTTTACTGGTTCGACAGGCTCTCCAGAATGGCATCGCCTTTCTCGCCAATTTTCACAATAGCGTATTTGGCATTCCGCTCCACATCTAGTCCGGTTCCTTCTGGGACAAAATAGCTTTCTATGCCGTATTCCACTCGGTTGCTACCGATTGTGTTTCCATTTATCACAACATCCGATGGCTGAGGCTCGTAGGTACGATTCCATTGACCATCGATTTCATAAAAGCCACTGTAGCTGTACAAGCCGTTAGCTTGTTGGCGGAGTACGACGCGAATCTTGTCACCAGATTCAATATCTTCTTGGTCCAGCGTAGAAATGGTGTAGCCAAGTATGACGTAATCACCTTGCAGCAGCGAACGCGGATCAATTGGGACCAGTTCCAGCTTCACCGTTTTTCCTTTAGCCAGGATCGTCTCACTGCTCCATACTTGATAGCCGATCAAAACAAATTGCAGCAAAATGACAGGAAGCAACACAAGCGCTTTTCTCGCAAAATTGGAAGGCTCGCTTTTCGGATACTCAATCTTCGACCTTCGATCCCACCAAAGGGTAGCGATGAAAAACACCAAGCTGAGCAGAAGCAGGCTCAGTGACTTGTGCAGCAAGCTCCATAGCATGTCGTAGTACTTCATGAGGAGAAAAGCAAACCAGAAACCGAGCACAATTCCGAATCTCACCCGATTTTGCTGATGCAATGTCCGGTACAACAAATACGTGCTGAATAGGAAAAAGGCCAAATTCACTACCACATTTCCGGCAAGCGATTGAGAGTACTCCTCTGTCAGGATCAAAAGCGAGAGTAAGGCGTACACCAACGAGCTGTTTTGCAAAACGACTGGCAATCGCTTCACGTAATGCATCGCTAGCTGCGTAGCAAATAGGATCAGCAGTACATACTCAAAGGAGGGCAGATACTCATCCAGCTTGGTAGCCAACACGCTTAAAAAGGTCAGCTGTGTTAACAGCCTCGCCGGAATGGCAGGGACGGACATCCACACGTATACAAGCACCAACAGGAAGATAATCCAGTAAGCTCCCTCTAAAAAGAGAACAGAACCGACACCCAGCATATACCCCATCGTGAGCAGTGTATAGCGCACTGTTGCATTCATAGCACGAATAAACAGCACGGGACCTAAAAAACCGATTAAGGAAAGGAAAAACAGAAAATCAATAACCGTTTCATCTTCCATGATCAGAAAAAGCAGACCTGTTAACGAAATGGCTCCAATGGATGCGGCAATGGTCGTGACGAGAATCGTGAATGCCTCTTGGAAAAACACAACCCATTTGCTTTTTTGATGCGCAGATTCCTTGCGCAACCAATTAATCCCTGCAACTGCTCCCCAAACGATGAGTACGGTCAGCAGCAGCATCAAAACAAAGAAGCCCTCTGAGAAATACATCACCATATAGGATATGAATTTAACGAGTACAAACAGCGAGAGCAGCGAGGCCGTCACAATCAGAAACCCACGACTTGGTACCCATTTTAAAAACGTGACAAACAGGATCCCGCCCGTCAGGATATATAACAGCTCTGGGAGCGGACCATACACTTCGGTGAAGGATGAACCGAAAAGACTGACGGAAAACGTTAGAAACGATAAGTAGTAGATCGGCTTGGAATGCAATTTCCCCGTAGAGGTTAGCCAGAACAAGATGATATTTCCCAAGGCAATCAACCAATACATCATGAACCACCACACGTCCTCACGGGTGACGTGGATGACAGACGGATCGAGGAAGAAATAAATAGCCAAATGACCGAGAACATAGCTAGTGACATAGAATGGCTGATAGCGCGTGAAAATCGCAAACAGCAAATTCGGAATGAACCATACGACGAACAACATATAACTGTCCGCATGAGAATTGTATATTTGCCCCAACAATGCCACACTGATGCCAAAAGCCAAGCTTCCAGCCACCAGCAGCCAGTTACTCAAAAACGAATGCCGTTTGAAGAAACTGAGTCCATAGGATAACAAATAAAAAAGAACGAGGATCGCCACACTGACGCCGATCTTTTGCTCCCTGACCATAAGCGGCCAGTTCGAGGCAAAAAAGTATAGGATAGATGATAACAGTAGCGAAATGGCCAAAAAGTAACCCGTTTTAACGCCGTTTTGTTGCATGCAGCTCACATCCCTTCGGAAATGCCAACAGGTACTCTCATTATATCCTTTGACTGGAAAAAAAGCCTAAAAAAAGACTACCATCTCGGCAGTCTCTTTTTGCGCGCACATTACCCTTTAAGGTAGGCGTCTTCTTCTTTTTCATCACGTGGAACGGGAACTTCGCCAATGACGGTATACAGCGAAGCCGCTTCTTCCTTGCGCGGGTTTTCCTTGATGTCCTCTACTTTTACCGACACGATTTTTTGTCCAAAACGGATCGCCAGCTTGTCGCCGATTTTCACGTTACTGGATGCCTTTGCAGGGCGATCGTTGATTTCTACACGCTGTTTGTCACACACTTCTTTGGCGAGTGTGCGTCGCTTGATCAGTCGAGACACTTTCAAATATTTATCGAGTCTCATGTTTGGCTTCCTCCCACCATTTGTCCATCTCTTGCAGGTCCGTCTGCTCAAAGGTACGGCCCGCCTCTTGCAGCTTGCCTTCAATATAGGAAAAGCGCTTCTTGAACTTGTTGTTGGTCAATGCGAGGGCTTCCTCCGGATCGAGCCCCTGAAAGCGTGCTAGATTGACTACCGCAAATAGCAAATCACCCAGCTCGCCAGCGCGTTCTTCTTCTGATGCTTCTTGCAGCTCGCGATACTCCTCTTCTACCTTTTTGTACACGTCTGCAATATCGTCCCAGTCAAAGCCGACTTGGGCTGCTTTTTTCTGCAACTTATACGCATACATCAAGGCTGGCAAGTCGCGCGGTATTCCCGCCAACTGCGATTGAACCGTTATATCGATGCCTTTTGCTGCTTTTTCCTGTGCTTTGATCTCCTGCCAATTCGCCAGCGCTTCCTCGGAATCATTTGCGCTCTTTTCCCCGAATACGTGCGGGTGGCGGCGAACCAGCTTCTCATTCAACGTCGCAACAACATCATCTACCGAAAAATATCCGTCTTCGGCTGCCATCTGCGAATGCAGCATGATTTGCATCAACAAATCACCCAGCTCTTCACACATCGCATCTGGATCATCGTCGTCGATCGTCTCCAAAACCTCGTACGTCTCTTCAATCAAGTTTTTGCGAATGCTTTGATGTGTTTGCTCGCGATCCCACGGGCATCCATCCGGACTGCGTAGGATTGCCACGATCTCCTTCAAGTAGGAGAATTGGCGATACGATACCTTTTCATCCTTCGTCGGCGGTACATACACCAGGGACAAATTCCCGAAATGATCGAGTCTGTCCAGTTCATACAACGGCACTGTCTCAATGATTTCTTGCCCCGCTACCCCTACGGCAGTGGCTACCGTCACCTCGTAATCGTCCGGCAGCACTTCCATCAAGGTCAGCTTCACATCAGAAGCCACAAAGGCATCGTACACTTGCGCGATAATCGTATGCAGACCCGGAGATACCTGATGAGCAGCGAGCGCCATCCCATCCAGCAAAGAGAATCCCTCGATCGGGTCAATATGTAGGCGGGCAAACAACGGATCGATGAAGCTCTGTCCACCGCCAATTTCGATCTCCACGCCACGGTTTGGTCCCTCAGCCAACAATAGCTGCACGGTACGTTCCGCCACCAAAGGATGACCAGGCACGGCATAGACAAGACTGCCTGCTTCGTTTACCCGTGAAAAAAGCCGCTCCACAATTTCGGTATACACATCGGAAAACGTATCGTGCTGCTCATATACAGCATCAAAGGACTCAATCACGATGCCTTCTGCGATCAACTCGGCTACGACCGGGTGCTCTTTTGTGCGCAAATACAGCTGTTTAGCAGCTTTGAGCGTACGATAGATGCCATAAGGGAGCTGGTCCAAATCTCCGGCACCAAGACCGACTACGGTAATGGTCTTATTCTTCATTTCCACTCGTCACGCCTCCTTTTCGTTCTATCTCGCTTTCTCCGCTGGGAGGAGCTTATATTTCGTTAATAGCGAAGCAATTCGCTTTCCTTTTGGCAAAAATTGAATATCGTTTCTCGTGAGTCCACCCGTTTTCAATAGCGCCAGCAAATAGACCAATGCTCCCGAACCGACAGCAATCAATCCGACCAGCGTATGGAACAAGCGATTCGAAAGTCCGGCACTGCCAAGCACCGTATTAGCGAGCCACTCCACAATTAGCACGACAATTGACATCACCACAACGGAGATGAATGGCTTTTTCACCGTTTGGCGGAATCCGATGTGTGCTCCCGTGTATTTGCTTACCGCAAGAACGTTCAGTCCCATAGCGACCAAATAAGCTAACACAGTGGACACTGCCGCACCAGAGATACCCCAGAACGGAACGAGCGCCAGATTGAGGATGAGCTTCACCAATACACCAATAAACAGGTTGCGGGCAGGTCGCATAACACGTCCCAAGCCTTGCAAAATCCCCGCGCTGGCAATACTCACCGTGGCGAAAATAATCGTGAAGGACTGTACAGCAAGTGCCTCGGTACCGTTGCTGTCTCCGTAGAGCATGACGTTGATCGGCTCCGCCAACAGAGTAAGTCCAAATGAAGCAGGCAATCCCAACAGGAAGGTCAGTCGAATCGCTACTTCGGCACGATGAGCAATCAGTTGATGCTGGCGCTGGGCAACAGCTTCACTGATCGCAGGCACTAATGCCAGCGACAAGGACGTGGCAAAAAACGTACCAAACTGAATGAGCGGCTGACCACGGTCAAACGCACCCTTCAAAAGCTTGGCCAAGTCCTCTGGAGTCCCGCTCCATTGCAGCATATTGACGACGGTCATCGAGTCTACAAGCGGAACAAGCGGCAGAACCAGTGCGCCCATACAAATCGGAACGGCATAGGTCAAGAGATGACGTAATATTTGACGATTGGTCCACGAATTCGCTGCCGATTGATGAACCTGATTGGTGGACAGCTGCCTCAACTTCTTGTCCCCTCTCCAATACCAAAGCAAGACGAGAATAGCAGCAATTGCCCCTGGAAAAGCAGCAAAAACGGCACCTGTACCAGCCAGGTACGGGTCTTGATACACGTTCATCGCCCAGAATGCAGCGACTAAGATAAAAATCACGCGAATGAACTGCTCAGCAACCTGAGAGACGCCAGTCGGCATCATATTTTGATGCCCCTGAAAATAGCCGCGCAAGATCGCAACCATCGGCACCAACGGCAGTGACCAAGCTACAGCTCGGAGCGGGGTAATCAAATGCTCATCACCCATCATACGGGCAATAATAGGTGCCCCTCCATATAACAGTAAGAAGAAAAAGATCCCGAAAACGACCAGCGATATACTGGCTACTCGAAAGGCCCTGCGCGCCCCGATCGCATCCCCAACAGCGACGCGCTCTGAGACGATCTTGGAGATGGCGATGGGAAAACCCGCCGTCGCCAGAATCAACAACGTGGTGTACAGCGGGTATACTTGCATATATACGTACAAGCCGATATCTCCGGCAATGTTTTGGTATGGGATGCGGTATACAGCGCCTAAAAGCTTGGAGACAAGACCGGCAATTCCAAGTATCGCCGCGCCTTTCACAAATTGAACCGAAGCCTTTTCTTGAGCCATGTGCGTGAAATTTCTCCTCTCCACCCTAAAACTTTGTTCATTATACCACAAGGCCATAGGCACAAGAAAAACAGCCCCGGGGTACGAGGCTGTTTTTGCTGAGCTATCTTATTGCTCCATCTGTTTTGCCAGGAAACCGGCCGCTGTTTCCGACATTTTGATCTCCAAATCACTCATCTTGGTTGACTCGTTTTTGTTGAGAAGGATCACGGACCCGATTGGATCGCCTCCTGCAACAATCGGTGCGATGACGAACGAGCCCATCGTCTCGTTCATATCACGACAAATTTCATAAGAGCCTGCGTTTTTCTCCAGTCGGGTTTTTCTTTCCTCCAAGCATTTCTCGACAATACTGCCAATTGCTTTCTCCAAGTATTCCTTTTTGGAGGCACCTGCCACTGCAATGACAGTATCCCTGTCTGAAATCAGTACGGTATGATTCATGCTTTCATACAAAGAGTCGGCGTACTCTTTTGCAAAATCACCCAACTCTCCAATCGGTGAATACTTTTTGAGAATAACTTCTCCGTCACGATCCACAAAAATCTCAAGCGGGTCGCCCTCACGAATGCGCAGTGTACGACGAATCTCCTTAGGAATCACGACCCGACCGAGGTCGTCAATTCGACGAACGATACCAGTTGCTTTCATGTCTTGTTGCCTCGCTTTCCCGTAAGAAGTCGGTAGTGAATAGATGGTGGTTGGTTAGTTGTATTTTTTCCTCAAATTCTAATTTTAACTATGGGTGATGGCATCAATTTTTACCAGTTGCTTCAATTACTCTCCCCCGGGTGGTAGCGAGTGATAATAGTATTTGCCCATGTTTGAAGAATATGCGAGAAAACGAAAAAACAGGGAAACGAATTCCCTGTTTTTCTTCGGACTTCTTATTTCTTCGCCGCAGGCTCGTTTTTGGACTGCGGGATGTTGAATTTCGTAATGAGCTTGTCCAGCTCGTTCTTGCCGAAATTATCGTAGGCTTTCTCCAAAGAACTCGCGCGGAGCTGTTCTTTCATCTCATCAAAGGTCTTTTCTTTGCGATTCTCGACCTTGATAATATGGTAACCAAAATCAGTTTTTACTGGCGGGCCTACTTCACCAACTTTTTGATTCAGGGATGCCTCTTTGAATTCCGGTACCCATTGCGTTACATCCGCATTTTCGTACAAGCCGCCGGACTCCTTGCTGCCTGGGTCATCTGTGAACTCTGTTGCCAGTTTCGCGAAGTCTTCACCCTTTTTCAGGCGCGATACCAAGTCGTTGGAAATTTTCAACGCCTCTTCTGGTGTGCGCTTTTCGGTAGAGATCAGGATGTGGCGAACAGAAGCAACTGTACGGGAAGTTTTGTCCATCGCATCATAGGTTTGCTTCAGCGTAGCATCGTCGATGTTCTTTTTCATCACACTGATGGACTGGTTGATCAGGTCCATCTGATTTACGATCATGTCCTTCGTTACGCCTTGGCCTTCCATGAGCTTGTTGAACTGAGCTTCATCCTTGCCCAAAAAGCCCATGTACTGCGTTTTGATTTTCTCGAAAGTTTTCTCAGCGAGTTCTTTGGACTCTTTTTTCATGGCATCGTCAGAACGGCTAGCCAAAACCTTGGTAGCTGTAAACTCACGCGCAAAAGCTTTCAATGAGTTGCTATCAGCCATTTCAATCATCGTACCTTGTTGTGGGTTCATGAAGTTAATAACACGCAGGAACTCTTCGAACTCTTGTCCTGTGACAGTTCCTCCCTGATACTCCACAACGACAGCTTTCTGGTCTGCTGAGTAAGGCAGAGTGAGTTTAGGGAATTGTACCAAAGGATCGTCAGCAGCTTGATTGCTGCCATCTGTCTGATTCGCTGGAGTTGTTGGATCTTGTTTCGCTTCTTCTGCTTTACCGCCACAACCAGTCATGAGTGCCACGACCAAAACAGCCGAAGATAGAATCGCTACAGAACGTTTCATAAATAAGGTTCTCCCTTCCCGGGCAAGCCCATTTTGTCAATTAAGACACAGGGCTTTCCGTACCAGTGTCTCTTCGCACCTGGTGAAATTGGCGCAGCAGCTTTTCAACCAACTGCACGCCCTCATCTTCTTTTAACCCCTTTACTTTAACAGCAATCGTGATCTGTTGTCCACCCGACAGCCCAACCCTCTTGCCCCAGTTACTGGTAAGGGCAAACAGGGCTCCACCATCGATGTTGTTGTTCTGACTAGTGTGCAGGAACAATTTAATCTCGTCCGGATTCTTTTGGCTAATTTCGGTGATGTGGTGTTTCAAGGCATAAACACGCAAACGGGAAATGGTCAAAAGATTATCAACCGGCTTCGGAACTGGTCCAAAACGGTCTAGCAGCTCCTCTGACAAATCGTCGACGTCGTCCAATGTAGACACCGCGACGAACTTTTTATACATCTCGATTTTTTGTCGGCTGTCCGTAATGTACATCGACGGAATATAGGCATCCAGTTGCAGATTGATCTCCACAGGTGTGACAATTTCGTGTTTGACTTCGCCTTTCAGCTCATCAATGGCCTCTTTCAGCATCTGGCTGTACAAATCGAACCCGACCGTATTAATAAAACCATGCTGCTCCGCGCCCAGCAAATTACCCGCTCCACGAATGGACAAGTCACGCATCGCGATCTTGAAACCAGAGCCGAGCTCGGTAAATTCCTTGATGGCTTGCAGACGTTTTTCCGCTACCTCTGTCAGCACCTTGTCCCGTTGATACGTAAAGTAAGCGTAAGCAATTCGATTGGAACGACCTACACGTCCACGCAACTGATACAGCTGGGACAAGCCCATTTTGTCCGCATTGTAAATAATCAGCGTATTGACGTTCGGGATGTCCACCCCGGTCTCAATGATCGTCGTGCTGACCAATACGTCAAAATTCCCTTCCAAGAAGTCGAGAATGACGCCTTCCAGCTCGCTTTCGTTCATTTGCCCATGCGCCACAGCGATGCGCGCGTCAGGAACGAGCATCGAAATCTGCTCCGCCATTTGTTCGATTCCTTGTACTTGGTTGTAGAGGAAGAACACTTGCCCATCACGAGCCATCTCGCGCTCAATCGCTTCGCGAACGAGAGCAGGGCTGTAATCCATCACATAAGTCTGCACCGGAAAACGATTTTCTGGCGGCGTTTCGATAACAGACAAATCACGCACACCGAGCATCGACATGTGCAAGGTACGTGGAATCGGCGTAGCGGTGAGTGTCATGACATCCACATTCGTTTTGATCTGCTTCAACTTCTCCTTGTGGCTCACACCAAAGCGCTGCTCCTCGTCTACGATTAGCAGACCGAGCTCGCGGAATGTCAGGTCTTTGGAAAGCAGACGGTGCGTACCAATGACGACATCGACTGTGCCTTCCTTCAGTCCTTTTAACGTGGCATTCTGCTCTTTGCGCGAACGGAATCGACTCAATACCTCCACGCGGATTGGATATTCCGCAAAACGCTCACGGAACGTCTCGTAATGCTGCTGAGCCAGAATCGTAGTTGGAACCAAAAGGGCTACCTGTTTTCCGTCCATGACAGACTTGAAGGCAGCACGAATCGCAACCTCTGTCTTCCCGTAACCCACGTCCCCACACACGAGGCGATCCATCGGGCGTTTGCGCTCCATGTCCGCTTTGACTTCTGAAATCGCGCGGAGCTGGTCTTGCGTTTCCTGATACGGGAACATCGCTTCAAATTCACGCTGCTCTGTCGTGTCGGGAGAGAATGTATGACCGACAGCCGATTCGCGAGCAGCGTACAGCTTGATCAAATCTTCAGCAATATCCTTTACAGACGACTGGACTTTATTTTTGACCCGTTTCCACTCACTGCCGCCCAAGCTGTAAATCTTCGGCTGTGCTTCTTCGCTCGCCACGTACTTCTGCACATGGTCGATTTGATCAATCGGAACAAACAGACTGTCGCCTGCTGCGTATTGAATATGAAGGTAATCTTTATGAATTCCGAGAATTTCCTTGGTTTCAATTCCAAGGTATTTTCCAATCCCGTGATTCACGTGCACGACGAAATCACCGGGCTTGAGCTCAAGGTAGTTTTTAATACGCTCCGCGTTGTTCATCGTCTGTTGAACTTTGCGTGCCTTGCGCTGCTTCGCTGTAAATACTTCACCCTCTGTAATGACTACCAGCTTGTTTAATGGCAGCTCGAAACCTGTCTGGAGGTTTCCTAAAATGATCGTAGGGCGCCCCGGAGGTACTGTCTCCACTGCTTCTGTTAAAACATCCGCTTCCATTTCGTAGTCATGCAGGACACGCTCCAGTCGCTTTGCACGCTCCAAATCAGCTGCGACAAAGACGATCTGATCCTGCGACTTCTTCCAACGGGCCAGCTCTGTTTTCAGCACGTTCATCTGTCCATGGAAGTTTTGCATAGTACGACAAGTTAGATTTACGATGTTTTGCGGCTGGGTCTTCGGTGATTGTCTCAAAAACAGCGAGAGGTAAACGATCTGGCGCTTTTTCGTCGACACGATCTCGTCGTACGTGCGCGACAGGCTGAGATTGGACATATACTCGCCCTGGATGATGCGTCCTGTCAGCCATTCCCCTTCTTCTTTTTGCAATTGCGCTGCCGTATCCAACACACGGGAGGGCTCATCAACGATCAGTAAAGTATCGGACGGCATATAGGACAATAATGTATCACCAGTCGGGTAAATGACGGAGATGTACGAATACAGCTGCGTAATACGCTGTCCTTGCTTCATTCTCTCTGCATCAGACCCGATTCGCTCCATCACTTTTTCCTTGGCAGCCCCATCCTTCATATTGGCGATGGTTTCCCCAAGCTTTTGCTCCAAGCGAACAGCCGATTCCTGCAATAACGGAGTCGAAGCGATCATTTCTTTTGCCGGACCGAGAATATAAGTCTGCACGGATTCCAATGACCGTTGGGAGAGCATGTCAAACGTACGAATCGAGTCGATCTCCACATCAAAAAGCTCAATCCGCACCGGCCACTCCGAATCGATCGGATACAAGTCGATAATGCCACCGCGAATACTCATTTCTCCCTTGCGCTCGACCATGTCCACGCGCTCATAGCCAAGCTCAATACATCGGAGCAAAAAGGCCTCGATATCGAGCTCAGAGCCGACGGATAGCTGAATCTGTGCTTCCTTCCATACTTGCGGGGGAACGACCAAGCGACGCAAGCCTGCAAAAGGTGCAACCAAAAAACCCGTAAAGCCTTGGGCCAGACGGTTGAATACATGAATTCGCTGCGCCAGCATTTCTGGGCTGGCAATGGCAAGCTCAGAGCCAATCAGCTCATTACCGGGATAAAGCAACACCTGATCAGCGGGAA
This sequence comes from Brevibacillus sp. NPDC003359, assembly GCF_042878995.1. Lineage (NCBI taxonomy): Bacteria > Bacillati > Bacillota > Bacilli > Caryophanales > Paenibacillaceae > Brevibacillus > Brevibacillus sp. NPDC003359. Next base: position 40,581 of record NZ_JBIAOR010000018.1, read on the forward strand.
CCAACTCGATCAAGTCTTCGTATACTTTTTGTGCTTGGTACATGTTATGCGTCACTACGCAGACCGGACGATCTGACATTTGTTGTAATGACGCCATTAATACTTGCCGGGCGGAACCAGCTAAGCCAGAGACAAGCTGCTCATGCAGCCCCTTCTCCAAACCAGCCACGATTGTCCCGACGTTCGTGTCCTGTTTCATCGGGTTAATGATGACTTGCATTCACTAATCCCCTCTCTAATTCTTCTCTCAACTAAAATCAGAGCCTCGCTTACGTTCACAACAACCGCAGGTCAGCCATGCGAAAAGAAGCCTTAGCTCCCCAAGCTAAGGCCTTGTCAGTGCAAGCCTTCCTAATGCGTATCCACTTATTGAAGTGGGTTTCCCACTAGCGAAAGCTCTGGATGCTGAATCAGCGCTTCACGGCAATAGTCGCACGTGATGCTGACGACCGTATCTCCACTTTGTTCTCTCGATATTATAAGAGCACGTTCCTCCGGGGTCAAGGAATCAAACCCGAGCTGCGCTTCTGTTACTTGCGATTCGTCAAATTCTGCAATCTTCATGCCGCAGCAACGACATGTATAGCGTATGCTCATGCACATACCACCCCCATACTGTTTCTATCGCTTAGTATGGACGATTGGGTGGGAAATCATACTACTTTTTCAAGCTGTTGTAATGGTTCATGACCTTTAAAAACGATTCTCTTGTCCACATAGCGCATGCATCAGCGGCGATGCTCACCGCTTCTTGAATGTCGGCTCTTTCCGCCACTGGAAACGTATTCAAAACATAGTCGCTGACGCTCCGCCCTGGTTCTGGACGACTGATTCCAACCTTGATTCGTTTAAACTCCTGTGTGCCCAAATGCTGAATCATCGACTTGATACCGTTGTGCCCACCAGCGCTGCCTTTTTCTCGCAGACGAAGATGTCCTGTCGGCAAATCAAGATCGTCGTAGATGACGACGAGATCGTCCGGAATCAGCTTGTAAAACTTGAGGACTTCCGCTACCGATTCACCGGAGAGATTCATGTACGTCTGCGGCTTCACCAGCAGTACCTTCTCGCCTTCGATTCTGCCTTCGCCAACGAGTGCACGAAACTTGTTTTGCGTAACAGGAATTCCCCATTTGTCGCTAATCTTATCTATGGCCATAAAGCCAGCATTATGTCTGGTGTCTTCATATTTTTTGCCGGGATTGCCCAATCCAATTATGACTTTCACGCTTATTCCCTCCTACTCTCTCCCCATTGTACTCGAATGGTCACGTGAACAAAAGGAAAAGGGCAGAGATGAAATCACCTCGCCCTTCTTTCTCATGCCATGATTTTATTCGTTTGCTGTTCCTGCTTTTTCGGCTACTGCTTCTGCTTCTTTCTCCGCATCAATCGACTCTTCGGACTTGACCTTAACCGGTAAGACACTGATCAGCACTTCCGTGGAATCAAGCCCCAGCTCCACTCCTGGCGGTACAGTCAGATCAGCTACCAATACGACATCCCCGATGTTGAACCCGTCGACATCGACCAAGAACGATTCTGGTATATTACCTGGCAAGCAAGTAACTTCCACACTGTGGCGGACAAGAGTAGCTACACCCAACTCCGGATCTCCTGTCATGAGGACAGGGACAGACGTGTGTATTTTTTCATTCATATTGATCTTCATGAAATCTGCATGCAAAATGTTCCCCTGCAGCGGATGCCGTTGCAGTTCATAAACCATGACATCGTGCGTGTCCCCGTCTACTCTCAACCGGAATGGCTTGTTCGTCGACTGGTGACGCAGGGCAGCATCCAGCTCTCTTCCTTTGACCTGAATCGGCTTATTGCCCACTTCGTTGCCGTACATGATACCGGGAACCCAACCTTCGTTGCGAAGTACCTTTACAGCATTGCCTGTCTTTTTCTCACGAGACTGTGCCTGTAATTGTTCCACAAAAAAAACCTCCTTCGGACCGCTAGTAAAAGTTTCCTCACTAGCTTGTCCATCGGAGGTTTAGTTCAATCCCCGAAATGGGGATTGGTATATTAATCGAACAACTTGCTTACGGAAAGCTCTTCGTGAACACGAATGATTGCTTCACCAATGATTGGCGCTACGGAAAGAACGGTAATCTTATCGATAATTTGTTCTTCTGTCAGCGGAATCGAGTTGGTCACAATCAGTTCCTTGATCTTCGAGTTAGCAATACGCTCGATAGCAGGACCAGACAGAACTGGGTGCGTGCAGCATGCATATACTTCACGTGCGCCTGCTTCTACAAGTGCACTTGCAGCCAGTGTGATCGTTCCAGCTGTATCGATGATATCGTCGATGATGATCGCTGTTTTACCTTCGATGTTACCTACGATGTTCATTACTTCGGCTACGTTTGGTTCTGGGCGACGTTTGTCAATAATGGCAATAGGCGCTTCCAGACGTTCTGCCAATTTACGAGCACGGGTCACTCCACCGTGGTCTGGAGATACGACAACGATATCTTTCAGACCTTTTTCAGAGAAGTGTTTACCCAAGATAGGCACACCCAGCAGATGATCAACTGGAATATCGAAGAAGCCTTGGATTTGTGTTGCGTGCAGATCCATCGTAATGACACGTTGAGCACCAGCCGTCTCAATCAGGTTAGCAACTAGCTTCGCCGTGATCGGATCACGAGCGCGTGCCTTACGATCTTGACGAGCATAACCGTAGTAAGGAATCACCACATTAATGCTCTTAGCCGAAGCGCGTTTCAATGCATCGACCATGACCAAAAGCTCCATCAAATGCTCATTTACGGGAGCAGACGTTGGCTGAATGACAAATACGTCACAACCGCGAACGCTTTCATTGAGTTTGAGTTGGCATTCGCCATCACTAAAGCGCACTACTTGTGCGTTTCCGAGTGGTACACCGATGTGTTCGGCGATTTCTTTTGCCAGTTCCGGGTTTGCGTTGCACGTAAATACCTTCAGTTTTGGGTCGCGGTAGTTAGCCATGATCTTCTCAAGAACCTCCCGTTTATGATTGCTTTTTGCCCTTGCGAGGCATTTTGTTCGCGTAATCGATCTTATTGACTTGACGCTCACGTGCGATCGCAAGCGCATTATCCGGCACATCTTGGTTAATGGTCGAGCCAGCAGCTACATAAGCATTTTGTCCAACTGTAACGGGCGCCACCAGATTGCTGTTGCAACCGATGAATGCGCCGTCTTTTACTGTCGTTTTATGCTTCACTGCACCATCGTAGTTAACTGTAATCGTTCCACAGCCAATATTGACTCCGTCTCCGATCTCTGCATCTCCTACATAGCTGAGATGAGGAACCTTCGTACCGTCACCAATTTTCGCATTTTTCAATTCCACGAAATCACCGATTTTAGCATTGCTTCCAATCTGTGTTCCTGGTCGAACATAAGCAAATGGCCCTACAGAAGACTCGCTTTCCACACTCGAATCAACCATCACCGAGTAAGAAATGGCCACGCCACTCGCTACTTCTACATTCGTCAGATCCGCTTGGGGTCCGATTACACAATCAGCTCCAACGGTTGTTTGTCCACGCAGGAAAGAGCCTGGGTGGATCACGGTATCTGCCTCAATCTTCACATCCGCTTCGATGTACGTAGAAGCTGGATCGATGATTGTCACACCATTTCGCATGTGACCAGTCATAATACGCTTTTTCATGTAGGCTTCTGCTTCTGATAGCTGTACACGATCGTTAACACCCATCGTTTCCTCCGGGTCAATCGCTTCAAATCCGACTACCTTTTCACCCGCATCACGCAAAATACCGACAACGTCTGTTACATAGTATTCGCCTTGTGCGTTGTCATTTTTCACTTCCGCCAAGGCTTTCCATAATTTTCGGTTGTCATAGCAGTATATGCCCGTATTAATTTCACTGATCGCCCGTTCCGCTTCTGTAGCGTCCTTATGTTCCACGATTCGCAATACTTCGCCCGCCTCATTGCGCACGATACGCCCATAACCTGTTGCATCAGGTAACACGGCAGTTAATACGGTTGCAGCCGCTTGCTGCTCCTCGTGATAGGTCAGCAAGGCCGACAACGTAGTCGCTGACAAGAGTGGAACGTCTCCATATAAAAGAAACGTAGTTCCTTCTTTATCCTGTAAAAACGGCGCTGCCTGCGAAACGGCATGTGCCGTTCCCAACTGTTCTTCTTGCAGTGCATAAGTGACGTCTTCGCCTAGTTTGGCGCGGACAGTGTCAGCACCATGACCTACGACGACAACGATATCCTGAACCTGCATGGACGCCATCGTATCGACTACATGCTGAACCATAGGCTTTCCGCACACAGGGTGCAGGACTTTGTACAGCTTCGATTTCATCCGTGTACCCTGACCAGCAGCCAGAACCACGGCATGGATCTTAGACATGTCAACCCTCCATCGTAGAAGTTCCACAATGACTATATCCTAATTCGTATGTGAATTTCAAGACAATCGATACATGATTATCGACGATTCCTTGCATTGCCAGTAGTTAGACGCAAGGCAGACAACATTTAATTTTCTGAAAGAAATGTGATATATTGTTGGGCGAAAGGGGTTATTTGAAGGAGGTAGGATTAGATGAGCGCAGAGGTATACTTGCTGACTGGATATTTAGGGAGCGGAAAAACCACCCTTTTGCAAAAATGGCTGACTCATTTGCGCATCCAAGACCAGAAGGTAGTCGTCTTGATGAATGAAATGGGGGAGGAAGATATCGATGGAGAACAATTGCAAGGCTTCGGCTTTCCCGTCCAAAAAATGCTCGATGGCTGCATATGCTGCTCGATCAAGGGTGAGCTCACAGAAAGCTTGAAAGATATTATGAACGCCATTGCGCCAGACCGAATCCTGATCGAGACTACTGGCGTAGCCGATCCGCTTGATGTTATCGATACGATTACCCATCCAGAGCTGTATGATCAACTGGAGTTAAAAGGGACCATCAGTGTTGTCGACGCCTCTCGCTTTCTGGACCTCAACTCACGATTCTCCTCGACTGCCACTCTGGTCAAAACGATTCGAAACCAAGTGCGTTACGCAGACCTGCTCCTTTTGAACAAAACCGATTTGACCAGTCCTGATGTCGTAGAGCGGGTCAAGCAAAAGCTCAGTGAAATCAATCCGACTGCAACCATACACTCTACTGTTCAGGCTGAAATAGAAGTCTCCCGGCTTTTGTCTGTCAAACGCACCATCCATGAGCGGTCGCTCGACAATGAGACGAACCGCCCCATTGCCGTACAGAAAAGCATCGGCCGAATGTCAACGATGGACAGGCTCAAGCAATCCCTTGGCCTGAAAACAAGCCCGCCCTCTCTCTACAATAGTATCGAAACGTTCTCCTATGCATTCACCGGACCCGTAGACGCGAAAAAATTCGAAGACTTTCTATACGATCTCCCCAAAAACGTCTATCGGGCAAAAGGCTACGTCCAGTTCCACGGAAAGCCCGAACTGATCTCTTTTCAACATACCGATAATCAGGTGCTCCTGTTCCCTTTTGAAAATTTCGGCCCCAAAATGGTGGCTGTTTTCATCGGGGAAGGCATGGACCGAGAAATTATTTTGAACGACCTAAAAAAATGTTATGGTTAACGGACGCCGAAGCACCCTGCCGCATGTGACAGGGTGCTTTGAGTATAAGGACTTTTTAAGCACCAGCTTCGATAGTGCTTTCTTCCTCTTGACCTACGCGGTCATATTCTGTGAGAACTGCTGCCTGGATTTTTTCACGGGTAGTCGAAGAAATCGGATGGGCAATATCACGGAATTCTCCGTCTGGCGTGCGCTTGCTCGGCATAGCTACAAACATACCATTGTTTCCGTCAATGACACGGATATCATGAACCACAAACTCATGGTCAATTGTAATGGATGCAATCGCTTTCATCCTACCATCCGTATTCACTCGACGAAGTCTTACGTCTGTTACTTCCATCTAGTTCACTCCCTTTATCTATGTAACGCGTTTAGGATTATTTCCACCCGCTGGGTAAATATTCCTGCTTACCATTATGCAATATTTGAAAAAATATATAAATATGTTTATATGTCATTTTTTGGAAGTTTTTCTACAATCACACAAAAAATAGCCTAACGCGCGTGGCATTAGGCTATTTTCCAATTTTCACTATTCGATATAAGCTACAATTTCGATCTCGACTTTTACATCGCGCGGCAGACGTGCCACTTCCACAGTGGAACGAGCTGGCTTGTGATCGCCGAAATAGTGGCCGTACACTTCATTCAGTTGGCCAAAATCATTCATGTCCTTGATGAATACAGTCGCCTTCACTACGTTCGTCAGGTTGCCACCGGCTTCTGCCAGTACCGCTTGAATGTTGGAAAAAACCTGATGGGTTTGCTCCACGACGTCACCTTCTACCAAAGTGCCGTCTGCACGCAGAGGAATCTGACCCGATGCAAAAAGAAATGGACCTACCTTTGCAGCTTGGCTGTAAGGACCAATAGCGGCAGGAGCCTTGTCAGTTGAAACAAAAGAGATTGCCATACCTATCTACTCCCCTCTATTTTCAAAAAAACTGCCCAGCTCTATTTCGATTTGCTTGCCCTTGAAGTCTACATCCTGCAGTTTTGCAAGCGATACATATTCATCTACCAGACGTTCAGATACATCCGCTGTCGTTTCTACCAGTACGCCGCATCCTACTACGGTTGCACGGAATTCCTGCAACAGATCAATCATGCCCCGCAGTGTCCCGCCAGCTTTCATAAAGTCATCCACAATGAGGACGCGAGACTGCTCGGCCAAACCGCGGCGAGCGAGTGACATGGTTTGAATCCGTTTACTGGAACCCGATACATAGTTAATGCTCACTACTGAACCTTCCGTCACCTTGTTGTCACGACGCACAATCACAACAGGCACATTCAAAAACATAGCCGTCGCATACGCAAGTGGAATCCCCTTTGTTTCCACCGTCATGACGACATCCACATTTTTATCCGCATAAGCGGTTGCAAAGAGCTTTCCAATCTTCGCCATCGTTTGTGGATTCCCGAGAATGTCGGACATGTACAAGTATCCACCTGGCAAAAGTCTCTCTGGATTAGCGAGTTGACCGATCAGTTCGCGCATGAAGTGAAGGGCCTCTTCCGTCTTTACCTGTGGAATATACTTCACTCCGCCTGCCGCTCCCGCCACCGTTTTCAACAAGCCTACCCCTTGGACTTCAAAAGCCTCTTTGATGATAGACAAGTCTTCACTGATGGATGATTTCGCTGCGCCGTATTGTTCCGCGAACAGAGTGAGAGGAGTCAGCGTATGGGGATGGGCGAGCAAGTGCTGCGTCATGTCAACCAGACGTGCACTTCTGCGCAATTTCTTCATGGCTCTTCCTCCAAAACCGAATATTATGCTGTTAATGTATCATTTCCATACGGGTTTATGCAAGTATTTCCCCATCTTGAGCGCCTAACATTCGGACAACAAACACATCTTTGACAAAACCTCGCAACGCATTGTAGATCCGATGCACCTTCGCTTCCTTTTGCACAAGAGCAAACACAGTAGGACCGCTACCAGACATCAGGACACCATCTGCTCCCGAAGCGACCATGAGATCCTTGATCTGCTTTACTTGTGGATGGAGCGAGAGCGTGACGTTCTCCAACACATTCCCAAGAGAGTGGCACATGAGTGAAAAGTCTTGAGTCGCGATGGCTTGCAGCATTTGTTTATTATCTGGATGATTATCGATCTGAGCCACACGCAGGTTTCCGTATACATCCGGTGTAGATACCCCGATAGGCGGCTTCGCTAGAATGACCCAACACGGTGCAGGCGCTCCCAGATGCGCAATCTGTTCGCCACGCCCTGTCGCTAGCGCTGTTCCTCCATAAACGCAAAATGGCACATCAGAGCCAATTTCCGCACCGATTTTAGCCAACTCATCTCTAGTCAGTCCGAGATTCCACAATTGGTTCAAGCCGCGCAGTGTTGCTGCTGCATCACTGCTCCCGCCTGCCAGTCCAGCCGCAACCGGAATTTGCTTGTCGATATACAAGTGTACGCCTTGGCGTACTTTAAATTTTTCTTTCATGAGCGTTGCCGCTTTATATGCGTGGTTACGGATATCATCCGGTACGAAGCTGGCAGAACAGTCCAGCGTAATCTCACCATCTTCGCGTAGAGTCATGTCCACACGATCTGCCAAGTCTACGGTTGTCATCACCATTTCTACTTCGTGATAACCGTCCGGCCGTTTGGCAAGCACGTCGAGAGTCAAATTAATTTTGGCCGGAGCTTTGACCGAGATACGCACGTAGTTCACCTCTGCCTACTTTCTAAATTTCCTAGTTTCTTATTGTAGCATAGGAAAACTCACCCATGCCACTTGATCAATTAAAAAGAATAGGATCGAGATCATTATGGGTATTTCGAAAATTCAGCTCTCTTTAATTGAAAAAAGGCCGGGATGCCCCGGCCTTGTCAACGAGTGTTTATATGGTGAGAAACGTCCCTACGATAAAACCCAAACGTTACAATCGCTTAGCGGCTAACGCTTCCTCAGCAAGCTGAACAGCGCGCTTGACCATGTTACCCGCATCCCGTGTCGTGATGCCCCCCCAACCCTCGGCTTTTACCGTATCGTAAAACCCAAGCTCTTTGGCCAGTTCCATCTTAAACTGCTCTGACATCAGTCCTCGTCTGCGACCCATAGCACCCTCCTTCTCGTTGACAGGCTTAGTGTGCTCCACGCAGTCCTTTTTCATTGCATCACCCAAATGTTCAGAGCTTTTCGATATAAAAAACAAAACAGTAGAACCCAAAAGGGCTCTACTGTTGTACAAATGTGATGCGGATGTGCTCGTTTTCGCGGCACACCGTCAATTCTACTGTTTCCGTCAAGATGTCAGCATAGCTGTAAGATACCCGCTCAAAGAGTTGGTCGTCATCCAGCTTTACCACAAACACAGATGGGTAAGTTTCTTCGAGGATGCCACTACGTTCAACGGTTTTGCGGCGACCGCCATTAGCCTTCAGCAGGATGCGCTCACCAATGTGTCCGTCTAAACTACGTTTAATGTCAAGTAACGCGTTTCTTGCCATTGTTCCATCCACCTCGCTTACATCTAGTATAACAGCTCCCTTATATTTTGTCAAAGAAATAAAAAATTATAGCAACCCTGCAGATATTTTGTCAACGGGGTTTTTTTCATAAAAAACGTAGATATTTGTCAAAAGATATGCATAAAGGGCTTAAATAAGCAAAAACCCCCATTCTTGGGGGATCTCGCCCAAAAATAAGGGGGTCGTCTACACGATTTACGAAATCAGTCCGCGGCGCATACTTTCGTTCGCTAGGCGGGCAAATTCGTCCAAACTGAGTGTTTCACCACGCCGGATCGGATCGATCCCGATGTCAGTGAGCATCTGTATTACTTCATCCTTTTGGGTTTTAGGAAACAGTCCGTTCATTAGGTTGTTCAACAATGTCTTACGGCGCTGTGCAAACGAGCTGCGTACCACCCGGAAAAACATATCCTGATCGTCTACTTCTACTGGTGGACGATCTCTTACCTTTAAGCGAATCACTGCCGAGTCGACATTTGGACGCGGGATAAACACACTAGCAGGCACAATCATCGCTACTTCTGTTTCTGCATAAAATTGAGCTGCGACCGATAGAGAGCCATAATCTTTCGTTCCTGGTTTGGCTGCAATTCTCTCTGCCACTTCCTTTTGAATCATAACCACGATGTTTTCGAGAGGCAATCTCTCTTCCAGCAGCTTCATCAGGATCGGTGTCGTCACATAGTAGGGCAGATTCGCCACTACGCTCAGCTTTTCCACTCCTGCCATCTTTTCTTCTATTAACTTCTTCAGATCCAGCTCTAATACGTCCCCATGAACGACTTCGATATTTTCATAGGGTGACAGCGTGTCCTGCAAAATAGGTAAAAGACGTTGGTCGATTTCGATCGCCATCACTTTTTTGGCTGCTCGTCCCAATTGCTCCGTCAGCGCACCGATACCGGGCCCAATTTCAATCGCGCCCTTTTCCTTGGTCAGGTCTGCCTCTGAAACAATGTTATGTAAAATGTTGGTGTCTATCAGGAAGTTCTGGCCCAGACTCTTCTTAAAAGAAAAGCCGTACTTCTCCAATATTTCTTTTGTGCGCGTAGGTGTGGCAATATCCTTGCCCGCTATTTGGGTCATGGCTTACTCCCTCTCTTTGTTGATGGCCGTAATGGCCGCTTCGAATTCTGCTCGACTGATTTGGAAGGCATTGAGACGCTGCAGCATTTGTTTCGCGTTGGCGTACCCGATCCCCAATGCTTCTCCCAGCTTGATTCTACGTTCTTTGGCATCTACTCCGGACGTAAGGCCATTTGTCAACAAATCGTCAGAAGTAATCTCTCCAGCCGTTTCCGCCATTTCGGTACGCACTTCTGAGAGCGCACGAATAATCACGTCAGGTGTGGCGTTTTCGACGCCGATGTCGCCCTTTTTGGTCCCGTCCTCCTGGGTAATAAACGCGTGCTTGCAGCCTGGAACCGCCTTGCTGATAATTTTACGGATGCGCTCCCCTTGATAATCAGGGTCTGTAAAAATAATAACACCGCGTTTTTGTTGCGCCAGCCTGATTTTTTCAATCGTTCTTTTATGAATGGCAGAACCGCCAGTTTCAATCGTATCGGCATTAACCGCACGCTTGATTGCTGCGGTATCATCTCGTCCTTCCACCACGATGACTTCCTTGATCTTCATCATGTGCTCCTACTTTCGTACAAAGTCGGTACAATACTAGTGTTCCAAAAAAAACCGTACCCAAAGCCCAAATTACATGAAACATTTGGTAAATAAGGATCGTCTAACTAACAAACAGCTTATCACAATAACCTTGGAGGAAACAGAAGAACAGGAGCAATCGCTCCTGTCCTAAGGCTTCTGTGGTCCAATGATATATACAGTTTTGTTGCGCTTGCGACCGAATTTCCTCGCCTCGGACTCCGTGCCTACGAATACGTCGATTTTGCCACCTTTCATGGCTCCACCCGTATCTTCAGCTCGACGATACCCTACACCTTCAATGTACACCCACCATCCATACGGAATGACTTTAGGATCTACAGCGATGGTATGACCTGTCTTGGCTTTTGCCCCTGTCGATGTGCGTCCATAGCCCGGCGAGCTTGGGTGTTTTCCACCTCCCGAAGGAGTATAAGCAGTCAGGGTAACCCCATTCAGTACTTTTTTCGGCCTAAACACTTTTCCACCACGCGAGACCGGACCCGCTGCAGAAGCAACCAGGACCCGATCTGGTTGACCCTTTTTCTGCAACGTTGGGACTGCGGTACCCATGGCTACGACATTATCTTTCTTCGGTACAAGTACATCTCTTTTGACCAGATCACGGGAGACTTCTTTTCCATCTTCCATGACTAGCTTATAGTGTGCAATTGCCTTACCTTCTTGCCCGCTCTGTAATACGCGGGTCTTACCTTTTTCCAGCGCTGGATCATTTTTGCGTATTTCTTGAAAGGTGACTCGCTCATCGACTTTTACCATTTTCTCAACAACCCGCTTTACGCTGATCGAGGAGTCCTTGGTAATTGTAGCGGTCAATGCCGGTTCTACCCGGTCCTTCTCACCTAGCACGATGCCGCCGTCCTTCAACGCACCAGCAACATCACGACTAAGTGTCTCTATCGTTTTTTTCTGCCCGTCAACCTGGACTGGTATGGACCAGGTCGTATATAAAGTAATGAGTGCTCCGTCTTTTAGCTTCGTCTCAGGTGTCGGTTGAAGGGAATCCTTTTCCGTTACCGTAATGTTTCGCTCGGTCAAGAACTGCTCAACGGTCTTGGCTTTTGTAGCGACCGTCTTGCTTTCTCCGTCCAACGAAAAAGTGACCTGTTTTGGCTGAGTAGCCTGGGCAGAGAAATAGCCAATCATGGGTACGAGCACAAGAGCAAGGCAGCCAAAAATGACTAGCCCACGATTCTTATACCTTTCCCATATCGCGCGTAACTCCATTTCCCACACTCCTTTTCCTAGAAAAGCACAAGGCTCTTCTTGTCTAGCCAGGTAAGGGTCGATGTAATTGCACTAATATTCTGGAAGTGGCCGGTACTTCACAAGGTCGGCTTTGATTGTATTTCACTTTCCCGGCTTTGTCAAATTTACCCTCCCTTTTGGCTGAAGCGATAATGCTACCAGACTAGCAAAATAGGCATGGCGAATGGTAGCAGAAACCTGTCGAGAAGCCATGTCGGATGGACAATAATCGTTCGACACATTGTTCATCGTATGCGTCGACAAAATGGAGTAGAACTGGGTTGCCTGACACGAAAAAACGGGAAATCACGTGATCAATCGTGATTTCCCGTTTTTATTAACCATTCATCCGAAAAAGACGTCTGGCATTGTCTGCGGTAATTTGCGCCATTTCCTCGTAAGACAAACCATGAATGTTCGCCATTTCTTCACAGACGTAGCGCACATATCCACTCTCATTTCGCTTTCCGCGGAAAGGATGCGGAGTGAGATACGGGCAATCCGTCTCTATCAACAGTTTGTCTAGCGGTACCTTCGCTGCGACTTCTTTTGGCTGCTTGGCATTCTTGAACGTAAGCGGACCACCGAACGAAATATAAAAATTCATGTCCAGTGCCTGCTTCGCTGTTTCCCAGCTGCCCGAGAAGCAGTGCATAATGCCGCCAACATCTGCTGCTTTCTCTTCCTTCAGGATCGTCAAAACGTCTTGGTGCGCATCGCGATTGTGTATGATGATCGGCATGTCGAGCTTGCGAGCCAGACGAATCTGCTTGCGGAATACCTCTGCCTGCACATCACGAGGCGATGTATCCCAGTAGTAGTCCAAGCCCATTTCACCCAATCCCACTACTTTCGGATCACGACTGAGTTCCTCGATCCATTCTAGGTGTTCATCTGTCATGTCCTTGGCGTCTTGCGGATGCCAACCGATGACGGCGTAAATGAAGTCATATGCATGAGCCAAATCCATGCAGGTTGGAATTGTTTCAGCGTTGAATCCGATGTTCACAATCGTACTGACGCCATTTTCCTGCGCACGAGCTATGACTTCCGCACGATCTTCATCGAATTCCTTCGCATTTAGATGAGCATGGGTTTCAAATAACAAGATGGGTCCTTCCTTTCCTTGCCCTCGTTACTTCACGATTGCTCCGTTTGGCATACTTGGATCAACAGTCGCGAGTGTCAACTGATCTCCTGCCGACGCTGCCAAGATCATGCCTTGAGACAACTCACCACGGAGCTTCACTGGCTTCAGATTGGCTACGAGGATCACTTTTTTGCCGACCATATCTTCTGGTGAGTAGTATTTCGCGATACCGGAAACAACCTGGCGCTTCTCATAGCCGAGATCCAATTGCAGCACCAACAGCTTGTCAGCATTTGGATGCTTTGCACATTCCACTACCTGTGCGACACGCAGCTCTACTTTTCCAAAATCGTCAATACTGATTTCTTCTTTCGCATCAGCAGGTTTGTCTGTCGCTGCTTCAGGTTGGTTGGTGTTCGTTTCGCTCACAGGTGCTTCCCCTTTCAAAGCTGCTTGCTTCTTCTTGTTTTCCTCTGCTTGACGACGCGCTTCCGCTGTCGAATCATCGATGAATGCCAATTCGGCTTGAACGTCCAGACGCGGGAAGAGCAGTTCCTTGCGGCTAACGGTGCTTCCAGCAGGCAGCCCACCCCATACGGTGGCAGATTCCCAGCTCGTCGCTTCTGCATTACCCAAGATACCCAGTTGGTCCCAAATTTTCGCTGGTGCTTTTGTCATGAACGGTTGAATCAGCACAGAGCTGATGCGGATGCTCTCTACCAGATTGTACATAACAGTTGCCAAGCGACCTTTGGTTTCTTCGGATTTTGCCAAGTTCCAAGGCATTGTTTCATCAATGTATTTGTTCGTACGTCCTACCAGCTCCCAGATGTGAGCCAATGCATTGGAGAAGCGCATTTCTTCCATGTGCTCTTCCACCAGCGCCTTTGTTTTCAACGCGAGACCGATCAAACTGTCATCTGGCTCTCCTGCATCCTGTGGAGCTGGAACGATTCCATCGAAATATTTCTCAATCATCGTAGCGGTACGGCTCAGCAGATTTCCGATATCATTAGCCAAGTCGTAGTTCAGGCGTTGTACGAACGATTCTGGCGTGAAGATGCCATCCTGACCGAAGTTGATTTCACGAAGCAGGAAGTAGCGAACACCGTCAGAGCCGTAACGGTCGATCAAAACCTTCGGATCAATGACATTGCCCTTGGATTTTGACATTTTTCCATCTGGCATCAGAAGCCAGCCATGACCAAAAATTTGTTTTGGCAACGGAATATCCAGTGCCATCAACAGGATTGGCCAGTAGATCGTATGGAAGCGCAAAATGTCTTTTCCAACCATGTGAACATTGGCTGGCCAGAAGTTACGGTATTTGCTGTCATCCTCGGACAAATAGCCGAGAGCAGAAATATAGTTCGTCAATGCATCAATCCATACATAAATAACGTGCTCTGGATCGCTTGGCACCTTGATTCCCCAGTCAAATGTACTGCGGGATACGGACAAATCTTGGAGACCTGGCTTCAGGAAGTTGTTGATCATTTCGTTGCGGCGGCTTTCCGGTTGAATAAACTCCGGATTTGCTTCGATGTGTGCAAGCAGTCTCTCTTGGTACTTGGACATGCGGAAGAAGTAGTTTTTCTCCTTCACTTTTTTCACTTCGCGACCGCAGTCTGGGCAAGCATATCCGTTGTCCGTTTTCGCTTGGGTTTCTGTCCAGAAAGCCTCGCAAGGCACACAGTAGAAGCCCTCGTACTCGCCCAAATAAATATCACCCTGGTCGAGCAGGCGCTGGAACACCTTTTGTACAACATCTTTATGGCGAGGCTCTGTGGTACGGATGAAATCATCATAAGAGATGTCCAGTTTTTCCCACAGATCCTTTACCCAATCGACAATTGGGTCGATGAATTCGAGCGGTTGTTTGCCATCTTCGGCTGCACGCTCTTGGAGCTTTTGACCATGCTCGTCTGTCCCTGTCAGGTAATACACATCATAGCCGCGCAAACGCTTGTAACGTGCCAAGGCATCACATGCAATTGTGGTGTAGGCGTTACCGATGTGGAGCTTGTTACTTGGATAGTAGATCGGTGTTGTAATGTAGTAAGTAGGCTTCATTGCAACTATTCCCCTCCTGTATACGTTTATAAATAAGGAAAAGCCCACCCCAAAAAAATTGGGGCGAGCTCTATCTCGCGGTACCACCCAAACACTCCGTATCCTCGCGGATAACGGACTTGGTGAGTCAAAAATTTGACTCGACCCGTAACGTGGGCACACGTCACAAACTACTGAGTACGGTCAATCCCGTCACTGTTCATTTGCAAGACTCAGGGTCCATGTTCAGCTTGCTCGCTTATACCGGTTTTCAGCTACCCCGGCTCTC
The DNA here is from genome assembly GCF_042878995.1 of Brevibacillus sp. NPDC003359. NCBI lineage: Bacteria > Bacillati > Bacillota > Bacilli > Caryophanales > Paenibacillaceae > Brevibacillus > Brevibacillus sp. NPDC003359. The sequence continues at coordinate 56,047 of NZ_JBIAOR010000018.1, forward strand.
TGAAATAAGGAGGATCGGCTTACTCTTCCCATCATGGTCGTTTGCTATCATTTGCTGCATTTATCCTCTATTGTACACGACCAACCTGTTTTGTAAACATCCTCGGCTACCCCATTTTAGTGATGAATTTTATCGTTCGGCATAACAACTTTACAAAATACAAGAAAAAAAGAGAGAACTTGGGGTTTTTGTCGAATCGACATGATGAGTTTCGACATTCGTCGACTTATTCGACACCCAATACTTCCAGTAAATTTTATCCATAAAAATTTCCATATCGCTTCCAACACTTCGAAAAACACCGATTTAACAGCGTTTTCGTTTTGAAAAAACATTTTGCTTTTCAAGGAATTGTCAAAATCATGTTGACACCTTTGGGAATGGCTGGTATGATTATCCCAACAGAAAATGTCGAATATTGACGATAAATGATGAGCGTTTAACAATAGCATCGACATATACAGATTTTGGGAGGAGATTTTAACTATGATGAAATCAACCGGTATCGTTCGCAAAGTAGATGAGTTGGGTCGTGTTGTTATTCCAATCGAATTGCGCCGCACTTTGGGTATCGCTGAGAAAGATGCTTTGGAAATCTACGTTGACGGAGAGCGCATCATCCTGAAAAAGTATGAGCCTGCATGTATCTTCTGTGGAAACGCTGATAAAGTATCTCACTTTAAAGGTAAAATTGTGTGCCAAGATTGCCTGACTGAGATGCCTGTTAAACGCTAACATCATATGATTACATAAACATGCCTTCGTGAGGACAAGCCTCGCGAAGGCTATTTGTTTCCTATTTCTTCTGCAACAAGGCTCGGAAGAAAAACAGCCTTGGCGCATACAAATCAGAATAGACTACGTCCGGTGACAGATCAAAAGAGGCACTGCCCGAAAACGTTAGCCCAACCTCTTTCAATACTTGCTGCAGTCGCTCTAAATTGATCAACGGGTAATCAAAAGTGAGTACGAGCTGCCCGTCGTCTTTTAACACTCTGTGAAATTCGCGGAATGCTTGCACCATAATCGCGTCTTCGAGATGCTCAAGAACGGAGATGCAGAATACGGTGTCAAATTTTTGATTGGAATAAGGCAAGTTGGTCAAATTGGCTCGCAAATAATGAATACCATCAAAATAATGGGGAGGCAAGCTGTCAGCCACGCTTTTGCCAAAGACGTCCACAATCTCTTGGTAGATAGCATCTTTGGACAGAATCCGCTGATCGAGATCACAAGCGTGTACTTCTCGACAATGATCGGCCAAATAAAATTTGAATGGGTGGCATATCCCGCAGGCCGAATCAAGCACAACGTCATTCGGATTGACAAACTGTTTGGCCCAGGCATATTCGTACGGTCTACTGTTCCATGTATCCGGCAGTGTAAATATGAAATGATCGTCTTTTTCATCTGTATTCACAATAAAACGAGAATCACGAATACTCACTGCTGATCCCTCCATCTATTCCTTCCGAAAACACCGTCAGCGTTCCTTACCATCGTATTCACACACAACATCGAGATGACGAAAAAGAAAAAGCCGACCGTATCGGCCAGCTTCGCTCACTCATTGACTTCTATTCGCGATGATATTCGTTGTAGACATCTCGTTTGGGTACGTTTCGATCATCGGCTGCTTGCTTGATAGCTTCCTTTTTCCCCATGCCTTGTGCGCAGTAATGATCCACGTGCTCCACGATACTCAGCGATTGCCACCATGAATCATCAGCTTCGGCTTCTAACGGCCCTGTGTTTCCTTCGACAATGACACAAAACTCACCGCGCACCTCGCCGGTTCTGAGCCATTCCAGCAACTCGTCCAACGTCCCACGCACAAATTCCTCGTAGCGCTTTGTCAGCTCTCTTGCCAAGACAGCTCGCCGATTCCCCCACACTTCCTGCATGGCAGCAAGCGTCTTTTCCACCCGATGGGGAGCTTCGTAAAAAATCAGCGTTTCTGGATATCGCTTCAGTCGTTCCAGCTCTTCGCGTCTTTCTTTGTTTTCGCGTCCCATAAATCCACAAAATACAAAGCGATCAGTAGGAAGACCGGAAGCGATCAAAGCTGTCAACGCCGCATTGGCGCCTGGAACGGGGATGACAGCGAATCCCGCTGCTGTCGCATCTCGTACCAAATCCGCACCCGGGTCGGAAATAGCCGGTAAGCCAGCGTCACTCACCAAGGCAATCTTCTTCCCCTCGGCTAGCCACTGCAACAACCCATTTCCGCTTGCTTCCTTATTATGCTCGTGATAGCTGACCGTACGTTTTTCGATTTGAAAATGGTTCAGCAGCTTTCTCGTTTGGCGCGTATCTTCACACGCGATGACATCGACTTCACGCAACGTATTTAGACACCGCACCGTGATATCATCGAGATTGCCGATGGGTGTAGCCACCAAATAAAGGACTCCTGCTTCTTCTGACGCAAAACTGCGTTGTACATTCATTCGGAGGCCCCTCCAATCAATTCTTCTTTTTTCTTGCGCGACAATCGTTTGATGCTCTCTTCGCGCTTGAGGCCCCAGGAACGATCTGCTCCTTCTTCCCAATAGAGCAGCTCCACTGGTCCGCGGCCTCTCGTATACTTGGCACCCTTTCCTTCATTATGAGTAGCCAAGCGACGAACCAGTTCTGTCGTATATCCAGTGTAGAGTGTCCCATCCGCACAAGACAGGATGTAGACATAGTGACTCTTACTCGAGGGAATCTCGTCTGCCATAATAGATTTCCTGTAGCTCTTCACAGTATTGCTCTCCATTTTCATATACAATCAGCGGCGGCTGAATTCTCAGCTCCGGCTTTCCACCCCTCATTCCCTCGATCAGAACCATATTCGGCTCTGCTTCCTTACGCGGGTAAACCAGGCGCATCCGTTTCGGCTCAATGCTGTATTGGCGCATAAGCGAAACGATGTCGATCAAACGTGTGGATCGATGCACGAGCGCCAGCTTCCCGCCATTTTTTAGCAACTGACTTCCCACACGAATGACATCCTCCAAGGACAGCATAATTTCATGCCGGGCGATCGCAAAGTGCTCGCTGATGTTTTTCTCCCCGCTCGTCGCAGGCATATACGGCGGATTGCACGTGATCAAATCGTACTTCCCGTGCCCGAACAACGACACTGCCTCCTTCACATCACCGTGATGCATCGTAATTCGTTCGTTCAAGCCATTCAATGTCACATTGCGGCTCGCCATACTGAACAAACGCTCTTGAATTTCGATTCCATCAAAACTGGCCTCCGGCGTACGCGTGGTCATAATGAGCGGTATAGCTCCATTGCCCGTGCACATATCCAATACTTTTCCGCGCTTTGGCACCGATGCGAATCGCGCCAAAAGAACCGCATCCATCGAAAAGCAAAACACTTCGTGGCTCTGGATTATTTTCATTTCATGAGTCAATAAATCATCAATGCGCTCTGTTTCATAAAGCGGTACGTTGGTGACAGGTTCCATCTACGGCTCGTACTCCCTTTTGTTCTTGTCTTATTATTCTTATCCGGAAAAAAGCGACCTGACACGTTGCCCAGGTCGCTTTTTCATATGGTGCTGGTTACTCACCGCTTATTTTTGAGGGCCGCCGCTCAGGAATGAGAGACAGAACAGACAATCCCCTTCTTTTCGCAGGCTGCCGAAATGCACATTACAAATATGAAATCCTTCCGCGTACAAACGGGCGAGGTTGTCATATCCTTCTCCGACCACTGCCTTTTTGGCTTTTTCCTTCGCGACAGGGCTTGTTCCCTTTTGTTTTGCTTGGGAGACGGTCTTTTTCCTGTCTAGTCGGTTGCGAAGGTGCTGGTTTTCAACGAGTAATTGGGCGTTTTCCTCCATCAAAACAACGATGACGTCTTTCAGTTCACCAATTTCTTTATAAAGGTCGCCAATACGTTCTTCAATGCTCGCCATCTTGACGAAGATTTCCCGTTTGTCCACTAGCTCACCTCTCCCCTACCCCCACGCTTTATTCAAAGGTGGGGAGACCTATCGCAATCTCATCCAATCCGAATTCAGTGACGCGTTTGTCGATTGAAAGCTCCACTTGGATAGATTGATCAAGTACGTTTACGGAAACGACTCGTCCATTCCCCATAGGGGTGGTGACCATTTTGCCAACGTCCGGCATCTCATCCTTCGAGCTTTCATAGTTGTCGTTCTCGTATTTTAAACAGCACATCAACCGTCCGCACAGACCGGAGATTTTGGCTGGATTCAACGAAAGATTTTGGTCCTTGGCCATTTTGATCGAGACAGGCTCGAAATCGCCGAGGAACGTCGAACAGCAAAGCAACCTGCCACAAGGCCCGATCCCGCCGAGCATTTTGGCTTCGTCACGCACACCGATCTGGCGAAGCTCAATTCGGGTACGGAATACGGAGGCGAGGTCTTTTACCAGCTCACGGAAATCAACCCTGCCGTCAGCAGTAAAATAAAAGATAATCTTGTTGCGATCAAACGTATATTCCACATCGACCAGCTTCATGTCGAGCTTGTGCTCTTTGATCTTGGTCTGACAAACAGCAAAAGCATTCTTGGCGGCTTGCTTGTTTTCATCCACCTGTTTTGCATCTCGCTCGTCTGCCATCCGAATGACCTTTTTCAGCGGCAATACGACATCAGACTCAGCCACTTCTTTTTTGCCAATGACGACCTTGCCAAATTCGACCCCTCGCGCCGTTTCAACGATGACGGTGCAGTCTTGCTCAATCGGCAGTCGGTCAGGGTCGAAGTAATATATTTTGCCCGCTTTCTTAAAGCGGACCCCAACAACCTCGTACAAGGGTTATCCCTCCTGGAATTGAAGAACCAACCGCTCAAGAGCCAACTGTGCGTTGGCATTTCGCTCTATCCGATTTTTCGTCTCCATGACCAAATCTATCCCACGCAAGAGCTCAGCTTTTGTCCATACCAGTGCTTGTCCTTGCAGCACATCCTGTTGGTCGCTGTTAATGAGATGGGCATGCCTGCCTACTTGCAAATACAGGATATCGCGCAGCCAAAGGATGAGCAAATCTAAAAAGAGGGGTAGTTCCTCTTTACTTTTGTCGCTCTTTTGCAACATATCATGGATCATTAAGAGTGCAGATGAATTGCGCTGTTTGCACTCCTGCACCAATTGTATCACTAGATTTCTTAGCTGTGCAAACGATTCTGATTGGCTGAGTGTCAAGGCTTCTTCCACATTTGTCGTAATGTGGGAAGCAACCTGCGCCATTCCCGCCAAAACGCCCTCTGCACGCAACTTTTCCGCAATCGATTCTGCAGAAAGTGGGGAAAATTGAACGATTTGGCATCGAGATAAAATCGTAGGGAGAATCGCATGGCTGTGCTCTGTCAAAAGGAGTGCCAGTACACCCGCGGGCGGTTCCTCCAGAAACTTGAGCAGACTGTTGGCAGCCTGTGTCGTCATTTTATCGACGTGCTCGATGATATATACCTTGCGTGCCGACTCGACGGCGCGCATCGCCATTTCTTTTTGCAGCGCGCGGATCTGGTCGATTTTAATAGAAGCCCCATCAGGCGTAATAAATAACACATCCGGGTGATTACCACCCTCTATGCGCCTGCATGTAACACAGGCCCCGCAGGCGTCTGCCTCCCTTTCCGGACAAAAAAGGGACTTCGCCAGATGCAGGGCCATCTGCTTTTTGCCTGAACCTTTGGGACCCGCCAATAAGTAGGCGTGTGCCAGTCGTTCGTTGCGCAAACTATGATACAGCAGTTCCTGTGCTCGTGGCTGCTGAGAAAAACGGGTCCATGTCATGATGGTTTCACACCCACTAAAAATACAAATTGATCAACATGCCGCGGATTTCGCCAATCCTGGCTAACAATTCAATCGTTGGTGCCTGCTCGCTCAAGAGCTCATCTGTCAGTTTGAGCAGCTCTGCATCCACCTCTTTGACGATTTTGTACAGCCTGCTACGGCCACGCCGATTCATTCCTCGTCTGTCGTCTAAGGCAATACCGAACTTCACAGCCTCTTCCATGAACTGCTTGACGAGATTTTTATAAGCATAGAAGTCGCGAACGGCGCGGGAACGAGCAAGAATCTGCCCCTGCCTGTCTATGTCTGTCAGTAGCCGGGTAAGCTTCTCCTGAGACATACGTTCGTCTTCTCCTTGAATCATCGTTCCAAAATTCAGCTTTTCCAGTTGAGGATTCTTGCGTGAATCCGTCGTTTTAATCAAGTCCAGTTTAGGCCGTAACCCATCACTGATTTTCATATCGCCACCTCCGTCGCCCGATCCAATACAGGGTTTATCCCCCATGAGATCAAGTATATACGAAAGTTGCGAAAAAAGAGAGAAGGAACCACGTTAAAATGAGTGGAACTCTCCAACATCCAATACGAAAACTGCCGCACCACCCACCTGAACTTCCAGCGGATATGGCATAAACGAGTCTACAGCATTACTGAGTGGAGAGACGGGAGTGACCATTTGTTTGCGGGATTTGCAATTATGCGCAATGATGTCGATTACTTCCGGCACGCTTTCGTCAGACGTACCGATCAAAAAAGTTGTGTTACCGGCGCGTAAAAAGCTACCCGTACTAGCCAACTTCGTAGCACGAAAACCTTTTTTCACCAGTTGTTGAGACAGACGACCACTATCTTTATCTTGGACGACCGCAACTACCATTTTCATCGGCTATCACCCTTTCTCCCATGATCAATTCCCACTTTGATTACTTCATTGTATGAAAAATTCGTAGGCTTGGTACGATATTTTGCTTAGATATATTATACAGCATGTACATCATCCTGCGGTACTGGGAACCTATAATCGGTCAAGCAGTGCCTGTAGGGCAGATTGATAGACTTGTTCCATCGGCTGTTCGGCATCAATCACGACAAAACGCTCTGGGTCGCGCTCCATTACCAGCTGATACCCTTCCCGAACAAGTTCATGGAACCGCATCCCTTCCAGATCGAGACGATTCACTTCGCGTCCACGAGAGGCATTAATCCGCGCCAATCCAGTTTCGGGCCGTACATCAAAGAACAAGGTCAATTCCGGCATGCAATCACCGACAGCAAATCGGTTAATCTGGTAGACAGCTTCAATGCCCAATCCCCGCGCATGTCCTTGATAGGCTAGACTACTGTCAATAAAACGGTCGCACAGTACCAGCTTACCCTCTGCCAAAGCAGGTAACACCTTTTCCGCCAAATGTTGCCCACGAGCTGCTGCATACAAGAGAGCCTCTGTTCTTTCATCCATCTGTGTGTGGGCCGGATTCAAAATAATTTCCCGAATTTTTTCCGCGATATCAATTCCACCGGGCTCACGAGTCAAAAGCACGTCGACTCCCCGCGCTTTCAGTGCTTCGTACAGCTTGGCGATGACGGTGGACTTCCCGGCCCCTTCTCCGCCTTCTATCGTAATAAATCGGCCTTTCTTTCCTGTTGCCACTTTCATACTCCTTCCACCCCTGTTGTAGCAGGCCAGTTGCTTAGATTATCGTAATACCTGTATCGTTTGTAGCTGGTCGTCCTGTACGCCATGGAATCGCGTTTGTCCTCTCGCCAATTCCTTCAGCATCGCCAGACTTTCTTCATCGATCCGCTCACCCGGCACGAGTACTGGAATCCCTGGTGGATAAGGAATCACCATCTCTGCCACAATTCGTCCCAGAGCGTGATCCAAAAGAATCGACTCCCTCGGGCAGTCAACGGCTTCATGCATCGGCAGTGCCTGCGCGCGCAAATAATGGGAAGACACGACTCCTGTCAAAAGAATGCGCTCCTCCCCTGGTTCTACTTGTGGCGCCATCGATTCAAGCAGTCCCCACAAAGCATCCAGGTCACGGGAGGAAGTTCCTGTCGAAGCTGCGAGAAGTACATGAGAGTCATCCGCCAGCTCCGAGAAAACACCGTGCTTTTCCATCCATGTCTGCAACTCAAATCCACTGAACCGGGCCGTTCGCAAATGGAAAAACAGCTTCAACGGGTCAAGCGTAGCGTATACGCTATTCGTGGACAGTCGGGGCCAATCCAGCCAGTCCAGTCGATCGAGTCGCTCCCGAAACTTTTCCAAAAGCGGCAACAATCTGTTCCACTCTTCGGTCGCCGCAAGCGCCAGATGGCGTCTCGCTAAATCGAGTGATGCCATCAGCACATACGATGGGCTGGAAGACTGAAGCATGGCGAGATGACGGAACAACCGTTCACGATCAATCCGTTCCCCCTGAATATGCAACATCGAGGACATCGTCATCGCTGTTCCCATTTTGTGTGTCGATTGGACCGAAGCATCTGCACCTTCCTGCATAGCAGAACGCGGAAATACAGGATGGAACCCGTAGTGGGCACCATGAGCTTCGTCTATCAAAAGCGGTACGTCAAACCGATGGACGGTAGCCGCCATTTTCGCCAAATCGATACCCATTCCATAATAAGTAGGATTCGTCAAAAAAACTGCCTTGGCATCGGGGTGTGCAAGCAGCGCACGCTCTACATCTTCGCGCCTTACGCCCGCAGCGACTCCTGTTGCCAGATCGACGGCAGGTACTAAAAAGATCGGGGTTGCTCTCGCCATCATAATGCCGTTGAATACAGACTTATGGCAATTGCGCTGTACGAGAATCTTGTCGCCCGGCCGACATACCGTCATGATGAGGGCGATATTTCCTACTGTACTTCCTCCGATCAAAAACTTGGTCTGTTCCGCATGGAAGGCTTGCGCTGCCAAAGCCTGCGCTTCTGCAATGACACCTTGTGGCTGATGCAGGTCATCCGTCCCGCTAATTTCCGTTACATCCAGCTCCAATATGTCTTGAAAGCGATTTTTGGCATGGTTGTCAAAGCTATGGCCCATTTTATGTCCTGGCACATGAAACGGATGCGGCCGATGCTTGGCGTGCCGTTCAAGCTGTTCATAAAGGGGCGCACGCTTTTGTCGCTCCCGAAATTCAACATCTCTCTCCAACACGCGCGACTCACGTCCTTTATTTTTATTCCCCTATTTTAGCATGATTTGGACACGCATGAATCCAGCAAAAAAAAGACACCGGAATGCACCGATGCCTTCTTTCTTCACGCATCTTTTCGCAACCGAATGCGTCTCATCTGATGAATAAAAAACGGATACTTTTCATCCTGTACATCGGTATTGACCATTTCCTGTTCGCACCGCTGACAGATAAACTGCTCACAAATGGCGATTCCGTCATTCTGCTCCTGTTCACAGACGATACATCGCTGAGCAACTTTTTCCATAGTGTAAACGCCTGCCCTTTTTCTCAATATATCAACCATTATACCCCATTATAATCAGCATCATTCCCAAACGTTCGTGTTTTCGCCGATAGCTCGGTAGGCTTGGAAGTAGGACCGGGCTTCTTGAACAGGGAAGCAAGCTGCTGCATCAATGACGTAGGACTGCCTCATCCCGCTAGCCAACTCGGGTAACGGCAGCTCAGCAATGGTCGTTCCCGCGGCATTCCAAATCACGAGCAAATCTGCGTCCTTTACAGCGTCCTGCCACGAATCGCATAACGTCCAACCAGTCATCCTTTTGTTCGGAATTGGCTTGTCCTCCCCCGGGTACACCGCAACGTCTTTTTCAGCCAACCAGCCTACTGGCATTTGCTCCCATAGCGCATACTCTCCCCAAAGAACAATCCGCTGTATATTCGCTTTTTGTAGAACGAGCCTACATTCTTTTTCGAGCCATCGAACGATGAGGGAAGAGTCTTGGCGGGAAGAGTATAGCCAGCCCTGGCCGACTCGTTTGTCCATACCGAGCGCGCGACTAACTTGCAGCAGAGAAATTCCCTTCTCATCACAGCTGGCACCAAGCTCGATGTAAAACTGCTCCTTCCACGTCAAATAGCGAGGTAATTGCCGAAGAGCTTCATCCACTTCCCGCATCCCGCATACCATTGTCACCAGTGAGTAACGAGCGAGCAGCTTACAGAGAAACCGCATCCATTTCCCATTGGGTTCCCCTCCAAGCAAAGCACGATCCTGGGTAAAAAACGCCATGCGAATGACCTCATGCTCCCCGGTGTGCTCGTATTGGATATGTAAAGTATTCGCCCAGTCGTATGGCACGTCGCTTCCGTAGACAAGGGTGAGCCATGGCTTCGTTCCCAGCTGTTGCTTCCTTTCCTGCAAAAGCTTGCCATCACTCACTTTTGTCAGCAGAAATCCATCGGCGCCTTCTTGGAAGGCATCTGCGCTGCAAACAACCAGCTCAATTCCACATGCTCCGAGTTCACTGCCGTGTCTGGTCACGACCTCCTCTGAAATGACCCACAGTCTCACGCTTTCCTTACACAAGGGACCTCCTCCTCATGGCATTTCATTCCTTTTATCCTTCCCATAAAAACATTCGTTAAGAAAAAGCCGTCAGTCTAATCAGCTTAGACAAACGGCTTGTTTCATTCGTTGTATGAGCTTTCTCAAGATTTATGACTGTGCGATAATGGAAACGCAGACTTTCATTCATCCAGACCGCTGTAAAAGGAAGTGACTTCTCATGAAGGAAACCGCCGCCCATACGATCTATAGCTACAAGCTGCTCTATCGTTTTCGCTGGCGATTCGTCGGCTACCTTTTTCAACTGTTGTTAATAGGCTTGTCCCTTATATCGCACTCTTTCATGCTTCAAGTTCCCGCTTATACGTTGATTATGACGTTAGCTATTCTACCTGTCATACCGATCTGTCATTTGGTCTTATTTCGACTCTATGCCCTTCTGCGCGGCCATAAGCCAAAGACAACTGCCGATATGCTCGTCTCTCCGTGGTGGGGAGCAGGCTATCCGCTTCCCATCCCGCTATCTGTCTATCGGGGCAGTGAGTTGACGGTAATCGTGGGAAGTATGGCGATAGCTGCCGGGGCTTATGTGTGGCTTTCGGAAGGATACGCGCTCACCTTGATCAGCGGAACGTTGATCGTCGCGCTCCCACGCCTCTTCGCCCTCCTTGCTTCCTTTCGCCAGCCAGGCCGTAGCCGGGTGAAATACGAGGATCGCGGCGTTGCTTTTTTGCTTACCGATGGATAAACCGCATCGACCTACCGTTACATAACCCATAGCTTGATGACTATCAACGCAGCCAATCCAGGCAATCGGAGAAGTCCGACGAGCAGAGCCGTCACCGGATTGATCGGGATGTAGAAGTTAGCCAACTCTCCAACCAGATTGGTGAAAAACAGCAGTAGTGCGCCAATCACGACTTGCATGATCCCAAATCCAATCCACCTGATCGGGCCCGTGACAGATTTGCTGGCGACAATCACCAGCAAAATTCCAACTACAATCAGAGCTATAACCCACCCTGTAGTCATCGGCTTTCCTCCTATGCCTGTTGGCGATTCCTCTCGCGCTTTGCTTGCGCGAGCAAATACATATACCGTTTTTCGGTCACATGCAAATAATAAATGACATCATCCAAACCGCCATCCGGTTCACTGATCTCCACAAGATGGCGGGCATGCTGCCAGTCCACTCGCGCCTGATTGACCGCTACATCCAAACTCGCTTCATTCCATTCCACCACGTACCGCGCCTTTTTTCTCCACCTACTCACCTGCAAGCTTCCCCCTCAGTGAAAGTAGTAAAGTACTCCAGTCATGTTGTTCACCGCATGCAGTAAAACGGCTCCCCATATCGATTGGTACCGATGTCGAACGAATCCGAGTAAAAGTCCAATGACAAAAAGCGGAGCGAACAGGGCAATATCCATGTGCAGGAGCCCAAACCAGAGACTGCTCAGGAAGATACCCACAATTGGCCCAATTCTCTGAACCAGATAAGTCTGAATCACGCCGCGAAACAAAATCTCCTCCGCAATCGGAACCAACATGCCAATGACCAGAAGTGAGGTGAGCGCCGCCAAAATATCTGTTTCCTTCGCCTGCACAATCTCTTTTTCGATCTGCTGCTCTCGCTCTGATGACAGAGACAGTCCAAACCAGTCCGCAATCGGGTTCGTCACCACCGCATCCATCACCAGTGCAATCAAAAGAAACAGCGCAGCGAGCATCAACAGCATCCGGCCTAGTCGTACAGGTCTACGAACGCCGATTTCCCCTAGTCGTCCACGAAACCACATCGGAATCAAAATCAAGAGGAACAGTTGAAAAATGGCAGATTCCAATATGCCTCCGATCGTGCCCGTGGAAAAGAAGGAGCCTTCCAGTAGAAACCCATACAACAGCAGTACGCCCGTTTGAAACACATGCAACCAAGCTACAATATGCAACACATCATTCCCTGCAAGCCCGTCATATTGCCACAGCCATGACGTCGCCTCCCGTCTTTCTCGGAGCAAGCTCACAATGAAACCAACGGTCGCAATGAAGCTAAATACCGTCACTGCAAATGCAAGTAATCCTAGCCATACCTCCGGTTGCCCGACGGTGGTAGCGACCCACTTTCCGTCTTCTCCCTTGTGAAAACGGATCATGGATAACTCCGCAGCAAACATGAGCCAATACCCAATAAACAGCATGATCGCCCACGGAGTGGACTTTTGTCGCCGTACCCCACTCGCAAGCGACAGTCCTGGTCCTGTCAGCATCTCCTCACGCTCCTATTTCACTGTATGTCTCGTCCATTCAAAAAAGTCCGGCATTTCTATCAAGATTGCAAAGCTTTTATCTGTGCTTCTGCTACTTGCTTGAGATATTCATTGCGCGTCCGTAAAAACCGCGTCATATACGCCTCCAAAAACAGCCAATCCGCGAACTTTCCCAACATACCCAACGGAGATGTGTAGTCAAAAATATCGATCATCCTCGTCTGATTGTCCGTTATCGGAATGAACTCGTGCGTGTGATGAAACCGCTTGAATGCACCAGCAACCATCTCATCCACGAAATAGCGCGGTCCCTCCATCTCTGTGATTTTCACCGTCAAATTCTGCTTGATACCGAAGTGAATGGCCTCCCAGGTAACAGTCTCCCCCAGGTTTATCAGCCCGCTCGTTACTCCTCCAATCGCTCTCTCCTTCGTACTGGCGGTCGATTCCATATGCAAATCTATGCTTCTGGCAGCATCGAAGCAAACTTGTTGCGGTGCATGTATCAAAAACTCCATATGAATAACCGGCATACAGCATCCTCCTCCTAGAACGAAAAAAAGACAGGCAGCCCCCGTCTTCTTTTCTATCTTTATCGTACTATGTCTAGGACGACTTTTTAAATTTCCTTACAAGTCGCGTCTGCCTTCCAATGCTTTGGTCAGCGTGACTTCATCGGCGTACTCCAAATCTCCACCGACTGGCAAGCCATGCGCGATACGTGTCACGCGAATGCCAAAAGGTTTAATCAGCCGGGAAATGTACATCGCTGTCGCTTCCCCTTCGATATTCGGGTTGGTCGCCAAAATGACTTCCCTCACCTGCTCGTCACCTAGGCGCTTCAACAGGTCAGGAATGCGAATATCCTCCGGACCGATCCCATCCATAGGAGAAATCGCCCCGTGCAAAACGTGATAATACCCTTCAAACTCTCTCGTCTTCTCCATCGCTACCACATCTCGCGGCTCTTGCACCACACAGATGACTGAGCCGTCGCGACGTTTGTCCCGACAAATATGACAAGGGTCGAGATCGGTAATATTGTTGCAGACCGAGCAGTAATGAAGCTGACGCTTGGCATTGACCAATGCTTTTGCCAGATCAAGCACGTCGTCCTCTTTCATATTGATTACAAAAAAGGCAAGCCGCCCAGCCGTTTTGGGACCGATGCCGGGCAATTTCATAAAACCATCAATGAGCTTTGAGACCGGTTCTGGATAAAACATCGCCTACTCCTCTTTTCCTGCCCAATTTTTAGAACAGGCCTGGGATGTTCATGCCTCCGGTATATTTACCCATTTCCTTGCCTACCATTTCATCTGCTTTGCGCAGTGCATCGTTCACAGCAGTGAGCACCAGGTCTTGCAGCATTTCTACATCTTCAGGGTCTACTACTTCTGGTTTGATCACGATGTCTTTGATTTGCTTATGTCCATCGACTTTCACCGTGATAGCACCGCCACCAGCAGAGCCTTCCACGATTTTCTCTTTCAAGCCTTCTTGCGCTTTTTGCATTTCTTCCTGCATTTTTTTCACTTGCTTCATCATTTGTTGCATTTGCTGCATATTTTTCATTGAGGTATCCTCCCTAAATGGTTATGAGTGTATGATTTAGTCTTTGACTTCAACAAGACCTTCTCCAACGAGCTTGATGGCTTCCGCCAAAAACGGGTCCTCTTCCGGCTCGTCAGAAGCGTCTTTTTGACCAACCTGCTGGTCTACACTTTGCCACTCTTCCTCCATGACAGACAGGAGCTGCAAAGGTCTGCCCAGCATCGTAGACATAACGCGCTCGATCACGCTCCGAAGCTCTGCCTCCATCGTCTTGTCGCAATGGATGGCACTGTTGAAGGTTACGACAACGGCATCATTGCCGGCAGCTACCGGTTGACCATTGACTAGCCAAGCCTGGTACTGGATCTTGATCTTTTTCAGTTCGGTCAAAATTTGACTCCACTGCCCGCGTACCTGTCTCGTCAAATTCTCATCCATGGCCTTCGCGACTTCCCTGACTCGATTCAGCGGAGTTCGTGAACCACCAGAAGCCGCAGCTATGCGCCTTGGCTCGTTCTTGCGGGTTTCCTCGGCCTTTTGCTGGCCGGGAATGCTCACCTGACCTTGCATCACTTGAACCAAACGCTCTTCCAAAACGCGGATACGATTGGACATCGCGCTCAGTTCCTCGCTGTTGACTGGTGAGGCTCCCACAGATTCTGTCGCATTTGCATTCGGCTGGCACATTTTGGCAAGGGTCAGTTCAACCAGCACCCTCGCATAGGTCGACCATTTTAATTGCGACAAAGCTTGATTGCAGGTCTCAATCGCTGCGTAAAGCGCCGGATACGAGTACAGTTTTGCAACCTCTGCAAACTGATCATCAATCATGGTCCGCTCGACAATCTCTTCCAACTGCGGCGCTGTCTTCAATAACAGCATATCGCGGTAATAGTAGAGAAAATCGTGCAGGAATTGCTCCGGGTCCTTCCCTTGCACCATGACTCTATCAAATTGCTCCATGACCTCGGCAACATCGTTTTCGGCAATATGTCGCGCAAGCACAGAAAAGTAAGATTGGGCAACTGTGCCCGTAATCTGCATAATATCACTAGCACGAACCTCGTCCTTGCTATAGCTAATCGCTTGGTCCAACAAGCTAAGAGCATCACGGGCTCCACCTTCAGCCATCTTCGCTACGAGTTGCAGGGCCTGCTCCTCCACCTGTACCCCTTGTGATTGGCAAATCCCTTGCAAAAGATTGACCATCACTTTCAACGGGATTCGGTGAAAATCAAAGCGCTGACAACGAGAGATAATCGTCGCCGGAAGCTTGTGCGGCTCTGTCGTCGCCAAAATAAAAATGACGTGAGACGGCGGCTCTTCGAGGGTTTTTAACAAAGCGTTAAATGCCTCTGTCGTCAGCATATGCACCTCATCGATGATGTACACTTTATACCTGACGTCGCTTGGGGCAAATTTCACTTTGTCGCGAATGTCGCGGATCTCTTCAACACCACGGTTGGATGCCGCGTCGATTTCCAGCACATCCGTTACAGAACCGTTGGAGATGGCTCTACACGTATCGCATTGATTGCATGGCTCGCCATCTATGGGCTGCTCGCAGTTCACTGCTTTCGCCATAATTTTGGCTGCACTTGTTTTTCCCGTACCTCGGGGACCGTTGAATAAATAGGCATGGGACAGCCTATTTTCGCGTAAAGCATTACGCAAGGTTGTCGTAACATGCTCTTGTCCGACTACGTCTTGAAAAGTCTGCGGTCGGTATACGCGGTATAGCGCGGTATAAGCCATGTTCGTGTGACACTCCCCATCTGCACAGTCCTCTTCTATATCCTATTCAGTATACACGATTGCCACCGTTCGTACAAAGTGAACGGACATGTCTCACAGAAAAACGCCCCGTTCACAATTGTGCGGGACGCATTCTACTCCTAATACGGCAGCATGATATGGAAGGTCGTCCCAAACCCTTTGGAGGAGACGCGGATTTGACCGCCAATATCGTGAATGATTTTTTGGCAGACAGACAATCCGAGCCCTGTCCCTTCCTCTTTTGTCGTAAAAAACGGATCAAAAATCTTATCAATAATGTAAAGCGGGATGCCCGGACCTGTATCGTGGATATCGATACTCACTTTGTCGCCATCCTGATCGAAATGATGGGAAATCCGAAGCGACCCTTGCTCTCCCATTGCTTCTATTCCATTTTTGCAGATATTAATGAACACTTGCTTCAACAGCTCGGTATCCCCGACAACCATTGGAAGCTTGCCGCGAGAGGCAAACTGGACATCAATTCCGTACAGATTCGCCTGTGACTCGACGATCGGCAAAATTTCTTCAAAAACGGTATTTAAGTCGACCATGGAATATTGAATATTACGCGGCTTGCTCAATAGTAGGAATTCACTGACTAAAGAATTGATGCGATTGATTTCGGTGAGCATGATTTCGGTGTACGTTTTCTCCCTTTCCATGCCGCTGTCACCGAATGACTTGAGGAACATTTGCAGAAATCCTTTGATCGAGGTAAGTGGATTGCGAATCTCGTGTGCTGTACCAGCAGCAATTTGCCCGATCATCGCCAAGCGTTCATTCCGCTCGAGCTTTTGGGCGAAGGATCGCAGATTTGTAATGTCTTTGAAAAGAATAAACGCCCCTACTGTTTTGCCTGACTCGTCTTGGAGTGTATTTGCGTCGACAATCAGCTCATAGCGTTGGTTGTCATTCGTCCAGGAAGTCGCGACATTTTGCAGCTTCACGCCTTCCAACAGTTCTTTTTTAATGAACCGATGTGGTTCGGGGATGCCGCTAAATACTTGATCGACGTGTTTATTGATGACATCCAGTCTCTCCATACCCAGCAGCTTGCACGCCGACTGACTGGCTTCGATAATGATCGATTTCTCGTCGAGGATAAACAAGCCCATGCTTGTATCATAGGTCAGTTTGGTCAGCAATCGTTGCGACAAAAGCTGGTCACTTTCTTTTGCGAGTTGGGGAAAATGGATCATGTACAGAATCTCTTCTGCTTGCTGAGCCATGATCATGACAGAAGTGTTCCTGCATCTCCCCTGTTTATCACACCATTCCAGTTCGACCTCGCCTTTGGTTCCCACTTCTTCTTCCCTTCGCAAATATTCCTGATAAAGATGCTCCATGGAACCTCGATGGGGAAGAAGAGTGCTGATAGGCTGATTAACAAGTTGATCGCGTGAAAATCCGGTTACACGAAGCAGTTGTTCGTTGACCTCCACGATACTACCCGCTTGATTCACCAATAAAACGGCAGTAGGCAGTTGATGCATGAACCGCTGCAATCGACCGGACGAGCCAACGAGATGTAACGAAGAAAGTGCACTCATAGCTTGTCCCTCCTGGCCTATGACGTATTTTGAAAGGAAAGAAACCAAAATCCTTTCCGCCTATTATGAAAATTCGTGAAAATGCTCGCAAAACCTTCATTCTATCCACTTGAAAAGCACGGAAATGTTTCGCTAGTTATCGTCAAATTCCAACAAAAAATAATTGGATCGCAAAATAAAAATAGCATGCTTCCCTTAGGAAACATGCTATCTGTACATGCGTGATAAGTACCGTGCACCTATCTTCGATAATTCTTATCCGAGCGTTACTTATGGTAGCAGCTCAGAGCAGGCTACCCTGCGGCACACGCGATGATCCACTTATGGCTGCTTCCTTCCGGACCTGACCAGATTCATGGGTTCGCGTTGCACAGGACCCGCTCCTCAACACCGCCGCCATAAGGCAGCCTCACATAAGAAAACCTAGGATAGGAATTCAACCCTGCTATTGCGGATTGCAGGTTACAGGGCACCGCAACCTCCCCGTCTAGCACGGTAGAATTAGAATACCAAAGTTAGTAGCCGATAGCAAGGAGTAAAGCTATCCAGTGCTAGGAAATCTCTCTATCCTTACTAACTCTTCCCTTACAATCTGTCGGTTGGGTAATCTCAATTGCCCCATCCTCAAACGCTATTTTAAAAACCGCTACAATGGAAGGATCGAATTGTGTGCCTTGGCATCGCAAGATTTCTTCGTACGCCTCTTTTGCAGACATGGCTTTGCGATAGGAACGTGTAGAAGTCATCGCATCAAACGTATCGGCTACAGCCAGAATACGCCCAATCAGCGGGATCTCTTCTCCTTTGAGCTGATCCGGGTAGCCATGTCCATCCCATCGCTCGTGATGATGCCTCACCCCTGGACTGACATGCGACAGGCTTTTTATCTGTTCCACAATTTCTCCACCGATAATGGAGTGTCTTTTCATGCATTCATACTCATCAGGCAATAGCTTTCCAGTTTTCAGTAGGACATGATCGGGTATGGCTACTTTACCGATATCATGCATTAAACCAGCGTAGCGTAAATCATCACGTGACAACGTAAGGTGCTCCTGTTGATGTAAATAATCGTAAATAATAAGTGCGTAGTGCGTAACTCTTTCTGTGTGTCCCGCTGTATAGGGGTCCTTCATCTCTACCGCCAAATAAAAGCTGCGGACGATTTGATCCAGGCTCTTTTGCGAATACTCCCGCTCTCGTGCAATTAAAGCATGCATCTGTTCTGCCATGGTGTTGAATTTATTTTCCAGCAAGGTAATTTCCTTCATGCCCTTTATCGGGACACGTATGGAAAGATCACCTTTCAGCAGGGAGTCAGTGGCAGTCACTAGGTTATAAATTGGCTCGCCAATCCATTTGGATAAACGCTGAGACACATAACAGGCAAATAGAACGATCAAGAAGAGTGTGAAAAAAAAGATAAGATTTAATCGCGCTAACCGTTCATTAATACCGTCTCTTGGCAACCATTCAAAATAAGCACCACCGCTTTTTTCAGAAACGCGACGATATACGTAAATGTCTTTGCCTTCGATGAGCAAAGAAAATATCCCATCTTCATTTACATGTTCCCACTGACTTTTCACCGTTTCATAATAAGGAAGCTTCGATATAGGGTGCCCAATCTTCTCTTTATCGGTGTGAATTAAAATGGTTCGGGAGGGCAAAAGGACCATCATACCATACTCTTTTGGGACGACATAGGTACGGAGCCAGTCTGTCAGCTTGTCCAGATCGATTTCCACGAATAAATGCCCCGCCACTTTTTTATTCGGATCCTCTATGCGCTTCCCGAGAAAATATGCTTTTGGGCCACCCTCTTGCTCCTTTCTTGAAAACAGAACTACCCCGGTTCCCCACTGCTCTCGCTCCAGCGAAAACAATGGTTTTTTTTCACTCCATCTCTTGTCTTCGTCTAACGATAGCACACTCCCATCGTCCCCAAGAAAAACAATATTTCCTACTACGTTTTGATTGCGAGCGAAACGCTTGAACTGATATTCCACGGATTGTTCCGTTGTCCATTCGCGCCTAGATTCATTCCTATTTCCTTCTGCAAGGGGTGGATCCTCTGACGTACGCAAGATTAATTTATTCGCCAATTCGTCGGTATCCTTTTGGATAGACTGAAAAAGGGACAGGAGGCGTTCATCAACAAGCGCCATATTCGCATCCATGTTCGTCTCGTATAGTTCAAATACTGCTTCTTGGGCTTCTTCGTAAAAAAGAAAGCAGATAAGAAGAGTGGGGCTAAGAACCAGCAATAAAAATGTGGAAAATAATCGATCCCTCCACTTCAGGTACACAAGCCTCCCCCTTTATTCTGAGCTGTTCACCAAGCATATCGATACTCCATTTGTAGCGGTTATATTTACATTGTGTACTTCACTATTTCCCGCTGGGATCAAATGTAAACCTTTGTTCGCACCAAAAATGGAATCTTCTTCATCCATAGACAAACGGACGCCGTCGTAATATCCTAACTAAGAATTATTATCGTATGTGAGGAGATGCATCAGATGAGATACATCCTCCTGGTTTTTCTCGGAGCATGTAGTTACGGCATACTATCAACCATCGTAAAGCTTGCTTACAATCAAGGATATTCGCCCGCAGAGGTAATTGGTGGGCAAATGTTTTTGGGCTTTGTGCTCACCTGGATACCCGCTCTTTTCTTCCTGCGGACCAAGTTCTCCCTTCGCCAGTTGCTACTATTGGTCGCTGTAGGTCTGTGTGTCGGTTCCACGGGAATTATGTACTACAATGCTCTGCAATATATCCCAGCCTCAATCGCCATCGTCCTTTTGTTTCAGTTCACATGGATGGGCGTGCTGGTTGAAGCTGTGATGACTCGCCGGATGCCTGAAAAGGAGACGATTTTTTCCCTCCTGTTGCTGCTGATAGGGACCCTTCTAGCAGGAGGAATTTTTGAGAGCGGCGGATTGGCCCAATTTCATGTCCTCGGTGTCGTATTCGGTCTTCTCTCAGCCGTTTCTTTTACGTTGTTTATTTTGTTCAGCGGGAAAACCGCCATTGCTGTTAATCCGTGGATTCGTAGTTCCAGCATGGCGACGGGCTCTTTTCTGTTAGCCAGCCTGATTTATCCGCCTGTTTTTCTATTCAATGGAGCATTGTTGGACGGGTTGTTTCCATACGTATTTTTACTCGCCTTTTTCGGTATTTTGATCCCGACGGTTTTTTTCAATTATGGTATGCCCCACATAGGGCCGGGAATGGGAGCTATATTAGGAGCAGCTGAGTTGCCTATGGCTGTGCTCTCTTCTTATATCATTCTGAATGAATCTGTCTCTATGCTCCAAGTGAGTGGTGTCGTGATCATTTTATTCGGTATCATCTTGCCAGAATGGCTGCGCAAGCGAAACATTCGAAGAAACAAGGCCACCTCATAATCGTTGACCCAAAGCCCATCCATTGTGCCACTGCAGCATATACGGATGGGCTTTTTCTATGATAAAAAGCAAAAAACCTCTGCACCACGCAGAGGGTTGTTGACTTCGTTATGATTACATTCGGATTACTCTTTTTGATCACGATCGATCATCAGAGGCTGTGGCGTAGTTGCCATGCTTTTTTGTTTTCTCCAAACGGTAAATCCATAATAAGCAGCACCAATGAGTACCAGTATACCTATAACAGAGAAAATCACGGTTCGATTATTCAACAAGGTCACATAGGAAGTAAGCATCTCCACCTTATTCCCCATAAAATGACCGACCAAAAACAAGATCAGCGTCCATACAAAGCCGGTTGTGTACGAAAACAGGGCGTACCGTGGAAACGTCATTTTCCCGATCCCGACCAAGTAAGGAACCACGTGCCTGACGACAGGAAAGAAATAGCTGATACATAGGGCGTAGCTGCCGTAACGATCGAGCATCGACTGCGCTTGATCTACGTACTTGTTCATTCCTTTTTTACGACTAATCCAGTTCAGTGCAGGTGCACCTAGCCATCTCCCGAGCACATATCCCAATGACAGCCCAGACACGACACCCAAATAGGTCGCGATAAATGCAGGAATAACATGCAGAAGTCCCATCGAGGTCAGCACTCCTGCAGACAGCACGATCACCTCGTCAGGAATCGGCATACCGACAATCCCTAGCCATAACATAAAGAAAAGAGCAAAATAACCAAACTGACCCACAGACTCGGACAGCATATCGACAATCATTCAGAAATCCTCCTAGCCGACACCTTTGCCATCATCCTTCCGACAAATATAGACGAAGGCAGGTGGCAGATTCAATGGAACCATCTTCACCGATACTTGCTCAAATACAGAGGAAAGCTGCTTTTTCATTTGCAACGAGTATTGAAAGGCGACAAATACTCCGCCTGGTTTTAGCGCATGATATACCTGATTCATAATTTGATCACGCAGCTCTTGCGGGAAGTTGGCAAATGGCAGTCCGGACAGAATACAGTCGGCCTTGCCCAATCCCGCTTCCGAAAGAACCCGATTCAAATCTACCGCATCTTCGTGGAATCGTACATCGGGAAATAGTGGTTCCAACCTTTTGCGCATCTTGGTCTCCTTTTCAAAAGATACCAGTGCGGCTTCCGGCTTTTTCTTTTTCTCAATCCACTTCGTAAAAATACCCGTTCCTGCCCCTAATTCCACAATTGTATGTGCTTGCTCCCAATCAATGGGCGCCACCATTTGTTTACAAAGCGCACGGGAGCTAGGAGTAATACTGCCTACTTGGCCTGGTGACTGCAAAAAATTATAGAAGAACATCAGCCGATCCTTCATGCTGGATGGATGATGACAATCGATCATCATGTCTATATGCTCCCTTCTTTCGTTTGCTTATTCTCCATCATATCCAAAAAACATTACGAATTATCTACCAAAAGCGAAAGATTTTCTTACTACTATAACAGTAAACGAATGGAAATAAAAATTCCTCCGTCTATAGTCGGATCAAATAATCACGCTCATGATGGTTTTTCGAGTTATTTCGATACGTTACAATAACAGTAGATCAAGTTTACCATCTAATCGAGGAGGACTTATTTATGGATTATAAAGGTGTAAAAGTCATAACGCACGCTAGCACATTTTTTGCACCGATCCTTGTGCCCATTGTTGTCTGGCTACTTGTACAAAATCGTGACGCTAAAAATATGGCGCTGCAAGCTTTGTTCTTCCACATCATTATGACGGTACTCATCGCTATTTCCTGGTTCTTCACCTTCTTGTTGATTGGGATTCCGTTCCTGATTGTGTTTGGACTGATGGCGATCTACTACCCGATTAAAGGTATCATTTATTCCTTAAATGGACGCCCATTCTCCTACCCATTCGTCGGTTGGATTGGCAGATAAGCTCGTTACACAACAAAGACCAGCTATCCTTTAGTAGGAAGCTGGTCTTTTTGTTATGGTAGAGCCTAATATCAATCGAGATTAGGAGCCTACTGTGAAGCGCTCATTGCGATGCTTCGGATTTTCAATTTCATCGAGCAACGCCACTGCGTAGTCAGCATAGCTCACATAGCTCTGTCCGCTAGCGTTTACTAACAGATGGTCTTTTCCGAGTCGATACGCACCTGTTCTCTCCCCCGCTGGGTCAAAAAAGGCAGATGGACTGATATAGGTCCATTGAATATCGTTTGACTCTTCCAATACATGCAAGTATTCTCCATGCTTTTGAGCCGTTGCCAAGTATGCCTTAGGGAAATCAGGAGTTTCTACGAGGCGCAGTGTTTTGGCTTCGTCTACAAACAAACTGCCTGCACCGCCTACAACCAGCAAACGTGTAGAAGGAGCGCCCTTCAACGCTTCAATCAAAGCCTTCCCTGATTCTACGTGCAAATGTTCTTGACCTGCTGGTGCACCAAAAGCATTCACGACTACGTCAAAACCGTTCAAATCTGCCGCTGTCAGGGCAAACACATCTTTCTGAATCACAGCTACGTCTGCCTGCTCGATTTTGGATGCATCACGCACAATCGCTGTCACTTGATGGCCACGATCCAGCGCTTCTTTCATAATTACCTTACCTGCTTTACCGCTTGCTGCTACAATTGCAATCTTCATGATGATATTCCTCCATTTTGTATGTTATAGATGTAACCAAATCAGTTACAACTCTTTCGAAAAGAATAGGCGTTTACCGCATCGCCTTGTTGTAATCATTGTAGTTACAACGAAACGAAATGTCAACCCTGTTTTTTTATCGCATGAAAAAAGCACCCGGGGATTCAAACATCCACCAGGTGCTAGCTGTTATTTCTTTTTCGTCGGACCACTCCAAGTAATGAACCCGCCTTGTAGATGGGCCATCTGAGGAATGCCGTGTTTCTTTAAAATTTTTGCTGCCTGCTTACTACGCATCCCGCTCCGACAGTACAGCAATATATCGTTTTTGCTGGAAACTTCTTTTGCACGATGGTCGAGCTGAGACAAAGGGATGTTCACCGCTGATGGAATATGACCGGCTTTATATTCGTGCGGTTCGCGTACGTCAATGAGCAGCACTCTGCTTTTTTGGTTGACCCGTTCCTTGAACTGATCTGACTTGAGATTTTCCAATCCCTTTACAGGAAGGAAGCGAGAGACCAAATACCAAATGATGATCGCGTAGGCTAACAGCAAAAGAATCGTAGTGAAACTCATAGGAAGCTCCTCTCCAAAATCGGTTTAACGGCTCTTGACCAAAAGCTCTACGGCTTCTTTCACCAGCTTGCTCGTGTCTCCTCCAGCAGCCTGCTCTTCTAACAAACAGCGTTGCAGGTTTTCCGCTACAATCTGGGCAATAGCCTTATCTGAAGCGTTGCGAACAGCGGAGAGCTGCGCGACCACGTCTTTGCAGTTTTTCTGCTCGTCCATCATTTTCAGCACACCGCGGACTTGCCCTTCGATTCGTTTTAAACGTCTTTTGATATCGTCACTGTAGTTGTAATCCATATGAATTCCTCCTGTTTCACGACAAGGCATACGTATCTGCTTGTTCACCATACATATACAGGTATCTTATGCGAAATACAGGCAATGTCAAGCCAAGCACCTACGCCAGCTGTTTTAAATAAACAGGTTTACTTTTGCCTGTGTCGCATCCCCCAAATAAGCAGCTACACCTGCATACTCCATTCCGTCGAGCAATTCCTCCTGTTTGAGACCGAGCAAGTCCATCGTCATCGTACAAGCGACCAGCTTCACTCCCTGCTCCTGAGCCAGCTCGATAAGTTGTGGAAGCGTCAGGGCATTGTGTTTTTTCATGACATGCTTGATCATCTCTGGTCCCATGCCCATCATGTTCATTTTAGACAGGCCGAGCTTCTTGGCGCCTCTTGGCATCATCCAACCGAACGCTTTTTCAAGCCACCCCTTTTCTACCTTTACGATCTCGTCCTTGCGCATGGTATTCAGTCCCCAGAAGGTGAAAAAAATCGTGACATCATGATCATAGGCCGCAGCTCCGTTCGCAATAATGAAGGCTGCAATCGCTTTATCCAAGTCGCCGCTGAACAGCACAATCGTCGTTTTTTCTTTTTGTTTTTCCATATAAGAACACTCCTTTACGATACTTATACTTGTATAGGTATAAAAATAAACGAAAGAAGCCTTTGCACAAAAAAGCATCTTTCCTTATAGAATGTCACTCCAAATCTTGATCGCCGTTCCACAGATCAGCACAATCAGGCCATAACGCAAATATTTCACATCGCTCTTGGCGCTGACCATACTACCCACCGGTGCCCCCAAGACACTTCCGATGACCGTATACAAAACGGGCAAGAGCGGAATTTGCCCACCCGACAGCTTCCCGATCACACCACCGATTGCGGAGATGAATACAATAGCCAAAGATGAGGCAATCGTCACCCGCGTAGGTATTTTCAACACGGTCAGCATGATCGGAATGAGGATGAACGCTCCCCCTGCACCGACAATCCCAGATACGATTCCCACGGCAAACGCAGTACCAGCAGCAATGACGCGGTTATATGCGACTTCCCCTGCTGCCCCTTCTGTTCCTCTATTTTTCACGAGCATCAAAATCACGGCGATGATCGCCAGTATCCCGTACACCAAATTGATGTTTTCATTCGACAAGTATTGGGAGAGTGCAGCACCAATCAAACTACCCGTCAAAATGCTTACACCCATATCTCTGACGAGTCCTTTATGAATCATAGGAGAGTTTTTGCCGTTTCTTTTGCGGAAAGCCAGTACGCCAGACAGCGACGCGAAAAATACTTGAAACATAGATATCACCGAAACTTCCTGGGCAGAAAACTGTGCCACACCTAGAGCCGGTGGTATAAACAGGAGCATCGGGTAGCTGATGATCGCTCCGCCAATCCCGAGCAATCCGGAAAAAAAGGAACCGATAAAACCGAGAGAGACCATGAGCAGAAGCAGCATAACGTCCATATATCCTCCTCGCATTCCTACCTAACACATTGGAATGCTCAACCCTCTTTTCAAATGAACCATCTTCAAGTAAAATTAATCCCAAGTAAATAACTGTGAATAAGGTGATTTAAATGGTTCGCTTTTTCAAATCCATTTTTCAGCATCGGTGCCCCACCTGCCAAGAACCTTTGCGCTCAAACAAAAATGCCTTGTTCAGTGAAAAACAATGCCCAAATGGCCACTACAAAGAAGAAATCTATACGCACCTTGGCATACGTATTGTTTATGAAAATCAGGAGTAAGCGAGCACTCCCAAAACGGTCAACCAAAAGTGCTCGCTTCTGTCTCCCTACAGCTTTTTCACTAAAAATTTGTACACACCGTTCTCAACCTCATGGGAAACCAGCTCATTCCCGGTTTGTTTGACCCAAGCGGTGAAATCGTTCAGAGAGCCTTTGTCCGTCGAAAGTACCTCCATGGTTTGACCGGATTGCATTCCGTCCATTGCTTTTTTTGCTTTTACGATCGGCATCGGGCAAGCCAGGCCCTTTGTATCTACCACAATATCCGCCATCATTTCATTCCTCCTGTTTATCTTCTCGTTATCGTTATTTATCGTGAATGGCGCAGCGATTTGGCCCTACTTCCATCTCTTGTTTTTCCTCTTCGCTCGGTTTTAATTTTCCCATGTTCACTTGACGAATTTCTTGATACGCATTCGGCTGCGGCGGTAAATGATGCGTAACGATATGCCTGAATTCACTTTCATCCACAATCGTTAGTCCTGGATTGTTGCGATACAGGTCACCCAAACGAGCAGATACGGCACCCATTGAACCAATCTCCGTGTAGCTACCAAAATGAGCAGGCAACACGACTAAATACTCGGGTAGCTCTTTATATCGATTATACAAGGTGTTGTGCAGGTCTCCCACCCAATCTTCTGCTTTCCCAGCCAAATCCGGGCGTCCGATCGAAGCTACGAATAGACTGTCTCCCGTGAGAAAATACGTATCATCCACAATCAAAGACGTACTCCCAATGGTATGTCCGGGGGAATAGATCGGCAGGATCGCGATTTTGGTTGCGCCCACCTGGATTTCCTGCCCTTCCTCTAGCTTACGATAGGAATACGTAACTTCTTCTGCATCTTTTTCCGGGAGCCAGTACGTCGCATCGAGCCGAGCTGCCAGCTTCTTCCCGCCGGAAATATGGTCGGCATGCAAATGGGTATCGATTGTGTGCTTGATCGTCCATTGCTGCTTTGCTGCAAATGCTTCGTATACATCCGTCATCCGCAATGTATCGACGACAGCTGCCTCCCCTCCTGATACGATCATGTAAGACAAACAGCCTTTTCCAATGCGGACAAACTGATAAATCGCACCGCCATCACGGAGGTCACCCACCTTCACTGGCTCCAGATGCTCACTCCACGCCTTCATTCCTCCTTGCAGGTAAGAAACATCCGTAAAGCCCGCTTCTGCCAGCATCTCTGCGACAAAAATGGACGAGCCCTCTTTTGCACAGACGACCAACACCTTCTGTTTCACAGGGATTTTCTCAAGAACAGCCTCCACCCCATCCAGCAAATCAAAGTAAGGGATGTTCATGCTCACTACTCGATGCCCTTCGATTTGCCAAGCCTCGTAATCGCTCGTATTGCGAACGTCGAGAATAAACAATTCCTCCTGCGCAAAGAGAAGCTGCGTTAGCTCGTGTGCTGTCATCGCCTTCACACTTGTTTGTTGTTCCATCATCTTTATCTCCCCCTTATTGTTTTTCTGCCGGGCCATTCCAGCCGGACATACCCGGTACTACATTCGTGATTTTGGTAAAACCTTTTTCGGCCAGCAACTGACAAGCCATGTCGCTGCGTTTGCCGGATCGGCAGATGATAAAGATGTCGTCATCGGGCTGTAGCTCATCCAAGCACTGTTCTAATACTCCCAGGGGTATTGAAATGGCTACAGGAATGCGGTGAAAAGCGTATTCTGCCGGCTCTCGCACATCAATGAGTGTCAGCTTTTCGTTGGCTTCCAGCCTTTTTTGCAGTTCTTCATTGGAAATAGTCCGTAGAAAGACCGTCTCCTCCTTCACCTCATGGGTACTCGCTTTTCGCAGGAAATGCTTTAATACCTCCCCCTCCTGAATCGTCCCCAGAAATTCATGCCCGGTATTGTTTGCCCAGCTTTTCAAATCGGCCATTGAGCCTTTATCAGTCGCTTGTACTTCCATCACTTGACCCGGTAACATCTCTTCCATCGCTTTTTTTGTGCGTACGACAGGCATTGGACATGCCAAGCCTTTGCAATCTAACGTTTTATCAGCGGTAAAATTCGGTTGTACAGACATGTTGTCTACCTCCTACGTTTTGGTTGGAAATGTGATTGATCAACTATATACATATACCCCTATGGGTATTATAATATGCGCCTAATTTTTCTTTGTCAATAGGTGAGACGTTACCGACCCACTCTTTCATACGTATTTTCTTAGAGATGAACTTGTACCAACATGGAGGCGCCCAATGAAACTAGCTGATCGGATGAAGGAGAAGAACACGAAGACAACGGAGCTGACTATTTGGGGACCGTACTTACGGGAAGAATGGGAGAAGCATTTTACGAACCATCTGACCGAAGAAGATAAAGAGAGGATTTTTCTCAAAAATAAAGACGGCTGCCAGGGGTATCTGTGGCATTTATTCAGCAATAAGCTGAGGGATTGTCTTGAACGCGAGGAAGCGGATGAAGCCTTTCAGCAAGTTGCCCATGAGTCGTACTATGTGTTTTACCAGCTTTCCAACGAGGTGTTGATCTTGGAAAACGCTGCGAAGTTTTCTGTCACGGACTTGGAAATGGAATACGATGTGTATGTCGTGGATAAGGACTTTACGTGGACGTATGTGAAGACCCATGAAACCAACTGGTGTGGGCCTTATTTTTGTAGGAAATAGGATGGAGAAAAAAGAGAGGAAGCATTCGGATACCTTTAGGGGTATGCCGATATGCTTCCTTTTTTGACGGATGGACTGATTATCGTTGCTGGAGATACTGCAAACTGTTTTCCATGATCTCTTTGAAAGGGGGAGCAACAATTTCTTTTCCCCATAATCTTACCCAGAGGTCTGTATTCGGGTTATCAACAGCTACGTAAACCAATAGCTTTGGATCATCGCTTGGTGCAAATCCGATAAACGAATACGTATATTTTCCTTCGATAACCTTTCCTTGCTGGTCGCGTTTCTCTGCTATTCCTGTTCGGCCAGCGACTGCGTGTCCTTTGATAGAAAATTCTCTACTCGAACCGGGGGCGGTTTTTACAACAGATTCTAAAATCTCTCGAACCTGCTTGGCTGTTTCTTCTGATATGACCCGACGACCTTTGTCAATGTGATTCCTTTCCTCCTTCGTCATATGTGGTTTCATCAACTCACCACCGTTGGCAATGGCCCCGACAGCGGCTACTTGTTGAATTGCAGAGGCAGAGCCAGCAAGTCCATAAGCTGCCATTGCCTTATCATAAGGAGTATCCATATTGGGTATCTTTCCAGACTGTTCATTTAATTGTTCGGTGCCCGTTTTCATTCCAAAACCGAACCGTTCAAAATATTGCTGTAACGAGTCCTCTGGTATCCGTTCACTGAGCTTGGCAAAAGCGATATGGGAAGAACGTTGTATTCCTTCTAAATACCTGATCTGCCCCCACCCAGCACCATTATTGTTGTCTTTTATAAACTGACCCGGCGTAATCTCGTAGGTTCCGGACTCGTAAGTTTCATTGTCATGATACTTCCCCTCTTCAATAGCAGCCGCCAACGTCACGATCGGAAATGCGGCCACAGGATCTGGTTTCGCTTTTACTATGTCTGGAACCCGGTCATTGGCATTCTGTTTTTTCAGATTCCCCATCCCAAGAATTTCTCCGTTATTTGGATCGGTAACGATTACCGTCATATTTTCGGGCTGATAGGCTTTGCCGGTCTTATGTATCGCTTCTTCGACATACTCCTGAATTTGTGAATCGAGGGTCAGAACCATATCCGTTTGGGATGTCGTTTCCGCGGCTTGTACCTTTTGACTCCTCTCTATATTCATCTGTTGTGCGCTTGGCACCGATGGAGTTACCTCCGAAGGCATCCACTGATAAGCGATAAACAATAAAGCAAAGGAAGCAGCTACGCCCCCGATGACCTTGGCATACTTTTTTCGCCTTTTCATCTGTTTGAGCAGCTCCTTTTCTTGACGGATATGACTCGCGATTTCACGTCGCTTGTCCTCATCCATCTGAAGCGACGGAAATGATTGCAGCACTGTGCTTATCTCTTTTTCTTCAAAAGATGGCGTCATGTAGATTGACCTCCCTGCCGCTATTGCCCATTTGTTTTTGCAATTCCTTGATGGCTCGATGAAGCGTCGTGCTGACTTTTGCTTCGCTCCAGCCCAAGATTTCTGCTGTCTCTACTGTAGATACTCCCTCTATCAACCGCAGGATTAGAACTTCTCGATACGTGCTTTTCAGGCGATTCATTGCTTCATACACTTCTTGCAATTGTTCCTTTAACACCAATGCCTTCTCAGGTGTACGCTCTTTGGAAGTGAGGAGCCGGAGGACGTTTTCAGGGAACCAGTCCATCATTTTTTGTTTTCGCCTATAATCGATAGCTGCATGGCGTGCGATGGTCAGAAGCCACGTCTTGGGCTGTGCTCTGCCTTCGTAACCTGATAGGGCTTTGAGTGCCTTCGTAAAAACTTCCTGGACTAAATCCTCCACATCTCTACGTCCGGTAAAATACGCGAGGTAATTGTAAACATCATTGCCGTATTGCTGGAACCATCGCTCTATTCGATCATCGGAATCCATTCTTACGCTCCTTTTTTTGGGTTTGTACCTTATTAGACGCAAAAATGAGATTTGCTTACAGTTTTTGTGATATAAAAAAATGAAGCATATCTCTGCCACACTGGCAAAAATATGCTTCATTCTGTTCGATCCGAAGAATCTAAGCGGAGAGAGTGGGATTCGAACCCACGCACGCCTCACGACGCCTAACGCATTTCGAGTGCGTCCCCTTATGACCACTTGGGTATCTCTCCATATTTGGTTTGGCTGAAACATTATTTACTATAGCAAAATACAGTCAAAAATGCAAGACTCATTCCTCTGCATTCCCCTTGATTTGCGCCGCTCATTAGGCCAAACTAAGAACAGCACAAACGATTGGTATCCGATCAGAAGAAAAGCGAGGAACATATATGAAACGAGAACGTTTGGACAAGGTGCTAGCTAATATGGCCATCGGCACCCGCAAGGAAGTGAAAGCACTCGTCAAGCAACGACTGATCGTTGTAGACGGTGTTGTCGCGACAGACCCAGGGATGCATGTCATTGCCGAGGAGCAGGAAATCCTTGTAGATGGCGAACCGCTTAATTTTAAGCGCTGGGTATACGTTTTGCTGAACAAGCCGCCTGGGGTGGTTTCTGCTACAGAAGACAATGTCCACGAAACCGTAGTGGACTTGCTCCCGTACGAGTGGGCAATCAAAGTGCATCCGGTAGGCCGACTGGATATTGATACAGAGGGTCTCTTGCTCTTGACCAATGACGGCCATCTCTCCCATAGCCTCTTGTCCCCGAAAAAGAAAGTGGACAAGGAGTACTTTGCACACATCGATGGCCGGGTCACTGAGCACCATGTGCAGGAATTTGCCAAAGGTGTGGAATTAGAGGACTTTACTACACTGCCAGCCAAGCTGGAGATTATCTCTTCGGGAGAAACATCAGAGATTCGCGTCACCATCATGGAAGGAAAGTTCCATCAGGTAAAACGGATGTTTGCTGCTTTCGACCTGCAAGTCACGTATCTGCAACGAATTCGTATGGGCCCGCTCCACCTTGACCCGTCACTCGCTCCTGGTGAGTATCGCGAACTGACCGAAGAAGAGCTGAACAAGCTGCAAAACGTAAACAAATAAAATCCGCCTGCATGTGAAGTGACCCCATAAAGTTAGACATGTCATTTAATTAGGCGGCTGCTTGGGCATGAGTGCGGTATTGTACCGGGCTCATGCCTTTTAATTTTGC
>NZ_JBIAOR010000019.1:0-81055 GCF_042878995.1 Brevibacillus sp. NPDC003359
CCTGACTTATCCCATTCCCTTAACGTTTTAGGCGTTACACCGATCATCTTTGCAAACTTCCCTATGGAGTACATTTTTCATCACCTGATTACATTCTACTACAGGTTTATCTTTGTATAAAGTTGTTTAATGTTATATGTTTCTATTAATTGCCTCCGTCCCGTTTTCAAAAAACGCTCATGGAAGTGGTGGTTATTCTCGGATGCAGATGCTTCTTACCTCTAAAGATATCACATTTCACGAGCAGCTTATGTCGTTTGTTGTTTGACGTTCAGTTGGCGATATTCACTCGGCGTCTTGCCCGTCATTTTTTTAAACAACGTGATGAAATACGGCGTATTCGGCATCCCTACCAATTGTGCAACATCCGCGATCTGCTTGTTCGAATGAGCCAGCAGCTCTCCCGCCCTTTCTATCCGCTTTTTCTGAATGTACTCCACAGGCGTCATATCCATGAGTCGCTTAAACGTTCGCTGTAAATGAAACGGACTGCCATGGCACATATCCGCCAAATGCTCCAACGTCAACTTTTCGTTATAATGTGAATCAATGTATTGTGTAATTTGTGCCACCCATTCACGATCAGGCAGCCTCTCTCCCGTAGGCTTGCAGCGTTTACATGGGCGAAATTCTTCCCGCATAGCTTGGCTTGCATGTTGAAAAACCCGCACGTTCTCCCTCTTCGGCGGCTTCGACTTGCACGACGGTCTACAAAAAATCTTCGTCGTCTTTACCGCATAAAAAAATTGATCATCGAAAGACACATCGTTATGAATAATGGCCTGCCATCGCTCATCGGTTACCCGTTCCTCCAACACCTATCATCTCCTTTGCCATAGCCGTTATCAAATCGCTTGCTCTTACCGACAGTATACCCCCGCGCTGCGTGATCCGTACTGCTAGAAGATTAAAATAGCAAGATAACGAAATGACAGGTTAGCTTTTCTTGTTATAAAACTAGGAGGAAGTCAGACAGGAGGTTTTCGCATGACAAGCGGTCTATCACACTCGGCTTGGGTCGATAATAGAGAAGAAATGATCTTGTCCGTACCTACGGAATTCAGTTTTTCGCAAAATCTTCAATACTTGTCCAGAGCATCCAACGAATGCATGTTTCACATTCAAAACGGTCGCCTTTACAAAGCCATCCCGATGGAGCAAGATCCACAAGTGGTCGAGATTCACGCAGATAACGACCAAGGATTGACTGTGCGCTTTCTCAGCCCTTCTCTTCCCCCTGAAAAAGTCCGGATCGAGGTAGCACGCTATGTCCGAGATTGGTTCGATCTCGATCGAGACCTGGTTCCGTTTTATGAGCTTGCCGCAGGGGATGCTCTTCTAAAGCAGGCCGTTGAAAAGTTTTATGGGCTGCGTACCATGGGCATTCCCGACCTGTTTGAAACGCTCAGTTGGGGAATCATTGGACAACAAATTAACCTGACCTATGCGTACACACTTAAACGGCGGTTGGTAGAGACATTCGGAAGACGGGTAGAGTTCGAAGGCGAGACATATTGGCTTTTTCCAACACCTGATTTGATTGCCGGATTATCCGTAGCTGATCTGGATGGATTGCGCATGACGACCAAGAAATGCGAGTATTTGATTGACGTCGCACAACTCATCGTTGAAGGGAAACTATCGAAAGAGCTATTATGGGACGGAGGAGATTATCGAACCGCGGAGAAACGATTGACCAGCATCCGCGGGATTGGACCGTGGACCGCCAACTATGTGCTCATGCGCTGTCTGCGAATGCCCTCTGCCTTTCCCATTGACGATGTCGGTCTGCACAATGCGATCAAATTTTTACTAGGCAAAGAAAAAAAACCGACAAAAGCAGAAATACGAGAGCTGTCCAAGTCTTGGACGAATTGGGAGTCGTACGCTACTTTTTATTTATGGCGTTTTCTTTATTAATCAAAGGAGGTTCTATCCTATGCTAAAAATAGGTTCGCACGTATCATTCTCCGGTAAAGGACTGCTGAATGCTGCCGAAGAAGCAGCCACCTACGGCTCGAGTACCTTTATGATCTACACGGGTGCGCCGCAAAACACCCGCCGCAAGCCGATTGAAGACCAGTACATTACAGAAGGCAAAGAAGTAATGGCCAAGCAGGGCGTGGATGAAATTGTTGTACATGCCCCATACATTATTAACTTGGGCTCTTACAAGGACGATACTCACGAGCTCGCTGTCCGTTTTCTGCAAGAAGAGATTCGCCGGACCGACTACATTGGCGTCAAAAATATCGTGTTGCACCCTGGCGCATACACGGACAAGGACGCAGAATACGGCATCGCCCGGATCGCAGAAGGCTTGAATGAAGTTTTGACAGGCATCAAAGACACCAACGTGAACATCGCGTTGGAGACGATGGCGGGCAAAGGGACGGAAATCGGTCGCAGCTTTGAGGAAATTGCGGCGATCATCGAGAAAGTAGAAGACAACAGCAGGCTAACCGTCTGCATGGATACTTGCCACATTCATGACGCTGGCTATGATATCGTCAACGACTTCGACGGCGTCTTGGAACAGTTTGACCGGACAATCGGCTTGGACCGTCTCGCCGTGGTTCACTTGAATGACAGCAAAAACTTCCGCGGGGCAGGCAAAGACCGACACGCGCCAATCGGTGCGGGACTCATCGGCTTTGATGCATTGAATTACATCGTGAACCACGAGAAAATTTGCCACCTGCCGCTTGTACTGGAGACACCTTGGATCAGCAAGGAAAAAGGCAACGAGCGCCCGATGTACGAAGCAGAAATCGCCCTCCTGCGCGGTGAAGTGGACAAGCGCTTTGGTAACGAATTCATGGACCATGTGGAACGCCTCGATTTCTTTTTCCGCAAACAAGATATCACCAGACGCGAGTATGTAATTGGGATTTGGGAGTTGCTCAAAAACGACGCGAAGGCAAAGAAAGCCGATGGTCGCGAGCCGATGGAGCGTCTGTACGATATGGTGAAGGAAGCCAGATTGTTCCCAGAGCTCTCTGAAGAGCAGATCAACCACCGTTTGTCTGCCTACTTCGCGATTCCGAAATTCTCGTAAGGAAAAAATCCATGTGGGCTTGCTATGGCTTCCTCCTGTTGAAGTGAATGTACCGACATCAACCAATAAAGGAGGAAGCCACATGCCTGCGAAAACTTACACTCTGATGGGAGCCGATCGCCAGTATTATAAAAGCGATACACCTGGTACATTTGGCGGCTACAGGCCGGGAAGAATATATGGCCGACTGGATTGCCCCTCTGCCATCCGAGCCATTACGCGAGGCGGTTATGTGCGCCATCGCGTATTTTTTGCTGATGAAGCTACCGCTATAGCTGCGGGATACCGGCCTTGTGCTGTTTGTTTACGAGAGAAATATTTGTTGTGGAAAGTGATGCGGGCATAGCCCTCTATAGAACACCTGCGGGGATTCGAAATAGCACATAGTTGCCTGTCCACATTTGTGACGTGATGACCATCTGCTCTTTCCCCCGTTCAAAAAAGTATCCGGCCCCTTCTTGTTGGATAAAGGTCCAGCCTTTTTCTGTCACTGCTCGTTTTACAGCATCTGCTGCTGAGCCTTGATCGGATTGCGCCCCGTACCAATCGATGTTATTCTCCGTCGTCAATTTGACGATCGGTCCCGTGTATTCGTCCAAAAGCTCCGTCACCTCTCTTTTGGACTTGGATTCGAATGGCAATGCAGGATACCAAATCCGAAAAGCATTCGCGAGCATGATGAGACAGAAGCCGAAGATGATGACAAGGAACAGTGACTTCGCTCTCTTATTCATATCTATACAACTACTCCTCTTCCTCAAATATCGCAACAGGACGCGCCCATCCCGCGCTCGCTCCTTTCACTTTCACAGGAAACACAGACACGGTAAACCCGTAGGGCCTCGGCAATTGCTCCAAATTCGCCAGCTTTTCAATTTGGCAGTACTCTTTCTCTTTTCCCACATAGTGCGCCGCCCATAAAACGCCATCACGCGGATTTTGTTTATAATCAGCGGCTTGAACGGAAAACGGGATATCCCATCCCCATCCATCCGTTCCCATTACCTTGATACCTTGATCGATGATCCAATGTGTTGCTTCAGCGGATACCCCTGCATGTGATTGAAAATAATGCTCTTCATAGTATCTTTTATCTGCATCCGTCCTGATCAGGACAATATCAAACGGTTTTAGTGTGTATTCGATTTGTTCGAGCTTCTGTTTCATATCGTTCACCGTGATTTCATAACCAGACGGTTTCTCACTAAAATCTAGCAGGACACCATCTCCGTAGAACCACTCCAACGGTAACTGATCAATCGTTCTCGCTGGCTCTCCCTCCGAGGTAGGCCAGTAATGCCAAGGTGCATCTACATGTGTCCCTGTATGTGTCGTGAGTGTCACCGTTTCACTCGCCCAAGCCTTCTGTTCAGGAAAATCCGTTGGTTGCAATCCGAAATACTGCGCAGCTTGGACAGCCCCTTCTTCATGACTATTGTATTGAATCTCAGGTGGAAACGGTTCTTTTGCTAGACAATCAAGAGGCACACTCAGATCAATGAACCGACGTGCTTTTCTATTCATAGCAGGATTCCCTTCTTTCCCCTTTTGAATTTTCTGTATTTTCGATCAACCTTACTGTACTACCTGCCTTCCACCAGCGTCAAATGAACATGGCAAAAGGCCAGTACCTCGTCGTCTATACAGGTACTGGCCTTTTTCATGGAGATTCAATTGGAATTTGTACTTCTACATACGTGTCGCCCCCATGTGGGGATTGCAGATAGTTTTCTCTGCCTGGCTGATCTTTTTTGATCCGGTACTGATTGCGCTCGATCCATTTGGCCAAGTCAATGCAGGCCGTAGAAGGAACGAATGGCTCGACTCGTTGGACCAGGGTGGCCATCATCGGCTCCTCTGGCAGCATTCGTACTTCCAGCACGTCGGATGGCAAAGCAATGTCCTGTTTGAGCACATAGCCAATTTCCAATTCGAATGCCGCCTCGTCTCGCTCCGACTCCTTCCACAAAACGATGGGAGAAAGCATCCCTCTCTGCTGCTTGCCTGCATAATGAGCCAGCCGATCAAAAAGCATCGGAATCTCTTCCACCGTACCTTCCGAGCGGAACGAGACCACTTTTTGTGGTTCGACTCGTTTAAAGACAACCTCTTGTTCTACGTAGCCCTTTTGCTCGATCCATAGGAGACGCTCCTTGATTCGATTCAATCGTGCTTGCTCCTCTTCAAGTAGCAGCTCTATTTCTCTTTCTTTTAGCCTCAATATGCCTTGCCGCTGTTCCATGGACATATCTTCATGCAGCAATTGCTGGATTTGTTGCAACGTAAATCCCAAGTCCTTGTACATAAGGATTCGATTGAGCGTAACCAATTGCTCTGCTGCATAAAACCGATAGCCAGTCTCTTTGTCGATATCCGCTGGCTTCAAAATGCCAATCTGGTCATAAAAACGAAGCGTCTTTAAGGACACTCTGCTCAATCGGGAAAATTCACTGATCTTAAACATGGAAAAACCCCAATCTGTCATTCCCTTGACTTTCCCCTGTACGGGAACGTTTATAGTTGAAAAAAATCAAATCATGCTTACAAAGGGGCAATGCGAGATGGATTACGACATTTTTCACTTGGGAGATGTTCGCTTGCAGTCAGGAGTGACTCTACCGCATGCATTTATTGCTTACAAAACATATGGCACGCTCAACGCAGCCAAGGATAACGTCATTATATTTCCTACATCGTTTGGAGACCAACATTACCAAAACGAATGGCTCATCGGAGAAGATAAGGCTTTGAATCCGAAAGAATATTTTATCATCATTCCCAACATGCTCGGCAACGGGCTATCGTCCTCGCCGAGCAATACAGCAAGCCCGTATGATCAGGCCCATTTTCCGCACGTGACGATCTATGATAATGTCGCCCTTCAGCATCGACTCATTACGGAGAGGTTTGGCATCCAAAAAATTGCGATGGCAACAGGCTGGTCGATGGGGGCCATTCAGGCCTTTCATTGGGCGGCGCTCTTCCCAGATATGGTTGAGCGATTGGCTCCTTTTGCCGGAACCGCAAAAACATGGCCGCATAACATCGTCCTCATCGAAGGAATCCGAGCAGCATTGCAGGCCGATGTAGCTTGGAATAACGGGCGGTATACAGCATCTCCCGAGGTTGGATTGCGTACCTTAGGGCGCGTTTATGCGAGTTGGGGGTTTTCACAGCCATTTTACCGCGAGGCATGCTATAAAGCTTTGGGCTATGAGACACTTTCCGAATTTATCTCAGGATTTTGGGAGGAGAGCTTTCTTCCTTCGGATGCAAACGATTTGCTGGCGATGATGTGGACATGGCAGCATGCCGACATTAGCAAAAATGATAGGTACAACGGAGACTTTGAGACGGCGTTGCGAAGCATCCAAGCACGAACAGTTGTAATGCCCGTACGGACTGATTTGTATTTCACGCCAGAAGACAGTGAATATGAGACGAAGCACATCCCTAACGCTACCTTTAAGCCGATTGAATCAATCTGGGGACACTTGGCTGGGTTTGGACTTAATCCTGTCGATACCGCGTTTATTGATTGCACCTTAAAAGAATTGTTGGGGACTAACTGAAAATACGAAGGAGAGGGACACCTATAAAGGTGCCCCTTCTTTATCTTTTCGCAAGGAGCGACTCGACGGAGTCAGCAATATCCTCCGGCAGAAACTCTCGAACCTCACCAAGCGTATGGTCAATTTTTTCACGCTGTTCATCCTTTAAGCGCAAATAAAACCTTCTATTATATCCACATAGCCAATGCTCGACATACAGGATTGCCTCATCGCTTATTTCTTTTTCCTGCACAACACATGCCCGTAATAATAATGAAATACTGTCTGCCTTGTTTATCCTCGAGAATAAGAAGAGAATGTTTTTCTTCACATGAAGGCCCACATCTTTTTCAATCATCTCCCAGAGCATGTCTGCATGACGAAGCTCTACCCGATCCGCTAGTATTTGTCTTGCTTCACGAGATGCGCTTCGTTTATTAATTTGTAGAGCGCGGATAAAAACTTCGATGTGGTCTTCTGGATTCAGCATGGCGAGTGCCTTCACGGCTGCTCTTTGTATTCGTTCATTTTCATGGCGTAAAAACGGAAGAATCCATTGATCGTCTGCTTTCACACCCGTTTCGCCTACTCCCACAATCGCTATGGATATCACCTGCTCCTCGGTACCAACCAATTTTTCCCGATAGAAGGCAGCAAAGTCGATCTTCTTTTCTTTTAAATAAAATCGGGCCATTTCGCGGATGGATTTATGTCCATCCAGCAGAGCAGCAAGCAACGCATTGGTCGCTTCCTCAGGAAAGCGATCCACATAAGCTTGCAAAGCCAGTTGGCGAATCGAAGGAAAGACGTCACGTCGAATTCGATCGAGCCATCTTCTTAGTCGATCATGTTCTTCCTGTTTGCACAGATACCTAACCGTCTGGAGTCTGATCAAAGCATCTTTCTGAATCAAAGCCTCTGCAATAACCTCATCTGGATCGATATCATGAAGGCTGATTGCCAAATCAAAGCAAAATCGCCGAACAACCGGGTCTTTTGAGTGAAAACCACTTCGTAACACGTCTCGATTATCTGTATGACGAAACATTTCGTCGATCTCCTCTAGGAAATCGGAGAACTTTTCACGGTTATAGTATGCAGACAGATGCTTCAACAAGAAACTGGATTCGAGAAAGTGTTTCACATAATTTGGACGGAATCTTAGCTTACATGCCTTAAACGCGAGATAACGAATTTTGGGCTGCCAATCATTCAAACGGATCAGCAAAAAAGGAATCTCCGCACCCGTAACCTGTTTTAACAACACTTCAATCGCCGCTTCCCTTACAAAGCCGTTTCGATGGAAGCTGCAAATTCCGATGAAATGAAGGTCTGCCTCATCGTTTACCGAAAAGTTCCGGATTTCCTCCGGCAACAATTCATGCCATGCAGCCAACTGGTTTCTATTTGAATAAGGAGTCAATCTCCGTATGTATTGATCCAAGCCAATTACATCTTGTTTACGCAGGCGTGACATTATTTGATGGATAGCCGCAAGTGCTGCCTTTCGTATTTCTACTCTTTTCTCCAAAGCAAATGGTAATAGAAAAGTCAGAGTGATCATGCCCCCCATCCTGGCCAAGGAGTGGAGAATTTCTACTTTTCTATCGTCCGATCTATATAATTCTTCAAGAAGCCCTTGTTCTTCTGGCGTCATTTGTTTCATGTCGTTCCTCCTCTTCAAATAAAATGCGTGCAAGCCCTTATTATTTTCACATAAAATGAAATGGAGAAAAAAGGAGGGACTTCCAAATGGCCTCATTAATTTATCATGTTGCCGTATCGTTAGACAATTTCATTGCCGATCAAGCGATGATGGATGGAAATATTGACAACACGCTCTTCTTATTTGAGGGAGACCATGTACCGGACTTTCTATCTGAAATTCAGCAGTATGATGCCGTGTTGATGGGCGCGAAAACATACGAGTTTGGATTTAAATTCGGTGCAAAGCCAGGCGAACCCGGCTATAAGGGAATCAAGCATTATATTTTTTCTAACTCCATGCAGTTTGAGTCCAACGCTAAGGTCGAGCTGGTCAAAGGCGATGCCATCGAATTTATCAAGAATCTCAAACAGCAAGAAAGCGGCAAGCTGTGGTTGTGCGGGGGCGGCGAATTGGCAGGCGCGTTGTTGGCACATAAAATGATTGATCAATTAGTACTGAAGGTAAATCCGGTGATGGTCGGGGAAGGTACTCTTCTATTTGGCAGTGCTAAGCCACGTCTCAAGCTAGATTTAGTGGATATGAAGCAGTATGCGAATGGAGTCATGAAATCTACTTACGATATCGTTTATACGTAATAACAGAACAAACGGGACCGTTTCGCTCGGCCCCGTTTTTGTATGCTCTCTTTGCCAATACATGCAGAGAAAAAAGATGGGAATCCCCCATCTTTTGATTACGTTACATCTTGCAGTTCACGAGCCGGAACTTCCACTGCTTTCTGAATCTCAATTTTCCGTATGCGATGCTTATCTTTCTTTCTGATCGTAAAGACGAGATCATCGTATTGCCATTGGATACCTTCCTTGAGCGTCTGATTCTGACTGTATAGCCAACCACCGATGGTATCGAGCTCTTCTTCATTAATATTGGCGTTCAGCAAATCGTTGACCTCGGAGAGAAGAACCTTTCCATCTACAATCACATGGCTGTTCTCTTCTACGATTTCGATTTCTGCCTTTTCCTCCGCGTCGAACTCATCACGGATCTCACCTACAATTTCCTCTAGAATATCTTCGATCGTAACCATTCCGGAGGTTCCGCCATATTCGTCAATCAGGATAGCGATATGCGTTCTTTGCTTCTGCATTTTTTTCAAAAGATCTTTTACAGGTGTAGCCTCCGAAACCGTTAAAAACGGTCGGATGAGCTTGGACATATCCAAATTTGGATCATCGACATAATTCAGAAAGAACTCTTTTGTGTTAATCATCCCGATAATATGATCCTTGTTTTGCGAAATAACCGGGAAACGGGTATATTGCTCTTCTTTCATGATTCGCAGATTTTGCTCGAGGGTATATTCCTTGTGCAAGCAGCTCATATCTGTCCGCGGGACCATAATCTCGCGGGCCAGCATCTCATCAAAAGCAAAGATATTGCTAACGTATCCATACTCAGACTGATTAATTT
Source organism: Brevibacillus sp. NPDC003359 (assembly GCF_042878995.1). Classification (NCBI taxonomy): domain Bacteria; kingdom Bacillati; phylum Bacillota; class Bacilli; order Caryophanales; family Paenibacillaceae; genus Brevibacillus; species Brevibacillus sp. NPDC003359. The sequence goes on from NZ_JBIAOR010000019.1 coordinate 9,749, forward strand.
TGCCGCTCTCATAGCTTTCCGTCAGAATGATTCGCAGCTCTTCTTCTGAGTGACTTTCTTCATGCTCCTTGGTCGGTTTCATACCGAATGAACGCACAAGCAGAGCAGCAGAGCCATTTAGTACCCAGATCGCCGGGTACATCAATTTATAGAACCAGATAATTGGTTTCGCACACAATAAGCTAACCGCTTCTGCCTTTTGGATCGCCACTGTTTTCGGTGCCAGTTCCCCGACAACCACATGGAGAAATGTAATGAGCGAGTAAGCAATCACAAACGACAGAACTGCAACGACTTGTTCGGGTAAATAAGGCGTAAGAAATGGGCTAATAATACTTTCAATCGTCGGTTTCCCCAATACCCCCAAGCCAATAGCCGTCAACGTAATCCCCAATTGACACGCTGACAAATATCCATCCAAGTTACTAATTACTTTCTGAACAGCAAGAGCATTCTTTCTCCCTTCCATGACCAATTGGTCCACGCGGCTGGGGCGAAGCTTTACAATTGCGAATTCAGTTGCCACAAAAAAAGCCGTAGCAAAAATCAGAAAAGCAATTAGTAACAAATTCATGGTTAGCAATATCCTATCCCCTCTTCATTAGAAGTCTAACATGGTCATTGTACGAAGCTCCTCTCCATCATATCAAAGTTCGCTTATATCCAATTTCGTCTTAATTGTTTGATTATAGGCAGTTTTGCTATTTCAGGTCACTCACCCTCATAATTGCTGACTACAGGCATGGCATACTCACTCATATCCTTCCCTGCCTCCTACTCTTTATTCGATAGTGCCCAACTCCAACATCACCGGGCAATGGTCGCTTCCCATCACCTGTGAGTCAATTCCCGCACGCACCAACGACGAAGCCAGTCTTTCAGAAGCGAGAAAATAATCAATACGCCACCCGATATTCCGCTCTCTTACTTTCGGCATAAAAGACCACCACGTATAAGCATCTGTCTGATCCGGATAGAAATATCGATAAGTATCCACAAACCCAGCTGCAAGCAACCGCGTCATCTTCTCACGCTCTTCAGGAGTGAAGCCAGAATTATTGCGATTGGACTTCGCATTCTTCAAATCAATCTCTTGATGGGCGACATTCAGATCCCCACAAACCACCACGGGCTTCTTTGCGTCTAGCTCCAACAAGTAATTCCGAAACCGTTCTTCCCATTCCAGCCGATAATCCAATCTCGACAGATCACGCTTCGCATTCGGGGTGTAGACCGTGACCAAGTAGAAATCCTGAAACTCCAAAGTAATCACGCGGCCCTCAGGCTCATGATTTTCTTCCAAGCCATAACGAACAGAGAGCGGTTCCTTTTTTGTAAAAACGGCCGTTCCGGAATAGCCCTTTTTCACTGCATAGTTCCAATATTGATGGTACTCCTCACCGATCTCCATCTCGATTTGACCTTCTTGCAGCTTGGTTTCCTGCATGCAAAATATATCGGCGTTCACTTCCTTGAAGTACTCGTAGAAGCCTTTGTTCACACATGCACGAAGTCCATTTACATTCCAAGAAATCAATTTCATCATCACTAATCTCCTCGTCGGCATTTCGTTAGATCCTATGGTACACTATCTTTGTTTTCAATTATAGGAGGCTACGACGATGGACATTGCAACGGGCATCGCATTCATGAGACTTCGTTAAGATCGATAAGACCCCATGTGGGCTCAGCCATTTTCAAAACACGGAATGGGATGAGTTTATTTGTGTTTGATTGATTCCAACTATTCATGAATGAGGTGTTTTTTTATGTCCAAAAACAATGTAGAGCAAATCCTTTCCATCGCGAAAAATAACGGAATCCTTGTAGACCCAACTACCGTGAAGGTTAATGAATCCGGATTAGATTTCCTTGCGATTTTTGCATGTACAATAGATGGCGTCCCATACGTATTGCGCCAACCACGACGGGACGATGTCGTCGAAACTGCTCGTTACGAGAAAAAGGTGTTAGATCTCGTAGCAAAACATCTACGTGTCGAAGTACCGGATTGGCAGGTACACACCTCTGAATTCATCGCTTATCCGATCCTCGCTGGCACACCGATGGCGACGATCAATATGGAAACAAAGAATTATGATTGGTATCTGAATCCTGAATCTCTGCCTGAACTATGCATACAAACGTGGGCGGAAGCATTGGTGGAATTACATGGTATTCATCATGATCTTGCTCGAGATGCTGATATCCGAGTCAAACAGCCTCATGAAGTACTCGAAAGCCTTCGAGAAAAGATGAATGAAGTCAAACGCGTCTTTGGGGTTTCCCAAGTGCTATGGGATCGTTGGCAAAAATGGCTTGCGGATGACACATTCTGGCCTACTCACTCTGCTCTCGTGCATGGTGACCTCCATCCGGGGCATATCCTGGTTGCTGAAAACGGTAAGGTAACAGGGCTCCTCGATTGGACGGAGGCAGAGGTCGCTGACCCTTCTATTGACTTCACGGTCTTTTACATGCTGTTCGGAGATACAGGCTTGGCTGATTTCATCGAACGCTATGAGAAAGCAGGAGGCCGTGTATGGCCGCGTATGCATGAGCATATCGCAGAAATGACATCAGCGTATCCGGTCATTCTCGCCATCTTCGCATTGAAATCAGGGCTAGAAGAGTTCAAGATCATGGCACGACAAGCTCTGGGTGTCGACGAAAAAGGCAAAGAGATCTCTTAATAGAAAACCAACCACCGTCCCAGATTGGAGGCGGTGGTTTTTCCATGTAAATAGCTATAATGAGCCATTACTGTCTCGGAAATTAGGTGTTACAATAAATCGGCTCATTTGGACTAAACTTATATAAATAGATGGAGTGAATATGATGAAGCGAGGACCTCTTATTGGCATTTGTGCTGTGGTCGTAGTAGCTGGCGTGCTTTCCATTCCTATGGAGGTAGGCCCCGCTCCCGATACACGCTTGATCCTGGAGCATACGAACAAGACTTACATCTCACCTCCCTGTTATGAGCAAGCAAATAAATCGAACAACCTAGCCGAAGCTGATCTACAAAAAGCACAGGAATTGAATTATCAGCCAGAATCCAGCTGCACGGCAAATTCACTCGCACCCATCAAGCAACCGATCGCTTCCATACTCGCCCAAAATCTTGGAATCAAGCAAAGCAATTGGGATTGGTAAGTGCACTATATAATCATCAAGAACGTCATCGAGAGGAGTAACCTGCATGCTATTTAAGAAGTGGAACCGTAACTTCCACCGCTACATCGGACTCATTGTTAGTGTTTTCTTATTGATGTGGGCCATTACTGGTTTTCTCCTGTTAAATGTTCCTTGGTATCAGGAAAAAGCCACAGACTTGAAAACCACAATGATCGAAGTACCCGCCAAACCAGAAGAGCTAACCATTGCCTATGTAGGGGAGAAGTTAGTAGAAACTGGAGAATATTCTTGGGATGAAATCAGATCGATTGCAAAATCAGGTGACTCTTTCAAGGTTTACGTCAGCAGAGAACCTATTCTGCGGCTGACTGTTTCTTCCGAAGGGCATATCACAGCCTTGAAACAAGATCCCATTTTAGATTTCTTTTACGGATTGCATGTGGGTGAATGGGAAGACCTTAACTATGTGACTGTGTTAGAGATTATCTCTATCTTAACTGCTTTTCTTGTCGTATCCGGGCTCATTTACTTCCTGCCTAAACGCTGGTTTAAGAAACGCGAATCGAAAATATAAAGGCTTTGTCCATAAAAAAAGAGCGTTAGCCTCAGCAGCTAATGCTCTTTTTTTGATTAATAGTACGGAGAAATCATGATGTAAACAATGACACCCGTCGCACTGACATACAGCCACATCGGCATCGTCCAGCGGGCGATTTTTTTATGCTTTTCCACTTTCATGTTGAGTCCACGCGCAGTCGTAATCAGCGCAAAAGGCACGATAAGCGCCGACAACAGAATATGTGTAATCAGGATGAAGTAATAGATCGGCCGAAGAATTCCCTCTCCCCCGTAGGAAGTGCTAGGTGCCATTCCGTGGTAGATCACATACGAAACCAAGAAGAGAGCTGTTGTCGAGAAGGCTGCAAAAATATATCCCCGATGCATCTTAATGTTTTTGTACTTCACGATGGAAACAAGAGCCGCAATCAGAAATACAAAGGTAAAACTGTTCATGACCGCATTAAAAAACGGCAAAAACGAAAGGTCGAGATGACTGAAATCATTGTTCTTCGGCATGAAGTACAAGATGGCGATAAGCGTGTTAATCGCTATGGTGAGAATAACGATAATCGGCGTATAGTTGCGTTGTTTCATTCTTATGCTCCTTTTTTCTCAGATCATGAATGCATATCCCGCTTTAGTCTACCCATTGGCGAGCCCGGACATTGGCTGTTAAAGGTGGTTAGCCAATCCAGACATCCTAATGATAAACGAAGTATGTTTGCCGTACAAAGGCGAATTGATGAACAAAAAAAGAGACCAACAAATGTTGGTCCCTTTCGTTATTACTTGTTTGATTGCTCGTCCAGTGGAACTGCCTTGTTAACTCCTAGTGCAAAGAAGCTAATGACCACAATTGCCAAGAAGACAATCCCGGCAATCAGGGAGACGCGTGTCTCATCATTGATCCACATACCGATGAGTACCATGATGAGGAAAGCAATGGTCAAATAGTTGGTCACTGGGGCAAAAGGCATTTTGAATGGATGGTTATCCATTTCAGCACCCTTCGCTTTTCGGAATCTGATTTGACTGATCAAAATGACAAACCACGGTACCATACCAGGCAGTACACTTGCACTGTATACATACACGAAGAGATTTTCTGGGGCGATATAGCTTAAGATAACCCCAATTCCCAGTCCGATCAGTACACCAATCGTTCCTAACAACGGCACACCATTCGAAGACAGCTTCGTAAAAATTTTCGGGGCTTGGCCATTTACGCCTAAGGTATACAGCATACGCCCTGCACTATAAATCCCGCTGTTACAGCCAGACATGGCAGCCGTGATCACAACGAAGTTAATGATACCTGCAGCTGCGGTAATACCTATTTTCGCAAAAGTAGCAACGAACGGACTACCGATTGCCTGTAATTGATCCCAAGGGTAAACGGTTACAATAACAAAAATCGCACCAATATAGAAAATCAAAATGCGCCAAATGATGCTTTGGATCGCACGCGTTAATGTTTTTTTCGGGTCTTTTGCTTCCCCTGCTGTAATCCCGATGAGCTCGACACCTTGATACGCTCCAATCACCAAGGAAAGAGCAAAGAAAAAGCCTGTCCAACCGCCCGTAAAGAATCCGCCATTCTCCCACAGATTCGATAATCCGATTGCGTTTCCACCATTTCCAATGCCAAAGAAAATCAATCCAAATCCTGCAATAATCATCAAAACGATCGTTACAATTTTGATCATGGCAAACCAAAACTCAAATTCACCAAATGATTTTACCGAGACCAAGTTTGCTGCACCGAGAATCACCATCGCAATAATACCTGGAATCCAAGGCGGTAAATCCGGAAACCAATACTGCATATACTGCCCGACGGCGATGATCTCTGCCATCCCGACAATGACCCACTGGAACCAGTTACTCCAAGCCGTCATATAACCTGCTAACGGATGGATATACTTATGCCCAAAGGTCGCGAATGAACCCGTACTCGGTTCCATATACAGCATTTCACCCATTGCACGCATGATGAAAAAAATAAAAATTCCTACAATTGCATAAGCTAGCATGACGGATGGTCCTGTCCATTTGATCGTGCTGGCCGATCCCATAAATAGCCCAACACCAATCGTACCGCCCAAAGCAATCATCTGAATATGACGGGCTTCCAGGCCTCTCTTCAGTTCTTTGTTTCCCACGTAAGCTTCTTCTTCCTCTCTGCTGTTGGCGGTATTTTAGGAAAGCCATCATAGAAAGCATTCCTAATCGTTAGTAAGATTATTCCTTTTTCTTACGTTGTGCTTCACTTCCGAATTGTTTGTTTATTTGTAAAATAAATTTCACTAATGTTAATTATTATATTCACTTTATAAACAATTTGTAAATCGATATGTTCAAGAAACATATAACCAAATATATATTACTGAAAAAACATTTTCTTCCCACTAGGTTACATGAAGAAAAGCACAACAATCGCCGAGATCTCCCTCGATCGGTTGTTGTGCTTTTTGTCTCCTCGATTATTTAGGATTAAGCGCTCTTGCCATCGCATCTACATAGCTTTGGCTGGCGCGCTGGCTCACTTCTGCTTCGGGAACAAAGACTTCAAAGCAGTGGTAGCAGCCGGGATATAGATGAAATTCTACGTCTACGCCCGCTTGTGCAAGGCGCGTCACATATTCGATCGTCTCATCTCGAAACAGATCGAGCTGTCCTACGCACGTATAAGTCGGTGGCAGCCCCGCCAAGTTTTCTGCTCTCGATGGTACCGCATATGCGGATACCTGAGTGTCGTCGGCACCTTCGCCCAGGTACATACTCCACGCTGCCAAATTGTTTGTTCGGCTCCATGTTACATTTTCAGCCTCAATTTCATGGCTCGACGCTGTCCGATTACGGTTGTCGATCATTGGATACAACGGCATCTGGAAAATAAGGGCTGGTCCACCTTTGTCGCGAGCCATTAAAGCAAGTGCTGCGGTCAGCCCCCCTCCCCCGCTAGCACCGGCAATCGCGACCCGATCCAAATCGATGCCGAGTGACTCAGCTTCGTCTGTCATCCACGTTAAACCGGCGTAACAGTCATGAATGGCTGCTGGATAGGGGTGCTCGGGAGCCAGTCGATAATCGACCGATACGACGACACAATGAGCCGCTTGCACGAAGCGTTCGCATAGAGCGTCATCCATATCGGGGTGCCCCAGCACATAGCCTCCCCCGTGAATCCACAGCATAGCCGGAAGCTTACTGCCTGTTCGTTGGACGGGCTCGTATATTTTCGCTAGCATCTCTCCTGCTGCGCCCTGAATCATTCGACTTGTTGTGCGTACATGCTCTGACTTCACAATCGGCGGATTTTTCAACATAGCCCTGCTCGACTCCAAATCTTCTTCCAGTTGAAAACCAGGGAATTGCGCTAATGATTGCCTTAATTCCGGCAGTACCCGACAATTAAAATCCATGTAAATCCCTCCATTAAGCAAATGTTGATTCCTGCTGCGTCTCTGCTTCCCACTTGGTTATTTCCGCTCGCACCCGAGGCGCTACCTCTGTTCCTAGCAGCTCAATGGCTCTCATTACCTGATCATGCGGCATCGTGGATATCGGCACGTACATCATAAAGCGTGTCATGCCTACATTTTTGCGAAGGTGGATGATTTTTTGGGCCACCGTCTCCGGATCACCCACATACAGTGCCCCTTCAAAGCTGCGTGCGGCATCGAAGCTAGCACGGTTATAATGCGCCCAGCCCCGCTCCCTTCCGATTTTATTCATTCCTGCTTGAGTAGAAGGAAAGAATATATCTGCCGCCCGTTCCGTATCTTCTGCGACAAATCCAAGTGAGTGTGACCCAACCGTTAATCGCGATACGTCATGACCAGCGTGCATGGCCACCTTCTTGTATAGCTGCACAAGTGGTGCAAACTGCCGCGGACTTCCACCAATGATCGCCAGCATCAGTGGCAATCCCAGCAGACCTGCACGAACAACAGACTCCTGATTGCCTCCGCTGCCAATCCATATGGGTAAAGGATTTTGAACGGGCCGTGGATACACGCCCAAATCATGAATAGCTGGCCGATGACCGCCCCTCCAAGTTACTTTTTCGGACGCCTGTATTTTTAGGAGCAGTTCCAAATGTTCATCAAACAGCTCATCATAGTCATTCAAGTCATAGCCGAACAGGGGAAAAGATTCGATAAAGGAACCCCGTCCCGCCATAATCTCTGCCCGTCCATTTGAAATACCATCGAGTGTGGCAAAATCCTGAAAAACACGCACTGGATCAGCGGAAGAAAGCACGGTCACTGCACTGGTCAGCCGAATCCTTTTTGTCAGTGGCGCAGCCGCAGACAGCACCATTGCTGGAGAAGAAGCTGCATAATCCTTGCGATGATGTTCACCAATGCCAAATACATCAAGTCCAACCTGATCAGCGAGGACGATTTCCTCGACAACTTCACGCAATCGCTGTGCGTGGCTCATCACTTCACCTGTCTGAACATCCGGCGTCGTTTCCACAAACGAAGTAATACCTATCTCCACAGATCATCTCTCCTTTTGCAAAACTTGTATCAGTCAACAGCTCTGAAAGCAAAATAGTTCAATATCATATATCTTCACTTCAAACTATTAGCACAACCCTTCTCATGCTAGATACTAAGCAGCTCTATTTTCTTGTAATAGCCGAAACACGTCTGGTCAATGCCCAATACACCAGAGCCAAAGCACTGACAGAGGCTCCGAGCAAGCATACTCCCCCCCAACCAAAATGCGCATATGTATAGGTCGAGGCAATGGAGCCTACAGAAGAGCCGATCGAATAGAAAACCATATACCCCGCCGTGAGCCGACTCCGTGCCTCTGCACCCAAGGTGAAGATCATACTTTGATTCGTAACATGTACCGCCTGTACCGCCAAATCAAGCAAAATAATGCCTATCGCCAATGCAAATAACGACTGTTCTATATAGCTAATTAGCAACCACGATAGTAGCAATAGACTCAAGGCAACTCCCGTCGTTCGCTGTCCATAGCCTCGATCTGCAAGCTTCCCTGCCCTTGCTGCAGCTAACGCTCCGGCAACTCCTACGAGGCCAAACGCCCCGATTGCCGTGTGCGACAAAGATAATGGCGGCGCACTCAGAGGCAGTACTAATGGCGTCCACAAAATGCTAAACGCAGCAAAAATCAGCATAGCCAGAACAGAGCGAATACGTAATAGCCGTTCTTGTGCGAACAACTTCAGTACCGATCCAAGCAACTGGAGATAGGATAGCGGCTTTACCTCCCGCTCCCTATTTGGCAATACCCGAAATAATACACAAACCAGTAAAAAGAGGAATGCAGCAGAGACCAGATATACGGAACGCCAGCCCGAAAGATCTGTTAAAATTCCTGCAATGGTGCGTGCTAGAAGTATGCCAATGACGATTCCACTTGTTACTACCCCCACCACTCGCCCCCGCTCAGCAGGAGCAGCCATGGTCGCCGCGAATGCAACGATCGTCTGCGTCACAACGGCAAGCAATCCCACCGCAGCTATTCCTACGAATAGTACCGTGCTGGTGGAGGCAGTTCCTACGATAACCAGAGCTACCACAGATAAAAACATCTGACCGATAATCAAGCGGCGTTGGTTCAATAAATCGCCAAGTGGCACAAGCAACAACAGTCCTACTGCATAAAAGATTTGAGTAAGGGTAATGAGAATCCCAATGATGGAATAGTCAATTCCGAACTCATCCGACAAATGATCAAGTAGTGGTTGCGCGAAGTAGATATTCGCAACTGACATCCCGCAAGCAACCGCAAAAAATAGTATTACATAGCGAGGCATGGGAGTGCCTTGTACTGAATCCGCCTTCCTATCGGCTTTAGCCGCTACTTTTTCGATAACCTCCTCCATCTGTCTTCACCTTACCTCCATTCCGTCTACGTCTGGAGCAAAATAACATACCGATCGGTACGTTATGATGCCCAGTAAATATATCCCACCATTTCTTTTTCTGTCAACAACATTCTTTTCTCGTTTTTGAATAAACCAGCCTGAAATTGACAAGACAAATGAAAAACAATAAAATATAAAATACCATTCAGTACAAAAAACTATTGGCAGTTACATAGATTCGAATACATGGGTAATGAGAGGAACTCTTTATGGCGAGAACACGCGAATTTGACGAAGAAAAAGTACTAGATGCAGCTATGCAGCTCTTTTGGGAGAAGGGGTATGAAGCTACCTCATTGAGTGATTTAACTTCCAGAATGGGGATCCAACGTCCAAGTATTTACTCAACCTTTGGAGACAAAAAAGAATTGTTCGAAACCGCACTACGCAGATACACGATGTCTCGTGCTTCCGAGGTACGAACGAAACTTCAAAACAATCCATCTGTTAAAGAGGCATTTCGCCGTTTTTTTAACGAAGTGGTCGATGAGGAATATACGGAAAGTCTCAGCCGAGGGTGCTTTTGCATTAATACCATGGTCGAGCTTGCCCCTCATGATGAGAAATTTGAAATTCTGACAAGGGAACACCAAATGTACCTCTCTGTCATTTTTCAAGAAACGATCGAGCGAGGTATCCAATCAGGTGAACTCGATTCGAGTATAGACGCGAAAGCTATCGCACAGGCGCTTATCGTATCGTTAATTGGACTGACCGTAATCATGAAATCTCGCCCAACACGATCATTTGTTGATAATTCGATAGACGTTATGCTTACTTTGCTCAGATGAACTGGCATGAAAGAAGACCAACGTCTGTTGGTCTTCTTTACCCATCACTAAAACTACTGTGTACGCTCCAATTTAAAACGCAGCACCAATGACTGCAACTCTTCAGCAATGTTGGCAAGATGCGTTGCAGAAGCCGCTACTTCCTCCATCGAAGCATTTTGTTCTTCACTGGCTGCTGCCACTTGGTCGACCTCTTGCGCAGTCGCCTGGCTCATGGCACTCGATTCACCAAACGCTACAAGCATCGCTGTATTTGACTGCATTAACCGTTCGCTGACACGGGCTACTTTCGCGAGGTGAGCGTCAATGCGGTTAATGGCCTCATACATCTCCGTGAAACGCTGCTCAACCGATTGAGTCAAATCACTTCCCGTTGTAGCAGATTCCACGCCTTCCTCCGTGCGTTTCACCATGTGAAGGACGCGATTCTGAACCTCGCCGATCAGACTGTCGATCTTTTCAGCAGCAGAACCTGTCTGATCAGCCAGCTTGCGTACCTCATCGGCAACGACGGCGAACCCGCGGCCTTCTTGACCGGCCCGTGCCGCTTCAACAGCGGCATTCAACGCAAGCAAATTCGTCTGGGAGGCGATATTCTGGATGAAATTCGTCACCCCGCTAATTTCTCCAGCAACCTGCTTTAATTCCTCCATCTCCTGCTTAGAACGAGCGGAATGTTCCACGATCATATTCACCTGCTGTCTCGCCGCTCCGAGAGACTCCTCACCGTTATTGGCCAGACCTGTGATGACCTGCGACATTTCGGTGCTCTCACGCAGGATGCGGATGGCATCATCCAGCTCCTCTTGCGCTTGCGTCGCCGATTGCTTCACGGTATCTATGCTCCGATTCATATCCGAAGACATGGACGCTATTTCTTGCATGGAGGCAGCGACTTGTTCTATCGTCTGCACGTTCTCCTCCGAATTCGCAGACAAATGATGGGAGGAAGCAGAGATTTGATCGGAATGATCGGTAATTTGACGCAGGACATCGGACAACGATTGCGACATCGTATTGAAGTTGGACTGTAGCTGTCCAATCTCATCTGTTCTTCCACTCTCCATAGACCGGACCGTCAAATCCCCCTGCGCGATCGAGTCGGTCAGTTGCTTCAATTGCAGGACTGGTCGCACTGTGCGTTTCATAAAAATCCAAACGAACAGGGCAATGAGGGCAAGCAAAAGGACGATGAACATGAATGAAATCCGCAACAGCGGCCCCGTTTTTTGATCGATTTCACTCCAATCAATCACGGAAACGACGTTCAATCCGAGCGAATTTTGCTTGTTGAAGTGGTAGTATTCACGAAGCTCCTCATCATCCACTTCGAAAGAACCCTGCGCTTGATCGCGCATCACTTGGAAGCGTTCGTCTTCAAGCGGCTTGCCTTGTGGGAATCGCGGGTGCGACATTGTCACGTTATTCGGATCGAACAAGCTGACATATCCCTTTTCCCCGATCTTGTACGTCTTTACCAGCTCGTTTAAGTGATCGATGGAAACGTCAATACCCGCTACACCTGCACCGTCCGAAATCGTCTTGGCAAACGTAATCACGTAGCTTCCGCTTATCGCATCGATATAAGGTGGCGTCACAATGATCTGCCCTTTATGCTGTATCGCTTGCTTGTACCATTCACGGGTAGTCGGATCAATTTCCTTTTTCGCCGAGTTGTAATATCGATTGTCGTAGTACATGAACGCAGACAAAACATTGTCGATGTCTTTCTCTATGTTGCGGATACGCTCGTAGATATACGCATCCGCATTTTGTCCCGGAGGAACTTGAACATCCGCAAAACTATCAATGGTGACGGAATAATCTTGGTACGAATTGTTGAGCACTTGTGTAATCATCGTGGTAACCGATTCCACTTGGGACAACAATTCGTTCTCTAACTGGTTGCGTGCCAGTTGTGTCAAGGAAAGGCTCAGAACGACAGAGGGAACAACGATAAGCAAAACAAGAAAAAACAGGATCTGCTTAGATAGCGATGCTTTATAACTAGTAACCATTTTTTTAATCATCTGTGATGACTCCTCTCTAGTGAAGTATAATAACGAGTTGCAGCCCAAACAACGCCTCACTGGTTGTCAGAAGACGCGCTCCTCTCAGGCCAAGCTCATACCTGTGCCTATCTTTTTCAAATGACTATTTCTGCTAAAGTTATTTCCCCTGATCATACCCTTTTGAAACTTCACGGCCTTAAATAAGAAAATGAGGAAAATACCGGGAAACCCAGGCAAGTAGCTCTCCATGTGGCTGTTAAACAGTTGTTTGAAACCACGCAGTTGTTCACGATAACGTTTCATCCGCACTCGTCACAGCTATGTTTTTCATCATATAATGAATTATTGATACTTCAGCAACTCCCTACCTAACAAACATACGGAGCTGGTTAACTATATGAATATCTTTGTAACAGGAGCAACAGGTTTTCTCGGAAAAAAACTATCCCAAGAACTATTAAACGAAGGTCATACCCTTTACTTACTCGCTCGAAACGAAAAAAAGGCAAGCGATTTGATGCATAGCTTTGCCGAAAAGCACCGGAAACAGGTACATATTTTACTAGGTGATGTTTCGAAAAAAGGCTTGGGCGTCTCTGAAAATGATTGGGGACAGCTCAACCAGAAAATAGATGCGATGTACCATATTGCCGCATACCTGTCCTTTGATCCCGCTCAGAAACCGCAGACGTACGAGGTAAATGTAGAGGGAACAAAAAATACGTTACAATTTGCAGAAGCCATTGGCTCACCTCGCTTTATCTATGTGAGTACGGCTTATACCATCGGCACCGAAACAGAAGGAAAAGAAGCGCTGTACAACCCGGAACGCTCCTTCGTGAACAACTACGAAGAGACAAAATGCTTGGCAGAACATGTCGTCTTCTCCTACAGCGACAAAATGGAGACGATCATTGTCAGACCGTCCATCATTATCGGCGATTCCAAAACAGGCGAAGCCGATACCAATTTTGGCTTGTACGGCTTATTAAAAGGTCTTCGCGTACTGAAAAGAAGAGCGTCCCGAGCAGAAGGCTGGGAAAATCAAAAGTACCGTATCTTGGTGGATGTAGACGTCAACTCGAACCTCGTCCCGGTTGACTATGTCTCTTCTGTCTTGCTCGCTGCGCTCACTCATGGTGAGCATAAGGAAATCTATCATGCTACCAACCCTGTTCCACCTACCCAAAAACTGGTGGTCGATTGCATTAAAGAAGTCTTGGATTTTCCGAATTTAGTACCTGTTCCATTTGAAACAGACGAGCTGCTATCCGAAGAGGAAAAAGCCTTCAATGCATCTATGAGCTTGTTCCATGCGTATTGGAAGCGGAGTATCTCTTTCCCGAATGAAAACACCCGAAAGCTGCTGCAAAAAGTAGGGCAAAGCGAATTGCAGATGGATAAAGAGATGTTGCTTGGGATTATGAGTGGGTTTCAGAAGCAGACTGTGCTTGCGTAGGTCTATAAGTATAATTTTACACGTGGAGAAACGCTGTAACAGCGATTCTGTGAGCTTCTCGATCTACCACAATAAATCAGCACCCCAATTGTTGATCCAGTCTCACAATTGGGGTGCTGTTCATTCGCCTATGCTGCTTTGGAGATATTAATTTTCTTTCCTTCTTTTCGCCACTCTTTAAACTCAGCTGCTGCTGTGAAAAGAACGTCTGAAGAGGAGTTAAGTGACGTTTCAAAAGAGTCTTGTAACACTCCAATAATAAAGCCGACTCCGACTACCTGCATCGCAACTTCATTTGGAATACCGAATAGGCTACATGCTAGAGGAATCAGTAATAAAGATCCGCCAGCCACCCCTGATGCACCACAAGCACATATAGCCGATACTATGCTAAGGATGATAGCGGTAGGGATATCCACTTGAATACCAAGTGTATGAACCGCTGCAAGGGTCAAAACAGAAATCGTAACAGCTGCACCAGCCATATTAATAGTAGCCCCTAATGGAATCGAGACTGAATAACTATCTTTATTCAAACCTAGATTTTCACATAATTTCATATTTACAGGAATATTTGAAGCTGAGCTTCGTGTAAAGAATGCTGTAATGCCGCTTTCCTTTATACACTTGAAAACAAGCGGGTAAGGGTTTTGTCTTATAGCTGCATAGACAAGGATTGGATTGACAACCAGTGCCACAAAGAGCATGCAACCAATCAGAACAGCAAGTAATTTTGCATAGCTTAGTAACGCAGCAAGTCCATTTGTAGTAATAGACTCAAATACTAGTCCCATGATTCCTAATGGTGCAAACTTAATTACCCAACCAACCATTTTCGAAACGGCATCTGAAAAATTAGAAATCATCGTTTTTGTCGTATCAGCGGCATTTCGTAAAGCCAAACCAATAAGTACCGCCCAAGCTAAAATACCGATATAGTTCGCTTTAACAATTGCATTAACTGGGTTATCAACTACATTTAGCAGTAATGTCTTGAGAACCTCTACAACACCGCCAGGAGGCGTTACATCCTTAGCTCCCTCTACAAGTGTTAAGCTTACAGGGAATATAAAGCTTGAAATAACGGCGATTGATCCAGCTAAAAAGGTTCCTAAAAGGTATAGGACAATTATGAATTTCATATTCGTTTGGTGCCCGCTTTTATGTTGAGCAATGGCTGACATAACCAAAAAGAGTACCAACACAGGTGCAATCGCTTTCAAAGCGCTAACAAATAAAGAACCTAAAACTACTACGGGTTTTGCTACTTCGGGAATCGTTACAGCCAGGATAATACCAATAATCAAACCTACAATTATTTGCTTTACCAGACTTACTTGACTTACCTTCGTCAGCATACTTTTCATAGATGTCCCCCCACTAAGATAAACTTCTCCCGACCCTGCAATAGACTCTCGCTTTCTGTATGATTCATTTCTTCGATGGATGGCTATTTTAATCAAAGTCCACTCCATAGAGACAAATAAGTATCATTATACTGATTTTTTGATATATTACAAATGTACAAATTTTGCTAAACGGAACAACTACCTTTTTACATGAATTTATGGCTTCACCTACACCACCAATCATGCTTTCATAACGAAAAAAGCAGCGTGGATTAACTTCAAAGAAGCAACCATATCAAATTGCTTCGCATAGAGCTGGGCGTATGCTCCATCGAGCGGAAAAGTTGTGTGAGTGGGGAGCGAAAAACCAAAACTGTTAAAGGAGTTCAATAAGACAAAAGCGAATCCTTACATACAATATTTTCCAATAAAGGGTGTTTTGTTCATGCTTAAAAAAAGTATGGTTTCTGCTTTGGGTCTACTAGTAGTTACAATGTCTCTATCCACTCCTACCCAGGCTGCTGAACTCCCAACATCTTCTCAGGAAACGTTATTTCGAAATAAATCAACCGACTCTCGTAAAGTATCAGGAGCTAGTGTTAATTTTGGAGCTACAAGAACGATTTCAAAATCGACTCCGATTCCTCCAGATTGGGTCATTACAACAGTAATGAGTGACTACTACGTCATCCAATATGTAGGTGGAGCAAGTTTGGGTCAGACAGTACAGACTGTAAGAACGACTCCCATTCCAAAAGACTGGGTGATCACTGTTGCAACAAGCGATTTCTTTATATGGCAGTATGTAGGAGGAGCAAGCTTCGGATACAGAGTTCAGACCGCAAAAATAACCCAAGTTCCAGAAAACTGGGTGATCACTCTAGCAACATCGGATTTCTATCAACTGATGTATGTAGGAGGGGCAAGTTTTGGACAGAGAGTACAGACCGCAAAGATAACTCGAATTCCAGAAAATTGGGTGATCACCCAAGCTACTTCCGATTTCTTTCTATGGATGTATGTAGGAGGGGCAAGCTATGGAACGACAGTACAGACCGCAAAAACGACCCCAATACCACCAGGTTGGGTCATTACAACCGCTACATCAGACTTTTATATCCTTACTTATAGAGGATAGTCGTACTCAGATCAAATTTGCATAATGACAATGACACCCACCCGTGAGAGAGGGTGGGTTTTTTCAAAGATTCCGTGATTACTGATTCAGTGAATCAAGCGAAGTGCGAACATTATTGGCAAACGAATAGTTATTTCTAGCATCCCAGTTGATAGACCAGGTCATAATTCCTTGGAACTGCGGATAACCAGCTGGGTTTTGGAGTCTGTAGGTTCCTCCAAAAGACGTGCCTTTTACCAAATATTGAAGTGCCTTCTGGATATCGGCAGGAGACGTATAGCCTCCCCCGGCAGCACTTGGAGCAGAAGGCAGCCCGATAGCGACTTGGTTCTCCCTCAAGGCTGGAAACATGTTGTTAGGATTACGACCGATAGGGAATCCTTTCAATAGCATTTCTGCCATCGCTACTTGGAAATCAGCCGTTCCTTGTTGATACGTACGACCATCTAATGCTTCTAGCGCTCCAGAATTATAATGTTGGACGTGGATATAATTCATTCGATCGCGAAGGGCATGAATCACAGGTAGATAAGCGCCCCACGGCCCACCATAGCTAGCGTAACCGCCTTGGACATAAGCCGTTTCTGGCGCCATCGTCAAAATGAAAGATGGGCCAAATGTATTCGTGATCGTCTGAGTCGCTGAGATTAAATTTATAATTTTAGGTGTTGTCGGATTTCTAAAATCAGTGTCCCCCGCATTTAGCGACAGGGAGCTTCCTTCCAGATCAATATCCATCCCATCAAAACCATACGTTTGAATGATCGAGGTCATCGAGTTAATAAAATTTTGTTTGGCAGCTTCTGTCGTCAGCTCGACTGTACCATTCGCTCCGCCAATCGAGATGAGGACCTTCTTCCCCTTTGATTTTAACAAGGCGATATCCGACTTAAATTCCTCAACGGATGCATTAAACGGCACGAATCCCATAGTCGCATGATCGCCACCGACTGGTTCTGCGAACGCAACATTGATGACATCGTATTTATCTGAGACATCTCTTAGCTTGAGTACCGTAGAACCATTGTCAAAATTATGCCAGTAGCCAATCAAAAGTCGTTTGGACACCGGTTCATTTGGGGATTTAGATAAAGTGGTTACCGTTATCGAGGCGCTGGGTGGGGATACATTGCCTGCGGCATCTTTTGCCTGTATCGCGAATGAATATGTCGTATTTGCTAGAAGCCCAGTCACCGTATAGGATGTTGCACTCGATGTACCGGCGAGTATATCTCCGTTGTAGACGAGATACTCCTGAACAGCTCTATTATCCGTAGAAGCTGACCAAGATAAGCTGACCGAACTACTTGTTATCCCTACTTCACTAAGATTTGTGGGAGACGTAGGTGGAATGGTATCGGGAGCAGAGGGACCTTGCAGTTGCCACAATGTCGGTACGTTGGGTGGTTCCCATCCGACAAGCGATGTATGAGCAAATGTACATTTGTAATCTTGCCCTTGATACGTAACCATGTCTCCTAACTTGTATACGGTGTTGGGAGTCCACGGTGTCATGGCGTGAGAAGACTGCGGGAATATAGAAAAGATTAAGATAAGCGATAGTACTACCAAAACTCCTGTTTTTCTAATCAAATGCATCAAACAAAGCCTCCTTCATTTTTACTTTCACAAAAAAGAGTGTCCTTTAAATCTTCGCTTACCCACTCATACAGATCGGCTAACATAAACATATACTTATATTTGGAAAAAATGTATTTTTATGAATAAAGTATACATAAGAACACCTCTATCAAGGTTTTTTTGAAGAGGTGCGATCAAACAGAGCTTGATCCACGGGCTCGGTATCTCAATTGTCTCCAAGTATGCCGTTCAGCTGGAGATCAAGAGCGGCCTGTTGACCTCCATTCCCATTAGAGGGGCTACGATTCAACGCGGAATTAACTGACTATGGAAAAATAACCTAAAATAACTTCGTTGACAACGTTTTCATAGAATAATAGAATACACTTAACAAGTTAACTATGATGGAGATTCGGAGACTCATACTTTTTGGCACTTTCATTTTTGAAAGCGCCATTAAAGTATGGGTTTTTTATTATATCGCCATCTGTGTTAGAAACTACTTAGGGGGAGGAACAAGATGCTCAAACTGTTTAAGCCTGCACCGTCTATTGACAGATTGCCTGACGAACAAATTGATTCTGAGTATAAAAAGCTCAGGTTTCAAGTGTTTCTCGGAATCTTCATCGGCTATGCGGCGTACTATCTCATCCGCAAAAACTTCTCGCTCGCCATGCCTTATTTGATTGAAGAAGGATTTACAAAAACAGAGCTCGGTTTTGCGTTATCCGCCATTTCGATTTCCTACGGGATCAGCAAGTTTGTAATGGCCATTTTTTCAGACCGAAGCAACCCGCGAATGTTCTTGCCTGCTGGTTTGATTCTTTCTGCACTTATCAGTTTGCTGATGGGCGTCGTTCCTTACTTCACCTCATCCGTCTCGATCATGTTTGTGATGCTGTTCCTGAACGGTTGGTTCCAGGGAATGGGCTGGCCTCCATCCGGGCGTGTCCTTGTACACTGGTTTAGTGTAAGTGAAAGAGGAAACAAAACAGCCGTTTGGAATGTAGCCCATAACGTTGGCGGAGGCTTGATGGCCCCCCTCGCTGTTGCAGGTGCAGCGATGTTCACCGGGCTTTCGGGTAATACCGCTTCCGGGTATGAAGGTGTGTTTATCCTGCCTGCTCTGGTTGCCATTGTCTTTGGATTCATTACGTTTTTCTTAATTCGCGATACTCCGCAGTCAGTCGGCCTGCCGCCTATCGAAGAATATCGCAATGACTATCCAAACAAGGCGAAGAAAACGTTTGAAACAGAATTCTCCACAAAAGAAATCCTTTTCAAATATGTGTTGAACAACAAATGGGTTTGGGCAATCGCGATTGCCAACATCTTCGTCTACTTCGTCCGTTACGGTGTTCTGGACTGGGCGCCGACCTATTTGAGCGAGGAAAAAGGCTTTGATATGAACAAGTCGAGCGTTGCCTACTTCCTATACGAATGGGCAGGTATCCCGGGAACGCTCCTGTGCGGCTGGCTGTCCGATAAATTGTTCAAGGGCCGCCGTGGACCTGCAGGATTTGTCTTTATGCTCGGCGTATTGATCGCTGTTCTAGTCTACTGGTTCAACCCACCTGGAAATTCCGTGGTCGATATGATTTGCCTGATCGCTATCGGTTTCCTGATTTACGGTCCAGTCATGCTGATTGGTTTGCAAGCCCTTGATTTTGTTCCGAAAAAGGCTGCCGGAACCGCTGCAGGACTGACGGGTCTGTTTGGTTACCTGGGCGGTACAGTCACAGCGAATGCATTGATGGGGGTTATCGTTGATAAATCCGGCTGGGATGCAGGATTTATGTTGCTGACAGCTTCGTGCGCATTGGCTGCTCTTGTTTTTGCCTTTACGTGGAATGTGCGGGGGCAAGAAGTAGTTAAAAATCATTAATATAACAAAAAGAAGGATGAAAATCGTTGTGATTTTTATCCTTCTTTTTTTATGGAATAAATAACCTGCCTCCGCCGGACTCCTGCCTATTATCCAGCTCGCCAGATTACCATCGCCTCTACCAAATAGAAAAAAAATCTTACACTGGCGAATGGATGGATAGACAGGCGGCAACCAAGTTAAGGGAGAACAATGAATAACAAAGCTCACATTTGCGGGCTTTGTGTTATCTTACTTTTTTTGAGTAGGTGCAGCAGCTGCAGCAGGAGCTGTCCTTTCTACTTTCTTTTCGACCTTCTTTTCTGAATGCCTTATTGGTCGAGCCATAAATTCAAATACGATGTACCCCATAAAAGCACACAACAATATACCAAGCTGACTAACGGCTTTTAACAAATACTCATTTGAAAGTTGGGTCGCTTGAACAGCAGAAGTATTAGCCCCAAGTTCTACATTAAAGCGGTAACTACTTTGTAAACCACTGAGGTCTGAGCCTGTTTTAAAAACCACTAATAGCATGACGATACGGAATAACCAGATCAAATAACGCAATGATATCTCTCCTTATGATTATAATTCTACAGATCATTTCCCTTTATTTTGGAAATTCAAACGCATGTTAGTTATCGTGGATATTTCTAACAAATTAGCATTACAATGTATTCTGGTCTCAACGGCAACTTGGTTTCCCGTTAATCGTACAAACTACTTGTGAATCTCTGAGGGGGGATCGAGAGTGTCCCTACGACATTAACTGAACCAAAAACACCGCTTGGTATAGAGGGGTAAATGGACCGTTTCTGATTCGCGTAGAGACTGCTGATTTTAATGGTAATTCTATTGAAGAAACTATTGAAAACGCTCCAGAGAAACAGCAGTAATTATATGCGTTGAGCTAAGTCTTACAACGATTATTGCACTATACTGCTGGTAGTATAGAAAAAGCAGCCGATCTCTTATGCCAGCTGCCCACTCATCTTGTTATTACGCTATGAATCCCCGTTAGTTCAATAATGTAAGTAATATCATTAATAATATGAACGACGAGGCAGTATACCTCGATCCTTTGTTCCCTCATAAAGAACAAATGATTTTCGTGAAATCACGTTTGGCCGTCGTTCTGTCAAACTTTATGATCCTGAAATAAAAATCAGCCGCGAGGAAATGATTGAAATTCTAGCGGAGCCACACGCGCTCCATCTTCGGTCAACATGCAGCCTTGGCGCCGCAGGAAGTGAACGACATGCAGCTGAAAGCCGTAAAGCCTTACTACGCCAATCTACCAGCTTCTGACCTGCGCGATGTCAATTTTATCGATCCCGGACTCGTATCCATGCAATTGATGCTGGTTGCCCGGTCATTCGGCTATGACACGAACCCGATCGGCGGCTATGAAAAGAATCAAATAGCAGAAGGGTTTGATTTGGACAAGGATCTCTATCAACCGATCATGCTGATCAGTATCGGGAAAGCAGCCAAGGAAGGATACCCATCTTACCGTCTCCCTGTTGAGACAGTGACAACCTGGAAATAATTCAAATTCGTCGGAAGAAAGGTAGAAAACCATGCTTATTATACATGCCCATCTGCAAGTGATACCCGTACAGGAAGAAGCCTTCCTTCAAGCGGCCAAAGCCCTGGTTGCTGCAAGCCAAGCTGAAGAAGGGAATGTAGGATACACCCTTCTGAAAAGCACAGAGCAAGAATATCACTACACCATGGTAGAAACGTGGAAGGACGCTGCCGCAGTAGCGGCCCACAATGCAAGCGCCCATTTTCAGGCTTTTGTGAAGCAAGCTCCCTCCTTTTTTGCAGAAGCTATGGAATTGGAAGTATTCGCAGGAGAGCCTGTGAAGTTGTAATTCGTGATATACGGAAAAACAGCAAGGTTGGTCCTGCGATCAGCCTTGCTGTTTTTGTAGGGAGGAAAGACACAGCCGTGAAAAATGTTTTTGCTGAGCCGAGGATCGTCAGGGACTTGCGTAGCAAGGGGTTACCCCTTTATCCTTAACGATCATTGGTGCAGGTAATAAAATGCTACTTTGTGTGAACTGAAGCATTGTAGGTGGTCAATCGAAGATGAATATTACCGCCAACAATTTATTGACAGCGCTTTCTTTATCGCTTACATTAGTAACCAATATAATATTTTTGTGATGGAGATCAGGAGATTCACAATATTTCATTTGGTATGGTATAACCTACCAATGGAATTTGTGGATCTTTTTTTCATCCAAATGGAGGAGGAAGAACATGAAAAAACTGGTTACATCCCTGGCAGCCGCTCTCGCTATTACAACAAGCTTTGGAAGCGTATCCTTTGCCGAAGCGGATAAGATTGTCATCGCCCACCGCGGAGCGAGTGCATACTTGCCGGAACATACGCTGCCAGCAAAAGCGATGGCTTACGCGATGGGAGTCGACTACATCGAACAAGACGTGGTCATGACAAAGGACAACAAACTGATCATCATGCACGACCATTATCTGGACAGCGTAACCAATGTAGCGGAGGTCTACCCTGATCGAAAACGAAAAGACGGCAGGTACTACGTTATTGATTTCACTCTTGACGAGATCAAGAAAATGAACACAACAGAGGTCTTCTCAGTGGAAAACGGCAAGCAGGTACAAGACTATCCGGATCGCTTCCCTCTCTGGAAATCCAACTTCAGTGTTCACACCCTGGAAGAAGAGATTGAACTGATCCAGGGTATGAACAAAAGCACGGGTCGTAACGTAGGGATCTATTCGGAGATTAAAGCTCCCTGGTTCCACAGACACGAAGGAAAGGACATCAGCCTCGCAGTGCTGCAGGTGTTGAAAAAGTACGGCTATGTGTCCAAGAATGACAAAGCGTACATACAGACTTTCGACCCCAATGAAGCAAAACGGATTCGCACGGAACTCTATCCGCAATTGAATATGAACGTGAAGCTTGTACAGCTCATGGCAGAAACCGGCTGGAACGAAACCATGATCTATGAAAACGGTAAGGCAGTTCCCTACAACTACGATTGGATGTTTGAAAAAGGGGCGATGAAAGAAATTGCGAAATACGCAGACGGCGTAGGGCCATGGAAGCCAATGATCATCAAAGAAGAGTCGACGAGAGACCACCTGATCATTACCAATCTTGTCAAAGAGGCTCATGAAGCTGACCTGGAAGTGCATCCATACACCTTCCGAGCAGATAAAGGACAAATCCCTGCCTATGCAGCAAGCTTCGAGGAGCTGCTCGATCAGTTCTACTTCACAGCAGGAGTTGACGGGGTGTTTACGGACTTCCCTGACCGTGCCGTTGATTTTTTACGAAGAGCGGAGTACCAAAGCAAAATTTCACAGTACCAACGTAGCTGACACAGACCGCAAAGTAACTTGAAAACACCTCAGTAACACTGTAACCTCAACGAGTTACTGAGGTTCCAAATTTATTTTTAGAATCGGAACCTTGGCATTTTGACCTCCCACAAACGCAAATAATCAGGTGGGAAAGAGCGTTGTTAGGCTTGATTTAGTTCCGAGACTCACTGTTTGCAGGTCGTGACAGGGACGCTAGTATTAACCCTGATAGACAGAAAAAACGCCGGTATCTTGTACGCTAAGGATTACCGGCTTTTCAGGTGATCATCATTCATCATTCTAATGGCGGGAAATTCATCGGTATTTGTAAATCCAGCATTCACTAAAGAGTCTTTTGCTACGAAGTGATGTCTTTCTCCACCAAGTGCTTCCATTGAATCGTAGGCGTCAGCATCACCAGCGTATTCCCAGTCTCCTGTCTTTATTGTATTTAACCAATGTAGCATATCAATTTAACCTAGACTGCCGCTGTTTTATTGAACTAACGAACCCGCTAGGTCAATGACCAGATTGGTTGTTATGTTTAGTTAATAAACCGTTCATAATCCTTTTGGAACGATAATTTTGTTTCCTCGTATGTCGGAATCTCCAGTAGCTCTACATTGTCTATCTCCATATGCAAAAATTCTTTCACAAGTATTCTTACACTTTTCTTAATCCCATCTATGTCCCAGGATGTTGACAGCTTGGACCACATATAAATGTATATTGGTTTGTGACCATTTTCATTTATTGGAGCAAATACCCTAAAAAGTTTTTTTGCTCTTCATCAGCATAAAGTGTAATTTCATCGTTACAACTTTTATCACATAATCCGTAAACTCCATACCAAAAAAGACAGTGTCGAACATGAACATATACAATATCTATAACTTTCCCAACCCTTCGTTTGTTGTCGAATCCTGCCCGTTTTCACGGTCTAGCACTACGAACATAATGGACAGGGGGTAGCTAACAGCTAATGCTCCCACTGTATTTGATGCCTCCCGTTCCGCTCCTTCTATTGCTACTTAAGCAGCTCGTTCTTCAGCTCCTCAGCCGTGTCCGGCTTCCAATAACTTATTTTTAATTTCTTCTCCTGAACCATTTGTCTAACCTGTTCAAAAAGCACTACTCTCTTCTCGGCTGGCCAATGGGTAAAGGACTGCAAATCACTGGACACATTCCAAATAGAGGTTGCATTTTCCTTTTGGGACCATTTTTTCATAAGAATCGATTCAACGTCCTCATAACCTATCCGATACAAAATACCAACATATGTCGCGCCAATTCCATCATCCAGAATTGCTCTTTTCAGAAAATACGATTGCACCTTTTGGCAGCAAATTTCATTATTTAGCGGAAGCAGATCACCCAGCACGTCATCAAATTCTCCAGTTACTTTTCCTACATAATAGCTCGTTTTAATAAGACCGCTTAGCTTTTTCTCCTCCGGATCATCTGTCAAAAGTTCTATCCAGCGCACATCCAAATCCTCAAACAGCAACGGTGTAAGGGAAAAATATGTATCAGCCCTAAGCATATGACCCCAGCCAAACATAAATGTATGCCGATTTTGCTTAGTATCAAACTTCACCGTACCTAGCACGTTCAAAATAAAACGCTGCGCTACCGGATCTTTGTAATACGGTGAAAACGCCTCGAAAACATCGCCAGCAGGCTTGGTTAGAAGCGCAGAAGCGAAGACAGGAGACAGCCAGGCTCCCCCATATTGTTCATATAGCTTGCAAGCCAGCGCTTGCAGCCTACTATCTCCATCCATTAAAACAGAGCCAACCAAAATCATAGGAAAGGCTTGCTCTAAAGTCAGCCCTTCCAAAGTATCACTTATATGAAAGATAGAAGTATCTCTGTAGGTTAACTTTAGCACCTCGCTGTCGCGCTTAAATGATGAAATCTTCTGGATATGCTCTGCTGCAAGCTCATACACCTCGCACATCTTCTCACTCGCTTTGCCCGGCAGCATGCCAAGAAAGGCAAGCAGTGTTTCATGCTCTTCCCAGCTGATCTTGCTGCCAGGCTTCTTCTCCAGAAACGTCTGCAAAAAAGCTAGTAATCGATCAGCAAGCAGATCCGACACTGTATTCGAGAATGTGTGGTTTAATATTTTTTCGCATTTTTGTGGCGACTTTAATAGCTTTTTCCAATAAGCTGTAACCGGTTCATAATCAATCTTAGCCAGTGCCCTCTGGGCGGCAAGCTTACTCTTCCCGCGCTCTGTACTCGCCAGATGCAACAGCTCAGGTGCCTCACTAGCCCCGAGCTTCGAGATAGCCTTCTCTCTGCTACTCCCTTTTGGCGGCAATGCATCGAAAACTGGCTGATTATATTCTGTCATTACTGGGTTCCCCCTCATCCTGACTATTTCTATGTATAGTAGCACGCCAAATTTTGCGGAGAACTCATCGTTTTCAGTCTCACTAGCAATGAATCCAATACGATTATGTTCTACACACACTCAACCTTATTGAGCATCTCCCTTCAGAACCCACCTCAATTATACAATTATTGAAATTATTGCAATTAAGTGGATAAAGGACAAACTGCCATTTCATTAAATGCTGCGCAATTACGCGCTCGTAATGGAAAAGACACATTTAGTGTTAACAAAAGTCGTGCAGAACGAGTAGTTGATCAAGATGGGTATTCGTTTTACGATGAAGATGCGCATATCAGGCTGGGACAACTTGCTAATCTCCCCCATTTCTTAAAAACTGAAACAAACCTCTCCGCTCACATAATTGTGAGGGTTGAGGTTTGTTTTTACTCTATTACTATCAATTTTTTCTGCTAAAATGACTTCATCCTATAAAAAAGGTTGGTGTGGCAGTAATGAAGAATGAAAATCAACCTTACACTGATTTTAGAGAAATGTACCGAGATATCGATTTCGCAGCAGAAGCTTACTACAACGAGTTTTTCCATGCCTACAAGACGGATGGGCGATTCCCCGAAGTATATACGCTCGAGCAAACGAAAAGAGCTTCTAGTGCCATCCAACTTCTTCAACTCTTGGAATGGGAATGGAACCCGGTTCGTTTACTGGCATTACTATCGACAGTAGGTGCTGCACTAGGAATCGGACGCCCTATACCTGTTTTGGATTTTTGTCAAATGATTGAAGGTATGAATCTAATAGCTTCTCCATATGTAGACTACTATATTGAAAAGAAAGACATTCTTATAGCTACGTTGGAGATGTTTGCAAATGAGGAACCATAGAAGTTAAAAAGTACGTTATACCGTTAAACCCCGCCTCGACTCTGATAGAGCTTGTGGCGGGGTTTGGCAATTGCAGAGTGGCTAATTTGCACTCTGGTAAATCTATAATTTATAAATTTTGAAGGAGTATGCAATCAAAGTTTTAGTAACAGACAATATTTCACCTAACACTTTGTTTCAATAAATATATGGCTTGAAAATAAAAATAAGTCGAGGAAAAACAGATGTGCATACCTGAATTTCACTCGACTTATTAACATGACTTTAATCGCAAAGAAAAACTTAATACTCTTTACCAAGTCTAATGTAAATAAACTAACTCTAATGTAAATTTACATACTCTAATGTCAACGCACATCACAATGTTCAATGACATTAGAGTTGGTAAATAGACCTCAGATTCTTATAAAGTAATTAGAATGTAACTCTTTTACTTATTCTTCCCTCACTACTAAAAGGCGTGGAATGATCCTTAGTGTAAAGATTACAGTAAGTACAACAATAATTAATCCATTAAACCAATAATACCAATTTAAGCACGCGATACTTAATAATAGATATGAAATGACGAAGCTCCAATTGGTAAATGAATGTCTAAATCTTTTTTCACTAATTATATCTACAATTCCAATAATGATAAAAAATGAAGAGATAATCGCTAACGTATTTAAAATGATTAAAATCACTGAAAATGGATTTGATTGAGCTTTTATATCCCACCCAATTAATAAAATTACCGATCCTACTATTATATATATAAATATGATAAAAGCTGGCTTAAATACCTTCGCAAATAGTTTACCTGGAAATTCAATCATATCAAAAATACTATCCTTGATCGGATTCTTAACTAACATCGCTTGTTTTAACTTGAATTGATCTAGCTCTTTTCTAATTAGATCTAGTGATTTTTCTAATTGATCATTTGATAAACTTGTCATAAACTTGGATATTCTTTGGTGTAAGCTATAAGATATCTCAAGATAAGAATTACTAAAAACATCAAAAAGCTCCTTTTCTAATTCTTCTTTCTCTCCTCCCCTCTCCTGTAGATATCTCACTATTGCTACTTCAAGCTTACCATATGCATTGATCCGCTTTTCAAGAGTGTTTAGGTTATTCTGTTCTCCTTGGTGGATATTTTTACCTATTTCTTTGAACAACCAAATTACTAACCACACGATCCCAATTGATGAAACAATCATAACTGGGTCATTTCCTAAGAAGTTTTGTAAAGCATTGATAAAAATTCCGGTAGGGTTTGCTATTGTATTCATATTTATCCTCCAAACTTCATAATCAATTCAAAAAAGTTTCCTGCTAGTCACCTAAAGTAATATGAGCGTGTTTAGAGCAAAATAAATACCTGTCACCTGTAAAATACAGATAACAGGTATCTATAAATTCGAATTCATTTATACGTTCAAAGCTGTTGCAAAGAACGACCCTTTATCTGATACCCAACATAGTATTTCTGAATACCCACAATGACTAAGAATAAAAAGTCAATGTCCATCTGAGTGTCCCTTAACATACCATTAAGCAGGCTACGATCGGTCGGGGAAGGTATTGGGTCCTTTTCAGGGTGTGTATGCCATTCACCTAGGTAGACAATTTCCCCACCAGACTCTTCCCACAACTGATTAACAATTTTCTGTGCCTTCTTTACGTTTCGTTCAAAATAATTTCGTCCTGAGCGATCCTCAAATGATGGTACAGAGACTGTTTCAATAACAATTTTCTCAGTATAGATCCTTCCTAAAAGGATTCCCCCAGACTCATGCTGATTAGAGTTGAGCTGTCGGTAACTATTAAAGATACTAATGATTTCTGAAGTTAGGATTACCTCTTTATCATCGAATTTGTAAACTAGCACTCGAGCATACCTCACATCCCTGAAAGTTCCGAAGTGTTACACGCCTTGTGATGTAGTTCTCTGCTGCAGCCCATCTTCCAGCAATTCTCCGCCCATTCATTTTTTGTATTGTTAGATCGCCAATCCAGGTAAATAATAGGTTCTCATTTATTTTCCCTGTAAGAATATCCTGAATGAAAAACATCAGGTGATGGATGAATCGCTTTACTTCCAAGACATTATAAGGAACAAAAGCGCTTTGGCATCCTGCTTCGCGAATCGAATACTGACCAGGGTTCTCTAATACATTCTGCTTAAATGCATGCTGCTCATCAAAGAGACATTTCAGACAACCAATATATCCTGGATGAATAAAAGCTGCATGAGCACCCGCTAAATATGGCTCTACCCAAACATAAAGAATAGGTTTAGCAATGTTCCCTTTTCTTTGTAAATCATTTAGACGAAGCTCAGTTGGCAAATGCCCTACTGCTACAATAGTAAAATCACATTGGTCTAAAAGCGATTGATAATCACGTAAGATAGTCAAGACGTCTCCGTTATAAGTCGTATTTTCGCTATGTGGTAGATGGGAAGCGAGATGACCGTGTAATGCGTCCACTTTGTTTTTACCTACATCCACTGCGCCGCAAAGATGCCGGGCGATATTTTCAAATGTAAGAATGTCCTTATCAACAAGAAGCATCCTGTGAATTCCCATATCACTGACTGATTTAGCTACATGACTTCCAATTGAACCACAACCCACTATACCAATTCTAGTATCTTCAATTAGTGAGCCGTCCCCTCCACGTGTGAGCAAACGTTCTTTGTCTACCTGAACTATCATATGTGTTGAAATTGATACATCTCTAAAATCTCGTTGAAGCTCCAGAAAAGCATTCTTGTGCCCAGCCCGAAACCCCTTTAATCCTTTTTGCGTTATGCGTTTGCTTTTATGAGCATTTAGCTTTATTTTTTGGGCCTCATTATGTTCCCATGCACCC
The DNA here is from genome assembly GCF_042878995.1 of Brevibacillus sp. NPDC003359. Lineage (NCBI taxonomy): Bacteria > Bacillati > Bacillota > Bacilli > Caryophanales > Paenibacillaceae > Brevibacillus > Brevibacillus sp. NPDC003359. The sequence goes on from NZ_JBIAOR010000019.1 coordinate 39,024, forward strand.
AAAATATTACCTTTAGAAGAGGGAATAGAGAAAAGGACGGTTGAATGCCGGGGATTCCTATCTAAGAATGTGATCAACGGTTTTAGCGCTTCGGGACTAGTAGTTCTCAGACGTTGGATAAGCTCTCCATTTGTAGCTGGAAATGGCGGCTGTCCAATGGACAGAAGAGGCAAATATAAAGCTTTTCTGTACTCTCCGTCGGTAGTTGCTCCCGCTTGTTTTAACCATTGGATACCATCGAACAGGGAGTTAGTAGCAAGTAAAGAAGCATCCCAGGTTGGATGACTGAAAGATATGAGATACATTTCTTGTGGTTCTTTGGGAAAATCGATTAATGTTAAAATTCTGCTACTTGCTTCCTGCCACCAGTAGGATTCAAACTCATCAAGATAGTCGCTAGAGTTTAATCCTTTTACTCCTGAGTTAATCAAATAAAAGGCTCGCTTAATTACCTCATCAATAACACCTACGGGATTCTCAGCATTAGGATGTGATTCCACTGGGTCAAAGGTACATAATACTTGGTGCTTATTTAGGTGTGGTATGGGATAAATATTTGAGAAATAAGGCTGTGGTATCAAAATAGTAGGGAATTCATCAGGAAAATGATAAGGTATCGACAAGATAATCATGTGATTTCCTTGTTTAACCTTAAATGAGCCAGAAAATTGCTTTGTATCATACTCAGAAGGATTAACCGTTTCGGCTTTGTGCTTGTCAATGAGGTGGAGTGCTACTGTTTGTAGCACCCCTTCGTAGTAGTCAATAAGATTATGCTGATCGTCCATGGTTACCTAATACAGCTGGAGCAGAAGATTTGAATACCGAATTTTTCTCAGTCTCAGTTTCCTCTGGTGGAGTATATTCTGGAAAACGGTCACCGAAAAGTGTACTCCACTTTTTCGACGCTTTAGTCTTGTCCTGCTCTTCGAGAGCTTCTCCGCCCTTTTTCACTAAATTTTCAAGCTTCGTTAGAAAATTGTTCTGCTTCGTCTCGGACCAATCTGATATCAGCTCTTCACTTGGAAACACTGGTCTCGTTAGCGAAAATGACTCGGATAGTGAGTCATGGATAGCTTTTGCTGTTGCGATGAATGCCTCATCATCGTTATTAGGATGGTCCGAGACAAAGTAATTTGCAGCTAGTATCGTTAAAATCATGCCGCTAGGTAATTTGGTTTCCCCTTCTTTTTTATCCTTCCATGCTTTAAAGTATCGAACCGCTCGTTTCAACTGGTCCCCTTTTGCTGCAACTTCGTCATTGAACCACTTAGTTAATTCTTTCGGATCACTATCGATCCATCCTTCAGTTTTATGTGCAAGTTTCGGATGTTCATCCTTTTTCTTTACATAAATTGGGATGTCGACATGATATTCGGCCTTGTAAATCACTCGTACACATGTATTTTTATCTACAGGGGGTGTGTCTGTGTGACCTGTTACTGCATCAACAACCCACCTGTGAACTGTAGCTGTTTTTGGCCACTCCTCCTCAGCCACATCTGTTAGGTGTTCGAGGTACAGTCCATCATCGATATCGTACTCGCCGTCAATTGGTGTGACAGTTGTATTCATCATATATGAGCCTTGTCCGTAAAATTTTGGTTCCTTTACTTTTAAATCATCTTTAAAATACTTCTTTATTTTGTTTCGAATAGCATTCCGCGACGTTCGCAAACTCTCTTTCTTACTGGAATCTAGGTAAATCTCATTGTGAAACGTTGTAAATAAATCATGACAATTTGACATTTCTTGTATCCTCCCTATTTTCATTATTAAAAAAAGTTTTTAACTCTTCTTTTCCAATCCATTGGTCAGCAGCTTGTATACCCTTTTCAAGCATAATGCGAAGTGACTTTGGACAAGCCCCGTCTAAAGTGATATATCTCTTTTCCGATTCGGAAAGCTCCATACTCGGTATTCTTACATAACTACCACCAATATAAGACCGTAGATACTCAATTTGGTTGTGAACGGCTTCACTCTGGGAATCTATCATGAGCGATATAAGCCGGTCACCCCATTTATAAAATGATTTTCGTCGATTGACCTTTTGAGGATCAGGAAACCTAGTGCGTTCATGAAGTGCCGATATGGATAATAGACAGTAATCATGATAGCTGCTCCCATCCTTGTAAAACTTTACGAACTCCTGAATACCAGCTAATGAAGGATTGTTTGCCCATAGTCCACCATCTACAAATTGCTCCCTTCCCTTTTCAGTTTCTAATTCCACAATTGGAAAATAAGTAGGCGCTGCTGCGGTTGCAAGTGCTACTTCGGTAAGCAATCGTTTGTTGTCTCGAGTTAAAGTAGGATTATGATCGGATTTGAAAACGTAAGGCTTGCCTGTCGTAATATTTACTGATGGGATGAGGACGTTTGCTTTGCAGTCTTCGATTCTCGTATTGCCAAATACTTTTTCAAGTTCTGTCTTGAGAGCATCGTCTTTATATTTGGTACTAAGAAGGATCGATTTAAAAAAATGAAGCTTCCTATGCCAGTTTTGATGGTAGGGAAAAATTAAGGGTCCTCTATCTCGATAAAAACCTACTACGTCTCTAGCAGGGACGCCGGACGCCAGGGCAAGGGCGATAATCCCCCCTGTCGAGGTGCCACATATAAGATCAAAGTGCTGATAGATCGGTCCATACTCCTCTTCAATTTTTTCAAGAATGACAGCAGAATATAACCCCTTTATCCCACCACCATCAATTGAGAGAATGTTAAAGCACTTACTCATGAATAATTATCCTCCTGCTATTTTGATTTCTTTTAATATCGTTAGAATGAGTGAACATCAACCTCTTTAATCTGTTTCATAACTTCAGATGAATCAGATGATAAAAAAATAATAACGAAGGAACCTGCTTTTGTTTTTCTGGTAAGGAGAATAAGACAACAAATATGAAGCCTTATTCTCTACACTCCAATCCATTTGTCAAATATAGCTCGTCTACGTATAAACCATCTAACTCAAATATATAAGATGGAGCTATAGATAAACTGTTTTCCCCCTGTAGGAGCAGTTTGCTCTTCTCTGTATACCATCCCCAAGGTAAAAAGCGTTTTTAATCGATTATTACAACTGGTTACTGCAATATTTAAAGCTGTAGCCAGGGTTGGCGTATCGACTGTACCTAATTCGATTACTTTAGATAGTGTCTGAAATAAGGTATCACTGTATCTCCCAATCATTTTCCACGAATTATCATCTTCTAAAACGAGACAACAAAGCTCAGCTTTATCGAGAGCTGCGTCGATGTTCTCTTCAACAAAATTACTTAGGCCCGTTAATACCAAATGCCTACCCTTTAACTCTCCTGATAGTCGAAGGATGAGAATCGACACAATTTCGCTTGCACAAGAAAAATCAATTCGGGTAACACCCGCAAAATTTAGAAGTAACACCCGTTGTCGTGTTTTCAGTAACGAATCGATGATACTCTCGCGAATTTGTTTTCCCTGTTCTCTGCCCCATAGCTGTTCTTCAAACTGGTTCGCCAAGTTAATCTCAAACCGATCCATATTACATTCTCCTTCATCTACTTCGGTGAAGCTGTATTTTTAATATACAAAACATCACTCTTGGTTGTCAACTACGTTTTTAAGTGAAAACCAATATTAGTTCCCATTACAAGAGGTACCCCCATTTCTAATTTTCGGGGTTTATTCTCATCACTATATAATCCAAAAAGTCCAGAGTTTGAGTGTATATATAGAATGGCACTTCGCTTTTGTGCTCCTTTGTACAGCCTAGATAGTCCATTCCCTCGTGTTATATCATCCTGGAATCTAGATATTCCATTCATGACAACTTCACGAATGGCGCGTTCATCACCAAACCTTTCCATTTTCTCAACACCTGATTCGACTAAACTTTGTCGAATGCCAATTCCAGCATCCCCGATAGCCCAAGATAATATGGATTCCCCTTTTTTCGTTTTATACGTCTGGATACAAAAGACACCCTGTTGTGGAGTCCTACTATGCTGGCAAACATTTTGTACCATTTCGGAAATAAAAGTTGTGATACTGTGTATCTCCTCTTCCGAAAATAAATTAGTCTCCATCCACCCTTCAACTTCTTCATTGATAGATTGGATTTCCTTCTCAGAATTAAAAAAACGAAGGACTCCCATATTATGATTTCTCTTAAAATATTCAATTAAGCTTTTCTTTCGTATAACCGTGATAAATGGGTCACCCAATGTTTTAAAACCAGCTCTCTCCATGTATGCCCCTGCATCTCCATCTGGGAGGATGATGGTTGAGCTAACGTGGTATGCGTTAAACATATGGCGACAAACTCCAATTAGGGTAACCATACCAAATGGATCGACAAAATTTGTTGCGCTTAAATCAAGTCTTACAAGACCCGCTGCTATTATTTCGTCTCTATTTTCCTCTATAAGCTCGCAAATTTCTGGAAATTGACGAAGTACGTATCTGTCCGGAAACTTTATTTCAACCATGAAATCTCCTCCAAATTATGTACCTATGTTGCTCTCATAAGCTATGTAACCAAAATGTTTCGGAGAGTCTAGATCGGCTTCAAACGAAAGGCATCCTTACAGGCTTTACTATCAGGTGTTACTCCCTGCTGTTGGGTGCGATGTACTTGTTCTAATTCAGATAGTTACTATATCAGAAATGTTATAATATCAAGGATTTCTTGATTTTATTGGTTAGTGGGATATTTTTACACCGTTCCCAGATGCCCCTTCTGCCATGTAAAAGACTTCACGGTCAATCAAATCGTGGTTGTATGCCCTCCACCCATTTATTACCGATAGAGAAAATAAGAGTTTGTCATCAGAAAATTATGATCCATTCCCTGAAGAATTTGAGACATTCATCAGACGTCGAAACTCTTTCAAACTTATGCCTAATTCTTTTGCAATCTTCCAGTCGGGTCTTGTTGCTCTCGCAAAATCCCTCTCATTCATGGCCATGCTTATTCTACGTATCCGATATTCCTCTGTACTCTCAACATATTTGGTTACTTCCTTGCTAGTTTTTGGAAATTTGTCCAATCTGTTATGTATTAAAGAAAGTGCTCCAATTTTCCTTCCAATCTCAGATTTTGAAATCCTCACATTTTTAATCGTGTACAATTGCTCTACTACGCTGCTTACCTTTTCAGCAATTTCGTTATCCCTTTGTTCCCAATTCACACGCTTCTGTGCTTGACTACTCAGATTCCTTATCGTCACATCGGCTATCGGATTCTGCTTATTCGTAATCTGAATTTGTTTTTTAGTAGGCTTGGAATGATTAACTCCAATTTTTGATCCATTGAGTTTAATCATTTGATTTTTAACTGTTGTTGGATCAACCCCAAGAATAAGGGCTTTTGCCCTTAGTGAATAGTTTCCCTCCTCTACCAGTTCGCCCAGCCGTTTTATCCATATTGACCCAAATTCTTTAATTCTGCCTATTCTATATTTATCTTTCATTACTTTATCTGATCCACGACGACTATAAATAAAACCACAAACGCAACTAAAGGTCCCTACCGGTTTCCCCGTGCTTGAACATCGTGTTACTTTACAGTTGGTAACAATCAACTCTTTGTAATGTATCGCTGCTTTGTTTAGACACGGCCATGGTCCTTCCCCAAAGGGATTCATTTGTAGAACCCCTTCTCTCTTCGATAACGATAAATGGGTGGGTAAACCCAGGAAAATATGTAAGAGAATATGACGAAGGGGATGCATAATGAAATGTTCTTTTCTCATAACCTTATGGAGCCACGAATATTGCTCAGTTGGATGAATATTACAACCAATCTGATTCAGGAAGTTTTCCCCAAATAAATCTATAAACGCTTGGATTATCAACTTAAATCTTAGTCTCCCAGTGGGACTTACAAACCCCATTTCCTGCAATCTTGCTAAGTAAATTATCCGAAGGGTACCTCCACCACCTGGGTCACATTCAGAATTTAAAATATGATAGGAGTACTTTGCAATTTTAACTTCTGTACTGGTTCTAATTGTTGGTACATTAGGTAAAGCCACCTCTTCTAATGAAACGAATTCATGCTTATTTCTTCTTGATAAGAATGGGACATTTGAATCAATGAGTAAACTCGAATGAAGGTGGCATACGGTAACTCCTGGTAGTTGATGAGCTCTGTGCCAATATGCAATGCCATATTGCAAACGATCCCTGTCGACGCACATCGTACAGTATCGAAGAAACTTATTGTTCTTCACCCCATTTGCAGGTAAACCCAACTTCATATATAGAGAGCTTCCGTCACCATGTAACATCTCCTCTTCAGCCTGTTTAAACCTCTCTTCAGGTAAGAAAGGTTTGAAGTAGGATAGAAGAGTGTTATCGTTTAATAATTCGTAAGCAGATATCGCCTTCCCGGGAATTCTGGTACTTAACTTGTTTAGATGACAAGGTAAATCAGTAACAGCACAAATGGTTTTGGAACCAAAGAAATCACGCACACTATTTTTGTGGCTTTCGTTTCCAGAGTATGCATGATATCTTGCTAGTACACTGTAGAGTAGTTCGTCCGGCAACGTCGGAGGAAAAAAGTGCATCCATTTATCTAATCCTTCCTCATTGTATTATAATTATCTATCTTTTCTTGGATATGTTTGTCATACCATACTGAATAAAAAACGTAGTCGTCATACTTGATGCAATAGTCGCCCATTCTCTCTATAGGTATGGCTGGAAAAACATCCGTAATAGTGTAGTACATTGTATCGCTCCCATGAAAAATCATTAGATCCATTTTTCCCAAAAGGAACGATACTTAACATTTTTCTTTATTTTTTCGTTCTTTTAAATTTCTATTTTCTACCTGGTACGCCAATGACTCCCTTGAAAAGGAATAACCGGCTTTTCTCGTCAATTAATTCCACAGCGTACAAATTTCGCATGGCTGTACCCCGTAATGAATCAACCAACTATATTTTCTAGTTACAACTTTATTTGGCAAAAACAGTGGTCATAAATGATCACACATATAATTTTCCATAATTTATTTAAAGCTGAATTTAAGTCATTTTTAAACACAAAGAAACCTTGCTACAGTAAAGTGAACTGTAGCAAGGCAGGTCCAACATAAATTACAATGAGTGATAATTTATGTTCATGCATTATTACCCGGACTGCTTTGATCATTAGATTTGGGAAATTTAACTGTCAAGTGATAAAAAACTCTGGAACCAATTTTGTTGATTTTATTGGTTTTATCTCAACAAGTGGAAAGTTTTCCTTAGTTAAAAGATCTTTTAGGTTCTTTGAAAAAGTTAGATGCAATGCAACAAACTACTCCAATAATAAGAACACTAGATGATACAGTTGTATTTACATATCCAAACGATATAGTATCTGTAATCAAACTAAATCCCCAAACAAATAAAATCGTTCCAAAAACAATTAATGTTTTTCCCATTAGTGAATGTCCTCTCATAATTCGCCCACCTTTCTTATATATATTATCATAAAAGCAAATGGTAAATAATATGCTGTAAATCTTTAATCCGGTGGCATATCCAAAGAACAAATTTGTGTCGTAGTTGCACACGATAGAAACGTTCAAATTCTGTCCCAAATGGCAGGAAAATGGCGTATCACAGTCGTTGAATTAGATAAGGTGTTAGGAAACGATATCGACACCTCTGCTTTGTTATGCACAAATACTGCAACAAACTATAAGAAATTCGCCAAGATGAAAAGTCTTCAGCACGAACCAATTAACGTTAATAAAAAAGTCTATGTAAGGAAAGGAATTTACCATATCCAGCAGTTAACAGCTACCACAAGCGTCTTAAAAAGTGGATGGACCGTTTCCAAGGTGTGGCTACAAAGTACCTTGATAACTACCTTTACTGGCATCAATTCCTTGAACTAAAAAAGAAGATACCTTTTCAAGAACGCATTAAGCACATGTTTCTTAGTTCTTGCCAAAGAGTAAATTTCACCACCGTAATCAAATTAAAAGCATAAAAAAACTTGGTGTTATTAACCAAGTTTTTGTTGATGTTTGTAAATATAAATTTTTTCTGCAATAAAACTTATTACCAGACCGACAATTAGAGGGACCAGCGAACCTGTTGAAACGAAGAAACCATTTGTACTATCTGTATATTCGTAATGCCACATTAACAAAGGAATAGTAAACACATAACCAATTAAGTAAAGTAAGGCAGTTGTCAATACAATCGACCCAAAAGCAACTATAAAGCTCTTTACATTCATTAAAACACCTCTTAAATGCATATTAACATATTTTTCTATTATTAATATGCATTTAATTATTCTAAAAACAACAACCTTTTTTTCTGATTTTCCTGTTGTGCTTTTCTTGTGAATCACTGGATGACAGTCGACTACCTCTTGTCACTCCATTCCATCTTTTCTGTCAGCATTAGCATTTCGTCCAGAGTGAGATCTGGATGTAAAATCAGCGCTGTGTAACGTAATCCCTTTTCGTCCCACGTGATGCAGTGGATCTCTTCCATATAGGAACCTGTCAGACCGCGAACCTTGATTGCTTTTTCTCCCCCCATTTCAGTCGAGCCATTCGCTTTTGGTGTGGGAAATACACTCAAACTGAAGTACGGTAGCTCCCCTTTCATGTAGTTTAGGGTCAGCTCATTGCGGTTCAATTCTCCCTTCCACTCGTTCAGATCAATGCCCTTTAGCGAAAATTCGGTACCCTCCCAGTACAAAAACGGAGCTCTCATGGCTGCTTGCGCTTCTTCCACTGTCACCTTTTTTGCTGGATTGAGATCTTCTATAGGCGTTACTTTTATATCCGGAGGCAAATCGAGGACAAACGTCTTGTCGTCAAATGAGGGTGACAACTCAATCTTCGTATACTCCACGTTCATTTTGCTCTCACCTGTAGTCGCGGATGACTTGAGTACTTGCCAGGTCTTCTGGTCCACCCACAGCTCCATGTCTCCGAACAGCGAACTCTTATCACGCGTTGTCGCTTTCAGATGATGGGTGTCAAATCCATTTACCTTTTCTTCACCGATTACTTCAATCTGGTGGGAGCTTTTCACCTTTTCCAGCATTGCGATCAACTGTTCTTTTGGCGTACCAGATCCGAATACTCCCTGATTAGGCATTTCCATTGAAAGAGCAGTTTTTTGTGCCTCGTCATATGTAATGACTTGTTTACCATCATTTACCCCACGTACCACGTTATTATTGGTTTTTAGTTCAAACCGGCGCTTGCCGGTATTGGCATCGTACCATTCTGCAAACGAGGTTTCGTTCACTTTCTTCTCTTCTGAATATTCATTCATGATACCTTCTGCATAGTAGGAACCAACTGCTTTGTTCCTCTCCATCATTTTGGTTACGACATCATCCGACGAGAAAGTCTGACCGTCTCCGCATCCGCTCAAAAGCAGGCTGGCTAACAGGCTTCCCCCTACCATCCACTTGTAAATCTTCATCTGTTTTTCATCCTTTCCGTTCAGGTTTAAGACAGCAGACAAACGTTGTCCCGTAAGGACTGGAGGACCATACACGAATATTTCCTCCGTGGTTATTCATAATCATCGCGGCTATACTCAATCCAAGACCAAAGCTGGATGTCCCTTCTTTGGAACGAGCCAGGTCTGTTTGAAAAAACGGCTCAAATATGCGCTCACACAGCTCATCGGAAATTGCTTCGCCTTCGTTTTGAACGATCAACAACACATGGTCCTGGTTAAGCTCCTCAATTTCCTGCCGAAAAGGAGCAAATATCCATGACGGCAATTGTGCATCGGACGAAACGGCAGCAAGCCCGATCGACCGACCCCGATTCGTATAACGAAGCGCATTGTTCATTAGGTTATCGACGAGCCTCATCATATGGCTGGCATTCACCCGAAGCGCCGCTGATACACTGATTTCCGTTTGAAGTAGAACTCCCTTTTCCTGACACAGCTCGTCATAACCGGCAAACAGCATCTCAAAAATCTCTTCCCCGTCTACTTCCGTCATATCCGTTTCCCGAACGGATGAACGTAAGGCCGTATACATCGTCAAATCATCGAGCATATCTTTCATGTAGGCAATCTTTTCGAATAGAACGGTTCGGTACTCCCTTCGCTCACGGTCCGACAGGTGGTTGGATAAGAACAAAGCTTCCGCGTAAGCCCTGATGGAGGTCAACGGCGTTTTTACATCGTGTGCAAGAGCCGCAACCAGATACTCCTTTTCCCTCTGTTCAGCGAGAACAGCCTGTTGAGCCTTCTCAATCTGCTTCCGCATGTTCTCGAAATGGTGAATCAGCTCCCCGATCTCATCTCGGGAATGATACTTCCATTCGGTGACGTCCCTGTTTTCGGCAAACGCACTCATTCTCCCCATCAATCGGACAAGGGGCTGATTCAATTTTCGGTTGAGTAGCCAGACGACAGCTAGGTACAAGAGGAGAAAAAACGCAACCAAAGGAACGACAAGCCAAAATGTCCGCGTTTTGACACTTGAAATCCACTCTTCTCTTGCCAGCGTAATTTGAAAGATACCGATTATTCGACCATCCTTAAACACTGGCTTTTTCAGTGAGTAGGTACGGCTGTTTTTTCGCAACTGATACAGATTTTGAAACAGCATGTCAACATGGACGGGTTGGTATCCAAACCGCATCGTGCTATCCGCAGAGTTAAAAATTCTGATGCCGTCGTAGCGAAACAGCTCAATTTGGATTGTATCGTTAGCGATCGATTGCAAGCGAGTGTAGTGTTTTACCGATTGAATTTGATACAAGGAAGGGTCTTCCAGTACCTTTTCCATATCGGCTATGCGCTCTGATATCTCAAAATACTCCCGTAAATCCTGGCGTTGATCATATTCACTTACAAGCAGGTATAGAATGTAGATGGCTGCGACCGGCATCAGCATAACTAGCAAATAGGTGGACAAGAGCCAATACTTGATTTTCATGTCGTCTGATCTCCGATGAATCGGTAGCCACTCCCCCAAACTGTCTGGATAAACCGGGAATCTCGCTTGTTGTCCTTCAGCTTTCCGCGAAGGCTTTTCACGTGGACAGTAACCGTGCTGTTGCCCTCAAGGTCGGCTTGTCCCCAGATATGCTCGTACAGTTCCTGTTTCGTGAACAACCGGTGTGGATGGCCAGCCAGCAGGATCAAGAGCCCTAGCTCCTTTGGTGTCAGGGAGACAGACTCTCCGTTAAGATGGACTTCCTTTTTCTCAAAGTCCACGGATAATCCGCCTTCATATTTGTATCGAGAAGCATCCTCGACTGCTTCACCGTCTTTTTGCAGAAACCGCCGATAGCGGCGCATATGGGAAGTGATACGGGCTGATAATTCCGTTAAGCTGAACGGCTTCGTTACATAATCGTCAGCCCCCACACCCAACCCCCGCACCTTCGCTTCATCTTCATGACGCGCGCTCATGATGAGAAGCGGAACGTCGCTTGTGAGTCGGACATGCTTGCACAGAGCGAAGCCATCCATCTCCGGCAGCATCAAATCGATCAAGGCGATATCAAAAGGTTGGGCTTGGAAATCTTCCCATCCCTCCACCCCACTCGACGCCCAGGTCACTGCGTATCCTTCCCTTTGCAGATGATCACGGACGATTCGGCCGATTTCCGGATCATCTTCTACTAAAAGTACCTTCGTCACTGAAGCCATTCTGTTTTCCCCCTGCTCAGGACTAATTATAAACTTCGTTTTCCGCTACATTGTCAATTTCATAAATACTTAAGAAGCGGACAGCCTTTCAACAAAAAAATCCGCCTTCTGGGCGTGAAGTGAATTCCTTAAAATACAAAGAACCGATTATCACCTGTAGTGTAACCGGGACCGAATTCATTCTAATGAAATCGTAGTCTCATAGGAAAAAGCCTTTTTCTTACCCTGGTTATAGGGTATGGAGTTAATGCAGACCATTTCCGTAAATGAAAAAAGCCGCCTTGCCAGAGCTAAACAACCCTCTACTCTTCTATTTGGCGAACAGATAGGAGAGGGATGAAAGGAATGCTGACAATGGCTCACAACACTATATCAAATAATTACGTGATGTAAAAGATCAATCCATTTCCCATTGCAGAACAGCTTGAGGTGAACTGGAGAACAGCAAGAAAATAATGGTTTGATAATCTTTCAGCAGCCATTGTATCTGTAGTGACAGATGGGAAACGAAAGCTCACTGACGAATTTCAGCGTTTTGCTCTCCATTATCGATTTCAGCCTGTTCTCTGTAATTCTGGACAAGGAAACGAGAAAGGCCATGTTGAGAATAAAGTGAGCTATGTTCAGAGAAACTGGTGTGTTCCATTGCCCGTAGCACATGATCTTGATCAGTTCCAGAAGATCATCAATCAACAAGCTCGTGAAGATATGAAAGGCTCCACTATATCTACACCAACGCGTCATGGGTTTGCTTCGCCTTACGCCCTTGACTCTGTTGGCTCCGAAAAAGATATCCCAATTAGGGGGATGAAACCTTTTCATATATCGGTTGTTTGAGTTTACACAAAATTCTTGACAGACCCTTAAAATTCCAGCCAATCTTAGCGAATAAAAATAGGCTTGTTCTCGAAAATGAGACAAGCCTATTTTATATATCCTAAAAATCAACAAAAAAGTTTAACAGAGCCTTATTTAATGGTTCACTTAAATTTGAAGACACATACATTGGGAAAAACGTATACTCTTAAGGATTCTTGTATAGTAATTTAAAGTTTTGTTTGATAAAAGAGTTTAATCAATTTCTACCTGTGTTGCTCCAGAATCGCGCCAATTGTGAAAGATCAAGAATTGCTTCAAGAGCTGCAGACAGAACTCACTTTAAGGACATATTTACAGCTTCAAGAGCATGTATATTAGTTGTATCAAACAGAGGAACATCCGAATCCTCCTGTTTTATCAGCAATCCAATTTCTGTACAGCCTAATATAATTCCTTCAGCTCCAGCATCGATCAAACCCTGGATAACCTTCTTATAATATTCCCTTGAAGTTTGTTGAATCTTACCTAAACATAACTCTTCATAAATAATTTTGTTTACATTCTCTCTTTCATGATCATTTGGTATGATAACCTTTATACCATTAGATTCTAAACGCGACTTGTAGAAGTCTTGTTCCATTGTATACTTTGTGCCAAGTAATCCTACGGAACCAATTCCTTGTTCCTTAATTTTAATAGCTGTTGCATCTGCAATATGCAAAATAGGTATACTAATTTTTTTCTGTATGTCTCCAATAACCTTATGCATGGTATTGGTACAAATCACAATAAAGTCTGCTCCTCCTTTTTCCAAAGAACGTGCAACATCACCCAATTTTTCACCAGCCTGTTTCCAGTTACCCTCTGACTGATAACGCTCAATTTCTTCAAAATCAACGCTGTATAAAAGGCAGCTTGCAGAATGTAACCCTCCCAATCTTCTTTTCACTTCTTGGTTAATAATCCGGTAATACTCAGCAGATGATTCCCAACTCATTCCACCAATAAGACCCATAATCTTCATGTTAATTCCTCCGAAGCATACTCATTTTGATTTTATTCATACTTAAACAATAAAAAATCTCACCTCCTCAATCAAATGTTTGATTGCTGAGGCGAGAATATCGCGGTACCACTCAGTTTCTCTATTTCCTCACGGTAAATAGACTCAATAAGTCTTATGACTTTAGTTCGATAACGAGAACCAAATCGTTGCTTTCTATTGGTTACAATTGCACCTTTTCAAAAGCAAAGCTCTAAGACTACCTTCAAAGAGGTCTAGTAATCGTTCTCTCAGCCAGGGGAACGAATCTCTGTGTACTAGCATTCTCTTTTACTCCTTCTTTTCAACGCTGTTTTGTATTCAATTCATATAAAAAAGCCCCAACATTTGATTCATTCCTGAAGAATCAAATGTTGGGGCGAAATATCGCGATACCACCCAAATTCCCTATTTCCCTTACGGAAAACATGCTTTGTAAGTCAAACTTTATCAGTTAAACTTAGGCCTATTAACGAGACCAACCGTTACTTACTAATCTAGACAGTAGATAGCTATTTCATAAGTAAAGCTCCGAGGCTACCTTCAATGACTTGATCGTTACCACCCTTTCAGCCTTGGGGTAGCTCTCTGATACGCTCCTAATCATTTACTCTCCTCTTCATCGCTGATAAATATTTTTTAGATAATTAGGTATCAACTTACGGGTTTAACGTATTATAGATCTTAGTTATTTTAATTGTCAACATTTTTGAATGGTTTATTTTTCTTGGTTCTGTTGCAAAGTCTTTTCAGCAAACCAATCCTTTACGGCTGATTGTACGTCATCAACATACTTCATTTTTTGCTCAACTATAAAATCTGCTCTATTGACATCATAAAAATCTCCCAGCCTTTTAATTACAATTAGTATTTGAAAGGCTGGGGGGTTTTTATGATGGCTGCTGCATTAAATGTTTACTAAACTACTTCCTCTATTCATCTTCTAATTCTTGTTCTTGCTTTACTCTTAATCTATATACATAATACAGCGGTATAGAACCACAAATAAATACAATAGCTCCTAATAACAGGCCAGCAATCCAACCAGAGTTTGGTGTAATAGAAGTAAGATATGCAACAGTCACTACAATAATAGTTAGTACTCCCATACCAACAATTAGTGATTTCTTAGGATTTTTAATTCTCTTTTCATGTTCAGTACTAACACTCATCGATAAATATGCATATACAATAGATGTTAAAATAAATACCATCCAAAGTGGGTTTTCACGCATCCCATCAAGTCCACCTTGAAAGTACTCGTAACCAAGAATACATAAAATACCGATTGTTTGGATGATATACGTAATTGTGACTTAAACAATAAGTTTGCCAGAGTGTAAACCATAAATGTTCCATGCCTTGAATTACGCTTCATTGCTATGTTTTTGGGTTCAGTGTAGCTCGTTTCAAAGTCAAAATCGCTAATATTAGCTCGGGTGTTAGTCTATTACATGAACTTTAGGCAAGTTTATGCTTTATTTTTGCTCTTGTGGCAAACTTATAGTTTATTATGATACAGTGCTTGTCCACAAGCCAAGAAATGCAAGCAGATGTCGTCAAAACAATAACATCATCTCTTAGTTACACGAAATTGATTATTAATTATACTATAGCGAATGATCAGACATATGTTTAAAAACAATATCAAGCATATGATCACCATGGCTCGCTTCCATTGTTTCGCCGTCTTATACCAAATTCGTTCATGATTTTTAATCGTTCTGCTTTATACGGTTCTTTCATAAATAATCCTGGTCGTTGTAATTCTTTCTCAATACGAACTAAGGGATATTTCCCCACCTTAATAATACCAATCATTACTTTCCTCAACTCAATAAACCCAGTTTGCTGATCATTCTTTGCCTTATTTCTTTGATGTTCCAGAAATCTACTCGATATAATTTTGCAATATTCCGGAAAATATCTATATATAAAAGTGGCGTTGCGTGACAGCTGTTGCGCTACAAAGTTCATTGACGGGGGCGGGGTGTTGCTTGAATTAATAACAGACTCTAAATATTTCTGTGTTTCCACCATATCAAGTGGAACGGGACGTGGTTTACTATTTCGAAACAGGTGAAAAGATTCATCATCTTTGTATTCATATTTGATTTTATCGAGGTCACCATATAAAAGATCACATAAATCAACTTGTAATAATTTTGAAAATAGTATTAACATATCAATTTGTGGATGAATCACACCAGCCAGGTATTTTCCTAAAGTGCGTCTATGTACCGGAAGTAATCGAGCAAATTCTGAGATGTTTCCGTTATAATGTGTGTTCAACATGTGAGTTAATATATGTGATATCCTCTCCCTCTTTAAGATAGGTACATTCTCTTCTGATGACCTTGTAATAAGATCACAAATCTGTTGGGATACAAAAGAATCCCAAACGAAATTTTGTTGATCATCAGTTATTCCCAGCTCTCGATACTCTTCTAAGGACTTGCCTAACCAATCCCCGCAATTGTAACAATATCCGACTATTGAATTTGTGTTTAGTTGCAGGTTTTGTTTTCCGCATTTATTATTTGAACACCGTTTTGTTAGCATTATCAAGTGCTTTGGGCACATTTGAACGGTTTGAAGCGTCCATATAAGGGGCTCGTAAATGGTTTTGGCACTTCCCTTCCACTCTTGCAAACATACAGAACACCATGCTTTAGTGTTTCGTATTAGCCCAGATGAAGGTATTACATCTTTCCAACTTAAAAAGTATAAGCCAGCAAGTGATTGGTTTGTTAATTTTTCTAACGCATTCACCATATCAAAAGAACTTTTTCTATCAAAGAACGAGCGTTCTGAACATCCTGCCGTACAGCAAGCCCTTGACAAAGGAAAAAGACAACCCGCCAATCCGAGTCGCCATTATACTAGTTCAAAAGTCACAAAACAAACCGCACATCTCCGTCAAAAGATACCCTATAAATGAAGCGCGACTGGAAGGGCAGAACAACAACTGGATCGAGTCAACTCCATGAAAATGCAATAAACTGCCGTATAGTTAGCGATTTTTCAATCCAAAATGCCAACGTGATAAAATATACAGCCCAACGAAGCGAAACTCTGATTTTTCAAAATAAGTGCGCAAAACATTTTACTTCAAACCATAATACGACATTTTTAGACAATAGATATAGCATCTAAAAATCGTGTCTACTGATCCTCAATTATAGGGAACAGTAATTGAATTAAAAACCCCTTCTCATGCTCAGACTCAACTTCGATATCTACCCGTAATTCATCGCATAATTTCTTTACAAGATACAATCCTATACCAGTAGACTGCCTTGGATTAGGACTATCTCCTGTAAATCCTTTGTCAAAAATGAAAGGAAGATCAGAATTAAGCACCCCAACACCATTATCCGATATCCTTAAATAATACCGATTATTTATGCTGTCAAACCCAGTTTTTAGCCAGATATAACTATCAACTTTTTCATTAGAGTATTTAACCGCATTAACAAATATTTGCGTAAAAATAAACTGGAGCATCTTTTTATCTGATACAATTGGCACATCTTCCATCTGAGAAATAACTTTAACTTCTTTTTCATCCAGTAATGACTGAAGTTCCAATAGTACATCTTCACAGCAGAGACTGAGCGAGATTCTCTCTAAGTGATAGTCAACATGTGATGCCTGTAATCTTGCATAAAATAATATCCGCTCAACATTATCACTGATGTTAATTCTTGCATGTTCAAGTCTTTGATACACTAATTCTGACATTTCTTCTTTACGGTTTTGTAAAACCAAGGTAGCTAAAGAAACAGGTGTCTTTATCTCGTGAACCCAACTTTCAATAAATTCCTCATAATCTAGTGTCTGTAATTTAACCTCATCTAACTGGTCATTCAGCATCCGTAATTTATTGGCTAGATAATTCACCTTTTCTTTATGCATTTTACTTATGGATTTTATCAATGCACATTCATGCTCCGGTGATGGTTCTCTAAGAAAAGTATAATATGCTTCGTCTTTCTTCACTTGTCCTTTCCTAACAAGTAACATACCCAAAACAATACTAGCTGCAGTAAAAATAAACATAATACCAACTAGAAGCTCGAATGTTTCGGGATACGCCACCCAAGCAAGAAAAGTGAAAAAAGCACCATTTAAACTGAGAAGTAATATCCAAGGACGTGATTCCTTTAGAATATTTAACCAATCACTTGGCTTCATTGGCTATCACCTCCTATTAGCTGATAGCCAATTCCTCTGATAGTCTTGATTCGATTAGACAATCCAACCCCATCAAGGGTTTTGCGCAACCTAGTCATATTCACTTGTAGTATGTTCTCATCCACATAGTCGCTGCTTCCCCATAGCAGATTAAAGAGCTCTTCCTTTTTTACGACTGAAGGGGAAGCCTTTAACAAAGCCTTAATAATAATTCCTTCATTCTCCGATAATGAAATAGAATCCTTACCAACATACAATATATTTGCCATCTCATCTATTTGAAAATCACCAGCATCTAACATAACATGCATATTTGCATATAGGTGAATCAGCTTTTGAATCCTTGCAATCAGCCGTTTAGGATGGCAGGGCTTGGTTAAATAATCATCTGCACCTAAACCTAATGCATGCAGTTCGTCACGAAGTTGATTACGCGAAGTCAATACTAAAATGGGACCTATTCCCCTAGCCTTTAGTGCGCGGCAAATATCAAATCCAGATAGCTTTGGTAAATTTAAATCTAATAAAATTAACGAAGGGGAAGCTGAAACAATATCTTCCAAGGGGGTATCGAAAGAAGAGATACACTCTACAGAGTATCCCTCTTTCTCTAATATATTTTGCAGCTCATCACGTAGAAAAACATCGTCCTCAACAATGACTATCTTTTCCACGCATTCACCCCCGATCATATCTCTTTTAATTTCTTAATTTCTTAATTTCTTAATTTCTTCATCACTCTTTCGCTGAATCATCCAAATATAACAAAGTTCAAAAACTATAAATACAATAAGAGAAGTCACTACTGTGCTAGTA
This sequence comes from Brevibacillus sp. NPDC003359, assembly GCF_042878995.1. NCBI lineage: Bacteria > Bacillati > Bacillota > Bacilli > Caryophanales > Paenibacillaceae > Brevibacillus > Brevibacillus sp. NPDC003359. The sequence continues at coordinate 57,537 of NZ_JBIAOR010000019.1, forward strand.
CTTTTATTAAAGTTTATTGAATTGGGGAAAGCATCCAACATGGACCATATTCCAAATATAGAACTGATCAATGCTACCGAGATAACTAAACCAAAATATAACCAAATTTGTATCCTTGCTGATGAACATAGGGATTCAACACTTGCTCCTAGCATAGCTACTGTGGAATATCTGTGTCTCGTACTTTTTTGCTGCATAAGGAACTTTAAGCCCAACACTGTGTTTGCAATGATTAAGAACATTATACCTAGATAGAATGTGGTATAACTACCTGCCACTGTATAAAACAATTGCCTCCCCATACTTGAAAGATAACTTTCATAGTCTAAGCCGGATTTATTGAGCAACTCATCTACTTCATACATGGCTTGCATTAAACCTTTTTCCTGAACAAAATCAGCGTTTAGAACCATATTCCAGAGGTGTGAATCCTGAGAACTTACAGCGAAGGTATCATAGATATCATCGGGAACGATTAATGCATATGAAAGAGTGATAGCCCTATCTGCAACTACGTTGCTTGTATATAGTTTTGATATTAATTTATATTGTTTTTCGCCCATGCTAACTGTTGGATTGAATTGCAGTACCTCCCTCAATATGTCATGAGTGTGGGAAAAATCTTCATCAGAATACAATGCAACTTCATCATCTCCTAATACGACAGGAGCTATATTGATAGATTTAAGTAATGCATTATAACTAGAAAGGGAAATTAAATAAGGGCTATCCTGTCCAGATAAATAACTTAATAAACTTTCTTTTTCTTGCGAATTTACTTCCCTGGAGACAGATTCTACTAATCCTGACCAAGAAAAAGTACTTAAAGCTTCATTTTCGGACTTCTCTGCATCGAAAGGACGAAAATATCCCAATTTCACAACATAATACCCTTTTACATAAGGCTCCAGTTTATCTGATGTCAGTTCAGAAACAATTTCTTTTTCCGATCCTCTAAAAGTAAAGTCGACAGTTCTGCTAGATGTAGCACTATTATTTAGAGCAGTAGAAATTCCATATGCAAAACTAACCATTGCCATAAGAATTAACAGTGAAGATATAGCAAGTGAACCCCATTGGTTTAGAACATTTTCTTGAAGTTGCCTTCCTGTAAATACAAATAAACCGGTAGAAGAACTGCCCTTACGTTTTATCCATGCTCCAATTAAACTGCCCAATCCACGAAACAGTATGAAAGTTCCACTGATTCCGATGATGAGTATCAATGCAAATATCCTATAATCAAGGCTACGCAAATATAGTATCGCCAACCCATAGGCTACGCATAGAAAAATTGCTCCAAGGAGCAATACTGCTCCAGTCAGTAAACTAACTATGCTCCACACAGGTGAAAGGACCCGTTGCGTTTTTTCCTTCTGGTCATTTAGCAAATCTATAGGTTCCTTCCTGCTGATTTTCAAGCTAAGAATAAACACAGCTACTAGTTGAACAATAATAAAACCAACTACCGTTAGCCCCAGCCCAATCCAAGAGATATGAAATTGATGACCAATAATACCCATTCCAATAAGTCTAGAAGTTGCCAGACTTATTAACTCAGTTAAAAATAAGGAAACTGGAACTCCAATAATCAAAGCAACTAAGCCATTCCACAATGTTTCACCCATAATCATTGCAAACAGCTTGCTTCGCTTCATACCCATCATTAAATACAATCCAAATTCATGACTACGAAGTTGCAATTGGTATTTATTCGCAAAATATACTAAGAAAAAAACGAAGAATAGCGAAACGGCATAGAGCATCGGAATCATTAGCAGAAGCCTAGCTACCGCATCACTTTCAACGGTCTTCAGATACAACATAACATCTTGTTCACCAAGTGAAAGGATAACATAAAAAGCTACAATTGAAATAATGAGTGAGGCAAAATAAACTCCATTCTCTTTTCGGGTCTTACGACTATTCCGCTTGATAAAATCAAAGAACATTGCTGCTGCCTCCTCCCAACTGTGCCACAACAGTTAAGATACGTTCATAAAAGGAATTCTGAGTTTCTCCAGGCACTTTCTTTCGAAGCTCATGGAATATCACACCATCTTGGATAAATAAGATTCTTGAGCAAAAGCTTGCTGCATTGGCATCATGAGTAACCATCAAAATGGTAGTCCCAACTGTATGATTGATTGAAGATAGTTTCTCCATCAAGATTTTTGCATTTTTGGTATCCAAAGCACCTGTTGGCTCGTCTGCTAATACAATGCTTGGATTAGAAATCAATGCTCTTGCCGCTGCAACTCTCTGCTTCTGGCCTCCTGATATTTGAGAAGGAAATTTATTTAACACATCTTCAATGTCAAATTGCTTCGCTAATTGTTGAAGCTGTAATTCTTGCTTTTTAGGATTCTCTCCATGTATAGACAAGGGTAAAACAATATTTTCTCTAGCAGTCAGATTATCTAATAATTCAAACTCCTGGAACAAATATCCAATTTTACTTCCTCTATATTTTGCTAGTTGTGATCCTTTAAATGAAGAAATATTCTGATCATCTAACATAATTTGTCCAGATGTTGGCTTAAGCATGGTTGCAATGCAATTTAGCAATGTAGTCTTGCCTGATCCACTTGCACCCATAATTCCAAGAAACTCTCCCGGGAGAACATCAAAGGTAATTCCCTTTAATGCAACGGTTTCACTTTGTCCCTTACCATATGTCTTATGCACTTCCTGAACTTGAAGTAGCTTATCTGAAATTTTCATATTCTATTCTCCCTCGTATATTTTTCTATACTAATACCATAAAAAAAATATATATCAATTAACACTTACAGTTGTTGTAAGGTTTGTATCGAGTGGAGTATCTCAATTAATTCGACTACCGTGGAAATCGTTAATAATGGTGAGATTTTCGTCCGTTTTTTTCTAACAGGTGAAACATACGAAACAGGATCTTCGATATGGCTTGGGTGTTTATTTGTATGGCTTGATGTAGGACGAGCATATAATCCTTGTTCATATAAAAGGCTTTGTATTCACTGAGCTCTCTTTTCTTCCGCCATAAGAGTTGTCGCATCTGAAACATCGTAGAAGAACAAAGTTAAGATACCAATCAACTGACCATAAAGATGACATTGCAAACGTTCGATCTTAATCTCTTTACAGTGATGGATCTGGAAGAATGATTTCCATGTTCTAAAGAGAATCTCAATTTGCCAGCGTAAGGAATACAAGTCATGTAAGTGTATCCCAGGTATCCATTCCGTTGGAATATTTGTCATGTAAAAGTTCAACGCACTGAGCTTTTTGCTACGTTTGGAGTACGTAATATCCAACATACTTCAGCTTTTCAATAACTTTGAGAAAGGAATCAGGAGAAATGCTGACAGGGATTTCCCGAAGCCATACTAGATAGGTTCTAGTACTTTCTTTAACACACTAAAGCAGCTTTTGGTCAAAAGTTCAACTATAACTAGAAAAATCAGCCATTAAGGATCATGAATCAAAATGGGCAATCCAAAGCAGTTTAGCGCTTTGGGTTGCCCATTCGATATTACTTCCCTGCATTAACCTCTTTGGCCATCTTGATCAACTCTTCTTTTGAAGCGATTTTCTCATCTGCTCTCAGGGAGTATTTGATGTTTGTACCGTTTTTTACCCAGATTATCCAATACGAATTTTCGCCTTGTTTAGAAGTGTGCGTCATGAGAACTGCTTCATTGTTGCCAATCATGACTTTTTCCATCGTCTTGGCATTCGTTTCCACCTTGCCATTTTTGGCAATACTCACATCGACTCTTACATTGCCTTTCTCTGACTTGTAGGCGACACTGACACGTTCCAGCTTATCACTTGACGGGATTTCCTTCACCACGTATTGTTTCTTGTCTTTCTTTGCTTCCGCCTTCATCGCTTCCACATCGTACTGGTCGCTTTCCTCATACCATACCTCCCCTTCTTGGAAACGGAAGGCCCCGCTCAGCTCAGCGGGAAACGTGTACATCTTGCCTACTTTGCTCTCTATATCTTTTGCGTTCGTATACGTGAACGGTTTGTAAACGACATCAATATTCGGATCGTATTTGCGAGAGGCACCGTCATTCTTATTCTTTTCCTCTTCCTCTTTGGGCAACCAGTAAATGGCAGCCGTTTTTCCTGGCTTCAGGCCGTTCCAGATTTCTGTAACGATCTCGTCTTGCCGCTCGCTTTCTGTCTTTTCTTGGGCCATCTTCGCCTTTACTTCCGGCGGGAGCTGTTGGATCAGTTGCTCTTGCTCGTAATCCGTTTGCTGGGATAATTCAAACACCACTTCGCCTTTCTCGTTCTTCAATTGAATCAATTCCATTCCCGCCCACACGGACGATGCTCCTACCAGCGATCCTACGATAAGTAACAATCCGATTTTCTTCTTCACTACTTTTTCCTCCTCATTTTTCTTGGCATAGATGGCTGCCATGACTTTATTTTTCACATCGACTTTGGGGACTGGCTTAGTTGCAAGCATCTCCTGCAAACGCTTATACGGATTTTTGTCCATCATCCAGCACCCCTCCTGTCATTAGAAAATAACGTTTGCACTTTTTCAGAAGCCGTTCGAATTGCTTGCGAAGTGCCGCGGGTTTTTTATCCATCAATACTGCGATTTCCTCGTACTCTTTTTCCTCCATCACCCTAAGGAACATGAGTGTCCGTTCCTCTGCAGACAACCGACTCCAGATGCTCTCCAGCGGCTCCCCGAAATAATCGCTGTCGATTTTCTCCTCTACGTAATTCCGGCCATCCTGATTACTTATGTACAGGAAAGGCAGCAATCGCCTTAATTTCCGACGCTTCAGCACATTGGCGCAATGATTGTAAGCGATCCGGTAGAGCCATGCGGAAAACGACAGCGAGTATGTATACTGCTCCAGATGCTCGTAAGCGCGAAACAAAACTTCTTGGACAGCATCTTCTGCATCCTGGCGATGTCCGAGCATATGGTAGCAGTATGTAAAGATAGGTTGCTGATAGTGGTCGATAATGATTTCGTATTGGTCTAGAGAGCCTGACTTTATCTCTTTTAATAGGCGCTCGATATCCCTCTTTTCCACAAGTTGCCCTCCTCTCACTATGTATAACAATCTATCCAATCAATTTGTGACACCTTTTTAAGAAAAATTTGGATTAGCCTAAAATAAAATGCGTGTTCCGTCAGTCTCGTACGTCAGATCTCGTACAGACGGAATGAACACCCTATTCCCTTCACTCAACTCAAATCAGAGTTTGCTAAATACTGACTTCAATTGCAAAGAAGCCGCCCGATCCCTATTACAGGAACGAGCGGCTTGGTTATCACACTACTTCTTTTCTTCCTTGATTTGCACTTCCCAATCGACTTTGTTCTCTTTTATTACACGATCGAGCACAACTGATATTTCCTTCACATCTTTTTTCTCAAAGCGCACTTCTAGCTTCCCTTCGAGTTTTATCGTACCATCTTGGTTTTCTTTTTTGTTGACCCTTAACCATACTAGTTCGGCATCATTCCCGTTTTCGTCCTTCACCGTCCATCGCTCTGGAAGCCCCACAATATCTTTGGCCAGAATGGCTTCCAATGGAATATCGAATGAGGTATCCTCCTCATCAACTTCCATTTCGATCGATTTAAACGTGATTTGGTTCCCAACTACATCCACTTTTTTCGGACCTTTCTCTAGTTCAGCAAGAGATAGCTTGGTTTGAGAAGAGACTTTCTCTCCTGTATAGACAGCATCGAGCTTCATTGTCAAGTTTTTTGCAGGGTCCAGCGGCATGTACGTATGGACAAAACTCGTACTTGGCTGCCACTTCTCTGTGAAGTTAATCGACGCGCCATGGCTCATGCCTATGATATTGAGAGTGCTGTTGATTTCATCGGATTCAATCATATCATCCCATTTGCCCACTACAGTACCCTTTTCATCGACAAGCTCGTAACGAAAACCCTCCACTACTTTCTCATTCGGATTGCTGTTTGAGAACTCTAGCTGCGTAGCAGTGGGAACAAAGCGCGCTTCTTTTAGCTCTACTGTTGCCCCTGTTGGAGTTTTTAACTCCTTGTTTAACGCTACTGTTTTCATGGCTGCTTTTGCTGGTCGCATATCAATCGGGATATCGAAATTCCACGTGCCTTTCGTATTTGTCAGGCGCTTCACGCGCATTTCCAAAATCAATTCGTCCGGCATTGGATTCGCTTCATTAAAGAATGCGCCCAGACCGCCTCCGTAGCCGTAGGCGAAGTTTTCACCGTTCGGCAGCGGCAGCCACCTCAGCAGTTCCGATTGATCATCTAATCGTTTGATTACTTTGCCATTTTTATCTTTCAGTCGAACTTCCCTGAATTCATTCACATTGTCGCTTGAAATGAACGTGAACTCATCCTCCCAGAACGAAGGAATCTTTTTGCCTGACGAGTCCGTTACAGAGCCCAGAATTATGATACGCAAGGGATCTGCTACAACCGCACTGATTTCCATGGTCAGACCTTGGTCTGTCACCTTCATGTCAAGCGGCTGTACAAAGCCGTTTTCTGCCGCTTTCTTCACGCCAATGTCTGTCTGCTTTTTATCAAACAGGTCGACTACTTGTTTCGCATTGTATGGCCCTTTTGTTACCGTTACCTCGCTCGAATTGACCGATGCATAGATTCCATTCACATAGTTCGCAAACGTAGGAGAAACTGCTGTTCCGAATGTGACAACCATAGCCAATCCCGCAACTGCAATCGTTGTTTTCTTCACAATATCCACACTCCGCTTTTTCCAATTTATTTGAACTGGTTGTTTTTGTACTGGTTTGAGTACGTTCATCGGGTAGGCAGGGAGTTTGTCCATGACATTTTGGATGGTTGCCTCCGTCTGCCATACTTCTTCCACTTCATCATCGGATGTATCTAGCTCATCCAAATATTGCTCAAACTTGATCTGACACGAGCTGCATGTGTCCAGATGCCGTTGTATTTCTTGTTTTACTCGTAAAGGAAGCTTGTCTTCCAGATACGCGTTCAGCATGAATTTATCCAAGCATGTCATAGGTGGAGGTCCCCTCCTTGCCCCGAATTCGTAATGGCATTTCTGAGCTTGTCCTTGCCTCTGGAAAGACGCATTCGCACCGTACTGATGGGAACACCCAGCTCCTCGCTAATTTCTTCGTAGCTCAAAAATTGGAGGTAACGCAGTTCCAGGACAACGCGGTATTTGGACTCCAGGGTCATCATTCGATTTTGTAAAAAGACTTTCTGCTCTTTCGCAAGGTACTCAAGTTCAGGTGTATGACTGGTAGCCAGTTCAATCTCTGCTTCTATAACCGGAATCGATCGTTTCCGATTACGGAGTTCATCAAAGCAATAATTGGTGGCGATCCTGTAGAGCCAGGCACCGAATTCGTAGCTTTTGCTGTAGTCACCCAAATGGTAGTACACCTTGATAAAGATCTCCTGAGCCACGTCCTGTTCAAGATGCGGCTGTCCGATCATCTTGCGAATGAGCAATCTGACCCTTTTGTTATATTTTTGTATGATCTGAGAATACGCCTCTTTGTTTCCTCGGAGGACTTCCTCAATGATCAGCCTGTCGTCCTGCATCTGTCTTCCTCCCCATATCAAAAACCTGTATCGAGGGCTACAGGTTCAAAAAGGTACGCTGCGCAGCTATCGCCTTTTTGCTTGTACACTTTATTACGACGGTAAATGGTGGAAAAAGATCTCAACTTTTTTTGAAAAATTTTAGGTAAGTTTAAAAAGTCGAACGAGACAGTGGAGGTTTGTATTACCTGAGAGTTATTTACGGCAATGGAGTAGCCTTAATAGAAATCCAGAAGCAATCACTGCAGACAGTCATATCTATTATAGGAATGTCTTTCGTTACTGTCATAACCGAGAAGATTCAGATGGGAGACGGCATCTAAACAGAACGAGAGGAAGAGAGGGATGATCCAAAAAGTGAAATCGCCTGACTGCTTAGAAAGAGAATAATTTTGTTTTCCAATGTGGATTTGGCGCTACATGATCGTTTGCTTCCATCACTTATGTTTAGCCTCCCATTGCCAAAAATCAGATACCCAACATTTTATCAAGACGAGCAACATTATTGGTCCTTCACTTAGCTGTATGATATAGCTGACTATGGGTATAATTCAGGTGGCAACTTTAAAGCTGCCACCCAGGTTTATTAAGCCACTATTCTGGAATAAACAGCACTTTATCTTCCATTTTCACTTCATTATTCCACTGTTATACCCAAACTAATATCCGAATTCTCTCTCTATATCATCACAAAGTTCTCTTGTTCGCTTTCCCATGCTTGATTTTGCATGGTGAATAATTTCCCTTTCAACAATTAACGATTCAATAACTGAAACAACTACTAACTCCTGAATTCTCTCATCACTACTTAGAGACATCTCTTCAATAAAGTTAAACATCACATCTAAAGGTTTATTTTCCTCCAGATTTTTTATTATAAAGGGTACCACCATTATCCCAAATAAGACATGAGGTAACTCCTCCTCTAACCATTCCATTCCTTTCTCATAATGTGGTCTAATCTGGGGCACAACGGTTAATAACCTTGTAGTTACATTATCGTAATTCATCTTAATGTTCACCTTCTTACAACTCGGAACTAGATTTTTGCCGCAGTTTTACAACTTGGGTGGATTTTAGTTCCAGGACATACCTTTTAGATTTACCTGTCTTTAGTTCAACAAACAAAAACGGATGCCGCAGCACCCGTTTTATTTCGATACCAGCCATGGACGGGAAAATAAAGTCCTAGATTGCCGCTTTTTTATTGAACTATCGTGTCCCGTTGGTTTAATCTTTCCTCCTCCATAATCCCCCAGAACAGGGAGTGAATCCACTCCTTGTATAAAAGGATGTATGTTTTGAATCGTATGTCAATGTTACAATCTCTAACCCAACTCGTTCTGCCTCTTGCAGTAATTTCCTAACTAAGGATTCGCCAATTCCTTTTTTCTGATATTCCGGGTGTACAATTATGTCTTCCATGTACCCATGTTGCAACCCCATCCCGGCAACATAGCCGAATGCTATAAGCTTATTTTCCTCATCTCTGAGACCAGCCCAAAAGTTACAACGTTCGAATAATGTTGGATAATCTGAATATCTGCCGTCCCAACCAACCAGTTCCCTCAAATTGGGGACTTCATCCGCTACTATTGGTAGATTAATTATTATCTCTTGCTTCAATTTATTATTCTCCCTTGTCTTTTCTAAATTTGTTCTACACTATCTTGAAACTATCCTGCCAGTTCGTATTATGAGGTCAGCCAGTTTTTACTGGTTGACCATAACTTGGTCACCAGTCTAGAACTTTATTAATCATCACTGCACCACACTTAATAAAAATGCATTAACTGTTTAGGCTAATGCTTTTTTGGTTACCAACTATATTTTGCAAAAACAGTGGTCATAACATGATCACATGTATGGATTTCCCATAATAAATTTAAAGCTAAATTTCAGTCATTTTTAAACACAAAAAAACCTTGCTACAGTAAAGTGAACTGTAGCAAGGCAGGGCCAACATAAATTACAGTGAGTGATAATTTATGTTCATGCATTATTACCCGGGCAGCTTTGATCATTAGATTTCGGAAATTTAACGACTCTAAAGTAAATTTAGTAACTCTAATGTCACTGAACAGTCACTGAACACTTAGTTGATGGGAAATATTTGTGCTGACAACCCTTTAATAAGAAGATCATCGATTCCTTTTGCAATTTTTTGATCCCATGCTGCACGAAACACTTGAATCTTAATGAAATAACAAGATAGTTCTTTAGCAGATCTTGTTGAATATCAGTGATTATTAAGAACCCCCCACTTTTAAATTCCAAACTTATTGGGAAATTACAGAAGAAACAAATCATATCGACTCAAACAAAAAAGCTGACCTCAAGAGTATTGATGTCAGCACTAGATGATTGCTTTTTAAAATAATTCAAACTAAGTGTATTCTTTCCGTAATATCAGCAACTCCTTTCTAATAGCTTCAATATTAAATTCTACCTTGTAAATTTATTATTCTTCTTCAAACTCACTGTCCTTCCACATATCCTTCCGCTCATCATCAGTTATATCGCCAAGCACGTTTCTAAATGCTCTTTTTAAAATTGCACCTGTTAAGTCTATCTGGGAAAAGTCATTAAAGTCTGGTTCATACACACCAAGTATCCGATAAGCTTCTTGAAGTGATTGAACTAAATATCCGGGACGTCCAAAACTGTATTGAAACAGAGCCTCTGGTAGTGGTGTTGTTGAATCCGAAAGACCTATAGGATTGGGAGGTGCTAATTGCTCCTCAATCAATGATAAGAATTGAAGGAACTTATCATCGCATTCTTTAAATGTTTCTAGCCTAATAGGCGAGAATCTCTTTTTATACTGCTCATCCAGTTTTCTTAATTCGTTTACTTTGTGAGTTCCAACACAGACTAAGGTGATTTTCGCATCATTTGCCACATGTTTTATGGTATCCATTGCTTCTTCGTTCGAAACATTCCTTGAACTTAGTATAAAATCCAATTCATCTAGAATAAGCATTTCTACGCGTTGTCTTTCCAACAAATGAAATGCCTGTGTTTTCACTTCTCCAATCAAAGGCCTACCAGGCAGACGAGGAGCTCCCAACGCTTTCACGATCTTATGGTAAAATTCTTGAACCGTAAACGGATGAGGTAATTCTAAATACACCACTGGCTTAATATCAATCTCGGTGCCTTCATCATCAACTAACATGTATTCCTTATATCTATCTCTATATGCTTCTGATAAAACTGTTTTTCCAACACCCGACGGCCCCATCATAAAATAATGATTATACGATTTTTTACTTTTTTTTGCCTGGTTCATCACGCGCTTGGAATCAAACATTTCCCAAATTTCAGATATACGTGGATGAACTACGAAAAGATTAGCAACGCGATCTGCGAATTCTATATACGGGTTTTGTTCTTCCATTCTATCCTCCTATTACCTTGTGCTTTTTTGTAAATCATATAAATCAAATAAATCAACTTCAGGTTTATTTTTGTTTGGTACCTTTGTTGGAGGAGACAATTTATACTCATACCCCATTCTTTGTGCCTCTTGAATTTCTCTTCTGTTTAATTGTTTTTTTGCTTCTACTTTCGCATGTAAATTCGACTTCGCTTCCGCTAGCTGCCTTGATCCTGGAATCCGATTCATATTCAATTTCCCTAGTGTACGGAGGTTCTCTAACATCTTTTTATACATATATCTACTTACACCGTACAGTTCATTAGCCGGTGGGTTAGCTGCGAAGACTTCAACGTATTCGTTCGTTTTGGGTAATAGAATATAAATCCTTGATATGTCATCAATATCGTATTTAACTTTGTATTTTACATACCTTCCTTGGATCATGTGGAATAATTCTGGTGACTTATATTCTACGTTTTCTAACCTTACCCCATCTCGAGTGTAAGGCTTCTCAATCGTCGGCAATAGTTCAATCTTGTAATATGGCTCATCCTCTTCATTTATCCACTCCGGGACACCAGTAGAACTCAAGCCATCAAAATACATACTAGCTGGGGTGGGGGTGTCTAAGGGTAACCCCCGATGTACTTTATGGTGATATATGTCCGTAATATAAAGAGTAAGTAATTCGATAACATCATCTAAGGTGTATATCGCGTTTTCTTCCGGATTATAGTCCCCTAAATCCTCGACTGAACTTTTTCGAGTACCATCGAGAGAATGAATAATGCCCCAGTTTAACGTGCCAATTAAACGTTCAATAGTTCCTCCATAGTTTGGTGTTTTGACCGGTCGATATCTTACCTCTGAATGTAGAGTGTCGTTTATCATTCGTTTCACTTCTGCATTTTTAAACTCCGGTCCATTATCCATGTAAATAATTGATGGTATTCCGTGAATATCCCAATCATTTAATGTGTTATACTTCTCTCTTGATCGTTTCAAGAAGATCCCATGTTCGATTGCCTTTCGAACCTTATTTGCGGAGGGGTGTTCAAAAGAAATGTGCATACACCATACCATGCGTGTGTAAACATCAATACCTAAGGTGATCCAAGGGCGCCCCGTCACATCTCCTGTTTTACTAATTACATCAATATCTAACTGAGTATGGTCAATCTCGACAATATGAAGAGGAAAAAGAGCCTCTTGATTTGACCATCCCCGTTGTACCGGATTATATTTCTGAGCAGCAGCTCTTCCATCTCGCATCCTTTCCCTGATTTGCTTATCAATTCTTCCGATCAATTTAGCGACTGTATCATAATCAATCGGATCTAACTTAGCTTGAGTACATTTTGTTTCTATCTTTCTAGCTATCATTGAAATTTTAGGTCTCTTTGTAGATAAGTAATCCATTTCAATTACTTCTTTCAAGATCGGTAAATATCGCTCATCTTTCCTGATATATATGGTATCCAACACCAGATCTTTTTTCTTAGGATGGCATATTAACAACGGCTTCTCATCAGACCTGATCCTATCTCCTTTAAAAACATTTTTTCTAATAAGCCCCTCAATCCCTGATGTTGGTCGTTCATTTTCCTCTCGTCTATAATCAGCCAGATACCTTTTTAAGGTCCTAGTCGATATTCCTGTTTTGCTAGCAATCTGTTGTAGTACGAATTTCTGAGTTACCTTCTCAATGTTCTGAACCCCAGTCAGATATTCTCGATATCTTTCGGCTAATTGGTAATGTGCTTTCAGGTCACCATTTTTAGCTTTATCGAGCAGCAATAATGGATCAATTACTTCGAATCTCTGGGATACCTCTTGCCGGTTTTTTTCCGAAAGTGCATCAAGATTAGAGAAATGCCTGGTTTTAGATTCTTCTGACTTTTGACTCACTCTTTTCTGAATCAACGCACTTGGTTCAAATGTTGGATTCGTGATTAGGGAGAGAAAGTCATACTCCTCTTCAACTGCCGCATTTCCAGCTGCAATGACGTATACCTTTGGGGCATTAATATGAGTTACAACGTATCTTCTGCCATGTAACTGAAACTCGTCATTAATTTTTAAATTGAAAAGTTTCAAAGCTATCACTCTCCCCCAGAAACTGTCGTAACTGACCAGAAAAATTCCCTAACGTAACTAAAGTGTGCTCATTAATTGTCTTTTGTAAGTTGACATTGAACACACCTGTTGCAATTAAGTGATATACAACTGGAAGTATATATCGAAAATCCACACTAGCCGTGAAGCTTCGAGCTAGATCTAAGACAGATGAAGTTTCTAAATAAGATAGCTTATTAATAACTTGATCCACCCATTGCGAATAACTTTTTCTTTTCTTAAGGTAAGGATTTAAGAATTTAAGATTGCGTACTACCACTTCAGGTAATGTCTTCGGATAAATCACGCTATACTTCCAATTTTGAGAGAATGCTAATTTTTCACATCGACTATTACATAATTTAAAAATCTCTGTCTCAATATCGGGTGAATTCTTAATTTGATACAAGTGAGGAACTGAGCCTTGACGAAATACGAGTACATCTGGAACATGAAACCATTGCTTTAAATCTCCATCCTTATTCAGATTTTTCATGGGGACGTTTATCGGTTGGACATAGTATCGCATGGAGGCCTGATCGAGTTCTAAAAAGTAATAAAATAAGCATTCGGCTAATGAATGGTACGCTACATCCCTACTCATTTTGTAGCTTGCTATAGACCCGATTACATGGGGTTTGTTGTGGCTCCCTTTGTTATCAACTTTACGTTTTGGTGCGTAGAGCTTGTCCTCTTTACTCCAATTACGGTTTGACCAATCCAAAACGTTCCCCCCTGTTTATTCGCCCCGAAAAGTGTCGAGACTTGTTCCATACGATTTCTCACATAATCTCACGGCTAAATTATCCAGTCAATACAAAAATAACCAATTTATTTCATTTTTAAACACAAAAAAACCTTGCTACAGTAAGGTGATACTGCAGCAAGGCTGGGCCAGCATATGTTACAACGTGTGACAAAGTATCTTCCCGAAGGTGACAAACTATATTACTACCCACACCAACAAGGATGTTCTTATTCTTCAATCCTACTCAACCGTCACACTCTTCGCCAAGTTCCGTGGTTTATCCACATCGAGGCCGCGAGCGACAGAAGCGTAGTAGGCAAGCAATTGCAATGGAATGACGGTCAGAATCGGTGTGAGCATTGGCAGAGTGGCTGGCATGTAAATGACCTCATCCACACTCTTCGCCAGGTCGTGGTTGCCTTCTGTCGCAAAGCCCAGTACATGAGCGCCGCGAGCTTTTACTTCCACGATGTTGCTTACCGTTTTTTCGTAGATGTCTGGTTGCGTAGCCAAAGCTACAACTGGAACATTATCTTCAATCAGCGCAAGAGTACCGTGCTTCAGCTCACCAGCAGGATACGCCTCGGAGTGAATGTAGGAGATTTCCTTCAGCTTCAGAGAGCCTTCCAGCGATACCGCATAGTCGAGGCTACGGCCGATGAAGAACAGGCTGCTTACCTCTTTTGTGCCCTCCGCAAAGCGACGAATTTGATCATCGTCCTCCAGCATGGAAGCGATTTTGCCAGGGATCTCGCTCAGGTGCTCAACGACTTCAGCAATCTCAGCAACCGCCATTGTGCCTTTTACTTGAGCCAAATACAGGCTGAACAAGTACAGGGCAACGACTTGGGAGGTGTATGCTTTTGTGGATGCTACCGCTACTTCCGGACCAGCCCACGTAAAGATCACTTCGTCAGCTTCACGAGCGACAGAGCTGCCTACCACGTTGGTGATAGCCATTACCTTCACGTTGCTCTTTTTCGCCTCACGCAGCGCAGCCAGCGTGTCTGCTGTCTCACCAGATTGGCTGATGACGATCATCAGTGTCTTGTCTGTGTAGATCGGATCACGGTAACGGAACTCGGAAGCAACTGCTACCTCTACTGGTACGCGAGTCCATTTCTCGATAACATCCTTACCGACGAGACCTGCGTGCATGGAAGTACCGCATGCCACGATGTAGATGCGATCGTATGTCGCCAGTTCCACATCGCTCATTTTCAGCTCAGGCAAAATCACTCGCTTGTTGTCCTCGTCAATGCGGGCACCCATGGTATCGCGAACAGCTTGAGGCTGCTCGTGCATTTCCTTGAGCATGAAGGAATCATATCCGCCTTTTTCCGCTTGTACCAGATCCCACTCGACATGGAACAGTTCCCGCTCGATTTTCTCTCCGGTCTCTGCGTCCATCAGTTCCACACCATCGCGAGTCAACACAGCCATTTCGCCTTCGTTCAAAATGTACACGTCACGTGTATGCTCCAAAATAGCCGGGATATCCGAACCGATAAAGCTTTCGCCTTGACCCACACCAACTACCAATGGGCTAGCCAAACGAATCGCTACCAGCTTATCTGGCTCATGCTCAGTCATGATACCCAATGCATAGGCACCACGCATGCGTTGAACCGCACGGCGCGCTGTAGAAACGATATCGCCATCGTACATGTCAGCGAGCAAGTGAGCGATAACCTCGGTATCTGTCTCAGAGGTGAACGTGTAGCCTTTTGCGAGCAGCTCTTCTTTCAATGGCAGGAAGTTTTCGATAATCCCGTTGTGAACGACTGCAAAAGTCGATTTCTCGTCTGTATGCGGGTGGGAGTTCTCGTCGGACGGTTTTCCGTGTGTCGCCCAACGTGTATGCCCGATTCCCATAGAACCAGCCAATGGCTTCGACTCCAAACGGCCTTCCAGAACAGCCAGACGACCCTGAGCTTTTAAGTACTCCAATCCGTTTGCATTCACAACAGCGACCCCTGCTGAATCATAGCCGCGATACTCCAGCTTGCGAAGTCCTCCGATGACGATGTCTTGCGCTTGTTTATTTCCAATATATCCAACGATTCCGCACATAAGTGTATGGTCCCCTTCCAAATTGGCGAGGGACTTCGACCCGAACAATGGTACGGGGGTAAGTCCCCCGCCATTCCATGTTTTTTATAGGTTCATTTTGTTTCATCTATTTCGGCAATGGTAAAAAACGTATCACACGCAAGGTTTTGTCCATCAGATCACCCTGATGTTTTGTTCCTGCGCTCTGCGGCAGTGATACTGCTGCCGGGAGGTATCCGCCGAATCCTTCGATAAACCTCCACCTCGTCCACTGGGCTCCATGTCGGGCAGCCTCAGTGCTGGCGCTTTTCAACGATATGCATTTGATTTACGATGTTTGTTCTTTCTTGCACAACCCCTCCCATTTTTTTCTTTCTTGGTGCTAGCGCACATGAACACTGTACCACAGATTATGAAGAGCGACAATATTTCGTCGTCGTATTTTAGTTGTATGCAAAAGGGAGCGGCATCGAAACCGCTCCCTGCAACCTTTTACACTAATTTTACACCAGTTCTTGTTTGACCACGTCAACGATCCGATTCACGAGCCCTTCCAACTGAGCCGCATCTGGACCTTCTGCCATGACACGCACGATTGGTTCTGTTCCAGATGGACGAACCAGAACGCGACCATTGCCAGCCAAATCTTCTTCAACTTCACGAATCGCCTGGGCAATACCTTCATTGCCATTCAGCTTTGACTTGTCCTCTACACGGACATTGATCAGGAGCTGCGGATACTTGACCATCACTTGTTTGAGCTCGGACAACGGCTTGCCAGACTCCTTGATGATGTTCAAGAGCTGCAGCCCCGTTAACAGACCGTCTCCTGTCGTATTGTAATCCAGGAAGACGATATGACCGGACTGTTCGCCACCGAGATTATAGCCGCCACGCAGCATCTCTTCTACTACATAGCGATCCCCTACAGCAGTCTTCGTCGTATTGATGGAGCACTCCTCCATCCCTTTGAAGAAGCCCATGTTGGCCATCACTGTCGTGACAACTGTATTGTTGTTGAGCTTTCCTTTTGCCTTGAGTGCTCGTGCACAGATCGCCATAATGTAGTCGCCGTCGATGATTTCACCATTATTATCCACTGCAATGCAGCGATCCGCGTCCCCATCAAAGGAAAGACCCAAGTCAGCTTTATGCTTTAAGACTTCTTCTACTAGACGTTCAGGATGCGTTGAACCGCACTGGTCATTGATGTTGATTCCATTCGGATTCGCACCAATCGTGATCACTTCAGCGTCCACATCCGCAAACAGACGAGCTGCCAATGATGAGACAGCACCATTTGCACAGTCCAGGACTACCTTCAGACCGTCAAATCGCTCAGATACGGTACTCTTCAAGTGAGAGAGGTACTTTTGTCCACCCTCCAGGAATTCCAGAACCGTCCCGATTTGTTCGCCTGTTGGTCGAGGCATAGTATCCTCTGTCGCGTCCAAATACTGTTCTACTTCTGCTTCCACTTCGTCGGACAGTTTAAAACCGTTGCTGCCGAAGAACTTGATTCCGTTATCCGGAAACGGATTGTGAGAGGCGGAGATCATAACACCCGCATCTGCACCAAGTGCACGTGTGAGATACGCTACCCCCGAGGTAGAGATAACACCCAATCTGACCACTTCTGCTCCAACCGATAACAGTCCAGCCAAAAGTGCGTTTTCCAGCATTTGTCCGGAAATGCGCGTATCGCGCCCAATCACCACTTTTGGTTTCCCTTCCTGCTTGTGTCTGGTGAGAACGTAACCGCCAACGCGTCCGATTTTAAATGCCAGCTCGGGTGTCAGTTGTGTATTTGCTACACCGCGTACACCGTCTGTTCCGAAATACTTCCCCATGATTGTCCCTCATTTCCTTCCTTGTGCACACAACAGCTTATGTCTACCTTTGCTTGTTCGTGATTTGAATTGTGACCTTTTTCGGTGCGCTCGCAGAAGTCTTGATATACTCCGACTGATTGAAGATGTAATTCAATGGTACCTCGTATACACCCGCCGGCATATTGCTGACATCTGCTACGACCTGCAAGTCTTCATGCCTCAACTGATTCAGCACTTCAGGTGCGCCGATCACGTCGAAGTCGATTGTAGACATCTCTTGGCCATCGGTGGATAGTACCTTAGCTTCCATGCTTTCTGATAGCCCGCTAATGCGAATCGGAATCTTATCCAAACGCTTGGTCGTTGATGGAACGACTTTCAGCGATACGGTCAAATACTCCGGCTCTACCTTCACAATATTATCCATTAACGGTATCTTTAGCTCTATGTCGCGATCTGATGTAATGTTGCCGAGATCGATTTCCGGCCCTGGGTATGTGTTGGATTTGATGCCATCAATGACTTCCTTCGGTCCATAGACCGTGACCTCTTCCACGTTCATACCCATACTAGCCAAACTATATCCATTCGGCAATTCATTCGTCAAGTTTAATTTGATTGGCACTTTGGCAAACGGACTCGTTACGGGGATGTTGACTTCTACCGTAAGTGGCACCACATCCGCCCCTTGAATCACGTTACCAGACTTGTCCACGACTTTAAGCGGAACCGTTGTTTTGATTGCCGAAGTTGCCCCTTCCAGGTCAACCGAAGCCTTAACTGCTGCTACCTTATTCACTTGGCTTTCAGGTACCCTTACAAGCGCTCTAAACGGCTTCACAATAGGCTCTCCAGCCGTGTAACCAGGGGCGACCTGTCCCAATTTTTCCACGGAAACTTCACGCTCAACGGTCTTTTTCTCTTCCAAGGTAATTTCCACGATATTCGGGATGATTCCTACCTTGACTTCATCCGGGAATCCCTTGTACTGGACAGGTACACGATGTGTTCCTTTGCCCAGGTTCGTCGCATCGACATACACTTCCCACGATTCCTCTGGGAAGAAATTGTGTCGATAAAAAGGATTATTGCTTTCCAAGGCGACCTTTACCGTTCGTTGCTGCTTGACCACCTGATAACGATCGGTATCGTATCTCACATGCAAATTGACACTATCAATAAAAGTTGGCTGACTTGCCTCAGGAGTCGTCGTTTGTTCTGCTTCCAGGTTGACAATCATCCACGTCATGACAGCCAAAAGCAATGCAACAGCACGTGCAAACCAATGACTGTTTAACCATTTATCCATGTTTTCGCCTCCATTGCCAACGACTTCCCATGGATTTGCCTTTGGACAGAGGCTGAAGCTGTTCTGTCAGCATCTCTGCCAGTTGCGCCTCCGTCAGATTGCGATTCATTGCTCCATGCGCGGCAAAGGACACCTGACCAGTCTCTTCGGAAACAATGATCGCAATGCCATCAGAAACCTCACTTAACCCTATTGCCGCTCGATGGCGTGTTCCCAACTCCTTGGAGATGGAATTGTTCTCAGACAGTGGAAGATAACAGGCAGCAGCCATAATCATGTCTTTTCGCATAATGACTGCCCCGTCATGCAACGGTGTATTCGGGATGAAAATATTAATCAACAGCTCCGAGCTGACTCGCCCGTTAATGCCAATACCCGTTTCCACGTAGTCATTTAGACCCGTCTCTCTCTCAATGACGATCAATGCACCAATCCGACGTTTGGCCATGTACGTAACCGATTTACCCACCTCTTGAACCAAGCGGGTAACCGCTTCGTCATCCTGCGTACTGCTTGATCGGGAAAAAAGCTTGCCTCGACCAAGCTGCTCCAATGCTCGACGCAACTCTGGCTGGAAGATAATGACGACGGCCAAAACCCCGAATGTAAAAGCTTGATTCATCAGTGCGTGCAATGCCGTCAGCTGAAAATATTTACTAAGGAACCATGTGATCACGATGACCATAATCCCCTTCAGCAATTGTACAGCGCGCGTCCCGCGAATAAGCATGATTATTTTATAGAACACGTATGTAACGAGTAAAATATCCGTTGCATACCGTAGCAAATCCCCATATTCCATGGATATCGATATCATAACGAAGCCCCCATATCTCGCTCCATCTAATGAAGTCAGTCTATCTCCTGCGGAAAAAGCACGGCTCCACTGCCGTGCTCTGATAGCTGTACTCTCTATTTTCTCTTATGGCAAGATCGGAAGCAAGTCATTTCCAATATTTTTCACCTCATACCAAATCCAATCCATGATTGCTTCGATCGATTCGGTATTTCCCACGACTTGGGCGGTAGATGCCACGAACACTTTTCCTTCAATCGCCACAACATTCCCTGTTACATGGCCTTGAACATCTACGTTTCCGTTGCGTACAACCAAGTCTCCATCAATATTGGTTCCAGCTGGTACGACTACGACATTGCGTTCATGATCTATTTTTAGTTTATCCAAATTAGCAGAGGATACCTGTAAAGTGTCATCCCGATCAAACCAACTATTGAATACGCTGCCGGTCATCAAAAAGAGAAATACCGCTGCAGCTGTCAAAAACGGATGATTTCGAAGCCATCCTGATAACAGATTCGCTTTCGTCGGCGCAGGCAATTGCGCAAGTACACGAGCTGTAAAATCAGGAGAGACATGAATATGTGAAGCGCTTTGAACAAAAGCGATGGCTCTCTGCAACTCGTGTATATGCTGGCGACAACTCATACAAGACTTTATATGTGTTTGCAATTGCAGATTGGCTAATTCATCAGTGTCCCCATCTAGATATTCGTGGATGAGGCAAATCATATCCCGGCATTCCATCGTGATTTTCTCCTTTCTCACATCAATCGCAACTTGCTGCGTAAGGCTTCCCTTCCTCGGTGAATACGCGTCTTGATTGTCGTTATGGGAAGTTTTACGATATCGCTGATCTCCTGCAACGACAAATCCTCGATATAACGCAAGATCATAATCGAGCGATATTTGGGCTGTAAATGAGACAACGCACCTTGCACCGTCTCCTGCAGCTCCTGCGTTACGACTTTGTCCTCCGGTGTTCGCTCGTTAGAAGACAGGCGTGAATACCAGTCCAGGCCTTGCCCTGGTTCGGTTTCTTCATCCAATGAAAAGTCAGGTCGTTTTTTCCGGCCACGGTCGATACATAGATTGGTCGCGATCCTGTAGATCCACGTGGAGAACTTGTAGCTATCATCGTATGAATGCAAATTGGCATAAACACGCAAAAATGTTTCTTGCGCGATGTCCTCTGCATCCTGACGGTTTCCCACCATACGATAAGCGAGCTGAAATATCTTGTCTTTATAAATCTCGATTAACTCCGCATAAGCTTCACGGTCTCCGCGTTTTGCCCGCTGAGTCAACCGTTTCTCTACAAAATCCATGCGATCCTCCCCACAATACCGTAATCCTATATACGGATGATACTGCATATGGTTTCATTTTTAATCCTGTGTTTGTGCAGATAATTTGTTGGGAAATAGAGGAATAAGCGTATGGCTATCCTCTATATATAAGTAATGATATCTCATTTATCTCACGGCTGGAAAGGAGAGTGCGACGATTGTCAAAAAAAGACGTTCTCCTCGAGATTGAAATGCTGCGAAAAAAACTCAACGATCAGTACAAGAAACAAGCCTGCATTACTCCAGAATTAGTTACGCTTAGTGTGCAACTGGACCAGCTATTAAATAAACTACGTCTCCATCCTTAGAATGTACAGCTTTCCCCTATCAATGTAAAGATGCGG
The DNA here is from genome assembly GCF_042878995.1 of Brevibacillus sp. NPDC003359. Lineage (NCBI taxonomy): Bacteria > Bacillati > Bacillota > Bacilli > Caryophanales > Paenibacillaceae > Brevibacillus > Brevibacillus sp. NPDC003359. The sequence goes on from NZ_JBIAOR010000019.1 coordinate 79,028, forward strand.
AAAAACAAAAAAAGAGGGCCAAAAGCCTCTCTTTTTTCATGAACTTCCTCTATTATTTTACAGTAATTTATCCCCAAAAACCGAACTCATTAAAGCGACTGCAACGCGAGCCGTCATGTTTTCTCGGTCAAGAATCGGGTTAACCTCCACGAATTCTGCTGAACAAAGAATATCCGCATCTGCCAGCATTTCCAATGAAACATGTCCTTCACGATAGGAAATACCACCTATTACTGGCGTCCCTACTCCTGGAGCATCATGTGGATCGAGACCATCCAAGTCGAGGCTCAAATGCACGCCATCTGTGTTTTTGGACACATGCGCGATTGCTTCATCCATGACTCGAGCCATACCAAGTTTATCAATTTCATGCATGGTGAAAACCTTCATCCCAATACGTTTGATCAATTCACGCTCACCTGAATCCAAATCACGCGCACCGATGATGACCACGTTTTCTGCCTTTACCTTTGGTGTATATCCCCCAATGTTCGTCAAACGCTCATGTCCATACCCCAAGCTCGCTGCCAAAGGCATTCCGTGAATATTTCCTGATGGAGAAGTGGCACCTGTATTCAAATCACCGTGAGCATCAAACCAAATCACACCCAGGTTTTTTACATGCTTAGCCACACCTGCTATGGTTCCAAGGGCAATGCTGTGATCGCCACCCAATACGAGCGGGAATCGACCTGCAGTCATGATATCGCTTACAACATTGGCAAGCTTTTCATTGGCTTCAACGACTTCATCCAGGTACTTATGGTTTTCCGTCTCGGTGAAGTGGTGAGGACGCGTTACAAAAATATCTCCTCGGTCTTCAATATTGAAACCCATCTTTTCCAGACGAGCTACAACACCTGCATAACGGATAGCGCTAGGTCCCATGTCAACTCCGCGGCGGTCTGCACCTAGATCCATCGGTACACCAACAATGCTCATGTTTTTGTTCATAGAAGTGCCACCCTTTCCTTCGTTCATTCATTTTCTACTCCTATATTGTAGCCCCGGAAAGCAAAATGACTCAACTCAACATGATTTTGCATAAATAACCTGTCGGACAAGCTTTGTCAAAAACACAAAAAAACGAGCAACCATTTCGGTTTCTCGTTTCTAGTAAGCATATGGAGCGGGTGATGGGAATCGAACCCACGCGACCAGCTTGGAAGGCTGGAGTTCTACCATTGAACTACACCCGCATATAAAAATGGTCGGGAAGACAGGATTCGAACCTGCGACCCCTTGGTCCCAAGCCAAGTACTCTACCAAGCTGAGCTACTTCCCGATTATTGTTCTTCAATTTTTAAAATGAAGATGCGTGCCCTGAGAGATTCGAACTCCCGACCTTTTGATTCGTAGTCAAACGCTCTATCCAGCTGAGCTAAGGGCACATATTTTGATTTTGAAAAACTGGTGAGCCATGAAGGACTCGAACCTTCGACCCTCTGATTAAAAGTCAGATGCTCTACCAACTGAGCTAATGGCTCGCAAAATGGCTGGGGTACTAGGATTTGAACCTAGGAATGACGGAGTCAAAGTCCGTTGCCTTACCGCTTGGCTATACCCCAACAACCAGCAAAGTAAAAAATGGTGGGGAGAGACGGATTCGAACCGCCGAACCCGGAGGGAGCAGATTTACAGTCTGCCGTGTTTAGCCACTTCACTATCTCCCCATTTTTTATGGTGGAGGCTGACGGGATCGAACCGCCGACCCTCTGCTTGTAAGGCAGATGCTCTCCCAGCTGAGCTAAGCCTCCATATCCCTGACAAAGTGACGAGTATGCTTCTTAGCATACTCTGAGAACTTTGCAGGTACCTTAACCGCTGTTAAGGCGTTTTTAGGTGACCCGTAGGGGATTCGAACCCCTGTATGACAGCGTGAAAGGCTGCTGTGTTAAACCGCTTCACCAACGGGCCATTTTCATGAGAATACTTCTGGTGCTCCCGACAGGAATCGAACCTGCGACCTCTTCCTTACCATGGAAACGCTCTACCGACTGAGCTACAGGAGCATCATATGGCTCCTCG
>NZ_JBIAOR010000020.1:0-66165 GCF_042878995.1 Brevibacillus sp. NPDC003359
TCTCCAATAAAGTTTGTTACTGGTTCAAAGCTGGCAAATCATTTAATGATAGACTCATTAACGCTTTCGCTGTTCAGTTTTCAAAGAGCATTTTGCGCTATCAAGCGCTCCGTTTCTTACTACATAATATGTAGTGGTGCCGGCGATAGGACTTGAACCCACAACCCCCTGATTACAAGTCAGGTGCTCTACCAATTGAGCTACACCGGCATTTGATTTGTTTTCGCTGTGTGCGTTTCGTGTGTGTCCCGCTCACGAGATTTAATATAGCATGTATAATTTTTAAATGCAATAGAAAATCTAAAATAATTTCATTCAGAATAAAAATAAACGTAAAAAAGAGCAGTGGAACTAATCACCACCGCTCTTTTCTTCTATAATATTATCCCGCCCGAAAGCCCTCTCCCAACACTTCTTGAGCAGGGCACAAAATAATGAATGCATCTGGGTCCACCGAGCGAACCATGATTTTCAGCTTGCTCACTTCACTTTGACTGACAACTACCATGAGCACCTTACGCGCGTCTCCGGTATATCCACCAGCACCATCCAGCAAAGTGACACCACGGTCCAAATCATACAAGATGGTTTCTCTCAGCGTCTCGGTTTCATTTGAAATGATATAAGCGACTTTGGATGTATTCCAGCCCATCTGAACAATATCAATCGTCTTGCTGGTCACAAACAATGCGATAAGTGCATACAATGCTTTTTCCGGATCGAATACGATTCCCGCAAACAAGATTACTAGCCCATCAAACACAGCAACACATGCACCCAAGCTAAAACCTGAATATTTGTGGAGGATCTGCGATGCAATCGAAAAACCGCCGGTCGACCCTCTCCCCCGAAACACGATACCAATCCCAAGCCCTACCCCGATTCCTCCATAAATACTGGCCAATAGGAGATTCGTCGTTAACGGCTGTAGGTGACTGGTCAGCATAACGCACAAAGGGAGAATGATCGAACCAACCGCCGCCTTCATACTGTATTGCCGATCAAGAAGTTTAAATCCTAATAGAAACAAAGGGATATTCATTGCCCATTGCACCACTGCCGGAGAAAAACCAAACAAGTTATGCAAAATCGTAGACAGGCCAGAAACGCCTCCGGAAGCAATTTGGTTTGGATTCAGAAACAGATTGAAACTAGTTGCCAATATTAGCGATCCTAGAACCAGCATGCCATATTCGAGCACTTTTCGCTGAGGACTGTTCATCTGGATTGCGGTTCGTCTTTTTCGTGCCACATGGTTCCACTCCTGACATTTTCACGTAAGCAAAATCCGCACATACACTACCATGTTTTGGTGGAAAAGAAAACCCCTATTTCCTCATCCCTCTTATGTAAGATTTACGCATCCTTCCGAAACATGCACACTCACGCCATGAACCGGATAAGATATGGAAGAAAAAGTTGACTGCACACAAAATAAAAAGGATAATTATAATATAGTAATAATTATAATCTAAGAACGGAGTGACCTGTAATGGATCATCATATTGTCAGTGTCACACAACAAGTAAAGCATCTAGGAAAAAGGTTAACCATCCAAAGAAGAGCCGTACTCCTGCTTATGCTTACCACTCGGAAACATCATACAGCCAAAGACGTTTACCATACTTTAAAAAACGAAATGCCAAACATCACACTCTCAACCGTCTACACCAGCCTGCGCTTTTTCGTGAAAATGGGTATTCTCAAGGAGCATGTTCACCACGACTCCCCCAATCAATTTGAATGTATCGTAACCATTGACGACATTCCGTTGCCAAAAGTCATTTAAACGATAAACAAAGAGGTAGCCACCATCTGCGTGGGCTACCTCTTTCATTTGTGCTCAATATTCGTTACTGCGCTGTACTCGTCAGCATTTTTTGTATGACTTCAGCTATTAAAAATCAAAGTTATCCGGGTCTGGACCAACTCGAAGATTTTGGTTCAACGTATGAATCATTTCCATGTCTTCCTTGGACAGTTCAAAATCAAATACGGATGCATTCTCGATGATTCGATGCTCCTTGGTCGATTTTGGAATGGTCACGACTCCATTTTGCAAATCCCAGCGTAAAATGACTTGGGCAACGGACTTCTCGTATTTTTCTGCAATGCCTTTTAGTACTGGATCGTCCAATAGCTGTCCTTGCATAAGCGGAGACCATGCTTCAAATTGAATTTCTTGCTCCTTGCAGTAGGCACGCAGTTCATCTTGGGACAGGCGGGGATGGAATTCCACTTGGTTCACCATCGGCTTAATCTCAGCGTCTTTCAACAGTTCCTCTACATGATGAATGTGGAAATTGCTTACCCCGATAGCTTTTACCAACCCTTTTTTGTACAGCGTCTCCAATGCTCTCCATGCTTCTTTGAACTTTCCTTCTACCGGCCAGTGAATGAGGTACAAGTCCAAGTATTCCAGCCCAAGTTTTTTCAGGCTCGTCTCAAATGCATCCAACGTGGACTCGTACCCCAAATCCGCATTCCATACTTTCGAGGTAACAAAAAGATCTTCTCGAGTGATGCCCGCTTCCTGCAAACCTGCACGGATTCCACGTCCGACACCTTCTTCGTTGTTATAAATGGCGGCTGTATCGATACTGCGGTAGCCGTGCTTGATTGCTGTTTTCACAGCTAGCTCGAGCTCCTGACCTTCCTCTACTTTAAAAACACCCAGACCCAACCAAGGCATTTTTACTCCGTTGTACAGCGTAGTCGTATCTTGCAAATGTTGTGGCATAGCTTGTCTCCTCCATCCTTGTACTCTATGTTAGTATGACTGTCTCCAGTCGCCCAATGTGCTTCATGTCGTTTGACAAGTGTTATTATGAGAGAGACTAACCAAAAGTAAAAGTACGCACTTTTTTGTGTGATAGGCACCAAAAAGTACCTATCATTCAGGAGGAACTCAACAATGAAGAAGAAGTATAACATATCAGTGGAAGCCACACTCGAGGTCATCGGCGGTAAATGGAAATGCGTTATTTTGTGTCACCTGACTCACGGAAAAAAACGGACGAGTGAGTTGAAACGACTAATGCCTGGCATTACGCAGAAGATGCTGACTCAACAACTCAGAGAGCTAGAGGAAGATGGCATCATCAACCGGATCATTTACAATCAGGTTCCGCCAAAAGTGGAGTATGAACTCAGCGAGTACGGCTGGACCTTGAAAAGTATTCTCGATTCGCTCTGCTTATGGGGCGAAAAGCATATCATTAAGGAATACGGCGACAAGTATGCTGTATTGGAAGAAAGTATTTTAAATCAATAACAGAATGAGAGTAGGTGAAGTGGCTTGGGAGCATTCGAAACACCTGTCTTGCGTAAATTGGGGAGCTCAGACCTGATGCTTTCTCCTCTAGGTCTCGGCTGCTGGCAGTTCAGCAATGGACACGGAATGGTCGGGAGGTTTTGGCCTGTCATTGAACCCCACGATGTAGGAAAAATTGTGCAGACGAGTTTGCAAGGGGGCATAAACTGGTTTGATACTGCGGAAGTATACGGCAGAGGTCAATCAGAACAAATGCTAGCGAAGGCCCTAAAAGACGCTGGGACATTAGCTGATTCTGCTTATACTGCGACCAAATGGTGGCCCGTCCTGCGCACCGCAAAGAGCATCGGGAACACGATCGACGAGCGCATTCGTTTGCTCGACAACCGCACCATCCATTTGCATCAAGTCCACCAGCCCTACTCCTTGTCTTCTGTCGCAAGCCAAATGAAAGAAATGGCCAAGCTCGTCAAGCAAGGCAAGATTCAGAACGTGGGCGTCAGTAATTTTTCCGCCAATAGCATGCGAGAAGCCGATCGCGTATTGCGTGAGCATGGTCTGCGTCTCATCTCCAATCAAGTGAAATACAGTCTGCTGGACAGAAGGATCGAACAGAATGGGATTCTGGATACGGCAAAAGAGTTGGGCATTGCCATTATCGCCTACTCTCCGCTTGAGCAAGGGATTCTAAGCGGCAAATTCCATGCAAATCCAGCCCTTGTCCAGTCCATAACAGGTCCCCGAAAATGGACATCAGCCTTTCGTTCCGCTGGGCTAAAAAAGTCTCAGCCGCTCATCACGGTCCTAGAGGAGCTGGCGCACAGATACAATGCATCCGCTACACAAATCGCCCTAAACTGGCTGATTCACGCTCATGGTGAAACGGTCTTTGCGATTCCAGGCGCTTCCAAAGTCCATCATGCAGAGGAAAATGTCAAAGCCATGCGCTTTTCTCTCACATCTTCAGAATTGCAAGAGATCGATATTGTTTCCAAACAAGTCCTAGCCATTCGCAATTAAAAAAGCTGCCGACTTAATCGACAGCCTGAATGGCGTAATCATACACAGCTCTTCCCAGTAATCCTAATGTATTCAGCGCGGCTTGAGCATTTACATCTTTGGATAAGGCCGTAATGGAAAAGCAGCGATTATTCGTATACAGCAAGCCTACATCATGCTGTCTTCCCGTATCCCAGCCCGATTTACACGGCAGCTCCCATGCAGGATGATTGGATTCTTCCTGACTCGGCAATCGGGACGGAAGACCATTACGGACTTGCTGCTTTTTCATGATGCCGATCATCTCTTTACAGGCACGCTGAGATAGATAACTGCCTGTTGCCATTTTACCTAGCATACTCGCAACATCCCCAGCGGTTATCCGATTGTTTTCTGTGATGTCGAGTGGATAAATCATCAGCTTGCGAGAATAATAGCTTCGTCGCATACCCAAATCAATCATTGTCTGGTCGACCTGCGCTTTTCCTACCAAATCAATCAGCATATTCGTCGCCGTATTGTCGCTCTGAATAATCATGAGAGTCACCAAGTCGCGAATCGTAAGCTTCAAGCCAGGAGAGAGCGCGTACAAAATGCCCGAGCCTCCCACCAAATCCTCTTGGCGTAGAGCAAGCTGATCATCCAATCGAAACTGCCCCTGCTCACTTGCCGCGAAAACGGCTGCCATGATTGGCACTTTAATCACACTCTCCGCAATAAACAGCTCGTCTGGTACATGTTCAAAACGGGTCCCTTTAGCTGAACCCTGTTCCTCCACAACGACTCCCCAAGTCCCCTCCGCTTGTCCGATAATGGCCGACAACCTTTTTTCCAACTCCACAGCTTTCCTTCCCTTCTTCCGTTGGCTCGTAGTTTCTTGCCGCTCTCCCTTTATCATACAATTCCGAAAATGAATCAGACAAGAGAGGGTAGCTGTCCAAGAATCGTTTATCCATCCTGAACTTGGCAATAATACGTAAGATAAACCTGCAGACAAGGTGAGAAATCATGCAGAACTCCGATAAGATTGGCACCCGCCAATTTGTCATCCTCGTAACATTCATCACCATAGGAGATTCCATCCTGATCTTACCTTCCGTACCAGCGACTGAAGCGAGTCACGATGGATGGCTATCAGGAATGATAGGCATAGTGCTGGGGCTAGCCATCGTATACCTGTTCTGTGTAATCGGTCGTATTTATCCCGAACAAACGCTGATTGAAAAGAACAGGCTCATTTTTGGACGTTGGCTCGGCACCTTCTTTTCCCTCTTCTTTTTGGGGGCTGTGTTAATTAACGGCGCTATCTATATACGGACGATTGGGGAATTCATGACCACGCATATCATGAAAGCAACACCCATCGAAGCTGTCATGTTTTTACTCGTTGCCTGTGCAATATTCGCTGTTCGATTAGGCCTTGAAACTATCGCACGGACTAGCGAAATCTTTTTCCTCTGGTTTGTCTTTACGTTCGTTTCGTTTTTTCTTTTGTTAAGCCCTCAGTTCCAATTCGAGAACCTTTTACCCTTTTTGGAAAATGGCATAAAGCCCGTTATAAGAGGAGTATTTTCAGTCACCGCTTTTCCCTTCTCGGAGCTGGTTATTTTTCTCATGATTACTCCACTCCTCGATGTACACCAAAAGCTCACGTCTGCTTTTTTGCGTGGAGCCATTTATGGTGGCGTTTGTTTACTTGCCATTATTTTCATGTCGCTTTTGGTACTCGGCCCGGAAATGGTTTCCCGTGAGACCTTCCCGAGCTACTCCCTCGCCAAACGAGTCCATGTAGGAGAATTCTTTCAAAGGCAGGAAGCGATGATGGCTCTCATGTGGTTTGTCTCCATCTATTTCAAAGTGGTTCTGTACATGTATGGCTTCTGCGTGGGTATAAAGCAGCTTCTCCATTTAAAGGAGCATCAGGTGCTCACCTTGCCCATTTGCATCTTATTTGTCGCCATCGCGATTATCATCATTCCAAACGGAGCTTATTTATATGAGACATATACATTTTGGCCATTCTTTGATCTAACAAAAGGCTTCTTGTATCCGCTACTCCTCGTCGTGGGCTACTGGATACGGAAGCAAATGAACAACAAGCCGACCACCCTACAAAAGTAAGGTGTCGGCTTGTTGTAAGCTTACAGTAATTGTTTGATAGCAGTCACTCGCTCTACATCCACGTACCGAAGAGCCTGTCCCTCTTCTCGTACCGCCGATCCAAAATGGACTTCTTTGACACCTGTACGTTTCACGAGGTCTCCCACGTTTGCCAGTGATAATCCGCTGCCTGCCAAAATGGTAAGCTGTGTGTTCTCTGTCAGCTTGACGAGTTGCTCGATGCAATCAGCTCCATCGATGGCCGTTTTTTTGCCCCCAGAAGTAAGGATGGTACGGACCTGGGGATATTCCAGAAGAATACGCGCTGCTTCCATTTGATCGACAGCATCATCAAAAGCACGGTGGAACGTCACATTCAATGCACCTGACTCGCCAAGCAACAGCTCCAATCCCCGCTGATCGAGCCGATTTTCTGGAGTCAGCATGCCAAAAACTACTCCTGCTGCCCCAAGCTCACGAATGATCCGTACATCCTGCCGCATGACCGCAAGTTCCTCTGCTGTATAGCAAAACGATTGACTATGCGGTCGCACCATGACGTTTACCGGGATGGAAACCGCCTTAACCACTGCTTCAATCAATCCCCAACTCGGAGTAATGCCGCCCTCCAAAATTCCCGAGATGAGCTCCAGCCTATCAGCTCCGCCTTGCTCCGCACGTTTTGCATCCTCTACTGACGTCGCAATCACTTCCACTAGCATGATTCTTCGCCTCCGTTTATTAGCATTTGTTCAAGACAAAAACCGGTCGTTTCTCCCCTACCACCAACTGATTGTCATTTTTAATAGCTTTTGGTGCCAACGCATGCAGTCGGTCGATGGTTTCTTGGTTATCATACTGAATCTGCTCCAAGATCGAGGCGATAATAAGCGGCCATACTAATTCAGAACCATTGAGTACCTTAAGCGAGAAGCTGAGTCTCTCTTTTTTCAAAGCAAAGCCGTATACGCCCATCGCTCCGCCTTTTGCGATAATATTTTCATCCATTAAAAGCGCTGTGCAGATGAAGTTGTGACTGGCAATGATCTCGGGACTTCCCGTCATCCAGCCTGTCACTCTCACTACTGCCTCACGCGTCTTGTGAGCCTCGATCAAATCCGGGCAAGCGAGCTTCAGATATGCTATCGCCAGGTTCTTGAGCGGCAGCGCAAAAACTGGGAAGCCACAGCCATCGACGCTTAGCTGAATCTGTTCTTTTGGATAGTCAGCCAGGTTGGCAAACACCTCCACTGCCTCCTGTTGCGCTGGATGCTCAGCTTTGTAGTAATCATGAGTGGAATATCCTTGATCCTTCGACAGTGCCAAATATCCCAAATGCTTCCCCGCACAGTTGTGAAAAAGCCTGCGTTTTTCTATGCCTTGGGACAAGCAAGCAAACTTCGGCTCCTCGTTTAGCGGATAAGTCGGGCAAGTGAGCAATTCGTCTTCCTGGATGCCCGTCTTTCGTAAAATCGACTCCAAGCTTTCCATATGATAGACTTCACCACGATGTGAGGCCGCAAAGAGTGCTGCTTCCCTGTTATTCAGTCCGAATTTTTCATCAATTTTACGTTTGGCGATGGGAATGGCTTGAAAGGGCTTAGCTGCGGAGCGCAATAAGGTGATATGGTTCTCATCTCCTGCCCGATAAACCACCTCTCCTTTTTCATTCACGCCGCACACGATGCCGTTATGTACGTTCTCCAGAATGCCGCCACGATATTCTTCCACGAATGGGACATCTCTCATCAAAATCACCCACTCCACTCCATGTTGATCGATTATGAAAAAACACTAGCAGTAGCACCCGCCATCCGTCAATCATTTTCCAAACGATAATCCCCCACTTCGGTGCTGAGTATTGTATAATGTCTCAAGGTGCCCATTTGGGTGCCGTAAAATAAGAAATCCGTGCATCTGCACGGGAGAGGTTCGCGAACTCCCTCTATAAAAAACTAAGCCAGATAACAGTACCTTTCTTTGGTATTGTTATTGTTTTTTGCAGGAAAGTTCAAGAACTCTCTTTCTTCCAATTCAATCAAGAGGAGATGGAGAGCAATGAAAAAGGAAAAAGCCGTTGTTGTCTTTAGCGGAGGTCAGGACAGCACTACCTGCCTGTTTTGGGCGAAAGAGCAATTCGGCGAAGTAGAAACCCTCACGTTTGATTACGGGCAGCGACACAAGCTGGAGATCGAGTGCGCCGAGCAAATTGCCGCAGAACTCGGCGTCAACAACACCGTATTGGACATGAGCCTGTTAAACCAGCTCGCGCCCAATGCACTCACCCGCACAGATATTGACATTACCCAGGAAGAAGGCCAAATGCCATCCACATTCGTCGACGGACGCAACTTGTTGTTCCTTTCCTTTGCGGGCGTTTTCGCCAAGCAACGAGGAGCACGTCACTTGGTTACCGGTGTATGCGAAACGGATTTTAGCGGCTATCCCGACTGCCGTGACGCCTTTATCAAATCATTGAATGTGACATTGAATCTGTCGATGGACTATCCGTTTGTGATTCACACGCCGCTCATGTGGCTGAACAAAGCACAAACGTGGAAGCTGGCGGACGATCTGGGTGCCTTCACCTACATTCGCGAAAATACCCTCACCTGCTATAACGGTATCAAAGGAGACGGCTGCGGCGAATGCCCTGCCTGCCACCTGCGAAAAGCCGGACTGGACACTTATCTTTCCGAAAAAAATCAACCTGGAGAACAAGCCTGATGAGCGCGAACTTTGATTTTCGTATCGTTGATCGCATGCAGGCACTGGGTACCCATATTCAAAAATCACAGCTTCGCTACCATAACAAACGCGTTTTGGTGAGCAAGGAATTTACTTTTGACGCTGCACATCATCTGCACGCGTATGAAGGAAAGTGCAAAAACCTCCACGGCCATACGTATACCGTCGTATTTGGCATCAGTGGCTTTCCGGACGAGATCGGACTCGTCATCGATTTTGGTGACATCAAGCAAATCTGGAAGGAACACATCGAACTTTATTTGGATCACCGCTATCTGAATGAAATGCTCCCTCCGATGAATACCACCGCCGAAAACATGGTCGTGTGGATTTTCGAAGAGATGGAAGAACAATTGCAGTCGGATGCCTACCGTGATCGCTACAACGGCGCTCGGGTGGAGTTTGTTCGCCTGTTCGAGACACCGACCAGCTATGCTGAGGCAAGACGGGAGTGGATGATAGAATGATCCCGGTCTTGGAAATATTCGGCCCTACGATTCAGGGCGAAGGAATGGTTATCGGACAAAAAACGATGTTTGTGCGAACAGCTGGCTGTGACTATCGTTGCAACTGGTGTGATTCCGCTTTTACATGGGATGGATCTGCCCGTGATGAAATCCAGCAAATGTCGCCCGAGGCCATCTGGGAGGAGCTCACTCGTTTGGGCGGGAACCGTTTTTCCCATGTCACGATCTCTGGAGGCAATCCTGCGCTTTTGGCTGGCATCGGCGACTTACTCGCCCTATTGAAGGAACATGGCATTCGCACAGCAGTCGAAACACAAGGCAGCAAGTGGCAAGCATGGCTTCCACTGATTGACGACATTACGATCTCACCGAAGCCGCCTAGTTCCGGGATGGAAACAGATTTTCAAGCGCTTGATCGAATTGTACACGAGCTTTTGGAACAAAAACATCCAGGACTTAGCCTGAAAGTGGTTGTTTTCGACGACGCCGATTTTGCCTATGCACGCAACATTCATCAGCGTTTTCCAGAGGTACCTTTCTACTTGCAGCCAGGAAACAGTGATCTGTCGGACGCTGATACACCTCGGCTTCGGGATAAGCTTTTAGAGAGCTTTGAATGGCTGATCGATCAGACGATGGCGACACCTGACATGAATGACGCGAAGGTTCTTCCCCAACTACATGCGCTTGTCTGGGGCAATAAACGAGGCGTCTAAACGATATTTTACTCTCATCGAAGAAAAGAGGACTGTACTATATGGCACACCAACAAGAACGCGATTTATCCTCCCTCACTCTTTTGGGGAATCAAGGAACGACGTACAACTACTCCTATGACCCGAGCGTACTGGAGTCTTTTGACAACAAGCATCCGTACCGCGATTATTTCGTAAAATTCAACTGCCCGGAATTCACCAGCCTGTGCCCGATAACTGGCCAGCCAGACTTTGCGACGATTTATATCAGCTACATTCCCGACATCAAAATGGTAGAAAGCAAATCGCTCAAGCTGTATCTGTTCAGCTTCCGCAATCACGGCGATTTCCACGAGGATTGCGTCAATGTCATCATGAACGACTTGATCAAGCTGATGGACCCGCGCTACATCGAGGTATGGGGCAAGTTCACTCCGCGCGGCGGTATCTCGATCGATCCATATTGCAACTACGGGAAACCGGGGACGAAGTACGAGGAGATGGCGAGCCATCGGATGATGAATCATGATATGTATCCGGAAAAAGTGGATAATCGGTAGAGAATGATGAGTGAAAAACCCTTATTTTATAAGGGTTTTCTTTTTTACATCGTTCGGTTTTGGGCAAACGCACAGATTCACACTTCAATGCTCCATATATTTCTAGTTCCGCACGTGATATTCCCAGTCCCCTTAACCTTTGCGTTCATCTCAGACAGGTGTTGTTTTTACATGCAAGTCGCCTATAATTCTTGTAAAATCATCAAAATTCGTCATATTATATGAAATTTTTACATTTTTCTCCTTGTAAGATATTTACTTTTCTAAATTTATCTATTAATATTTTCTTGTGGTTAAAATATCAAATATTGGGAGGTTTTGAGATGAAGAAATTATTCACAGGTTTATTTGCTCTAACCCTAGTTTTTGGTTCAACAACCGGAGCTTTTGCAGCTACTATTTCAGAAAAAGAACCTAACGATTCCTGGGAACAAGCACAATCTATCACAATTGGCTCAACAGTCAAAGGTGTTGGAGATGAAGATAGATTTTCATTTGTTGCTAGTAAATCTGGTACTGTTACCCTTAAAACAACATTCAATGGCGAACCTCATACTCATTTCTCAGGAGTTTACGACGACCAAATGAATAGCATAGGCCAGTCTTCTTTTGGAGGCAGCATAACTTTCAATGTTGTGGCTGGAAAGACCTATAAGTTAGTTCAATTCGAAATGTTCTCTAATACCCCATATACTTTCACACTCAGCTATAATTAATTTAACGCAAATTTGATTATAAAAATTCCTGAGCTTGGTAAATGCCATTCTCAGGAATTTTTTTGTCGGCATTACTAAATGCTTCCCTTCACTGGCATCAGATCATTTCGTTCATACCAAACAAATTTCATTTTTACTTTCCTGCTAGTATGTCTAGCAAGTGGTCCACCCCTCCACGGTATCATTTACATATAACCCCCTCATTATATTAAGGGAGGTTCTAGTGGATATTTCCCTTTACTTATTTGTTGCCTTCGCTTTGGCTCAACTTACGAATAGAATCTACAGATACAAACTCACTCGGTACAACCTTGATTGCTTTGGAAAACACTGTTGTGATTTTATTCACTGTATTGGCCATTCTTTTTCTGTGTGGCTATCTTCAAAGTGGCATATGTGCATAATTACTGCTGTTCCAAACATGCTGCCCTCTCCTCAAACACCTAATTATCCTTCTTTCCTCTGTAACTATCCTATCCAGGTGAAGTCGGTTTAATCGCCAGATAGGAGCTGTATCAGTTGTAGGTGGAATGGGGTGCACCAAGATTCATTGCGGCGCATGCGGATTGTGCTATGGTTGAGGCAGGCACAGAGTTGACCGTACTGAAGAACGGTGACGGTCGCTTCGATTCATCCGGTTACATCGATGTGACTACTCGGAGAAAGTCGTGTGAGACACGAAAAACCCTTATTTGATAAGGGTTTTTCTTATTTTTCAACTTGGAAATCAAGGTCATGATTGTTGGTGTGATTCTACTCCTTCTGCTACGTTTTAGTGCGGAAGGAGGTGATTACCATGACCAAGCATCTGTATTTCTACGCAAGTTTCGAAGATGCAGCGCGACTCAATCGGGAGTTGATTCAGCTCGGCTACAGAAATTACTATCTGGAACCACATGAACACCTAGTAGCTTTTGTTTTCGAACCAGTGACCGAAATAAGTCAAGCGATCTTGAAACACTTGTTTCATGCTGATGGTCCGTCACAACTAGAAAACTAACTTTTCAGTACTGGTGCTCCTCATTTGAGGGGCATCGGTACCTCCATTTACACTATCGTTCATCTTATGTTCATGTTCAACGATTACACTTACAAACGTAGTCAAAAGAAATGAACAGGAGATGATCTTACGTGTTAGCAGCAGCCGTGATTTTTATAAATCTTGCTCTCATTGCCTATACGATTGGGGTATGGAGCGAAAAACGTACAGGAGAGCTAAAGTTAAAACACCTTATCTTTTTTGGTCTTGGCTTAGCATTCGATACGATCGGAACTACGTTTATGAAATTGCTTGCTGAGAACTCCAGTTTAAATTTGCATGGCATTACTGGGTTGATCGCTCTGATCTTGATGTTTTTCCATACAGTGTGGGCCTGTGTCGTCCTATGGAAAAAGAAAGAACATCAAATCAAGCAGTTCCATAAATTTAGCTTGATCGTATGGATTTTATGGCTTGTGCCTTATTCCATTGGCGTCGCTTTAAGCTTTATGAAATAGGAATGCTCTCTATTACGCACCGAGCGAAGGGGCAGCGCTCCCTACACAGGAAAAGGCAACCACCTACGCTTCCAATAAAAAAATCAGAAACGCCACGTATGGTGAAGAAATCTGGGTGTCGCTTACCTCACCTATTCCAGCCGGATGGGTTATCGTTAGAAGTTTAGGAACGCAGAATCTAATCAGGAATGTGAACGGTGCTTCTTATGGTACGGAGATAGAGGTGATGCTCGCCTCGCCTATTCCAATCGGATGGGTCATGGTTCGAGCCTTTGGAGGATCGAATGTAATCAGAAATGTTAATAATGCTTCGTACGGCACGGAGGTAGAAGTGATGCTCGCTTCGCCTATCCCAAAAGGATGGATCATTGTCAGTTCAGGTGGAAATTCGAAAGTGATCAGGAAAGTTGGCTAAAACAAAGCGCACATGGCATGCATCTAGTCCGCAGGCTGACGTCGAATTGCAATCGGCATCAGCTTGGGGCTTTTCTTTATTTCAATTACCGTTTTGTTCCATCATCGAAACCCATCATAAATTTCCATCAATCGTGGAATTATAAGGGAAGCAAACGTTCTAAGGAGGCCATTGATGAGCACGTTTTACGAGAAATATGGTGGGGAAGATACCGTCGCAAAAGTAGTGGACTACTTTTATGATTTAGTTTTAGCTGATGATACCGTGAACCACTTTTTCAAAAACACGGATATGGAAAAGCAGCGTAGACACCAAACAAAGTTCATCAGCTATGCCCTCGGTGGTCCGAATCAATATACGGGACTGTCCATGGCAAAGGTTCACGAAGGGATGAATCTGCAACCCATTCATTTTGATGCCATCGTTACGCATTTGCGTGCTGCCCTGACTCACTTTGGTGTCAGCGAAGAAGATATTGCCGATGCTCTCGGCAAAGTAGAGTCACTACGAGATGATATTTTGTATAAATAACGGAGTATCAAAACGCCTGTTGTAATGGTTCAGGGAACCCTTTCCGTTCCCGGACCAGAGCCAACAAACAGACTGACACCTCGACCAAGTAGAATTCGTTTCTCTCAGTGGCCCTTCGTTTTCGATTGGCCATTTTTGGTTTTTTCCTACACATTTTGTAAAAAGAGTAGCAACTCTATTTCCTTCCATACGTATATGATACGAGTAACATTTGAACACTGGAGGAAGATTCGAAAATGGATAATCAATATTTTGTTGGTTGGGGTACATTGGCCCTCATCAACGCTGGACTAGCTCAAGGAAAAAATCGTAGCGGTCTTAATTGGTTTTTTCTCTCTTTATTGCTCGGCCCTATCGCAACGCTAATCATTGTAGTTTGGGAAAAATTGCCTGAGCAGAAAGACTTGTCACAGTGAGCATTTGATAAGGAGGCACGCATGATGCAAATCCGAAATGTACAAGAGCAAGACTACCTCAAAGTTATTACGGTCCTCAACGACTGGTGGGGTGGGCGACAAATGTCTGATATGTTACCCAAGCTGTTTTTTGTCCATTTTCAGTCAACGAGCTTTATTGTTGAGGAGAATGGAGAAGTTATCGCTTTCCTCATCGGCTTCTTGTCCCAGACGTACCCTGGAGAAGCTTACATTCACTTCGTTGGGGTACATCCGGACAAACGAAAGGATGGGTGGGGCCGCGATTTATACCACCATTTCTTTCAAACTGTAAAACAAAAAGGATGCGATACGATTCGATGCATTACCTCTCCTGTTAATAAAGGCTCAATCTCCTTCCACACGAAGCTAGGTTTTGCGGTTGAAAAAGGGGATGCATTGGTGGATGGAATTGCTGTGACTTCTAATTATGCTGGAAAAGGAAACGACCGGGTTTCGTTTGTTAAAAAGATTTAATCTTATTGAAACGTTTTATCCTTTTAAACGTAATTACAGTTAAATTATCCAACAAATACCAGGTGGTTCTCATGCTTAAAGCACTTGGTTTTGGCGCTGCTTTGCAGTTTCTCTGTATGATCATAGCAATAACGACGGGGAACATCGATCAAGCTGGCAATTATGCTGAGTACCTTGCATTTCACTAGCTGGATTAATGGTTTATAACGCCCTTAGCGCCCCCTCAGCCTATTACAAAGAACATGAAGTGCAAGATTATAAAAGCAGATGGAAATGGACCTTTTATTTCCTGCTCGCCTCTGTTCCCAGTGGCATGTTTGCTGTCATCTTTTTCAGCTTCTTTGCTTAATTCCTTTTGCTTCACAAGCTTCTCTTTTCATTTACGTAACCAACAAGCACCATTTCACGTACTAATCAATAGCCACACAAAAGTAATCTTTCACGTGGAAGGATGCGGTCTGATTTGAAAAGCGTAAAAGAAATATGGGGCTGGACCAAAACGTTGGGCATCTCCCTTTCACTCGCAATGCTGGTAAACATATTTGTTCTCCAACCATTTAAAGTGAATGGACAATCGATGGAGCCCACTTTGCAAAACGAAGAACGCATCTATGTGTCGAAATTGTCCCACACCTTCTCTTATCTCCCTGAGTACAACGATATTGTCGTGATCGACAGCCGTGTAGACCGGGATCGTTCGTTAGAAGATGACATCCTTGAAAATCCTCTACTCATGCTCGCCATTGGGAAAAACGATGCCAAAACATTCTGGGTAAAACGAGTCATTGGTAAACCTGGCGATACTCTGGAGTTTAAGAACGAGATCGTGTATCGGAATGGACAGCCGTTAAACGAGCCGTACATAAAAGAAAAGATGGTCAACGTACCTGATGGCAAAATCGTCATACCGGAAAATCATGTGTTTGTAATGGGAGATAATCGTAACAATAGCGATGATAGTAGAGTCATTGGCGTGATTCCTCTCGATCATATCATGGGGAAACAACTGTTTTAATCAGATGAGAGCCATCTACTTTGGCAAGTTATTGAGCTCATAGACGAATGTCCGTTTCGAAACGCCTGGCAACCGCATTTACTAGTGATAAATGAAGGCAAAGGGGCGTTTCTTGATGAGCTCTCAGCACTCTCATTCATTACGCTTTATACGATTTGCCGATCGGCCCGGGCATTTTCATGGGTATGACACACTGACAAGCATTTCGGGTCGTCATCGTCACCGAATACGTGGCAGAACTTCGCCCCCAGAAGGAATGAGAGATCAGCATGTCCATTATTACGAAGGAACCACTACGTTTAATGATGGACATGTGCATCACTACATGGGATGGACGGGTCCACCTATTCCGCTGCCGGACGGAAGTCATTACCACGAGTTTTCAGGGCAAACCACTTATGATGACAGGCACACTCATTACTACCGAGGTGTAACCAGTGAAGCTCTATCTTAAGTGAAAACGGCTGTTCCTCTCCGGAGCAGCCGTTTTTCTTCTTCTTATTTTTCCAACTCTGACGCCAACGGACAGTCCAATGTATACAGGTTGCGATATCTTGGATTGTCCTGATACAACTGCTCATGTGTCCCTCGCATTGAGATGCTTCCCTGCTCCATAAAAATGACCTCGTCCATTTGCTCTACACCGCTCAAGTGGTGAGTCACCCAAATCAATGTTTTCCCGTGCAAGACACGGAAGACCGTTGCCATCAGATCGCGTTCAGTCAACGGATCTAATCCCACCGTCGGCTCATCAAGGAGAACAATTGGCTTGTTCTGCAGCAAAATCCGGGCAAGGGCTATACGCTGCCTTTCTCCGCCAGAGAAGCGCAGACCGGTTTCCTGCATCCTTGTTTGATAACCGTCTGGTAGGGATTCAATCAACTGATCCAGACCGACTTGAGCTGTCACAGCACGAACTTCTTCATCGGACGCATCGGATCGACCGAGTCTGATGTTATTGGCTACGGTTGTGTCAAACAAATACGGCTGTTGATTCAACACGGAAAACAAACCAGCAGAAGCCTCTTCTGACTGGACAGGCTGCCCATTTACAGTCACCTGACCTGCTTCTGGCTGTATGGCACCTCGAATCAAGTTCAGTATCGTGGATTTACCAGCTCCACTGCGACCGAGCAACGCAATTTCCCCCCCTTGAGGCACCTCAAAAGACACGTCCTGCACACTCCAATTGCTGGCTTGTGAGTAGCGAAAATGAACATGATCCAGCTTCAAACTGCCTCCAGCTTGATCTGCCACCTTTTCCGTCTGAGCTTCTACAATGGATGGACGACTGTCCTCGATCTCCCGAAGCCGCCCCAGAGACTCCCTGTATTCTGGCATACGCACAACAGCGTCAGAAATCCGAGCAAACGCATCCATCAACGGAAATGCGACCAGCCCAATCGCAGCAATCAACGTAACAGGAATCTGATTCGCAGTGGCAAGTCCGCCTGCCCAGATGACCAGTAAGACAATGGCTCCCCCGATTGCACACTGGGACATCCACTGTACTCGCCATTCTCCGCGTCGAATGGAGTTTTCAATCTGGGCAGTGGACTTTTGTCGTCTTGTAAACAACTGGAGAAACTGCTGCGTACGACCACTGAGAATCCAGTCACTCATACCAAAAACAGTATCAGTCAGCTCACGGTACGCTGCCTGTCTCTCTTGTTTGAACCGACGACTCTTGGCAATGGATGCCCACAAGACGAATGCGGGTGCAACAAACAGCAGAAAACCACAGTACAACGCCATTAATAGCGCGAACATCCCGTCCATTCTTCCCAGGGCCACAATACCTGCCGCGTAGAGGAGTACCGCCGAGACGGCTGGCAGCACAAAGCGCAGATAGACGTTCTGTATTTGTTCGATATCATCCGCTAGTACACCAAGCAAATCTCCCGTACGAAAACGAGTGCCCAGGAGCTGCGCTTGCGGCTCGATAGCCTTGTACAAACGCACACGCATACGCGACAACACACGCAATGCTGCATCGTGTCCAACCAAGCGCTCCAGGTATTGAATGACTGCTTTGCTAAAGCCAAAAGCCCGGACCAGTACGATAGGAACATAGACCATTAAGACGTTTTCAGGCTTGAGTGCGGAACGGGAGATCAGATAGCCGGACGTATAAAGCAAAGCGCCCGCACATGCCACTGCCAAGGTTCCCAGCAAAGCCGCTGCGGCAAACTGCCAGAAAAACTGGCGAAAGTATGGAAGAAACCACCCCTGATTGCCTTCTCGCGCTTCCTTCATCCTTTCTCCCCCTTGGCACCAGCTGTCAACAGCCGATAAAATACGCCTTTTTGTGCAACGAGCTGTTCATAGGTGCCCGCTTCTACCAGTTGTCCCTGATCAATTACCCAAATCCAATCCATGTCTCGCATCCAATGCAAACGATGTGTGGCCAAAAATACACGTCTGTCCCCCAACACTGAGAGCATGATTTGTTTTAGCTCCCATTCCGTTTCAATATCTAAGTGAGCAGTCGGCTCGTCGAGCAAAATCACTAGTCGGTTGCCAAGCAGCGCACGTCCCAATGCAACCCGCTGTGCCTGTCCGCCGCTTAACGTGCGGCCCCCTTCGCCAATGATCTCGTCACAGCCATTTGGCAAGCTGTCTACCAGCTCTCCCAGACCGACATCACGAATCACCTGCTCCACCAGTTCCTGCGTCGCTTCAGGCTCATAGAAGCGAATGTTATCCGCCAACGATTGACTGAATAAATACGGGTGCTGTGGAATGTAAGCGATTTGCCGCTGCCACTCCTGTTTCGCATCCCCCGTAATGGGTTGCCCATCTACTTGTAGCACGCCAGCTTCAGGATCAGAAAAGCCGCCTAGCACTCCGAGAAGAGTTGATTTTCCAGCTCCGCTCGCCCCAACAATGCCTACTCTTTTCATGTTGCTGTCCAATTCCGCAGATACCTCACCCAGTACCTGTCTTCCATCCTCACCGACGACACGAATATGGGACAAAGTAATCGTTCCATCCAATACGCCTGTCAGAGATGCCCGGTTATCCGTTGCTTGTTTTTCCTCCCTGTGTTCATCCGGAGCGCCATGATCAATAATGGTACGAATAGTCCCCAACGCTTCCTTGCCATCCAATGAGGCATGATAGTCCGATCCCAGCATCCGCACAGGCAAAAAGTATTCCGGCGCAAGAATCAGGATGACCAATGCCGTTTCAAATCCAAAGTTCCCTTCGATCAGCCGCAACCCAAGACCGACTGCCACAAACGCAACCGACAGCATGCTGAAAAAGTCGAGTGCCAAAGATGACAAGAAGGCGACACGCAACGTACGCATCGTAGCAGATCGATATTGATCGCTCACTCTTCCGACGGTCTCCCCATGGTCTTTGCTGCGTCCCAAAAACCGGAGCGTTTCCAGCCCGCGAAGCGAATCGGTGAAATGATGGGATAGCATTCGATACGAACGCCATTGTTTGTCTGCTTGTTTACGCGCCGCCAGACCGAGTACAATAAAAAATCCGATGAGAACAGGCATCGTTACCGTCAGGATCAGTCCAGAAATAACATCTTGCATGTAGACAAATACCAGAAGTGGAAACGTAACAAAAACCATATCCAGCGTGCGCGGAACAGACAACTCTAGGTAGGTACGTACACGATCAACACCTTCCAGGACAAGCGTAACAAGCTTTCCGCTTCCTTCGCTGGCGGCAAAACGTGGACCATGCTCGAACAATCGGGATAAAACTCGTTGTTGCAAAGACTCACTGGAAGCTTCGGCAAAACCGCCAGCGACTTTCTTTTGAAGCCAAACGATGGTATGACGAGCAGCTATCATGACCAAAAACAGTGCAAGCGGCTGGTACGCCATCTGGACCGCTTGACCTTCAAACAATATCGCGATTGATCTCGCCAAAAGCAGTGCCTGACCGATAATCGCCGCGCTTTGCAGGAAGGAAAGACCGGCTAGCAGCAGCATAACCGGTCGGATTCCCTGTAAGCGGAACAATTCCTTGTCCATTAGTACTCCAAATGATCCTTTTCAGTGACTCGTTTGTGGAAAACGAAGTAGCTCCAAGCCTGATAGGCTAGTACAAACGGTAAAAGCACTGCTGCAACAATGGTCATTGCTTTTAACGTATATGGACTCGAAGCTGCATTATAGAGGGTCAAATCAAACGCACTATCAATCGTGCTGACCATCACCCGTGGGAACAAACCAATGAACATCGAGACGAACGTCAACAGGATCATCGCACCTGTCATCCCGAAAGCCCATCCTTCCCTGCCTTGTCTCAAGAAGTGACGAGCCAGTACAAAAGCGATCACACCTAAGAGTACGGCTACTGTCAGCAGAACCCCCTGACGCTCAAACAGATCGGTTACCATGAATGTCCACCCTATAAGTACCGCCATGAGAACCGCTTGCATCGGCAACAGCTTCGCTGCCAGTACACGTGATTTTTCACGTAGCTCGCCTACTGTGCGCAGCGAGATGAAGTTGAGACCGTGCAACAAGCATAGTCCCGTTACTGTCAGACCTGCCCACACCGAGTATCCATTCACAATGTCAGAGAAGCCTGCAATCATTTCCATATTTTGATCAATCGGCACACCTTTCACCAGGCTGGCAAAGATCATTCCGAACAACATCGGCGGTACAAAGCTTCCAATCAGTATCGCTACGTCCCACGTCTTTTTCCAAGCCTCGCCTTTCCCCTTGCCTCTAAATTCAAATGCCACCCCGCGTCCAATCAACGCAAGCAAAATCAGCGTAAGCACGAGATAATACCCGCTAAACATCGTGGAATACCACTCTGGAAACGCTGCAAACATCGCACCAGCGGCTGTAATCAGCCAAACTTCATTGGCATCCCAGAACGGTCCAATCGTATTAATCAGAACCCGGGTTTGCAAATCATTTCGTGATAGCAGGCGCGTCGCCATACCGACACCAAAGTCGAAGCCTTCGAGAAAGAAAAATCCGGTAAACAGAACGGCAATGAGTAGGAACCACAGTTCATTAAGCTCCATAACGTTCACTCCTTACACGATCAAATGGATCCTGAACCTGTAAATCCTCTACATCCTCATGACTATCCATATCCGGTCCTTTTTTGGCCACACGAGCAAACAGATAAGCCAAGAGGCAGAGCAGGATTAGATAAATAGTCGTGAAGGCGATAAGAGAGAACCATACCTCTCCTGTGCTAACGCTTGGCGAAACCGAATCTTCAACACGCAGTAGCCCGAATACCGTCCAAGGCTGGCGACCTACCTCCGTCATGATCCACCCTGCCGAGTTTGCGATGAATGGTAAGGAGATACCCGCAACCATTAGCTGCATGAACCGCTTGTTTGGCTGTTCCAGCTTTTTGCGGAAAGTCAGATATACCCCGTACAGAGCCAGCAAAATCATTGCACTACCGCCAGCCACCATGATGCGGAAGCTCCAGAAAGTCGTCCGAACCGGTGGAATGTAGTTTCCTGGTCCATAGGTTTGCTCATACTCTGCCTGCAATTCCAACATGCCCGGTACAGAACCTGAAAGTGAGTTGTACGTCAGGACACTAAGCAAATAAGGAATTTTGATTTCAAAACCGTTTTCTTGTTTTTCCGGATCAATCGTTGCAAAAACCGTCCAAGGAGCTGGGTCCGAGCTTGTTTCCCACAGCCCTTCACTCGCTGCCATTTTCATCGGTTGGGTAGCAACCAAATACTGCGCTTGACCATGACCGAATTGAGCAATAGCAAGCGAGGAAATCAATGCTACCACGATCGCGATTTTGAACGATTGTACAAAGAATGTAACATCTTGTTTTTTCAACAGCTTCCATGCACTGATACCTGCTACCAAGAAGGCACCGGTCGCAAATGCCGCAAATACGGTATGCGGGAATTCATATAGTAATTGTCCGTTGGTAAGAAGGGCGAAGAAATCGACCATCTCTGCACGTCCGTTATTAATAGCGAAGCCGACTGGCTGCTGCATAAACGAGTTGGCTGCCAAAATCCAAAGGGCCGAAAGAATCGTTCCGATCGATACGAGCCAAATACATGCGAGATGCACACCTTTGGACAAACGATCCCAACCGAACACCCATAGTCCTATAAAAGTCGATTCGAGGAAGAATGCTAAGAGGGCCTCAATCGCTAGCGGTGTTCCAAATACGTCGCCGACGAATCGTGAGAAATCGGACCAGTTCATCCCAAATTGGAACTCCTGCATAATCCCTGTCACGATACCAACAGCAAAATTTATGAGCAAAAAGGTTCCCCAAAACTTGGCCATTTTTTTGTACAAGTCATTCTTTTTTACTACATACATCGTTTCCATAATGGCTACTAACAATGACAGCCCGATGGAAATCGGCACAAAAACAAAATGAAAGATGGTTGTTATCGCAAATTGAAGTCGTCCCAAATCCACTATATCCATGTAAAAGATCCCTTTCTATTCGCGTTTTGGCCTTTATGTACCGGAAGCATACCAGTGGGGTAACCAGCATTTATTACGACTTTGTGAAAAAATTCACAAATATATGTGAAAAAATTCACAATAGATTCCCTCTCGTGTAACCCCCTTTTCGTCTTCGTGAGAGAGTTTTTTGTTTTACCCTGTATATTCCCGGTCATGTATAATTGTAGCAGGACTTTTGACCCTAGAGGGTGTCCGATTCGTTACATGATTTTTAACAGTCTGTGACTGTTTAGGATTTTCCCTTGATTTGAGCTAGACTTATGCGCCTCCACTTATTTTATTGAATATGTAATTTGTTCATTTTCTCTTAAAATATCTCGGCAGTTATTGTACGTAGAAAAAATGGATACTGTTTTGACGTTTCATCCATATATAGCAGTACTTTTTGATCCCCTTTTTTACCATTTTACGAAAATACCCAGACGATCACCGACCTCGAAAAGTAATCGAAGCCGGTCGTGCCTGGGTACGTGGTGAAGTAACAACCGCTTATTTTTTGACGGATTTCGTTGACAAGGAATCGATGATGTTGCTGATGGTCGCAGCATCAAAGCTCTTCTCTGCCATCTGGTACAACTCGTACGTGAATCCTTCATGCTCCCAAATCACGATTCCGTTGGCGAAATATACCTTTTTCCCGCCAATGGTTTCGATCTTGACACCCTCTGTCGTGCTGATGCCGTTTTCGCCACCGTTTGAAATCAACAAGGAAATAAACTCTTTCTCTTTTTCATACTGAATTTCTACCATACCCTTGCCTTGAACGACCGTGTTTTTATAGGAATAATGCTCTGACAACCATGTCGGTGCGGGAAAGTCCATTTTACTGGCTGCGCGTGCTTCTTCCAATGTCATCTGTGGGGGGGCCTTGCGTTCTATAGGTATCTCGATTTCTTGGGTATTGGACTGTGTAGCAGGCAGCTCTTTATCATATTGGGTAATTTCCATGTTCCCGACTTGAAAGCGTGCCAAGATCGTCTGGAGCATTCCTTGGGCAAACGATGTAGTCGAGAATGCACCTAAAAGGCAAACAACAGCAACAGCACTAACTGTGGCAGCTTTCCATTTATTCGTTTTCATATAGATCCCGTCCTTTTTGCTAGTATTGGGTTGTATGTTTCCTGATTCCAATTTGAATTTCAGCCGATTGTATATGTTGGCTTTTGGAGTGGTGTCATCCAGCTCCAGATCAGTAAGCAAGTCGGTGAGTTCACGAAAATCGTCTAGATCATGCTTACTCTTCATAACGGAAGCCCCCTTTTTGCAATTCCATCTGCAGCTTTTTCAAGCATCTGTAGAGCACAACGCCAATATTTGAACCACTGACACCAAGAAGTTCTGCGATTTCTGCGTTTTTAAGACCAGCCGCATATTTCATGGCGATGATATTGCGCTCCTTGTCACTCAGCTTCGCCAGTGCTTGAAATAAGGCTTGATGATTATCGTCGCGGATCACGATATCCTCCGGGGAGGACTTCGGCAAGACCAAATTCAGAATCGAATCCAATGAAAAGTTGATTCTTTTCTTCTGTGAGCGGAAGTAATCTGTCACTGCATTTCTGGCGATCGCAAACAACCATACTTCAAAGTTTGATTTATCCGATGAGAAGCTGCTGTATTTTGATATCACCATTTCAAACACATGGCTGCATATTTCTTCCGCTGCGTAGTGATTGTTGATCCGATAGCAAATATATTTGTAGACGCGCTTATAATAAGCACCGTAAATTTGAGCAAACGTTTCGGTCGACATGCTTTCTGCGTGCCTATCGTTTTCTTCATTTTGGCAGAGACCTGTGTTCAGTTGTGCAATCTCCAACTACTTCCCCTCCCTTCTAAATGGTATAAACAAATTGCGCAATTTGTCTTGTTTGTGGGCCTCACGATAGTTAATACGGAGAAAGTTAAATTGTATTAACAACATTTTTCAAAGATCGGAGGAAATGACGTGTGGATACCCTATGAAGAAATAAGGAGGCACCCCCCTGTGGATTCTATTCCCCCATATGCGTAAAGAGGTCCACACAAAAAGAACGGAGCTTGGTGTGATCGGATATTTTATGGAAGGTCCAAGAAGGGTAGCGGTAGTCGAAACCATAGAAATAATCGGTCTACATTCGAATCCACACTCGTAAAAAATGCGACTGGTCTTGGAGGGAATCGCATGTCTGAGTTCATGGAAATTGCAAGCGCGCTGTTTTTTTTCATGCTTTGCAGATACTTCTTTTCAAAAGAAAGACTCCCTTGGCGAAACATGATTTTTGAGTATGTATCCATCGTCATTATTGTTTGGCTCATAAAATCGACGGTTCAGTTTTTTGGACGATTCTGAGTCCATTCACTAGCAAAAAAAGCAGGCTGTCAACGAATGACATCCTGCTCTTGCGTCATTTATTTGGCCCAGTGCGGTGGACGCGTAAACGAAGGTGGCAGCTTGGTGCTGGCATCGCCCTTCGCAGCGTTGAGCTGAACTTGGGTAAGAAACAACGTCTCCGTCAAGTTCGCTCCGCTCACATCTGCATCGCGAAAATCTGCACCAATCAGGTCCGCTCCCCGCAAATCTGCGCCTCTCAGATCAGCAGCAATCAAATAAGCTCCGCGCAAATGGGCTCTTCGTAAATCAGCGCCTTTGAGCTTAGCACCGATGAGATCAGCTCCTCGGCCATAGGTTTTTCCTTGCTTACCCCCTTTGTACTTAGCAACCGCGTCCTTACGTACCAGTTCACTTGTCTGCAATAATAGTTCGTTAACTTTTGCTCGATGAAAAGCGATGTCCAACTTCAGGATGTCCTCAGGACTGTGATCAGTCAGGCGCTGTGTTTCTTCCAACGCTTCCTTCAATGCAGGATGGAGGGACTCGGCAGCTTGTTTGGTCAAGGCCTCCGTTATATACCAGAGCAGCTCATGAAGCTGCCACATGATCGGAAATACTTCATACATTTGCTTCGCTGATCCGGGTACTATACGCCAATCTTGGCCACCATAAGTGACTTGAGACACCTTTTGACCAGCTCCAAAACAATCGTAGACAGTACAACCGCGAAAGCCGATCTTCCTCAGCTTTGTGTGAACACCACACCGGAAGTCTGCCTGTAAGTTACTACAGGGCTTGCCTGCGTCTTTATTGATGGCAAAGTCAGAGGAAGCCGCAAAAGGCAATGCCACACAGCACAAGCCAAAGCAGCTTTCACAGTCACCGTGAAGATGACCGCGACTTTTATCGTCAGTAGATTGTATGTGTTCTTGATGTGTAGCCATAAATTAGCCTCCTGGAAAAAAACACGATTCTCTCGCGCGTGGCGAAAAGAATCGTGCTACTTTTAAATAAGCGGTATTGACCGTTTATTTGAATGCGATTTGAGATTCGATCAGATAATTCCCGAAGACTTCGGCAAAGGCTTCTGCTGTAT
Source organism: Brevibacillus sp. NPDC003359 (assembly GCF_042878995.1). Lineage (NCBI taxonomy): Bacteria > Bacillati > Bacillota > Bacilli > Caryophanales > Paenibacillaceae > Brevibacillus > Brevibacillus sp. NPDC003359. Next base: position 25,797 of record NZ_JBIAOR010000020.1, read on the forward strand.
TATAGCCTTCTTCCAAGGTATTGTTCGTACCACCGAATTCCAAAAGCAAGGCTCCCTCGGAAATGGACTGATTATACACGCCGTTCCCTTGACTGGAACCTTTCAGGATAATCCCCCGCGACAAACCGGGATATGAGGCTTCGAGACGGGCATTCAGTTCTTCTGCCAGCTTTTTGTTCGCCAAATGGTTCGGATTCGCCGTTCCGATTACAAATAGCATGCGGGAATATGTTTTGCCATTGATCGTAATGGCTACCTTGCTGCGTGGCTCATCACTGTCCCGATGAATATCGAAAATGTACTGCAAGTGCGGACTGGTTGCTGCCGCTGCCGCTACCGCCTTGTACGACTCGGAATAAGACATCGAGTAGCTTTTATTTTGTTCCCTCAATTTTTGCGCGAAATCGTCCTGACTCGCCATAGCTGAAATGCCTCTTGCTTGCAACAGCTCGCCAAGCCTTTTCCCCACAAGCGTGATGTTGATCTCAGGATCATCTACGGAGCTCCCTTGTTGGTTCCGTGCAACATTTCGCCAAGACTCACGGTTATGGGTGTGATAGATATACACTTTCTCGTTTCCAATCATCCCGCTGTTGTATTCGTACGTTGCTCCTGTCGGTGGCAAAGTACCAGCTGGTTGAATCTTCTCTACGATCCACCCCGCGATATAGGCGGTCGAATTGTCTGCCAGTCTGATGATGTACCAGTCTCCTACTGTTTGCACAACCGGGAAGACTTGTCCGGGCTGAACGGTTCCGATGATTGCATGATCGGTTGAGGGACCGTTGCGGATGTTAGAATCAGGATTTTTCACGCGAACCTGTAGTTCTTGTACAGGGGGAGGCGTTGTTGCTGGCAAAGTCGCTGGTGCCCCCGGTGGTGGACTCGGCGGTGGCTGAACTGCCCCAGTCTGTTCCATTGGTTTGAAGATATAGGCATAGGTCCCGTTAAAGTTAATGGTGTACCAACCATTTGCATATCCGTAATGATTGATTGTCATCCCGCCGTGGATTTGACCAATGGCGGTACCAAGAATATCTGGCTGTGCATAAACTTCATAGCCTTCATTTAATACGATTGTCCCTTGTCCGAATTCACTTCCCGTATTGGATGGGAGTACAGGAGGGGGCGGTGCTGGAATTGTTGTCGGGTCTGGGATTGGTGTTGGCACTGGTACCGGAGTAGGCGCTGGTACCGGGGCTGGTTTTGGTGCTGGTGCTGATGTCTCCGTTAAGTAACTGGATTTCACCCAGCCGTTTTTTTGATCAGACAGCTTAATTTGTGCCCATTCCCCTTGCTTTCTCATTTGCAAAAACACACCGTTTTTGTCGATGATCTGCAAAATTTGTGAAGTGGCATCGGGTTCTGCCCGAACATTCAGCATGTCCACATTGCTTTTGACATATTTGATCTGTGGAACTTCTAACATCTTCACATACTTATTATTGACCCATCCTGTATTGCCGTTCGGCAGCTTTATCTGGGTCCAATCTTTTTGCTGTTTGGTGATGGGCAACCGCGTGGCTTTTTTGAGTGTTGCGACGATCTGGGTAGTTGTACCTGGCTCGCTTCGAATATTTAACTGATCGACCGCCACTTCTACATGGGTGGCCGCTTGCGCAATGGACAGAGGCATCAGCAAAATCAGGAAGAAAACAGCTAGCAAGCTGACATTTACTCGTAAAAGCAAGTTCCTCGTTCCCCTCTGTTTATTTCGTATTTTTGGAAAATCCAACTAATAGAAAGAACTTCTCGATTCGTCCGCATATTCCTTCATGTTTTGACATCTTTTGCTCTCAAAACAACAATAGCTTCACGATCAATCTATCTCCTGAAAATAGTGACGTTTTTAATAGAAAAAAGTTACAGAAAAAAAGGATGAAGCGACAAGCTTCACCCTTTTACTTTCTACTCTATTTCCTTCTTACCATTTTGCTGCCCAAGCTTCTATCTCCACTTTGAGCGAAGGGACTGCCAATGCTGGGACGTAAGACATTGTCATCGCCGGCGGTGTTCCTCCGTGAAACTTCTCCCACACCTGATTAAAATGCTTCCAATCCATTTGCTCCGTTGCCCATATATTGATTTTGATGATATGGTCGGCAGTTACTGACTCACTTTTAAAATTGCGCAGGATGTTCTGTAGCGTGTTTTCTACTTGTTCTTTCATATCTACTGGCAACTCTCCATGAATGTCCATCCCTACTTGTCCAGAAAGTACGAGCAAATCGGCCCCTTTTGGAACGACTGTCAAATGTGTATAGGGTCCCATAGGCGGAGCAACGGTGCTCGGATTTTTACGCTGGACCTTGGGCTTCACCTGGTCGATTTGTTCTTCTTTCACGATCGCCAGTGTTTGATGATCCTCCCACCGACCATTAATTTTCACGTTTTTCTTGGCAATCCCTTCCTTGTGAAAACCAGCTTTCAACAGCACTTTGATCGAGCCTATATTATGCGGCATCACCCCTGCTTCCAAACGGTGAAGACCTAATGTTTCGAATGCATAGGCAACGACGAGCTTTACAGCTTCGGTCATATAACCTTTTCCATTATGCTCTTGATCGAGAAAGTAACCGATCCAGCAACTTTGCAGAATGTCTCTTACGACCTCTGAAAGGATGACTTCCCCAATGATTTCATCCTGTCCTTTTTTCGCAATGACAAAGACGTACCCTCTGTCTTCTTCTTTTAATGCTATCGAGCTTTTGATCCTCTCGATTTGGCCTTCCAGCGTGTAAAACGAATCTTCTCTGGTCCCTGTGAAGCTTTGAAAGAAATATCGGTTTCTCACCTCAAGCTCCAAAAGGCTCTGTGCATCCGATTCCTGTACCAGTCTTACGTAAATGTTCTCTCCGTTTCCTTGCATACCATCCATCTCCCTTTTTCGAAATAAAAAAACACCACAGGAAATCCTGCGGTGCCCTAAAAAGAAAACCACAGGAAGCGACCTGTGGCGTTTTTCCACTGTATCCTGATGAATCCCACTACATCAAAGGATGGTCGCTATATCCGTTTTTGGACATACTTCTCCCGTGATTTAGCCAGATCAAAGAAAACAGCGGTGGAGTATCCAATTCCTTTTGACAAAGACATTAATGATCTTTTTTTCATGTGGATACCCTCCTTTCCGCTGTTTTCTGTGCATACAATTTCGATATAGAGACGGTCGTAGCAGCAACCGTTACATTATTATCCAGCTTCACCAGTATAGCTGCAAAAGACATTTGTGGCAACATTGTCAGCGTCCCTTTTTGCCGTTTCTCCAAAGCATATACACATTGGCGATGGAGGTCACAACGAGTAGACCCAGCAGGATGTTTGTGACGATCAATACATTCGTCAAATGCTGAATAGGTGCATGAATAATAGATAGAACGCTAATCAGCTTGTTCGGAATGTCATTGATCGTGGCGATAAGATTATTGAAATACTGCACATAGTCCCCCAAACCGAAAAACCTCCTCAGGCATACCGCATGCATTCCGTCCATAGCCTTTGATAAAATTCGCAGCCTTAGTCCTCTGCACAAGAATAGATCGATTTTATTGTGGAACAATGAAAAGGAGAGAAGATTGTCATCATTCATAATCCGATTGCAAGAAAGAAGGGAGCTACCTTTATGACGATTCAACGTTTTGTTCGGGAGTCGCGCACGTTCAAAGCAAGCCATGTGCTGCCCCCGGATACGAACAATCACAATACGCTGTTCGGCGGCAGGCTGATGGCGCATATCGACGATGTTGCTGCGATCTCTGCCATGAAACATGCACGGGGACCAGTCGTGACAGCTTCTACTGATTCCGTCGACTTTTTGCAGCCAATCCGAGTGGACAACGAGGTTGCGCTCGAAGCGTTCGTCACATGGACGCACAACACGTCGATGGAGGTTTTTGTCAAAATTGTCGCGGAGGATTTGCTAACGGGCATTCGAACCGTCTGTGCCACTTCCTTTCTCACGTTTGTCGCGATTGGCGAGGATGGGCGGCCTACCCCCGTGCCCAAGGTCGTTCCAGAAACAGAAGAGGAAAAATTCTTGCATGATGGTGCTGAAAAGCGAGCGGAGAAACGGAAAGTTCGTCGCAAGGACAATAAGCATCTCGCGGATATGCTCGGAACGAGACGCCCGTGGGAACCATGATTGGACACCATATAACGCCAAAAAGTCCCCTTACCTTTTACAGGCTGGGGACTTTTTGCTGTTTCTATCTTACTCTTTGGACGCCCACTTGTAATCGACGACACCGATGCTATCAATCACGACATTTTTGAGCTTTTCATTTTGCACCCACTGATCAGCAATATAGTAAATCGGAGCGACAGGCATATCCTCCATGAGGATCGCTTCTGCTTGCGCCAACAGTTGCTTGCGCTTCTCAGGATCTTTTTCGGTCGCGGATTGATTCAAGAGTTCTTGGTACTTCTTGTTTTCCCATCCGGTGTTGTTGGTGAACCCATCCTTGTCCTTAAACAGCTCCAGGAAGCTGACAGGATCATAATTGAAATCACTAATCCAACCCATCCGTCCGATCTGATAGTCTCCGGTGTTCCTTTCTTCCAGGTACACTTTCCACACTCTCTCATTGAGCGTTACGTCTACGCCGAGTGTTTGCTTCCACTGCTTTTGAATGGTTTCCGCTGCCAGACGATGATTCTCAGAAATATTAAAGGAAAGTGTGATGGGCGGGAGCTTCGTAATGCCTAATTCCTTCATGCCTTCAGCAAGCAGCTTTTTCGCCGTTTCCTGATCATTGTCCTTGAAGTAGCCTTCCTTTTTCAGCGTCATCATCGGGGGCAAGGCACCTGTAGCCGGTATTTGTACACCATTCTCCAGCGCATCATCGATTGCCTGACGATTGATCGCGTAAGCAAACGCCTTGCGAATTTTTGCGTTGGTAAACGGGGCCTGCTCGGTGTTGAACCCGTACCAGTAAACACCAGCTATTGGTCTGGTTTGCAATATTTCCTCGTACTCCAATGCTGGCAACGCTTCGATTGGCAAAAAACCAAAAGGAGCGCCTGCCCAGTCAGACTCGTCATGATCGAACATATACAGCTGTGTATTCTCATCTTGAATGACGGTAAATTCCAGCTTGTCCAGCTTCACAGCCGCTTTATCCCAGTACAGGTCGTTTTTGACCACCGTGATTTTCTCTTTATCTGTGGAAACTAATTTGAAAGGTCCGTTCCCGACATGTGTCGCAGCTTCTCTGAACCAACCTGGTTTTTTCTCATCGAGCTTTTTGTTCACCGGATAAAAAATCGGTGCGGCCGTTAGCTCTGTAAAATGTGGTGTAGGCTGCTCCAACTCTACGCGCAATGTCTTGGCATCGATGGCTTTTACTCCTACCTCATCCAGCTTCATCTCGCCTATGTTGGCTTGCGCGGCGTTTTTGATGGAATAGAGCAAATAGGAATACATACTATCTGTTTCCGGGTCTATTGCACGCTTCCAAGCGTATTCGAAATCGTGGGCAGTGACTGGATCACCATTGCTCCACTTCGCCTCGCGCAAATGAAACGTATATGTTTTCAAATCATCAGATACGTCTATTTTCTGGGCGATTGATGGCTGAACTTTTCCATCCGGGCCTAAGCGGACCAACCCATCAAACATCGTGTGCATCACAGAAAACATCGCTTCATCCTCAGCCATCGCGGGGTCCAATTGACCTGGCTGATCAATCAGGTTCAACCGCAAAACCTTATGAGCAGGTGTAGTGCTCACTTCTTGGGCTTTTACTTCGTTCGCCGAAGCATATCCTACGGATGAAGCCAGCATCCCTGTTGCCACTAGCATATTTGCAATCATTTTGCCTTGACGTTTCATCTCGATTCCCCTTTTTCTTTTTTCTAACAAACTTTCCACAAGATACCAAATTATCACTTATTCTACAACGTTCAGACGATAGTGAAGAAAGTCATCCTTTGGTTCCGGCTCCATGTCATAGGGTTCGAATCCATTTTTCAACAACACTTTTTGCGAGGAGATGTTATCCGCTGTTGTTTTGGCACAGACGATTTTGACAGCCAATTGGGGAACGTGCTCCGCTAAAAAGAGAGTGAGTGCTTGTGAAGCCACGCCTTTACCAGCTGTATCCTCCCCGACTCGATAGCCAAGATGTCCGATTCCTTCGTCTTTCTCGATGTCTACCAAATTCATTCTGCCCAAGATGTCACCTTGGCTGTTTTTTATGAGGCCAAAAAACGAGATTCCTTGTGCCTGCTCGTCGAGTAAGGCTTGCAGACCACGTAAAAAATGGTCATATTGGTAGTAAGCGTCTCCCCGGCTGGGAACTGATTTTTCGAAAAAGGCTCGATTGCGCGATTCAAATTGGAACAAACTCTCTGCATCATGTATGCTTAATTTTTCGATACCAATCATCATTCGAAAGCATCCTTTCTTGAATCGAGGTAGATTAATTATGGCTGTCGCTTATTTAGAAGAAGGTACGTTTATCGCCTTCATTGCCTTTACGATATTTTTCCTGGTCGCTTACAAGCTCGATCAGATTTCGTTTGTCTCATTCATTGTCTCCTTGGCGGTCACGGCTTTCGTTCACGCTGCCTTCTATATGTTAATTGTAAAATATTGGCCGTTTTTTTAATAGCACAAAAAAGGCGCAGGATGATCACCCGCGCCTGTACATTTATCTGCTCACAGCTTCGCTTCATAGGCCGCAAGCAATTGAGCCGCTTGCTTGTTGTACTGGTTGACCAAGACTTGAATGGCTTTCTGCCACTCGGCTTGCGGGAGCGGCACTGGCAGTTGATTGGCTGGCTTGCCGTTCACGATCAGTGCTGTTGTGAGCATTTGCTGTTGTGCGTCACTGAGTGTAGCCGTCGTTAACACCTTTGGCTTGAGCACTTTCTTTCCTTTCAGGGAACGCATGAGCTCTGTCATCAGGATGTGCTGATACTCCGCGTACAAATCCATCGTCATGTAGTAGCTCATTCCCTCTCGCACCGGCACAATTCCCCGCTTCTGTGCCCATTCCATTACCTGCGGCGGCGTCATCGCTTGACTTGTTTTGCCTGTCGCCATGAAATAAGCCACTCGGAACATATCTTCGTCGCTCATAACAGTGCGTTTCTCATCGTTCTTGATGATTCCCTTGGACACCAGTTCAGCGAATACCGCTTGCTTGCCTGCATCCTTCGGCATATTCAAATAGAGCGCCAGATTGGCAAAAAGCTTGCCCTCGCTGTCTCCACCTGCTGGCCAGCTATACGGCTTGCCGAAATCGATCAGCTCAAGCGGGCGTTGTCGCATCATATTCGAGTAGGCCGAAAACGATTGGAATGTAATCGGACTATAGGAGACCACTGGTTTTTTCGTCAGGAATCGGGTCGCAAACAGCTCTTGCCCACTTTGACTGAGATAACCGAACTGGTCTTTGGTTGTGAATACATAAGGTATCTGTTCGTCTGCCTTACTCCACCACACTTGTGAAAATACTTTATTTGTTGACAAAATCGCCTCATATTTGGCCGCTGTCAGAACCTTTCCTTCCAGCGACATAAGGCCGTACAATCCTGTCTTCTTATCCTGGTAGGCAATGGCACCCGTCTTGAGAGCCGGTAAGGGCAAATACTTCATGGACTGATAATCGCCCGTGCTTAGGCGGAGCAACTGCGGTGAATAGACATCCCATCCTGTACTTGACTGAATCAATACCCGATCAAAATAAGATTCCGTGTGTAAACCTTTCACGCTAGTGATCTTGTTTGCGAGCTGGTTCCCTTCTTGCGCCCATACATCCAGTGTGCCGTCCAATCGTGCTGTCACCACGATCTTTTGATTTTGTACCACCGTATCGTTTGCATCCCGATACACAAAATCGCTCACGACCTGAAGTTGCCCGCCATCGGCCTTGATCATCGCCATTCCAACATCCCCCGCTCTTACACCCATGGTGTATACGGAGTCAGCAACTTTGATCAAGGTGAGAGGCGGTCCGTCGTTGCCTGACTTCCACACCGCTACTTTGATCTCCGTCGTCAACAGCTTGCCCTCAGGGGTATAAAGATCCGCCCAATCGTGATCCATTGCAACGATGAGATTGGTATCGGATTCCGTGTAGACAGATTGGTAGAGCTTGCTGATTGGTTGGTTCGTCTTGCGGTCCACGATCATAACGCCTTTTCCCGGCTGATACATGGTCGTCAAATCATCGGACAACGGATTTGGATTGACAGCTTCTATTTCTTTCCCTCCGATGCTGTATCGCAGCACCTTTCCATCCGGCTCCGTCACCAGCACCTCACCCGTTACTTCCTCGTGGCGAATGATTCGATTCTCAACAGGAGACAGAACCAGGCCTTCATCTTCAGAATAAAGCCCGATCTTGTTTCCGTCTTTGATGCTAAGCATGCTGTAGCTGCCCAATGTCACAGACGAGTCGAACCAGAAATCAGGCTCCTTGACTTCTTTTCCCCAGCCAGGGAGGATCGCTTTTTTTCCGTCGCTACGGACGAGCAAGCGCGCCGCTGGCGGACCTTCTGCCTTCGGATACGCAAAGGGGATGACCGTCTCTCCCCCGACTTGGAGGACGCCGTACAGATTCGTTTTCGGGTCCTGTCCCAGCACATAGCTACCATGCAAAAACTCGGCACCTTTTTTCAATGGATGTGACGTACCTTTGGACCTGGAATGATACGTGATGACATCTCCAGAAACCGTGTAATACACATCCCGATTGTTATGCTCGAACCCGACTTCTTTGTAAATGGGCTCTGCCAGCATCCGTCCGTCTTTCCACAGCCCTTGTCCTTTTGGCCCAATCACCTGAAAGTATCCATTATTCCAAATGTAAATCGCGTTGTATTTGGGCTCGAGTACGTACTTGCCATTGCGATCAATCAAGCCTTCTTTTCCACCGGATCGTACCTTGAGATACGCAGTGTCAGAACCGCCTTCGTTCGGAATCAATTCTGCTTTTGCCAGCGCGAACAGCTTTTTGCCGGAAGCAGGATCGTACATGATGAGCTCTTTTGGAGTAGTCGCGACGAAATAACGCACTTTTTCTGCCTCTTTATTTTCCGTCTGATCAGGAGCAACTAGTTGCACCATCGACAGCTTGCCCGCAAATGGCGGAATCAGGACCTTTCCATCTGTATGAACCAGCATCGATGATTTTCCCAGCAACATAATCGCCGTCCCTTGCTCTGGGGCCAAATAATACGGATGCGCTCCAGCAAACTTCATGGTCGACAGCTTGTGCGTTTTTAAATCGATATATTGGAACCAGCCGCCTTTTTGAACAATCGCGATATTTTTGGAATCGGGGATGTCAATGTTGTCCCAAATCGCAGGGGTTATTTCTTTCCCAGTTCGTGCGTCGAGAATTCCTTTTTTACCGCCCTTTGTTACGATCATGTCTTTGGAAGATAGCTCAAAATCATCATAAATGGCCTGAGTGACCAGCTTGTTACCGTCCGTAAAACCGATCTTGTAGTCTGTTATATACGGCTGAATCTGGGAAAACGCAGCAGCATGGACAGAAGTAGTCAAAGCACTTGCCCCGAGTATGACAGCGGTAACCAGACTGATGGTTTTCGTTTTTATTTTCATTTGTGATTAGCCTCCCTTGGAAACATTTCCCTTCCTTTGACGCTTCGTAGGGTGAAATAGTTTCGTTACACTTTTTCAAACAACTGGAACCTTTTCTTTCCCTCCACTCGCTTTTAAGCGTGCTATAATTGTTCACACCGACGCAGTATAATCATCGTATACGGATGGGAGTGCTTATAAGAGCACTTGGAAAGGATGTTCCCATGAATTTCTTTGCTGCCGCCTTGCAAAAGCCGGATGTAAGACGATTTGGGATTTTGGCGTTGTTTTGTTTGTTGCTTTACTCCTTGGGAAGTATGCTGAACATGGTTTTGCTAACCTTTTTAGTTACCTATTTAATGAATCGGCTGCATCAATATCTCACACGTCTCACACACAAAGTCGTGCCGATCCATCCCAAGCTGATTCTTATTTTCCTCTATATTTTGCTGACGTTCTTTCTCGTAGTGGGTGGGATGAAAGCCATTCCGGCGCTTATTCATCAAACCGGACAATTGTTCCATGTCATCGAGCAAGTGTACCACCAAAATCAGCACAATGAGTTTGCCCCTTATCTTATGTCTGTTGTTGGGAAACTAGATATGAAGGGCATTGTTCAAGGCAGTCTTGATTTTCTCGCAGTGGTCAGAAACGTTGGGTTCAATGTCTTTCTGGCGATTATTCTGAGTCTGTTTTTCCTGCTAGGCAAAGACAATGTCGTCACGTTTACCGCTCAATTTCGCACGAGCAAATTATCCTGGCTGTACAACGAAATCGCCTACTTCAGCCAAAAATTCATCCTGACCTTTGGTAAAGTAATCGAAACACAGCTGTTGATCGCCTTATTCAATACGACTTTCACCGTCATCGGTCTATGGATCATGGGCTTTCCGAATCTATTGGGACTCGCGATCATGGTCTTCATACTGGGGCTCATTCCGGTTGCAGGTGTCGCCATTTCATTGATTCCACTCAGTGCCATCGCTTTTAGCGTCGGTGGTATCGCAACCGTTGTTTATTTGCTCGTTTTCATCATGTTGATTCATGCGCTTGAGGCATATGTGTTGAATCCTCGCTTAATGGCAACGAAGACTCACTTACCGATTTTCTACACGTTTGTTGTTCTGATCTTTTCCGAGCATTTCTTTGGTGTATGGGGACTGATTGTCGGGATTCCGTCCTTTGTTTTCTTGCTGGACATCCTAGAAGTGAAGAAAATGGAACAACCCCCGTCCAAAAATAAATCCGTTTCAAAAGATGTACGAGATGTACAAGTCAACACGCAACGGATGAACACCATAGAGAAGGAGCCCTCATGAATAGGGCTCCTTTTTCCTTTACTTGTCTTCAAACCATTTGATCAAAGCTTGTGTACCGCTATCTGCCTCGCCGTTTGCTGCCAGTTCTTCATAGAGCGATTTGGAGAGCGCGAGTCCTGGTGTCATCAGCCCCATTTCCTCTGCTGCTTCCAATGCGATTCCCATGTCCTTGATAAAGTGTTTCACGTAAAAGCCAGGTGCGAAGTTGCCTGCGATCATGCGCGGCGCCAGATTCGACAGCGACCAGCTGCCTGCGGCACCCGCTCCAATACTCGTCAGCACTTTCTCCGGGTCCAGACCTGCTTTTTTCGCATACGCGATCGCTTCACACACACCGATCATGTTCGTGGCAATACAAATTTGGTTGCACATTTTGGTATGCTGACCTGCACCTGGTCCCCCCTGCAAGACGACGTTTGTCCCCATGATCGTAAACACAGGCTCCATCGCATCAAATACTTCCTGATCGCCACCAACCATGATGGTCAGTCGCGCTTCCCGTGCCCCCACATCTCCACCGGAGACAGGGGCATCCAGGGAATGCAGCCCGTGCTTTTTAGCTTCCTCATAAATTTGTTTGGCCAACGACGGCTTCGATGTCGTCATATCGATCAAATAAGTGCCCGGCTTCGCATTCGCCACAATTCCGTCCGCGCCGAGATACACTTCCTCGACATCAGATGGGTAGCCGACCATTGTGATGATGACGTTTGCCTCTTTTGCCAGCTCACTGACATGTTCCTTCCAGATAGCACCTGCTGCCAGCAAATCTGCTGCTTTTTCCTTAGTGCGCGTGTACGCCAGCACTGTATATCCTGCTTGCAGAAAATGGTTGGCCATGCTTTTCCCCATGACACCCGTTCCTACAAATCCAATTATTCTTTCACTTACAGTCAAAGTCATGTGAACCACTCCTTCGTTTCTCTCTTTCTATTATCTCGACAATTGTACTTCTCGAATCTATCCGAATATTCCTGCTTCGCGTCTTTTGTGTTTAAATGGGATAAAGGACATATGTCCTTTTTTTTCGCGCGCAAATGCCTTTTACTATAGAAGGTATAGCCTGCAAGCAAACTAGCAGGAGGCTTGATAGATGAAAGAACTTCACGACCATACACTTTTGCATACGCTGGTGCAAAATAGTCCCTTGCCCACTATTTTTGATGCCGCTACCCTCCATGAAATGCGCCTGTATCAGGCTGAGAAGGGCGACATCCTCTGTTCGAAGGGCGATCAGCTTCACCACATGTACTTCATCTTGAAGGGAAAAATCAAAATTTTCACGACGCTTCCTAACGGAAAATCTTTGTTGCTGCGCTTTAACAATCCACTCGCGATTATCGGAGACGTAGAGTATGTCACTCAATGCGAGGTCCGCAATACGGTTGAGTTTGTCCATCGCAGTCTCGTGGTCAGTCTCCCCTTCAAGGTATTGCAGGAGCGCTATCAGAACCACCCGCCATTTTTGCAATTCATTCTTCAGAAAATCAGTCACAAGCTGCATACATCATCGAACTCTACCAGCCTGAACCTGCTGTATCCCGTTGAAAATCGCTTTGCCAGCTATTTGCTCTCTACGTTGTCCAGCGATACAGGGTCGACTTCTTCCGAGGAGCTAAAGACGGCGAAGCTGACGGAGGTTGCCGAGCTGTTGGGTACCAGCTACCGACATTTGAACCGAGTCATCCGCAATCTTTGTGGAGCATCTGTGATTGAACGCAAAAAAAGCGCACTGATTATCAAAGATCGAGAAAAAATCAGTGAGCTTGCGAGCGGAAACATCTATGAGTAATCAACCATATAGGAGGTCATATTGTGCAAGGCATTCTCTTTTCGTTACTCGCTGGCGTTTTTATTTGTCTACAAAGCGTGTTCAATGCGCAAGCCAGTACAAAGCTCGGACTGTGGCAAACCAATGCGATTGTTCACGCCGTGGGCTTTCTCGTATCGTTTTCGATCTTTCTCGCCGTTCGTGATGGCGATTGGAAAAGCATCGGCGAAGTGAACAAGGTGTATTTGCTCGGAGGCGTTTTCGGGGCGATCATCGTTTTTAGTGTCATGAAAGGCATTACTGCCATCGGCCCTGCCTATGCAGTATCGATTCTGCTCATCTCACAATTGCTCGTCGCTCTCCTTATCGATTCTCTCGGCCTGTTCGGTGTGCAAAAGGTTCCACTCACCTTGAACAAGATCATCGGAATCGGCATCATGATCGCAGGCGTAGTAGTTTTCAAATTCAAATAAAGAAGGAGGGCATCATCGCCCTCCCCTACAGGATCAATTGCTCCGGATTCAGCCCCAGTAGCGCCTCATGCACAAACCTTCCGTCTTTTCGAATGAGTACATCGTCAAACCAGATTTCGCCGCCACCGTATTCCGGACGTTGAATGCAGATCAGGTCCCAGTGAATCGCGCTGCGGTTGCCGTTATCCGCCTGTTCATAGGCACGACCCGGTGTGAGATGGAAGCTGCCAGCGATTTTTTCATCAAACAAGGTATCTCCCATCGGGTGCAAAATGTACGGATTAAACGCAATGGCGAATTCACCGATGTAGCGTGCGCCTTCGTCCGTGTCCAATATTTCCATTAGCTTGTCCGTATGGTTAGCAAACGCCTCGACAATCTTTCCTTCCCGAAAAGTAAACCGGACATTTTCAAACGTCGTGCCTTTGAAGTTGCTGAGCGTATTGTAGCTGATCGTCCCGTGAATCGAGTCGCGCACTGGCGATGTATACACTTCGCCATCGGGCATGTTTCGTTTGCCTACGGCTGTCCGCGTCCCAATCCCTTTGATCGAAAACGTCAGGTCTGTCCCCGGTCCACTGATGCGCACCTTATCCGTTTTGTCCATGAGGTCGTACAACGGCTGGCACGCTTCAGCCATTTTCCGATAATCGAGTGAACATACGTTGAAATAAAAATCCTCAAACGCTTCTGTCGTCATGTTGGCCTTTTGAGCAAGGGCCGAGGTCGGGTAGTTAATGCGCAGTCCCGTAACCTGATTGTCGACATAATGAAAAATGGAATCATACGCTTCTGCATACAGACGGTATTTCTCCTGCGGAACATCCTTCATCTCACTGTCATTCGTCTCGCCATGAATTCCAATATAGCCTTGCATGCCAAACCACATGTCCTTTTCCCACTGAACGGTCTGGGCAAGCTGCTCTTCCGTTAGTCCTTTCAACCATTCCCGCTGGACCTTTGGCCGTACAAAGCGCAAGTGGGGATAAGCTCCCTTCGCATACAGTCGCTTCACCAATTCCATTGCCAGCTGTTCTCCTTCATCCACGACCATGATCATAATATGCTGTTTGGCTTGCACATTCAGGCTGTACGAAATTAAGTTGTCTGCTATTTTTCCTAGTCTTGCATCTCTCATCCGCGCACGCATCCCTTCCAGATTTTCATTGCCCTTCCAGCATAACGCGCGTTTGTCAGAGGAATATCATCGGAAACATCGTGACCTTTACGGCGTGGGACTGTACTTGTACGTGACATAGCTTGTACTGGCTGCCAAAAATAGGAAAGCCACCGCAGAAAGAGCCATCAAGACAAAGGAAGGCGAGGACTGCGTGCTGGTATACATCTGGGGAAGAGAAAAATAGAGCATTTCATATACGAGAAAATGAGATCCGAGCAACCAGATAATTCCCCTTATTCTCTGGTCTCGCCTTCTCCATTCAAGTCCTTTCTTCTCCAGACGTTTTTTGACTTGAAATAAATAAAGGCGATACAAAAAGGGATTCACGAATAACACCACATAAAAGATCATGCCAATACCGATATTCCCTTTCAGGATACCGATTCCTTGGGGGATCCCCACCAATCCAAATGGCGTCAAGGCAAGCATCATCAAATATACGTACACCGAACTCCATATTTGAGCAAGCATGGACTCTCTTCCTCTTCCTCTTGAATGGTTTTGCCTCCATACTAGCAAAATCGAGGAGAAAGAGGATCCAACCAAAGTTAGGGCTCACCTAAAAAAGCCGAGCTGAGTTGCAAGCATGATGGCATGCGTCCGGTTTTTGGCCCCGAGCTTGCTGTACAATTGGTTATTGTATCCTTTGACAGTACCAATCGATATTTGATAATGCAGGGCAATTTCCTGATTCGTATACCCTGCTTTAATCATGTGCAGCATCTCTAGCTCTCGTTTGGTCAAGGGCTCAATCAGTCCTTTTGGAGGCAACATAGCTTTGCTGTTCTCTCCTTGGATGCTCCTCCTGCGCAAATGCGCTTTCACCCGTGAAATCAACAGATTGGGATCAAAGGGCTTGGTCATATAATCATCACCACCAAGATCAAGGCCTGCGATCATATCCTCCGTGTCATTTTTGCAGCTCAAAAACAAGACAGGCACATGAATTCCACTCTGCCTCCATGTCTGACAAAGTTCTAGACCCGATCCATCCGGCAGCAAAATGTCCAGAAGGACCATATCCGGCTGTTCACTTAGCACCATGGCCTGCGCTTGCCTCGTATCCTCTGCCTCTCGCACCTGAAAACCACTCGCCTGCAAATAAAGCCTGACCAATTCGCGAATACTCTCATCATCTTCTACCAACAGGACTACCTCGTTGCCCATTTCACCCTCTCTCCTCTCTCGTCACTCTCTTCCTCCCAACGGATTGGAAGCGAAAACCAGAAGAGGCTCCCCTCTCCCTTATTACTTTGTACGCCGATTTTCCCGTGATGATTATCGATAATTTCTTTGGAGATGGCCAGACCTAGCCCTACTCCTGCCGTCCGCAGTTTTCTGGATTCACTCCCCCGATAAAATCGATCAAACACAAAAGGAAGCGCCTCCGCCTGTATCCCGGCCCCTGTGTCGATTACCTTGATCGTAGCTTCGCCTGTCCCATCCAGAGCCATTTCCCACTCCACCTGTAGCTTGATTACCCCGCCCGGTGGCGTATACGCTTGTGCATTTACGAGCAAATTGCTCATGACCTGCTCCAGACGAATCGGGTCAGCCACCAGCAAAAGCTTGCCCACTGCTTCTGGCTCCGCCTGTGCTTCCCACACAAATTGCAGCTGTTTCTCCTGCATATCGAGTAAATGCTTCTCGTACAAGCCACGGAAAAATCCAACCAGTGACAATGGCTGAAAATGAAAGCGAAGCTGACGCGACTCCATCTTGGACAACTCAAACAAATCCGTGATGATACGATGCAAATAGATGGTTTTTTCGTAGATGATCCCCAAGTATTTCGGATCATGCGGCTTGACCACACCGTCAATCATCGCCTTGATGAACCCTTGAATCGACGTTAGCGGCGTCCCCAGTTCATGCGAAATATTGGAGAGCAGCATGCGCCGTGACTCCTCCATCCTTTGCAGCTCCTGATTCTTGTCCGCGAGTGCCTGTGTCCGTTGCAGTACTTTTTGCTCCAACCATTCATTTGTTTGTGCAAGCTCTTCGGAAAGCTGCTCGACATGAGCAAAGGAACGGGCGAATACCATGGACAAATTCATCATTTGGGTGAGTAAAAAAACAAGCAAGCCGAACGGAATTGCATTTTCAAACGGAGACAGATGTGCGTAAAACAACACTTCATTGACAACTGCGGCAAAAAATACGAGCAGACCGATTCCATTTAAGACAGACCCTGGCTGTTTTTGTAGGATGGCTCGTCCATAAACGAATAGCATGTAGCTATAGCTAAGCAACAAATACGCTTCCCCTACGTAAAGCCATTCGGTATAGATTCTAGCAGGGGTAACGAACACGAAGAGAATCAAGAGAAGCCCTGTCCAGACGCAAGCTCTCAGAATGAAACGATTGAATAATGCCCGATACTGCGAATGGACAAAACAAGCGAGCATGATCAGCGTGAAGAGAGAAGACATGTACTCCAGCTTGACCACCAGCTCCCATGGGATTTGTGGAAACAAGCTAACAGCCATTGTCTCCCCCAAAAAGATAATGCGGACGGCGACTGCTATGCTAACTCCACAAAAATAGAGAGTCGAACTCTCTCTTTTGCGTGTCATATACAAACCGAAATGATAGATGCCCATGACTAACAAGGATGCAGCAATCATGCCTGCGTAAATAATGTTGGCTTCACGCTTCCGCATGATTTGCTCAGCATCCCCCAACTCAATGGCTTCCCACAGGCCGCCTTTTCGCTGGACAAAATTAGAGACGTGAATAACGAGCTCCACTTGCGGTTGATCCGGCTGAAACACGACGACCTTCGGATAATTTTTCGGGATCATCCCCGCCAAATCCTCACCGACTACACCGTTTTCGGCCATAACCTTGCCATTTATCCACAGCTTGTAGGCCGTTGCGACGCTGGGCATATAGAGTTCGAAGGGCCTTCCTGACTTTTGCTCATCCAGTTGTATGAGCAGTCGGTAAGTGGCGTATCCCTGATTGGATATATCCGTTCGATCACCAGCCCCCTGCTTCCACGATGAAGGTACTTGCATGAACTCTCGTACGGAAACATGCGATTGAAAAGTACCTGGGGTCAATAGCTGCCGCCAGTAAAAACTCCATTCCCCATCCAGCCATATCGTATCACCGTCTTCCCAATGCACACCACGCAAATCCAGCACGCCTTGTTTGGCTTGGGGTGGTTGTTCCATGGCATAAGCGAATGGCGTCAAGGCGAGCATTCCGATCACCATGATAACGATAAGATTGCATAAACTTGCAGACCACTTCCTCATTTAGGCCACTCATCCTATTTGAAATATTCTAACGCTAGCATATTATGGAATCGAATTAATCAAAACCCCTAAGTTGATGTCATCCTAGCTGTTGTGGTCGGGAGAAGCCCTGCCACATGTTTTCCAGTCGCCTATATCCTCTCTTCGTTCGGGCGGTCTCCTTCCAAACATGTGACAGTGCTTCCGTACAGCTGTGGATTCTTTCGTGCGTTTAAAGCGTTTTGCTAGTTAACGCAGGGAAGCTTCTGAAAGTCAATTCAATTCGATTAAAACATCTTAGAACCGCTTTCAAACGAATGAACGAAAAGCTTCTTCCCCCCACAACAGTCCCATTTCATACACAAAAAAGCGATGCTAATGCACCGCTTCTCTATGATTCACTTTCCTAACCGCTTGTGCTGGACATCTTCCACACGCTGACTGATCCTGGCGAGTACAAAGGCGATGATGACCGAGAATATCACGATGCCGTAAAATCCGGCTCCGATCCCTATGCCAATTCCTCCAGCGAAAAAGATCATGGCTGCGGAGGTCAATCCTTTTACTTTCAAGCCGTCCTTCAAGATGACGCCTGCTCCCAAAAAACCAAGACCTGTGACAATCTGAGCAGCCAAGCGCATCGGGTCCATCATCGTTCCGTTGCCAGGCGAACTGTATAGCTTTGTGCTGTAAATGGACACAAGTGTGATGAGCGTGCAGGCTACGGACACATACATATACGTTTTCAGCCCGGCAGGCTTGTTTCTGTGTGAGCGATCCCACCCTATGAACAAACCGAGAATCGCGCTCACCACTACCCGCACATACATTTCCAAGTCATACTGCACATACAACCATTGTAGAGTCTCCATCCTAGTCACCTTCTTATAGCGATAGAGACATGATATGTGCAGATTCGGAAAATAGACCGTCTTTTTCTAAGAATTACTCCCTTTCAATCTTTACTTCTGTCCCAACAAAAACCTCAAACAACCGCTCCCAAGGAAGCTTGATCTCTATGTCCGCTAATTCTTCGATTTCGCCTTCAAACGTATTCTTGCCTCGCTTCCAAATCACCAGCGATTGATTGGCAAAGTAGTTTTCGTACCATTCTTCCGCATGTGGTGTCAGCGCATCCCTCACAAAATCATTGACTTCGTCGTAGTCATCTCCGAGATTCCATTCATTCCCTTTTAACTCTTTTACGAGGTTGCGTGCTTCTGCCATCACTTCATTTCGGTAATGATGGTCATTCACAAACGAAGATAAGAGCAGATTGATATGGGCTTCTGCAGCATCCACTGTTAAGGGCACACCGAACTGATTTCCTTTTTCCAAAAAGGCCGATCGTTGCAGCGCTTGTCCCAACGCGCTTCCCATATTGTTTCCGTTCCCCATGCCGTGTACGCGAACAGTTCCGGCAGCTTTACTTCTTCTTGTAATCGCTCGATCAGCTCAGGGTCAGCTTTGTTTGTAATCGTAACGTCTGTAACCGCGACCTGCTTTCCTTCCTCCAGAAAATCATTGATATCTTCGACGAACTCATCCAGGTCTTCCCGTCTTTCCGCGTTGCTCTGTCCTTTTTTCTTCGGCGAATTGATCATTAATACGATATCTGCATCGTCTTCATCCCGTACTGGTTTGCCACCTGCTGCGATAATATGTTTCTCGACATTTACATCAAAGGTCGTGTCTTCAAACGGGGCCGTCCACTCACTGCCTTCTATACCCGAATACTCGACTGCTACTTTTGGATGGATGCGCATTTCGTTCAAGGCGAGTCTGCTCAACAAGACGGTTCCTACTTCATCCGCTCCGGGGAAAATTGCTACACGATCCTCTACATCCAGCTCCCTTGCTTTTTTGACCAAGGTCTCCCGCTCTGCCCGGTGAAGTCCATGGGGAGCAGCGTCATCCTGAGCCAGCACTAAATAATCAATGGTCCCATCCTCTACCCAGTCAATCAACAAGGAGTTAATCTTGTGGTTACGCTCGCGAGCGTTCAAGTAATCTTCCAGCACAGACTCGGGAATCTCCCTTTCCAACTGATCGAGTCGATCCTTTTTTTCCGTCATGCCAAGGTTATGCACTTCATCGTATAAAATGGCCCATTCTCTGATTTGCTCATAGTACTTCAATGTTTCCGGATCCGTCGCCGTCACCGCCAAGCGTTGAATCGTATCGAAGACGTAGATCGGCTTTTTGGAATCTTTGTCTCTCAATTTCTTGATGGCCTTGATATTCGAAAGGGCATCTTCATAGGACTGTTGATCCGTACGGGACGCAATCAGCCCGCCATATGCCAGCATGCTGACAGAGATGACCGAGCCCTCAACTTTACTTGCTTGTTTGATCAGCCAATCGCCAATTTCTTCACCGTCGCCTGGAGTCATAAAGTGACCAAGCATGTCTTCATCCGGCATAATCGCCTCCACCCCGCCTGCCCGTGCTGACATTTGCGGAAAATACGTATTGACTGGGCGATCATCGAGGGGGACAAGGGCGAATTTAGCAATTGGCTTTGGTGACGCATTTTTTGCCGCAACTGTACTCGTCTGCGTAAAGGGAACCATGCCTGTTACTAGTGCTGCCATAGCCAGTGTTGAAATGACAACGCGCAACTTTTTCATAGATCAAATCTCCTTTCAAAATGAAAAGGTTTAATCGAGGACGGCATTCGTTAGACGTAACTGTTCCTGTAATCTCGCCACGTGAATCAAACGCGGAATGGTCTTGTCATGAAACGCGATGGCCGCTGCCGTACCTGCTGCTTGCCCTGTCGCCATACAGCTCGGGGTAAGCCTAGTCGTAGCCAGCGCCTCATGTGTCGTAGAGATACAACGCCCCGCCGCAAGCAGGTTGTCGATAGACTGAGGGATCAGGCATCGATACGGAATGTCATAGGCGCCCTCCCCTTCAATATCTGCTGCCACCACGCCTTTGCCAGAAGGATCGTGAATGTCCACCGGATAGCCGCTTCGTGCGATGACATCCGGAAAACGTCTGCCCGCTACCACGTCTTCTATCGTCAAGCTGTACGCCCCGACGATTCTGCGTGTCTCACGGATTCCAATTTGCGTTCCGACTGCGGAGATGGATGCTTTCGCGAAGCCTGGAACCTTGTTTTTCAAAAATTCAGACATCAAAAACACTTGACGTCTCCCTTCTTCCTCCGCTTCCGTCAAATCCTCGACATCTGTTCCATCCAGCCCCTGCACCCGCGTGCAATTGATCAAAACCTCATCGCTCTCGGGCCCTGTGAAAAGCAGGACTTGATCCCGATTAATCGGAACACCTGACATCTTCCAATGCGTATAGAAACCTTGGACACCCGTCAGTGGAATGGACGGCAATTGTGCAAACGGAGTCTTATGGTAGAACTCCTCGGGATGATCAAGCATGTACTGCTTCACCTGCTCCAGATCGACGCCGCGCATGCGAAACTTCATCGTCATCGGCTGTGTCAGCCCATCTGCATCCCGTCCTTTACACGTCAGCGCTCCCGATAGATAAGCGATATCTGCATCTCCTGTCGCATCGACGAACACCTTGGCCTTGATCTCATACTTGCCCGACTTGCTAGTGAGCGTAACAGAAGTAATCTCTGTCCCCTCTACCTTCACCTGATCGACAAAGCTGTGGACAAACAGCTTCACGCCCGCTTCCTTGAGCATTTCCACAGCGACCAGCTTGTAAATTTCCGGATGATAGGGTGTGACTGTGCTGACGAATCCCACCGTATCCTGCAAATGTCCAGGCGATCCCCCCTTTTCTTGCAAGCGGTCGACGATTTCCTGTGCAAGTCCTTTGATGACTTGCTCGCCTTTCTCCGTATGAAACGTCATCCATGGATAAACGAGCGCAATCGTTGACATTCCTCCGAGAAAGCCATAACGCTCGATCAGGATCGTTTTGGCTCCCAACCGTCCGCTGGCGAGAGCTGCATTGATTCCTGCCGGTCCCCCGCCTACCACGACTACATCTGCTTCCACTACGCGATCCATCTGCCCTCACTCCTTGTTGAAAAAGTCGATATTTTGAACTTCCTTTCATCATTTCATCATTTAATCTTTTAGGCCCGTCATCGATACTCCTTCGATGAACTGCTTTTGGGCGAAAAAGAACACGATCAAAAGCGGCAAGGTCGCCATGACGGACGCACTCATCAGATGATGCCAAGCCGTCCCTACTTCATCGGTAAACAAGGACAAAGCGAGCGGCAGCGTCATCAGCTCTCTGTCGTTGATGAAAATGAGCGGATCGTAAAACTCGTTCCAACTCGTCAAAAACGTAAAAATCGTCAGCGTCGCGATAGCTGGCTTCGCCAGTGGCAGCATGATGCTCCAATAAATCCGCCAACGCGAGCAGCCATCAATCATCGCCGCCTCCTCCAGTTCTTTCGGAATCCCGAGGAAAAACTGCCGCATGACGAACACACCAAAAATTCCGCCTGCCCCGAAAATAGGGAGCACAATCAACGGCACATGCGTATTGATAAATCCAAGCATGCGCATGAACAAGAACATCGGAATGGACGTCACTTCATGCGGGATCATCATCGTAGACAGCAGCACCAGAAAGACGATATTACGTCCGCGAAACGGAATTCGTGCAAACGCATAGCCCGCAATCGAGGCAAATAATACCGTTCCAACCGTGACCAGAATTGCAATGTACAGGCTGTTCCAATAAAACAAATGAAACGGCGTATTCGCCAAAACCTCCGTGTAGTTCTCCAAGCGGATCGACGAAGGGATAAACTCTGGCGGAAAGACGAATATTTTGGCCGGCTCTTTTAACGATGTAGAGAGCATCCACAAAAATGGCACCAGCATCAGTAGGGAGATCGCTCCTAACGCCACATAGTGACCGCCGATTCCCAATAACTTGCCCGCTTGTAATCCGTGGCGATTACTCTTCATGGAACACCCACCTTTTTCTAAACTGCCACTGCAAGAGCGTAAAGACTAAAATGATAAAGAACAACACAAAGGCAAGTGCAGACGCATAGCCGAATTCAAAGTTTTTGAAGGCACGCTCCCATATGTAATAGACGAGCACCTTTGTACTGTTATCCGGACCACCTTGCGTCATGACGTAAATCTGTCCAAAAACCTTGAGCGAGCCGATGATTGTCAACAACGTGGTTAAAAAAACTGTCGGGCTGATCATGGGGATCGTAATCTGAAACAATTGACGCGTACGACTGGCCCCATCAATGAGCGCTGCCTCGTATAAGTGAACGGGCACCTGCTGTAAGGCAGCGATGAACAGAACCATGTTCAAGCCCACATTTTTCAGGACACTGGTCACGATCACGACCGGCATCGCCAGCTTTGGATTGTAAAGCCATGAGGGCCCGGTAATTCCGAAAATCTGCAAGATTTGATTGATAAACCCTGTGTCTGTCGCAAACAAATACTTCCACACAATCGCCCAAACGATCAGCGATGTCATGACCGGCACAAAAATGGCCGTACGGAAAATCCCAATCCCCGGCA
This sequence comes from Brevibacillus sp. NPDC003359, assembly GCF_042878995.1. Classification (NCBI taxonomy): domain Bacteria; kingdom Bacillati; phylum Bacillota; class Bacilli; order Caryophanales; family Paenibacillaceae; genus Brevibacillus; species Brevibacillus sp. NPDC003359. Next base: position 48,836 of record NZ_JBIAOR010000020.1, read on the forward strand.
GCTTGCGCACGAGCAGTAAGGCCAGCCCCAACGCCAACACGATGTTCAGGGGGACAAGTCCGGCAGAGAACATAAATGTATTGCCCACGACCTTCCAAAATTCGGCATCCTGAAAGATCGCTCTGTAATTTTCCAAACCAATAAACTCGGCTTCCCCCAGTAACGGCCAATCCGTAAAGCTCATGTACAGCGCGAGCAAAAGCGGGCCAAGCAACAGCGTCACAAACCCGATGACCATCGGGCTGACAAACAACCATCCTGTCATATTCGCTTCCCGGTTGAAAGATTTCTTCCTTGTGCCACTTGTTCTCTTGTCAGGAGAGAGCGGGACATTCAACTTGCTCTCCATACGATCCCTCCTTAGTTGTCAATCGCATTCCGCAATGCATGGATGGAACGGCGAATTTCATCCTCGGTCCTCCCGATCGCCATCGCTCCGGCTAACAGGACACGAACTCCTGTTTCCCGCAAAGCTTTTATATCTTCCGCCACAATTTTTCGCTGTGTCGGGACAATGATGGGAATGCCTGCCTTCTCTACGATATACCGATAGGTGAGCAGGTCGGAAAAAGTAAGCCTCGTGCCATACTCACTCCCCGGAATAATCGACGCCTCCAATGCGGTCATCGGAAAATGCTTCACGGCTTCCAATCGGGACAACTCAAACTGATCATCGATGGCAAACGTACTCGCCACCCCTTCGATTTTCAAAAGGGACGAGGGCATATGATGCCCATAGATGGAGAGGAAATCGATTCCCAGCGAATCGAACTGCTTGATTTCCTCGGGATTGAGCTCCTCCATTGACCCGCCCGGAACAATGCCAATCGGCCCTGCAAACTGGCTGCGTATCGTTTGGAGAAAGTCCGTATATTCAGCCAGAGGACCGAACCAGTTGCCACTGGCACGATGGTACACATTGATGTGCATCTTCAAGCCATCTGCGCCTTCCTCTACCGCTGCCCTAGCTAAGGTCTCATCGTTTTGCGGGAGACTGACCATGAGCAGAAACGGCTTCTCTTCTAACGCCTGTTGAAAACGATTCATCGTAACCTCCCTCTCAAGTCACAACGGCCTGTATCCCAGACCGTTGTGATGAGCTTACTTTTTCATGATCGGATTGACTTTCTCTTCCAGCGCCTTCACGATATCCGCAGGCTGTGCCGTTTGACCGAATAATTGATCGAATCCAGCCAGTATCGCTGTATCGATTTTTTGCCATTCCACATGCCCTGGCTGCAGGTGTGCCTTAGGCATTTCATCGATAACCGCCTGCTTGATGTGTGCAGGATCAGGGTTGCCTGGAACATTCAAAAACGGATCAGAATTCAGCACAGACAAGCGAGGCGGTACAAAGTAAGTCGAGGTCTCCTGGACACCCTGCTCACTGGCGAGGAACTTGAGGAATAGCTTGGTCTCCTCCAAATGTTTTGTTCCTTTGAAAATCGAATACCCTGCCTGACCGAGCATCGGTGCCGAGCCTTGTGAACCCGCTGGCATCGGAGCAATGTCCCACTTGAAGTCCTTGATCGTCCTCGCCTTCGAAACGTAGCTGTACACATCAAAGAACATGCCAATTTTGCCAGATTCAAAGCTGACTTGTTCTCCCGCCTTCGGATGCGACCCCTCTGTAAACATCATCCGTTGGAGCATACTGAGTGTCTCTACTCCGTATTGGTCGTTCCACGTAAACTGATTCATTTCTTTGTTGAAAGGGCCGCTGCCATTTGACCATGAATAGGAAGACAGGATGATCCACGTTTTCCAATCGCGGAAGAAGTTGGCCCCGTAGATTTTGCTCGCCCCGATTCCACTCGAGATCGCCTGTGCCGACTTCTCGAATTCCGCCCACGTCCATTTCCCTTCTTTCGCTAGGTCGTTTGGCGATTTCAAGCCTGCCTTGTCAAACAAGTCTTTGTTGTAAAACATCACGGTAGGCGGGGTAGAAAACGGCAGTCCGTACAATTTGTTGTCTTTTTGGAACAGCTCAAGCGTCGACGGAATAAAATCGTCCAGCTTAAAAGCAGCGTCGTTCTTTACATCCGAAACATCTTCCAATATCCCATTCTCCATAAACTGCGGGACCATTCGCTCAGACACCCAACCGATATCAGGCAGCTCCTGCCCAGCAGCGAGCACTGTCACCTTTTGCTGGTAATCGGGGAATGGCACAGATTCCAGCTTCACCTTGATGGTCGGGTTTTGTTGCGTGAATTTTTCAGAGAGCTTCGTATACAGGTCGAGGTGGGCTTGGTTGCCCCATGTCAAAAACGTAAGCTCGACTGCTTCTTTCTTGCCCGTTGCGGAGTCACCGGGAGTCGTCGCGGTGTTGCTGCAACCAAATGTAAACGCTGTCAAAGCAGTAGACAATGCCAACAAGATTGCCTTTTTCATGGCGAACCTCCTTATCTATTTTCCCTATCCCCAGTATAAAGTTGAGTGAATAGTAAGATAAATCACGTGAAATTTAGATTTGGTATGAGATTTAAAGATCTTCACTGCCTACGAGATCTCGGTAGCTCCCCGGTGTCATTCCGACTTCCTTTTTAAAAACCAGCATGAAATGCTTCGAGCTCTGATACCCTACCAAGCGGGCGATATCATACACCTTCAGGCTCGTCTCGTGTAACAGCTGCTTGGCCCGTTTCATCCGCACCTGCGTGATGTAGTCAGAGACATTTTCCCCTGTCTCGGTCTTGAACAATTGACTCAAATATATGGGATTCAAATGAACAGACTCTGCCAGCGTCTGGAGTCTCAGATCGCCGTCCAGATGATCGTGAATGAATGCTTTTACCTTGCGAATGATTTGTCGTTCTTCTCTATGGCTGCCATCGACGCTGCTTTCTTCTTCCCGAACATTCTTTTTGCGATCCAACACTTGCCTGATTTTTGCGAGCGTGCTCACCAGCTCTAATCGATCAATGGGCTTCAACAGATAATCGGAGACTTTGTACTTCAAGGCTTTCTGTGCGTAGTGAAAATCACCATAGCCACTAATAATCACGATGGGCAGCTCCTCGTACATCTCCCGAATTTTCCCGATCAGTGCCAAGCCGTCGACTTCCCGCATGCGGATATCTGTCACAATCAAATCAGGCATTTCCGTGCGAAGATAATGCAGGGCATCCTTTCCATTTTCCGCTTCTGCCATGACGGCAAAACCAGAGGTTCCTTTTTCAATTAACGTTTTTAAGCCTTCCCGAATCATTCGTTCATCTTCCACCAGCAATACTTTGTACATGGCGTGAATCTCCCTTCTGGAAATCGAGTGGAATCTTCATCGTAATTTCCGTGCCTTGATCTCGTCTGCTCACAATCGTCAGCCCGTACTCTTCCCCGAACAATAAGGTCAGCCGCTGGGAAATGTTTCGCAATGCTGTCCCATTATGTGCGCTTACTGTCACCTCATGTTGTTGCATAGGCGTACGCAGATTTGCGAGCAGGCGACTCAATGATTGTTCGGACATCCCCTTGCCATTGTCCCTCACACTAATTTGCATCACATCCTCCTGACAATGCGCTGTGAGCCATATCGTCCCTCCCGCATCCTGATGCTCAATCCCGTGTGCAATCGCATTTTCAAGTAATGGTTGGAGCAGCAGCTTGGGAATACGCTGATCCGACAGTTTCTCTTCCACGTCCATGTACACCTGAAGGCGATCTCCCAGACGAATCTTTTGGATACGGACGTAGGATTTCAACGAAACAATCTCTTGCGTTAGCGTGACGTGCCCATCCTCTCGAGCGACCGTATAGCGCATTAGTTTTCCGAGCGAAGAAACCATGTCGGACACATCGTAATTATCTGAGCGAATCGCCATCATATTGATCGATTCGAGTGTGTTGTAAATAAAATGCGGATTGATCTGGCTCTGCAAGGCAGCCAACTCCGCCTCCCGCTCACGCAAGCTGCTGAGATAGACCTCATTGACTAGGCGGTTGATTTCCTCGACCATCTGGTTAAATTGCTCGCTCAGCTTCCCAATCTCGTCTTGGGAATCGACAGGAACTCGTTCATGGAAGTTCCCTCGCTTGACTTGCAGCATTTTTTCTTTCAATTGAACGAGCGGCTTGCTGAGCGAATAGGAAAAATAAATCGCGAGTCCGCCAGCGACGAGCAAAAACATCGCCGCAATCAGCATCGTAAAACTGCGCAAGCTATTGGATTCTGCGAGCAGGACGTCAAGCGGAATTAAACTAATCACCACAAGCCCCGTCTCTCTCGATTGATGATCCACAAAGAGATATCGCTGTCCCTGAATCATCATCTGATTCGCATCCCCGCGATTGATCCCGTCAGTTTCTTGCAGCAAAGTACGATAGCCCGGCGAGCCTTCGCTCTCCCTCTTTTCATAAAACAGCTCGTTCCCCTCATTTACGATGATCAAGCTCCCGTCCTTAGTAAAAGGCAAATCGGACAAGATCTGGTCAAACATGTCCATTTTCATATCGATTTTCATGATTCCGAGCGGTACTTTCGTATACGGCTCTCGCAATAACCGAGCCACGGACACATAGCGCTCACCAGAGGCATCCAAGTAATAGCCGGACCGATGCTGTGGAATAAGGATGGCTGCTCCCTGTTCCTTGATCACGCGCGAGTACCATCCCTCTTCTGCCCAATTTCCCTTGCTCTTCATGATCGAAGGGTCCAGATTGGAAAAAATCATGCCATTCCCCGCGATGATTTGAATGCCTTTTACTTCTGGTCGGCTATAGGAAAGACTGGATATATACAGCGTCATCTTCTCCCTTTTTTCCATGGAGAGAAAAGAAGTAGCAGACGTACTCGTACGAATTTCTTTTAAAATGGACAGGACTTCTGGATCGTAGAGCGGCATGAGTGATAAACGCTTCATCTCCCGTACATTGCGCTCCAGGTTGCGATTGATCTGACCCACTATTTGCCCCGTATATTCAGCCGTTCTCGACTCCGTTGAAGCTGAAAACTGGCTGTACGTGATGATTCCTTGCAAACTTAACGGGATTGCAATCAAACAGAGAAAAAGCGTGAGAATCTTCGCCCGCAGTGTTCCTTGCAAAAAAACTGTCGCGACTTTCCTTTTCATGATGGCCCCTTTTCACTTGTTTGAATAATCAGTATTTTATTCATCAAAAAATCCGTCAGGTCAAAATCCTGACGGTCTACTCCTCAGTCTATTTCGATGCCCATGTAGAGACAATCGTAGAATGTATCCTCAATCAAAAATTCTCTCGTCAGCGTACCGAATTCCTTAAAGCCCAGCTTTTTGTACAAACGAATGGCTGAATCGTTGTCTGAACGGACTTTCAAATTAATTTTTCGTATCACATTTGATTGCTTTGCCCAGTCCAGCAGGGACTCCAATAGCAGTTTCCCAATCCCTGATCCCCAAAATTCTTTCAAGACGCTAATCCCAAATTCACCTACATGCTGCGTTCGCGATCGGATACCCCCTCGAAAAGTCAGGTTCCCCACAATCCTCCCGTCCACTTCTGCAATCAAAAACAGTTGATTCTGAGTTTCTAGACATCTTTTGATGTTTTCTTTTTGCTCATCCGGGGTGACTGTCAATTCTTGCGGTCCAAATGACAAATTATCCGTCTCTCCTGACACGCGATGTACGAATGCAAGATAGGTTTCTGCGTCAGCAATTTTTCCTAAACGGATGATGACCTCTTGGCCAGATTTAAGCTTGGATACCTTCATAAGAACCTCCCAGCATCGGAAACTTTTCCTATTATTAAAACAAAAAAACGGACACCTGTTAACCGTCCGTTTGTCGCTTGTACGACTATTCCATTGTTTTAAAGTAAAGCACGGTATCATGTAAGCTGCCATCAGCTGATCGGCAAATTGCGGGATGCGTCCTGCTTCCTGATAGCCCATCGACTGATACAACTGGTTAGACGGATCGTCCGCTCTTGTATCCAGTACAATAAGGCTGCGGTTTTCAGCAAGTGCCCTTGCCTCCACCAGCAGCATCAGTCCACGCCCAATCCCTTGACGCTGCGCTGTAGGATGAACCATCAGCTTGGCGATTTCTGCCCGATGCAATCCATTTGGTCGACTCACCAGATGCAACTGGATGGTTCCGACGATAACATCATCCTGTTTTGCTACCCAAATTTTCACATGTTCACGGGGTAATGAAGTCCAGTAGGCGCTTGCTTCTTCCAGCTGCACAGGCGGTAAAAAGCCAAGAGAAGCCCCATCCTCTACGATATCGATCAGCAACTCGGACAGCTGACGCAGTTCTTCCTCTGAAAACTCGTTACCTTCCCGATAGCAAAGCGCTGACTTCATAATAACCCCTCCGAATTGTTTTTAAGGTCGATATCCGTACATACTGAAAACAAACAGCAAGCATAGGTAGATAATCGCGGCGGGTACAATGGTAAGAGCAATGAAAAACCTTTTCTTCACACTGTTGGCTTTTCGAAACAGCCAAAAGTAGATGAACAGCAGGATGAGGAAAAATGGGACAAAATAAAAGCCGAGCATGAATCCCACCCAATCCGAGTTGGTCTCCCAGAACTGCTCCGGCACTGGTACCCGATGATATTCACTATAAATCTGTTCTTTACGAGAGATAAATACGTAGGAAAGCACTAGATAGTAACCGAATATAACGAATTTCAACCAAGGCTTGATTAGTTTCGCGGCGAGTGTTATAGAAAAAACGATCCCTACAATAAACCATAATGCCATGTATTCCATCTGGATCCCTCCTACGAAGCATTATAGGGATCGGATCTGCTGGAGATAAGTACCAACATTTTTTGGTACCTCTCCCTCACGTGATTGCAAGAGTCGACAAAATTTGGAATACTTCCTATAATAGACTTGTCAAACAACACCGTATGCGAGTATCTTTTCAATAGAAAGCTCACTACCTGTAGGAGATGGTCACGATAACGTACGTTCTTTCGTTTTTGATGTCGTTTTGTATCGTTATGGTTCTGATTCCGCCTCTGGCTAAATTGGCATTTCGCCTTGATTTTGTGGACAAGCCTCGTAAAGACGTGGAAAGAAAAATTCACCGGGAGCCTATCCCATTGACAGCGAGCTACGCTATTTTTGTCGGCTTTGCTGCATCGTTTTTGCTCTTCTCGAAAGAATCACCCGGGCAAACGATCGCTGTTCTGTCAGGCTCACTACTGCTGCTTATTATCGGTACCATTGATGACTGGTACAAGACGCAAGGCAAGGATTTTTCCGCACTGCCCAAGCTGATCGTCCAAGTATCTGCCGCCGTGATTGTCTACCTGTCGGGTATTACTTTTTCCGGTTTTTACAATCCATTGAGTGGCGAATACATATTGCTCCCGGAATGGTTGCAATTCATCCTGACCATCCTTTGGATTTTCGGAGTAACGACGGTCATCAATTTTTCGGATGGCATGGATGGCTTGGCTGGAGGGCTTTCTGCGATCTCCGCAGGCACGCTCTTCGTGGTCGCCTTGGTAAAAGGTCAAAGCACATCTGCGATTATGGCAATCAGTCTGATCGGCGTTGCCTTGGCTTATCTGCGGTACAACAAGCCGCCGGCCAAAATTTTCATGGGAGATGCAGGCGCGACCTTCCTCGGCTTTATCTTGGCGGTCATTGCGTTGGATGGTGCCTTTAAGCAGGCGACGGTTCTCTCCTTGTTCATACCGATTTTAGCACTCGGTGTGCCGATTTTCGATAATCTGTTTGTGGTGACCAAACGCTTCCTGCAAGGAAAGCCGATCTATCAAGCAGATGCCAGCCAGGTTCATTATCGCCTGCTGCGTTCTGGACTCAATCCGAAGCAAGTCGTCACTTTCCTGTGCTTGATCAGTGTTTGCTTTAGTCTGACGTCCATTATCCTGCTCCTGCTCGGGGTATAGGTTATCGGTCTCAACGAAAAATGCCGCTCGGGTCTAATCCCTGCGGCATTTTTTTATGAGTGGATTACGCCCACGTCTCTCTTTGCTGTCGTGGTCGTCTGAAACGTCTGAAAGCCTGTCCGTTCATACAACGCAATCGCAGGTTCGTTGTGGGTACCTGTGACGAGATACGGCTTCAAGCCTTTTTCCAGCGTTCGGTTCACAAAAAACCGAACAAGCTCTTTGCCGTAGCCTTTGCCTTGATGCACGGGATCTACGAACACATCGTAAACCTCGCCATGTCCTGTGATGATCAAGGACCCGACAAATACTCCCTCATGCTCGAATAAATATATATCTTCTCTCATTTCGTTCAGCAGCCATTTCTTCCATGCGTTCATCGTTTTCTCAGGATAATCCGCCAAACGATATGGCTGAAGATCGATGCCTTTGCGCACCTCATAGTACGCGTCGCTCTGCGATTGGATGTACATATCTATATCGGACTCGATGAATTTTCGCACGTGAAGTGTCGGCGCAGGCCCGATCTCGCCTGTGTATTTCATCAGATGATGTCCCCAGATAGACGAAAAACCTCTTTTGGCAAAAAAATCAGCACCGTGTCCGTGGTCTACTCGATAGGTAGCCATGACTGCCGTCGGCTTCTCCTCGTGCTGTTGCAGTTCCACCCAGATCTTATCAAAGAGGCGAGAACCGATTCCTCGCTTTCGATGGTCCGGTCGTGTATAGACGTAGAGTTCTGCTATCCCCTCTTCGCCAGAGGAGTTCAAATCATATGTGCCACAGCCGATGATTTGATCGTCTTCCTCCCAGATGTAAACAGTAGCCTTTTCCACGATATCGCTAATCTCTTCGATCCTCCAATGCATGCCTTCGCCAATCATCGTCACGATTGTCTCTTTGTCATTTGTTTGTGCTTGTCGTATCATCTAAGCACTCCTCCGTTCTCTCCCATTAGCTCTGTTGGACAGTGGCTGCTTCTGCGGCTTTTTCCAACTGCTTGCGATGCTGCAGGCACGCCTCGCATCTTCTGCTTTTTCGCCCGAAAGCCGTGTAGTATTTGCTTTTTTTGCAAGATCGGCACGTAATGTACAACGAGCTCGACAAATTGTAGTTCTCTTCTGGGGTGTTTTCTTTCAGGTGCACCGTCTTGTTGTATTTGATGAGCAAATGGGCTGTGTGGATGGCATCTACCAAGGCCGAGTGCAGCCTGCCTTCCTGGATGATTCCTGCTGTGTCGATCGCCTCTTTGAGACTCATCTGTTTGCGATCAGCCAAAAGTAAGCTAATTGGTGGCTGGATGTCGTTGTAATTGCGCATCCAGTTGAAGTCCAAACCGAATCGCGCACAATGCTCGATCATCAGCCGTTTGTCGTCTTGCCCCCATGTGCATAGGTAGTAATCGGAATCGGTGCCGATCCACTTCATAAATTCTGCAAAGGCCCGGCGAAACGGGATAAAGGTTGGCATGTTCTCTTTATCGAGACCAATGAACTTGCGCGTTCTCTCTGTGATTCTGCGCTCAATGGCTGGATAGGTGTAGCGCTGAAATGTGTCGACCTCCACGCCATTTTTTCCGGGTACGACCTTTGCCGCTCCGATTTCAATAATTTCCGGGATCTTGTCTTTCTGATAAGTCAGTGTCGTTTCAAGGTCAAAAACAATGATCTGCAAGCGTAATCACATCCTGTATGTATTGTCTCTATTATGGCTTGGATCGGGCATAGAAAGCAAAACAAAGACAAAAGCGGCTGCCTGATTGGCAACCACTTTTTCAAAATTCCTTTCCTGGAGGGACTGCGAATAGGATTTCTACTCTCGTCCCTACTCCTACTGTCGATTGGATATCGATCTTCCCGCCCATTTCTTCGATGAGCTTTTTGCATACCGACAGTCCAATCCCGGTTCCTTTTTCCTTCGTAATATAAAAAGGCTCGAATAAGTGCTTTTGGCGTTGCTCGGAAATCCCGCATCCATTATAGGCTACCGCATCGATTGCATTCTTAATCAGATTCAGGCAAATTTGCTCCACATAGGAAGGGATCACCCACACCTGAAAATGCGGCTCTGCATAAGCAAAGGACAACCGTTTGCCATTTCCTTTTTTTTCATCAGAAAAGAACAATTCGCTAGCAACGGGTGTGTTCCCTTTTGGTGATTTCCAATCTGCAAAGAAAAAAAAGGATAAGAACCCTCAGGATTCCTACCCTTGTTTCTCTTTTTAACTTGGCGATTTTGCAGATTCCCTCGTCAACTGACGCAATCCGTAGCTCATCCTCACTACTTGCCCCTCTTCATCCCGGAAAAACTCAATCCAGGGAATGGCGTCTCTTTTTTGGAAAACGAAGCTATCTTTTTGTACCGGGATCAGTGGGTACGAGAGACCATCCACCGCGAGGATAAGCTTGCCTTCGTTTTTGGCTATCGATGCACTTACCCATTCCTGCGAAGAGTAGTGACCCTCGTACAGTGATAGCTCCTCATCTGCGAGCTCGTATGGATCATAGTCATACAACGGAGCACCTGCCGGCCTTGCAAAATAACTGTTTAAAAACCCGATAACCAACTCTCGGACGCTCACACCATCGAGATTGACCATGATCACGCCTGTTATCCCTTGATCCGGAACCGAAAAAATGTGTGAGCTGATCCCCTTCAGCGATCCGCCATGCTCTACCAGCAAGCCATCTGGAAAATCAGGAGAGACCATCAATCCATAGCCGTATGAGCGGTGTCCGTCGACACGAGCATAGGGAGTGAGCATCTGCTGGACGCTATCGGCAGACAGAATAGGTGTCGGGTCGCCCGCAGCCCCCAGACGAAAGACTTCTAAATAAGCCAGTAGATCATTCACCGTCGATTTGAGGAAACCAGCTGCACGCATCGCTGGGGCATCGTGCCAGATGGGCGCGGCAATGATTTGGTTTTCGTCATCGATTTTTTTGTTGGTATACAAGAGCGTGACGTCATCCTTGTCGGTCAATTCATCCACGGAGAAAACGGTTCTGTCCATACCCAGTGGCTGCAAAATATGCGTCGCGACGTAGTTTTCATACGTCTGGTTGCTGACCCTTTCAATGATCGCCCCCAAAAGCCCGTACGCATCGTTGTTGTAGCTAAAGGCACCCCCTGGCTCCGAGAGCGGTTTCTCTTCAAATCCAGCGATGGCTTCCATGACTTCTTCGTACGTATCCAAGTAAGGCACTGTCTTCAGTTCTTCCTCTGCCTTGGTTCCGATGACAGCCGGATCATTCTCCACGCTCCGTCTCATTGCGCGGTCTAAGTAAGGCATGGGCGCTATTCCAGGCGTATGGGTCATGAAGTGATGAATTGTCATGCGAGCAGTCAGTTCGTGGTCGCCCGCACGAAACTCAGGCAAATGTTTCACAACCGGATCGTGGACAGACAGCTTACCTGCCTCGTGCAACTGCATAATCGCGACGCAAGTAAACGATTTGGTGATGGATGCGATGCCAAAAACGGTGTCGAGAGAAAGTGGCAATTGCTGTTCCCTGTCACGAAAACCGAACGTCCCCTCGTACAAAAGCTCACCGTTACGTGTAACAGCAATAGCTGCGCCTGGAGCCTTCGCCTCGTCCAACAGCTGATTCGCATACGCCTGGAACTGTTCCTTCCATTCCGTCATTTTCATCATCTCCCCATCGCTTGCTCATAAATCGCTTTTGCAACACGGGCGATTGTTAACTCTGCGGCTGATTTGTCAGTCACACCACGTGATAGTGTAGTGATCGCAATCATTCCTTTTCCTTCGGGCAAATAAATGATACCAGCATCATTGACGACTGCATCGACGGTCCCTGTCTTATGCGCGACCTTTGTTCCCTCTGGCAATAAGTACGGCAGACGGCTGTTGTAATGCTGACGTCGCATGATGTCCAGCATCAGCTCGCAGGAGGACTCTGTGAGAATTTCTTTTCTTGCAATCATGATTAAAAGACGGTTCAGCTCGGCTGGTGTCGCTACGTTATTATCACGGGTAGGCATCGAAACATCGTGGATCAATTCATAACTGCCTGACTCTTCCCGTCGCATGAACTCATCGAATCCTGCCTGCGACGGTGTAGGCTCATTCATACCCACACAGTGGTTGAGGAGCTCCCAGCAATTATGCCGCAAATGAATCTGCGAAAGTCCCAACTCATGCATGTGTTCATTCACCTTATCGATGCCGCCGATCAGCTCGAGAATTTGGTCTGTCGCATAGTTATCGCTGACAATCGTCATCAGTGTCGCCAAGTCTTTTACCGTTAAGGCCGCTCCGGCATCCAGCTCTTGCAAAATGCCTGACCCCGGCACGCGTTCCTCCCATTTCAGTGTCACACGCTGGTCGAGACGGATTCGTCCTGCTTCCACCTCGCGCATCAAGGTGACCATGATCGGAATTTTGAATGCGCTCGCCAGTTGAAACAACTCTTCATCGAGATGCCCTGCTGCCTCTCCTGTTTCCAGATGCACAGCCGCGATCCCAAAAATACCGGGTGCTTCATTCAACACGTTCTCTACTACTTGTTGCCATGTCATGAAAATTCCTCCCCCATCGCTCGCGAAATGGCCCACACATGGATTTTCGTGCAGGCCATTTCTTTGATGCGCTATTGTTCTTTGTATCCCCACTTGAAGTCGATGTAGCCCAACGGATCTACCGTGATGCCTTTTACTTTTTCATTTTGTACCCATGAATTCACGCTGGAATATACACCTGTGATCGGCATTTCTTCCATCAGAATGCCCTCTGCTTCAACCAGATACTGATTGCGCTTGGCCTCATCTGGCTCGGCGTACGCCTTTTTCACCAGCTCTACATATTTCTCGCTAAACCAGAAGGTAGAGTTATTGGAGCTGTACTTCTCCATCATCAGCTCCAGGAAGTTGACGGAATCGTTGTAATCTCCCGTCCAGCCTGTTCGGGAAATCATGTACTTCCCTTGCTCCTGATCGTCAAACATGACCTTCAATTCTTTATTGATCAGCTTGACGTCCACACCGAGAGATTGCTTCCATTGAGCCTGCAATGCTTCGGCAATCTTCTTGTTGAGGTCGGAGGTGTTGTAGAGATAGGTGATTTCGGGCAGCTTGTTTATGCCGAGCTCCTTCATTCCTTCTGCCAATAACTGTTTCGCCGGCTCCACGTCGTTATCCTTGAAATATCCTTCCGGTTTCAGGGAGGCGGAAAGTGGGACGAAGCCCATCAGGGGAGTCTGACCCGCTTGACCGATGTTTTCTGCGATGTCACTGCGGTTGAGAGCGTAGGCAAACGCTTTGCGGATTTTGCTATTCGTAAACGGCGGCTTTTCCGTCTGGAACAAGAGATAATAGTTGGTGGCACGCTGCATGGTTTGCAGCTTGCCTTCGTCGCGCAACGGTCCAATGGCATCCGCAGGCAGTCCGCTAATCGGGCCGCCAGCCCAATCCAGCTCGCCGCTATTGAACAGCTCCAGCTCGGTATTCGTATCTTCTATCATGGAAAACTCGATTTCGTTAAACTTCACGACATCTTTGTCCCAGTAATGCTCGTTTTTGGCCAGCTCAATCTTGTTTTTATGCTTCCAATTCACCAGCTTGAACGGCCCATTGGTCACGATGGACTCGGGCTTTTTCGCCCATTCGGGATTGGCTTCTACCACCTTTTGATTGACCGGATAGTAGAAGGTCGCAAGTGTCAGGAAGTAGGGAGTAGGGTTTTCCAAGGTGACTTGAAGCTTCTTGTCATCGACGACTTTGATGCCGACATCCTCCGCTTTCGCCTTCCCTTCGTAAAAGGCGCGGGCATTTTTGATCGGATAGTACTTGTAGGCGGAACCGCTGGCTGTCTTCGGATTGAGCACGCGCATCCAGCCAAAGGCGAAGTCTTGAGCCGTAACCGGGTCTCCATTGCTCCACTTGCTGTCACGCAAAGTAAAGGTGTACACCTTTTTGTCCTCCGATACTTGAATGTCGGATGCAACGGAATTGACTGGCTTGCCATCCTTGTCCAATCGAACGAGTCCATCGTACAGCGCACGGATGAAGGCACCGGAAATCACATCGTTGGACATGCCTGAATCAAGTGTTTCAGGCTCGGCAGCATTCATGAGCAAGGTCTGCTCTGCCGATGGCTGCTGGTTGTCTGGTGCGGTTTGCGTCGGCGTATTGCCGTTGCTGCAGCCTCCAAATAGTCCCGTAAGCAAAACGAAGAGACTTGCCATGACAACTGGTCTTTTCATGCTGTACCCCCCTGTTTGAGTCGGATAACCGATTATTGAATAAATATTCTGCAAATTTTATGCCATTCGTGTTTTCGGTTGTTCTTTTGTTAATTTTATTCAGTGCTGCATACTTTTACCCGAGTCGATCCGACAAGTTTCTACCAGTAGTCTCTGTCACGCAAAAAAGAAGTATTCATCATTGAATACTTCTATTCATTCGCGCATATGGGGCTGTCCTCTCTAGCTTATCGCTGGTTCATACATGGCTACCGCATCACATGACCGTCGGCAAAAAACGATCGGGACATGCTTTTGCTTCGCCAGCTTCTTAATATTTTTGCTCAGGCTGTGACTGACGAAGTTAATAAAGACAAGAACAAGCTCTGTATCGGACGGAATCGTCGCCTTCACATCGGATTTTTTGCGACCAGATACATGATATACATTCTGGAACCCTTTATTCTGCAACAAGCTCTCGATTTCTGCTACCCGATCTCCTCCTACCACAAGAACGCCTGCCATAGTCCTTCCTCCTCTCTTTTCTTCTATTTTCCGGTGCGCGCTTGCGGAATCTTTGCCTCAGGCTTTTCCGCCGGGAGTCTGTATTTTTCCGTTCGCTCAATCTGAACTACCTGTGAATCGTGAATCACAATATGTATGGAGCCGTATTCCAGACCGTCCAGTGCACGCGCGATTTTCTCTAATAAGAGATCGTCCAGGGAATGCTCATTCTTTGCCATGGGGGCCACCCTCCTGTTCAGCCAAATATTAATGTATATTATCCCTACCTATTTAGTATGTTTTATGATCTGATAATACCTCTTGATCCCCATAACTGTCAATGTCAAACAGTTTGGGCATCAAGAGGCTCTTCTCACCCCATTTTCCTTCGATTGACGAAAGCTCCCTGCGCAACTAGACAGTTTAGTTGTCTTTGTCCTCGCGGGAGCTTTCGGTCGACCGATCAGCTAATTCTTTAAAAACCGATACATTTACTTTTATATGAAAATATTACCATATCATTCTGCTATCGGTCAATGCCCCGTGCAGCTCTCTTTCCGCCATTGATTCCCGTTACACCAAATGGCAGGCGACAAATCTGTCAGTGCTAACCTCGCGAAAAGCAGGCACTTTCTGTCGGCAAATGTCTTTCACATACGGGCAACGCGTGTGGAATTTGCACCCTGCCGGAGGATTTGCCGGACTTGGCATGTCTCCCTGTAGAACGATCCGTTCGCGCTTTTTCTTCGGGATAGGCAGAGGGACAGACGAGAGTAATGCTTTTGTGTACGGATGAAGTGGCTCCAAAAACAATTCATCCCGAGGTGCCAGCTCCAGCAATGACCCCAAATACATGACACCGATCCTCGTGCACAGATGCTCTACGACGCTCAAGTCATGCGAAATAAATAAGTACGTCAGCTTCCTTTGCTCCTGCAACTGTGCAAACAAATTGATGATTTGGGCTTGAATCGACACATCCAGAGCAGAGACTGGCTCATCCGCGACGATAAAATCAGGGTTCATCATAATGGCACGTGCGATTCCTATCCGTTGACGCTGACCGCCCGAGAACTCATGCGGATACCGATCGACATGATACGGTGCCAATCCACATAAAGCCATGACCTCTAAGACTCTTTCTCTAATCTCCGCTTGTGGGAGAAGACCGTGATCAAGTAGTGCTTCCCCCAGTGCTTCTCCGATTCGGACGCGCGGATTTAGCGAGCTGTACGGGTCTTGAAAAATATATTGCATCCGCGGGCGCAAAGCACGGAGCTCTTGTCGATTCAACGCGTGTACATCGATACCCTGGAAGCGGACTTCTCCCTCTGTCTTTTCCAAAAGGCGCAGGATAGTGCGACCTGTTGTGCTTTTCCCGCTACCGGATTCACCGACCAGCCCGAACGTCTCCCCTTTTTGGATGGAAAAACTGACGCCATCCACCGCTTTTACATGGCCGATCGTCCTGCCCAAAAGCCCTCCGGTAATCGGGTAATACTTTTTCAGCTGGCGCACTTCCAGCAAATTATTGTCCACGGGCGATCTCCTCCTCATACAGCCAGCACGCGACCTTTCTGCCGTCTCCCCCATCGCGCAAAGGCGGCTGCTGTACCCGGCAAATGTCCAAGCACTGATCGCAGCGGTCATGAAAATAGCAGGCTTCACCGAGTGTCGTCGGATTCGGTACTTGACCAGGGATGGAATACAGCTTGGCTCTGCGCTGATTCAAGACAGGCTTGGAGCGAAGCAAGCCTTGTGTATACGGGTGCTTCGGCTCTTCGAACAGCTCGACGACAGGAGACACCTCTACCACTTTTCCTGCGTACATCACGACCACATGATCGGCCATCTCTGCCACGACACCCAGATCATGTGTGATAAAAAGAATCGCTGTCTGGGCTTCTTCCTTGATTTTGCGCAGCAGATCGAGAATTTGTGCCTGAATAGTCACATCCAAAGCAGTCGTGGGCTCATCGGCGATCAGCAGGCGGGGATTGCAGGATATTGCGATGGCAATCATAATGCGTTGCAGCATTCCCCCGCTCAATTCATGGGGGTACGATTTGGCGATTTCCTTTGCCCGCGGGATACCGACCAGCTCGATCAGCTCGACGGCTCGCGCTTGGGCTGCTTTTTTGCTTAGACCTTGATGCTCCATGATCGGCTCCATGATCTGCTCACCGATGGTCAGTACTGGATTGAGTGACGACATCGGCTCTTGGAAAATCATTGCCAGCTCGTTGCCTCGGAGCTTTCGCATCTCTTCCTTGCTAACTTTTCGCAGATCACGGCCTGCAAACCATATCTCACCCGAAACGATACTGCCTACCGCCTCTGGGATCAGTCCCATCAATGACATGGCTGCCGCGCTTTTGCCGCAGCCCGACTCGCCTACGATGCATACGGTCTCTCCCTCATGGACGCGCAGATCGAGGGCATCGACTGCTTTGACCACGCCTTGTTCGGACTTGAAGTGCGTGCTTAGATTTTGGATTTCGACTAAAGCATTCATGCTTGGCTCACCTGCCTTGTCTTTTAAAAGTAGCTGTAGTGGAGGGGGAGAAGTGATTTCCAGTCTACGCTTCGGCCTACGCCTCGCAGGGGGTATACACTGTCCGCTTCGGAAAAAATGGCGGGAGGGCTTCAAACGTAGAAGTTTCGAGGAGGTCATTCATAAGTTATCATGAACGAGGACAGCCCCTATTCGTAACTTCGTAGGTTACTCTGGCTACACTAAGGGCAAGTACGCCAATGTACAGAGCG
>NZ_JBIAOR010000021.1:0-64500 GCF_042878995.1 Brevibacillus sp. NPDC003359
ATAAAGCAACAAGAAAAAAGCAAAAGAAAAAACGGGGCCGTCATGCTATTGACAGTCCTCGTTCATATCAGTGAAGCTGAAATTCCCCGCCATTTTTTCCTACGCTGGGTCGGGCTCCAGAGGCGCTTGGACTGGAAATGCGCTTCTTCTACGAAGCTCTTGTTTACTTTCTTGAAAGTGAAATCATGATGGGAAATACACTTCTTGAAACTCCCTTGTATGACTAACAAAAGGATATAAAAGCATCAACTACACACAAGCTGTACGTAAGCACTGTCACATGTCTGGAAGGAGACCGCCCGAACGAAGAGAGGATATAGGCGACTGGAAGACATGTGGCAGGGCTTCCCCCGACCACAACCGTTAGAGGACTGCAATATTTTTCATTTTTCCCGAATAAACACTTCATCTCTTGATAACAAGAATGAAAATCATTATCATTCTAATAGAGAATATGAGAAAACCGTTGTTTATACAAGGAGGATGCGAGATGGAATTCAGAATTGAAAAGGACACGATTGGAGAAATCAAGGTTCCGGCGGATAAGCTGTGGGGCGCCCAGACACAACGCAGCTTCCAAAACTTCGAAATTGGCGAAGAAAAAATGCCACTTCCACTGATTCGCATGTTTGCCATCCTGAAAAAAAGCGCTGCTCTGGCGAATCAAAAGCTGGGCAAGCTCGACAATGAAAAAGCAGAAGCGATTGTAGCAGCAGCAGATGAAGTGATCCAAGGAAAATGGGATGAGCATTTCCCATTGGTTGTCTGGCAAACTGGCAGCGGCACGCAATCCAATATGAACGTTAACGAAGTCATTGCTCATCGCGCGAACCAATTGCTGCAAGAGAAGGGCAGCACAGCTCGCATCCACGCCAACGATGATGTGAATAAATCGCAGAGCTCCAATGATACCTTCCCGACAGCGATGCACATGGCTGGACTGGTCGCTGTTGAGGAGCAAGTACTTCCTGCACTTAAACTGTTAAAAGCAACACTGAAAGAAAAAAGCGAAGCCTATATGGATATCATCAAAATCGGTCGTACGCATTTGCAGGACGCGACTCCGCTGACGCTGGGCCAAGAATTCAGCGGTTGGGTACGCATGCTGGAAAAATCCGAAAAGATGATCAAGGAGAGCAATGAGTACCTGCGTGAGTTAGCCATTGGCGGTACAGCAGTAGGAACAGGCATCAATGCACATCCGCGCTTCGGTGAAATGGTCGCAGTCGAAATCAGCAAGGAAACCACCCACCAATTCGTAACCGCAGAAAACAAGTTCCACGCGCTGACCAGCCATGACGAGCTTGTTCATGTACACGGTGCCCTGAAAGCACTGGCAGCGGATCTGATGAAAATTGCCAATGATGTAAGATGGCTGGCGAGCGGCCCACGTTGCGGAATCGGTGAACTTATCATCCCAGCGAACGAGCCAGGCAGCTCCATCATGCCAGGGAAGGTGAATCCGACCCAAAGCGAAGCGATGACTATGGTCGTGTGCCAAGTGATGGGCAACGATGCGGCAATTGGCTTTGCTGCAAGCCAGGGGAACTTCGAACTGAATGTGTTTAAGCCAGTCATCATTTACAATTTCCTGCAATCCGCAAGATTGTTGGCTGACGCGATGAAGTCCTTCAATGACAATTGCGCAGTAGGCATCGAGCCTGACCTGACGGTGATCAAAGAAAACCTGAACAACTCCCTGATGCTGGTGACGGCGCTGAACCCGCATATCGGCTATGAAAATGCGGCGGCTGTAGCAAAGCTGGCTCACAAAGAAGGCATCACACTCAAGGAAGCGGCGATCAAGAGCAATTTGCTGACTGAAGAGCAATTCGATCAAGTCGTGCGCCCTGAACAAATGATTCATCCAAAAGAATAGCATCTTCATATACAAAACCGATGGTCCCGTGTTTGCGGCCATCGGTTATTTTATTGCGAAAAATTACAGATGCGATCCGCCACTTGCATCAATCAATTGACCAGTTACCCAGCGGCTGTCAGAGGAAGCGAGAAAGGCGGCAATATCCGCTACATCATCAGGCTCTCCCCATCTGTTGAAGGTCGAAAGTCCAGCGGCGTACTTCTGCCCATTCGGATTATTTTGCAACGTGCCAGCATTCATCTCCGTGTTAATAATGCCAGGCAAGATCGCATTTACCGTAATATGACGGCTTCCCAGTTGTTTAGCCAGAGCTAGCGTCAGTGTGTTAACAGCTCCCTTCGATATACTGTAAGTGAACACACTTGGGGAAGCTGCACGAGTAACAAAGGAGGAGAGATTGATGATACGGCCTTCCTCTCTTAGGCGGGGCAAAGCTTGTTGGATCATAAAAAACGGCGCTTTGACATTGATGTTCATGACCTCGTCAAAGGATTCTTCGGTAGCCTCTTCCAACGTTAAGATTTGCCCGACCCCAGCGTTATTTACGAGAATGTCAAAATGATGATCTCCTGTACGTTGCAGAAGTGCTTCGTCCAATTTCGCATATAAATCACGAATGCCGTCAAGGGTACGCAAGTCCGTACCGATTGCGAATGCTTGGCCTCCACTTTGTTCAATCTCACGTACGACTGCTTCTGCTTCTTCTTGTCGCCTTCCATAATGTACGACGACCAATGCGCCATCCTGCGCCAGACGTAATGCGATGCCACGACCAATCCCCCGGCTTGCCCCGGTTACCAATGCAATTTTCCCTTTCAAGTTACCCATAGTTTCATCTCCTTGATAGAAATTCAAGTTAGTTATAACACAAGGGGATGTTTGAAATATTGCTCTCTCATTCGCTCGGTTGGTCTCGTGAACAGAATGGCGATAATGATAGAGAACAATCACTTGCTTTACCTTTTCTTTAACAATTCTTGTTATAGTGATGCTATCTAGATCTACCATGCATGAGTTCGGAGGTGTTTGTCCGTGAGGATTTTGATTGTAGATGACGACAAAGAGATTGTAGAGCTGATGGCGATATATTTGAGCAACGAAGGGTATGAGATCGAAAAGGCTTTTGACGGTCTGGAAGCGATGGAGAAGCTGGAGCAGAAGCCCATCGATCTCGTCATTCTGGATGTCATGATGCCCAATCTGGATGGGCTGGAAGCGACCAAGCGAATACGAAAAAACTCGACCATCCCCATCCTGATGGCGAGTGCTAAAACGAATGATATGGACAAAATCTTGGGCTTGATGACGGGTGCAGACGATTACGTGGCGAAACCGTTTAATCCGCTGGAAGTGATTGCGCGGGTCAAGTCTCTCCTACGACGGTCGAACTACACGCAGGAAAGCAAACAGGATCATGTGATCGAGGTGGGGCCATTGATCATCGACAAGCAAAGTCACTTCGTTCAGACAAAAGAAGGCACCCCGATCAAGCTGACGGCATTGGAGTTTTCCGTCCTGCATCTTCTGGCAAGTCATCCGAATCGGGTATTCAGCTCGGAAGAAATTTTTGACCGCTGCTGGAAAATGGAGAATTTCGTTTCCTACAAGACGGTGATGGTTCACATCAGCAATCTGCGGGAAAAGCTGGAGAAGGCGACAAATGGCGAAAAGGTGATACAGACGGTCTGGGGGGTAGGCTATAAAATTGAAGCTTAGAGCCAAGGATTTTATTCGCATCCTTTTCGATTTGCTGCTTGGCCTCTTAATCATCTACGCTGTTTTTCAGATGGCTGCTTTTCTCGCCACCAACTATTTTTACAACATCCCGCAAATCAAAGACTACATCTGGAAGCTACGGGTTAATTTCGATATCAATTCCTTTAAAATCCCGATAATTTTGATCGCGACCGGTATGTTTGTAGCGTGGTCTGTCATTCGTATCCGCAAGTACCTGGAACAAAAGCAGATGGAGCAAATCATAAACGAGCTGCATTTCATTGCAAAAGGCAATTATCATCACCAGATTTCCATTCGTCCGAACGGTAGCTTGGGCCAAGTCGTCGATAGCATTCATGCTCTGGTCAAAAGTGCCTTGGATGCGATGGAGGAGGAACGGCGGCTGGAACAATCGAAGGATGAGCTGATTACCAACGTTTCCCATGATCTTCGAACGCCGTTGACTTCCATCATCGGCTACCTTGGACTGATTGAGCAGAACAAATACAAGGACGAGGAGAAGCTCAAGCATTACGCTCATATCGCCTATGAGAAGGCCAAACAGATGAACGTGCTCGTCAATGATTTGTTTGAGTACACGAAGGTCCGCAATCGCGGAGCGTATTTGAAACGTATGCAATTTGACTTGGTAGAGCTGGTTGAGCAAGTATCTGTTGGTTTTCGACTCGATGCGAATGAGGCAGGGCTGCGTTTAATCGTAGATACGCCTGATCAAAAAATCGAAATGGCAGGAGATACCGACAAGCTCGTTCGCGTTCTGGAAAATCTCATTTCCAACGCCGTGAAGTACGGACGCGATGGTACAGAAATTATCATACGCGTTTTTCAGCAAGAAGAAGGTATTGCGATTTCTGTCGCCAATAACGGAGCGCAAATCCCGGCTGAATATGTGCCGAGCTTGTTTGAACGCTTTTTTCGGGTGGAGGGCTCACGGTCGAAAGAGACAGGAGGTTCGGGCCTCGGCCTCGCTATCGCCAAAAGCATCATTGATCTGCACCAAGGCAGCATTTCCGTCGAAAGCACAAACGAATGGACGACCTTCACCGTTTGGTTACCGCGTACAATCGCAAGCATTTGAGAAAAGCTTTACTTTTTCTTTACCTTTCGTTTCCGTTAATTTTAATCGAAAAGTCTATCCTTACTGCATGAAGGTTACATCCTTTGTTTTTGCAGGCGTAGGAGGGCTTTTTTTATGAGAAAAACGACATGGGCTGTGCTCATGCTGACCATATTCGTCGGGTTGACGCTTTTGCGCGATACCGAATCAGTAGAAGCAGATTGGATATTCCAAGGACCCATCACGCTACAGGAAAAAACATACGAGAAGGTCGATGCGCGGGCAGCACTTCTGATTGATAGTCAATCAGGCGAGGTCATGTACGCACAAAATGCGGATACGCCTTACCCAGTAGCAAGCATGTCAAAAATGCTGACCGAATATATGCTCCTCGAAGCCATTAAGGAAGAGCGAGTAGATTGGGCCGACGAGATCGTCCTATCTGAGAATGCGGCTGCGGCTGGGGGAGCACGGGTCCATCTTGTCGCAGGAGAGGCCTATTCGATAAAAGACTTGTATAAAGCGATGGCGATCGGCTCTGCAAACAACGCAACGGTGGCAATCGGCGAATATTTGGCGGGCAGCACATCAGCATTTGCGGAACAAATGAATTTGAAGGCAGCTGAGCTGAATCTGAGGTCGTCCTCGTTTGTGAATGCGACCGGATTAGACAATGGATATGGGCAAAATGAAATGACGGCTCGCGATGTAGGAATGCTCGCGCACCACTTGCTTAACGACTTCCCCGATATCGTCAAATTGACGGTCGAGCCATCCGTAGAGCTGGCTTCCACTAAAGAGAATGTAGCCAATACAAACCTCATGCTGGACGGGGAAAACGCTGATTGGAGTGTCGCAGGGCTAGACGGGCTCAAAACGGGTTATACCAGTGCTGCGGGGTATTGCTTCACGGCTACAGCGAAGCGGGGGGACAAGCGGCTCATTTCCGTCGTGATGGGTGCTGAAGAAGATGCCACTCGTTTTACAGAGACAAAAAAACTAATGGAGAGAGGGTTTGACAATGGATAACGTGCAAAAAATGGAGAGACCGACAGAGCTGCTTGCTATTGCTGGTTATGCAGTGTTTGCCCTTTATTTGTTTCTCGTCGTGAAAATACTGCTGTTTAAATTCGGCAGTTTGGATACCAGCTTGTTATTAGATCAGTGGAAAATCATTTGGAGCGATCCGTCTGTGATTGTGAAGCGGTTGCGTTACCAAAGTAATTTGGTGCCGTTTCATGAAATCGAAAACTATGTCAGAGGGATTCGGTATTACCAAAGCTGGCATAGTGTCGTGAACTTCGTAGGCAACGTGATCGCCTTCATGCCGCTAGGATTTCTGCTGCCGCTCCTTTTTCCTAAAAAAGCCGGTTCCCTGTGCAGAGTCACCCTGCTATCCCTGATGCTTAGTCTCGGTGTGGAGCTGACACAGCTAGTGATGGATGTAGGAACGTTTGATGTCGATGATTTGTTCTTGAATACAGCGGGCGGGATGATCGGATATATCGTGTACTTGTTCATTTGGGTAATACAGAAAAAACGGTTCATCTTTTCTATCTCTTCATAGGCTAACTTATGAGGCACCCATGTGGTGCTTTTATATTTTATATTAAAAAAGGCTTTGATGAACAAAAAAAGCCGGTGAGAAGAAAAAGCACAGGGCTCGCAGACCTTGACAACGCCTACCCAGTCGGAACTTAAAAAAGAGGACCACGCTTGTCGAACACTTCTTCTTTGCGAACCTTCCGCCCGTAGGGTGGCTTTGGCTCGACGGTCCCCTTTTTTAAGTGTAGACGGACAGTGAATCCCCCCTGCTGGCGTGTCAGAGTCGAAGAGAACTGTGCTTTTTCTTCTCCTCCACCATGTTGACCCAAACGCAGCAGTCCCCCTTGTTTTGTGCCAATCCCTATGTTTACACTAGTAGAAACTCATTATAAATTCCTGTCGAAAGAGAAGGTGATTCTCTTTGTTACATAAAGCGCAAGAGATTCTACGAAAGTACTTTGGCTACGAATCATTTCGGGAAGGCCAGAAAAAGATCATCACGAGCCTGTTAGCCGGACATGACACCGTAGGCATTATGCCAACTGGCGGTGGGAAATCGATCTGCTATCAAGTCCCAGCGATGCTCCAGGATGGCGTAACCATCGTGATCTCCCCACTCATCTCACTGATGAAGGATCAGGTCGACGTGCTAGTCAGCATGGGCATTCCCGCCACCCAAATTAACAGCTCACTGGATTATAGCGAGGTTCGCGATCGACTGCGCATGGCAGCGCGAGGAGAGTACAAGCTGTTGTATATCGCTCCGGAACGATTGGAATCGGAAACGTTCCAAAACCTGATTCAGGATGTACCGATTTCGTTTGTGGCAGTGGACGAAGCGCATTGCGTCTCGCAGTGGGGGCACGATTTCCGTCCGAGCTATTTGGCGATTGCCCGTTTTCTTCAATCCTTGCCACAACGCCCGATCGTCGCAGCCTTGACGGCGACAGCGACTCCAGAGGTAACAGAGGACATCAAGCGACAGCTGGAATTAAAGGACGAGCGCCTTTTTATCACAGGGTTTGGCAGAGACAATCTCATCTTGTCCGTACGCAAGGGGGAGAACCGTCGAGAATTCATCCAAGCGTACTTGCGGGCGAATAAGCAGCAGGCGGGTATTATTTATGCAGCAACGAGAAAAGACGTGGATGCCTTGCATGCAGATTTGGACAAGCGTGGCTTTGCTGTGACCAAATACCATGCAGGACTGACGGAAGAGGAGCGTGTGGCCAACCAGGAAGCATTCCTGTTTGATGATGTCCGTACGATGATCGCGACCAACGCATTTGGCATGGGCATCGACAAATCCAATGTGCGTTACGTCATCCATTACAACATGCCGAAAAACCTGGAGGCGTATTACCAAGAAGCAGGCCGTGCGGGACGCGACGGGGAGCCAAGTGAGTGTATTCTCCTGTTTCAGCCACAGGATATCCAGACGCAAACGTTTTTCATCGAACAGAATCAACTGCAAGGCGAGCGCAAGGAGCATGAGTACAAAAAGCTGTACGCGATGATCGACTATTGCCGGACGCCGCGCTGCTTGCAGCAAAACATCGTCCAATATTTCGGTGAAATAGATGCTGACGTATGTGGACGCTGCGGGAACTGTACCGATGAGACCGAGCTGTCCGATATTACGCTCGAAGCGCAGAAGATTTTCTCCTGCGTCAAACGTATGAGAGAGCGCTTCGGTGCGGCACTCGTCGCGCAGGTGCTCAAAGGCTCTAAGAATAAAAAGGTCACCCAGTTTTCCTTCGATCAGTTGCCTACGTACGGTCTGATGAAGGAATACAAGGAAAAAGAAATCGCAGACTTGATCCAGCTCCTCATTGCCGAAGGGTATTTGCAAGTAACGGAGAGTCAATATCCAATCGTAAAGCTAGGGGAGCGAGCATTGCCTGTTCTGCGGGGCGAAGAGCGCGTCGTGCAAAAAATCTCAATTCGTCCTGTGCAACTGACAGAGGATGACGAGTTGTTCGAGCACCTACGTGCGTTGCGCAAGGAAATCTCGACGCGACAAAAGGTACCGCCATACGTCATTTTCCCAGACAGTACCTTGAAGGAAATGAGCAGTATATGCCCGACTGACAGAGAGGCTATGCTCAAAATCAAAGGAGTCGGCGAGGCGAAATTTGATAAGTACGGGGAACTCTTTCTGGAGTGTTTGCAGAAGTATGCAGCGATCAAGTCGTGACATTTACGTCACGGCTTTTTTTGCTATTTTTCCTTTCATATGCCTGCTATAGTTAGATGGCAACCAGAATTTTCATACAAAATAGAACAGGAGGACAATAAGAGCAACACCATCGAGGGGCACTGACAGATTAAGAGAGACAGAGGGGAAAACATGAAAAAACTAGCGAAGGGCTTATTGAGTGTTGCACTCACATCCATGCTATTAGGCAGTGGAATGATGGGGATGGCTGCACCGGTAAAGGCCGCAGAAACACCTACCAAAATCACGTTGCTGGGTACATCTGACATTCACGGACGATTCATGCCGTGGGATTATGCTTTGGATGGCCCAAATCAAAATGGCAGCATGACGCAGCTGTTCACGATGATTAAAGAGATTCGCAAAGAAAATCCGAACACGGTGTTGCTGGACGCAGGTGATTCGATCCAAGACAACTCGGCAGAGCTTTTCAACGACCAACCGCAGTCTCCTATTATGGTCGCGATGAACGAAATGAACTATGACGCATGGGCTTTTGGCAATCATGAATTTAATTTTGGACTCGATGTATTGGACAAGGTTAGCGGCCAATACAAAGGCTCTGTTTTGGCAGGGAACATTTACAAAGAAAATGGCGAGCGTTTCTTGCCAGCATACACGATCATTGAGCGCGCAGGTGTAAAAATTGGCGTCATCGGGATGAATACGCCGATGATTACCGATTTCGAAAAAGGAACCGATCATCTAGATGGCCTCGTGATCAAAAATCCGGTAGAAGAAACCAAGAAAGCCGTAAAAGAGCTGGAAGGTAAAGTAGACGTCATGATCGGTCTCATGCACATGGGCATCGAGAATGAAAACGGCATTCCGGGTACGGGCGTAGCAGATATCGCAAACGCTGTTCCAGAACTGACTGCGATTTTTGCAGGTCACATGCACAAGCTTGTGAAAAAGGAAGAGATCAACGGCGTCCTGATTTCCGAGCCGGACAAATATGCTACTCATATCTCCCGCATTGACCTGACTTTTGAAAAGAAAGATGGCAAGCTCGTGCTGACTGACAAGGAAGCGACAGCGCTCCCTGTAAAAGGCGCAGATGGCACACCAGCCGTATCCGATGCAGAGCTGGAGACCAAGCTCAAGCCTTTCCATGAATTCGCGCGTGCAGATGCCAACATCGTCGTAGCAGAGCTCAAAGGTATGAATCTGGTACCGAAAAACGAGATCGAGGGCATCCCGACGGTACAAATTCAGGAGACGCCACTCTCCGACTTTTTCCATGAAGTGATGCTCTACTACAGCAAAGCAGACGTGGTTGCTCACCAGATCGACAACGACAAAGCCAAGCTGGATGTCGGTCCGATCAAGAAAAAGGATATCGCCTACAACTACCAATACGCAGGTGGCGAGATCACCGTTTACAAAGTGACTGGAAAAGACTTGAAGGACTATATGGAATGGGCTGTGGGCTATTTCAATTCCTCGCGCCCTGGTGACGTGACAGTGAGCTTCGATCCTAAACGCCGCGCTTCCAAATACAGCACCAACGATTTCTTCGGCGGCGTGAAGTACGAAATCGATCTGACCAAGCCATACGGCAGCCGCATCACGAACCTGCGCAAGCTCGATGAGACACCGATCAAGGCTGAAGATACCTTGAAACTCGGAATGAACTCATACCGAATGGAAGCTTTGCAGGCAAAAGGTGGCGCGTTGGAAGGACGCAAATTCGAACAACTATGGTCTTCCAAAGACAATACGGCGTTTGGTGAAACAGGTGGAACGATCCGCAATCGCGCTATCGCATACCTGAAAGAAGTGAAAAAAGGCGTTTACGAGCCAAAAGTACAAAACAACTGGAAGATTACAGGTGTGGATACCGCTGCACCTGAACGCAAGGATGTAGTAGAGCTGATCAATGCAGGCATCTTGAGCGTTCCGAAAACGGCAGATGGCAAATACACCAATATCGCTTCCATCAACATCAAGGACGCGGTAACCAAAGAAGAAATCGCAGAACTGTCTGCAAAAGTAAAAGTCGATGCAGCGAAGATCGCAACCATCAAAACAAAAGGTGAATTTTATCATCAACTGAACGAAGCGAGAAAGGCTGCGGAAAAATCGGTCACACCGGCAACCAATACGCAGCAAAAGAAATAACATATTCGAATGCAAGAAAGCCGTGACGCTGGTAGTCACGGCTTTTTCTATGACGGAAAACTGTTAACGAACGATACGTCTGCGGTACTTCACCAAGTACAACAAGAAGCCGAGTAGCAGCAGCCCTTGACCAACAATCGCACCGGAGATGGAGATGCCGATATAGGTGATCAGGTAGTAAATGCCGGAGCCTACTGCCATTAGCAGATTCTCGATGAAGTTCTGAATCGCAATCGTTTTCCCGGAACCGACCATCCGCTTGCCTTCGTCCTGCAAGACGGTATTCATCGGGATAATGAACACGCCACCCATGAATCCGACGAGAAGCAGTAAACAGATGGCAATAAAAGTGACGCTCACCCAAGGAAATAGCACGATGATGAGAAACATTCCGAATCCGTATGTCAGTGATCGAGTGAAATGAGACAAAGGAATGAGCTTGGGAGCAAGAAAAGCTCCGGCAATAATTCCGATTGATGTCGTTGCGAGAATAAGCGACACAGAGAAGCTCTCTGGGTTAATCCCAAGTGCGAGGGGAATCCAAGCCAGCACTGCGACACGCAAGACAGCAGAGGACATCCAGAACGCCCCGGTTCCAATCAGGGCAAAGCTCGTTTCCGGACGATTCATCAAGTGCTGGAAGTCGATGAAAAAGCGTCGTGCTTCTGCCCCATAGCGAATCGATGCATCCCCTCTCATACGCGGAATAAAGAAAGTCATACCAAGCGACAGCAGATAGATCAGCAGACAAATTCCTGATGAGATAATCGGCGCTGTCATGTTCGCGATTGCTCCACCACCGCCGATTCCTGTCAAAATCGCAAAGATTGTATAGGCTTCGATGCGTGCATTCGCATGAAACAGCTCATCTTCATTTCGAGTTAGCTCCGGCAAGATTCCGTACTTGGCCGGAGAATAGACGACCGCTCCGACTCCTACTGTGAAGTAACACAACATCAGCATCACGATGCTCGACTGGTCAATGAAAAACAGCAGGACGACGCCAAGCGCTTTAATCAGGTTGCCGATCACCAACACGATTGATTTGGCATGCTTGTCGGCAAAAGGCCCAACCAGTGGAGCGAGAAAAATGTAAGGGAGAAAGAATGAAATGGATACGAGTGCAAGCATGGCGGGAGAAAAACCGTTCTCCCGCAGCAGATTCGCGATGACAAACAAAATCATGTTGTCGGCAAAGGCCGATAGAAATTGAGTGAAGTACAGTGCTTGTAATGGTTTTAATCGTATGTTCACATCATTTTCCTCCAGTCTCTGCCAGTTGTTTCAAGCTGACGTAATCCGTTTTGCCGCTACCGAGCAGTGGCAGTGCCTTGATTACTTGCATAGCACCTGGAATGAGTAGTGGCGAGTATTGCTTTTCAGTCAAGTACGCACGTAGCTGGCTTAGCTGCACGGTTTCATCTGTCGTATAGAGCAGGACACGTTCACCTTTTCGCGGATCATTCACTGTGATCGCAGCAAAGCCGGAGTGTCCGAAGCATTGCATTGCCAGTTCTTCAACCAGATTGAGTGAAACCATCTCGCCGCCGATTTTGGCAAAACGCTTCAGGCGGGATTGGATGCTGAGAAAGCCGTCCTTGTCAGCTGTGACCAAATCACCTGTGTGGTACCATTCCTCAGCGGGAACAAAGCCTTTTCCGTGAATCATATAACCCTTCATGACATTTGGACCCTTCACCAAAAGCTCTCCACCTTCATCGATTCCTGCGATGGCTTCCAGCTTGGCGGTCATCCCTGGCATCAAACGACCAACCGTTCCTGGTTTGTTAGCTAGCGGTGTGTTGAGCGACAAGATCGGAGCTGTTTCGGTTGCTCCATAGCCTTCAAAAATCCGCACACCGAATTTTTCCATCCACAGCTTGCGTACATCGTCTTTCAGCTTTTCCGCCCCTGCAAATACATAGCGCAGGGAGTAGAAGTTGTATGGATGAGCCATTCTTCCGTAACCAGCCATAAAGGTAGAGGTTCCGAAGAGAATCGTTGCGTTTTGATCATAGACCAATTCCGAAATTGCCTTGTAATGCAACGGACTTGGATATAGATAAACCGGAATTCCTTTGATGACTGGCACGAGTGTTCCTACGGTTAGTCCGAAGCTGTGGAACATCGGAAGAGCATTGAAAAATTTGTCGCGGCTCGTAATGTCAATCACACTGGTCACTTGTTGAATATTCGCGTACAGATTCGTATGCGACAGGATGACACCTTTTGGCTTGCTCTCACTACCGGAGGTGAAGAGGATCAGCTCGTTACTAGTCGCAGAAGCCTTTTTCTTCCGCAAGTAAGAGAAGAGTGCGGACACTTTGTCAAAAGCAGTAGCCGATGCTTTCAAATCCTCAAGATAAATAATTTTCATACTCGGGGAAAGACCTGCGATGATGTGATCCAGCTTTCCTTTTTCGATGAACACACGCGATGTCAGGATCGTATCGATATGTGCGGTCTCACAGCAATCCAGAAGCGAACGAATGCCTAGCGAAAAGTTCAGGATGGCTGGAGTAGTCCCGATGCGGAACAACGATAGTAACGTTACGAGATGACCCACTGAATTGGGAAGGAATACCCCAACAACCGGTTTTCCCAAGAGCATCGGCTGCAATTTGTTGCCGAGTAAGTAGCTGCCGATTAACAAGGTCTTGTAGTCGATCGCGGACGTCAGGTCCTTGGCGATTTCCATTTTTGCACCATTCAGGCGAGCTGCTTCGAGCACTTCATCAAACAGATTCACGTTTTGCTTCATCCGGCTCTCGAACAAGCCTTCCTGGAGAATACGCAGGATACGATCGTTGGCAGTGGCTTTTTGTTCGCGCATCGACAGGTTCTGATCGCGCTCGATGGTAAACGGGGTGCCTATTGTCATAGTCACATCCGGGAACCAGGAGAGCTTCAGCTTTCCTTTCAAATACGAGAAGATCGAGCGTTCCAGACCATTAATGATGATCGGGTAAACCGTTACACCAGTACGCAGAGCGAGATAGCCGACACCGCTGTAAATTTTCATGATGCCGCCCGTCGTCGTGATCCGACCTTCTGGGAAAATCACCAGCGTCTGTCCGTTGCGAAGGACGCGGAGCATGTGACGGATGGAGTACGGGTTGAGTGGATCGATCGCGATATGCTTACGGAAGCGGAGGAAAAACGCAAACTGCTTGGCGATCTCTGTGTTGACGACAAAGGTCGCTTCTTTTGGCAAGCAAAAGGATAAGAGTACAGCATCTAGCAAGGAAACATGATTGGGCGTGATAAGAGATGGCTTCGACAAGTCCATTTTGGAAAGTCCCAGAACACGAGGGCGAAACCACAGCATTAAAATCATTTTCAAGAAAGAATAAATAAGGGCCATGTGGACCACACCTTTACAAAGGATAATTCGTTGCTCTATAGCTTTTATTGTAAGGAGTGGAGCATGTAAAAAAAGTACCAACATTCATTGGTACCTGGTAATAAGACCTAGAATAGCTTTTTTTGGCTGGCTTTTGCGGCCGCTTCCTTGCTTGTTTTGACGCCCATTTTTTTTAGGATTCGGTTGATGTGATTTTTGATCGTACGCTTCGTGATGTGGAGAGATTGTTCAATCTGCGTTTGCGTATGGCCTTGGTGGATTAATTGTAGGATGTCCCGTTCTGCGGGAGATAACAGCTTTTGATTTTCATCGTTTTTCAAACGCAAAAATTCGTTGCGCAGTGCCGCAGCTGCCGTAGGGTGAATGGCAGATTGGCTGTTGTGAGCAGCACGAATGGCGTCGGGAATTTCCTTGAAGCTCGATTTGCTGATGTAATTGACGGCACCCGCTGAAAAGGACTCCACAATCACAGCCTCGTCTGTGAGAGAGGTGAGCATGATGATTTTACAGTCGGCTTGGAGTGCCATGAATTCGATTGCGGTCTCGATCCCGTCCAGATTGTTCTCGGTCAAGTTAATGTCCATTAAGACGACATCCGCTTCAGCAGGCAAAAAGCGCTCGATGGCTTCTGCTTTGAACCCGGCTTCCCCTACTACGGTGAGATCCGGTTCTTTGTTCAGGAAGTCAATGAGACCTTTGCGCCAGACGGGGTCGTCCTCCACTAAAAATACCCTGATTGGATTCATGTGTGAGCGTCCTTTCGCTATTCAGAGTTGTTTATGATGACGCGCTTTTTCGGGAAGAACAGGAAAACGGTCGTTCCTTTGCCTTGCTCACTGTAGATTTCCAGTTGGCCCTGATGCTTTTGCATGACATTGTAGCAGTAAGAGAGCCCAAGACCAAAGTTTTGCCCGGTTCTTTTTGTCGAGAAAAATGGATCAAGCACATGAGGCAGATTTTCCTTTGTTATGCCGGTGCCCGTGTCAGCGACAGTGATGATGAGATGCTTGTGGGACAAAAATAGTTGAAGATGGAGCTTGCCGCCGGACTTCATGGCTTCCAGCGCATTCATGCACAAGTTGGTGATGACTTCGCGCAGTTGTACGCCATCGCCATGCAAGCGAAGTGTTTCGTCCAGTTCACTGACGACTTCTACCTGTTGTTTCAGGATATAGGGCGTCAGATTTTGTGAGACTTGCTCGATGATTTGGCCGGGGTCACATGGCTCTTCGCGTAGCTCGACGTCCCGCAGCTGGTTTTGAATCCGATTCATCATGTCCAGCATATGCTGCGAGGATTGCATCAGGACAAGCGCGTCTTCTTTTAACGACGGCTGGTTGGTTTCATCTGCGTATGTCTCGATACGGTCGGCATACAGCGAGATTTTGCCTACTTCATTTTTGATCGTATGGTTAATAATTTGCGCACCGGAAGTCAAGGCGCGCAAGGTACTGTCCAGACGTCTTTTTTCCACGCGAAGGCGGACGCCAAGGAAGCCGTATTTCAAACTGATGGCAACGATCAGGATAAATTGGATCGTGACCACGAGCATGTTGTAGCGCCAAGCTTCATAATCGTTCTGAATACGCATGATGTAGATGAAAATAAAGACGAAAAACAACGGAACGATGATGAGTACGTTCGTGAAAAAGCTGTTCTTCTTCACGAGCGGGTCTTTTTCCCGCATGTACTGCACGATAAGCAGTGTACAGGAGAACAGAAAAAACGGAATCACCCATGCCACCATGATCCAGTAGTTGAAGAGCAGCTCGGGATAAACGGGTGTAATCCAAAGCATCCCAAGTGGCAGGATGAGGGACGCGTATTGTATCGTCTGCTTTACTCTGCGAGACAAAAATTCAGCTGAATGTACGGCAAACATGAGAAACGAGTAGGGCAAACCCGCTTGGCAAATAAAAGAAGAGATGCGGCTTATCAAAATCAGGGTGTTCGTGGTCCCGGGCTTTGCGGCCAGGTAATCTGCAAAATAGGGCATGATCGTTTCGTCAATCACGCCTGAGATAAAGCCCCCAGCCCCAACAAAGGCAGTCGCGCAGGCCCAACGGATCGATGTTCGTTTCGGGTCTGTGAACAGCACGAACAGACCTAATGCCCATATGGTAAACAAGATGAAAACCATCATGGTTATGCTAGCTCCTGTCAGTCATTATTCATCTATTATATCGTACCCGGGCGAAAGGACACGGAAAAATAAATCATCGGGACAATAACGAGGGAAGGGGGAGAGAAGTAGCAAGCAGGTTTTTCCAAATATTCGTGGAATTGAAAAGGACTGGTGATACATCTCGGGACGATCTATCAATTCTACGGCGGGTGATAGAGTGAAACGGTTAGACTTGATATACCAGACGTTAGTAGACGCTGGTCCTAATAAAAAAGTAAGCGCTTCAGAGTTGGCAGAGAGGCTTGGTTTGAGCCGAGCGAATGTGAGTAGCGATTTGAACCGTTTGTGGAAGGAAGGCCGAATCGAAAAGGAAGAAGGGCGTCCGACGTTGTTTTTTGCCAAGCAGGGGAACGGTTCGCTCTATTTGGCGGAGACATCATTGGACAGGCTGGCGAAAACCAACAAGAGCTTGATCACGCGTATTGAGCAGGCAAAGGCGGCCGTTTTGTATCCGCCGCGAGGGATGCATTGCTTGATTTTGGGAGAAACGGGTGTGGGCAAATCGTGGTTTGCTGGGATGATTCACGAGTTTGCCGTTGATATTGGGCGCTTGGACAAGCAGGCTCCTTTCGTGATTTTTAACTGTGCCGATTATGCCAACAACCCGCAGCTCTTAATCAGTCAATTGTTCGGAGTCAAAAAAGGGGCGTATACCGGAGCGGAGATGGACCGCAAAGGACTAGTGGAAAAGGCAGACGGCGGTATTCTTTTTCTTGATGAAGTGCATCGGTTGCCAGCGGAAGGACAAGAAATCTTTTTTACCTTTATGGACAAGGGCATATTCCGCCGTGTAGGGGAAACAGAGGTGGAGCGGACGGCTCACGTCCAGATTGTCATGGCCACGACAGAGAATCCGGAGTCGAGTCTCTTAAAGACGTTCATGAGGCGCATTCCCATGGTCATCAAGCTGCCATCGTTAGTAGAGCGTGGCTTGGAAGAGCGTTTTTGTATCACGATGGAAATTTTTCAGGAAGAAGCATTCCGATTGGGGAGAGAGATTCAGATTTCTGCGAATGCCGTGCAGGCGTTCTTGTGCTACTACTGCCCGAATAATATTGGACAGTTAAAAACGGACATTCAGCTCACCTGCGCGAGCGCCTATGCCGAATTCATTTCGTTAAAGAAGAATCAACTACACGTGTCCGTTCAGGACCTGCCACATCATGTCAAGCAGGGGCTTCTTTTGGTGAAGGATTACAAGCAAGAGCTGGATGAAATTATCGGGACGGAGCACAATTGTTTTGTCGTTCAGCCCTCCAAGGAAGGTATCTGGGTCGGGCGAGAAACAGAGGATACGACGGACAGTGTCTATGAAAAAATCGAGCAAAAAATATATGAGCTGCAAAACCTCGGTGTGAGTGAGGAAGAATTGGAGTTTGACATTGAGAATTATTTTACAACTTTTATCAAGGGCGTCCATCAACGAGTGAATAAGGGCGACATGGCCCGGATTATTGACCCGTTCATCATTCACCTCGTGGAAGAGATCGTTCGCTTCGCAGAGGCCAAGCTGGAGAAGATATTGAGCCAGAAGGTGATCTTTGGTCTCGCGCTGCATATTCAGACATCAAAGGAGCGTCTGGCACAAGGCAAGCAGATCGTAAATCCGCAAATCAACAATGTGCGAATCAAATACAAGAAAGAGTTTGCTGTGGCGCTAGAGTGCGTGCGCATGATAGAAGAAGCGATACTCATGGATCTGCCGATTGGCGAGGCTGGATATTTGACCATGTTTTTCGTTCTCGACGATGTCAGCATGGAGGAAGAGCGGGAAACAATCGGGGTGCTTGTTATTACGCACGGCAGCGGCGGTGCGACAGCGATGGTCGATGTGACGAATCGATTGCTGGTTACACAATATGCGAGAGCCATCGATCTACCGCTTGAAGAAGATTCCATGAGTGTTTTGGAAAAAGCACTGAAAGTAGCCAGAGAGATCGGGAGCAAGGCTGGACTGCTGTTGCTCGTAGATATGGGGTCACTGCTCGGTTTTGGCGAGATTATTGAGCGGGAGATCGGCATTCCGGTCAAGGTCATTCCGATGGTCAGCACGCCACATGTGATTGAAGCCACGCGAAAGGCCATGCTCGGTCATTCGCTGGAGGACGTTTACCGAGACGTGTTGGGCATTTCGCTCTACCAGCGGGAGGAGCAGCCGAAAGAGCAGGTGCAAAAGCATGTTCCTGCGCTGACGATCGTCGCTGCCTGCCTGTCTGGGGAAGGTAGTGCCTTGTTTTTGAAAAAGCTGCTGGAATCGAAGCTCAGGTACGATGACAACCTGCTGGAATTTGTGCCGTTGCAACTGATCGATAAGGCACAAGCCCGCAGCCAGCTTCGAAAAATCAAAGAGGAGAGAAAAATTCTCTTCGTGGTGAGCAATTACATTCTTGATCGCGAATTGCGCCATCATAGCATGGACGATGTTTTGAACGGAGAGGCGATGGCTGATATCCAGAAGGTGATCGATCTGGAAGAGGCCTACCTGAAGATGCAAGAGTCGCTGGGGGAGCACCTGCAAATGGTAGAGGGACAAGATATTCTCGCTGACGTGAGAATGTGTGTCGGCCGTATGGAAGAGCGACTGAACAATTCGCTGGTTTTTGACACCCGAATTGGGGCTTACTTGCACATCTGTTGCCTGGTAGATCGCTTGAAAGCAGGGGCGCAATCGGTGGCGTATATACAAAAAGAAAGCTTTTTACTGGAGAATCGCAAGCTGTACAGCTTAATCCGCCATGAATTGTTGCCGCTGGAAGACAAGTATGAGGTAGCGATCAGTGAAGACGACGTATGTTTTATTATGAATTTCTTCATACACAACAAAACACTGGCGTAACCAGTGTTTTGTTTTTTGTCTTTTCCATCTTCAAAACCAAACACTATAGCGCTTACATGAAAACACTAGCGGGGATGACAGGCGATGAGGCCGCGAAATATGGCTAACCATGCGGGGTTTAGGAAAGCGCATACATTTTTTGGTGTTTTGGCACGTAACTTGCTCTTACAAAAAAGGCATAACTGGTCGAGAGGAGGGGGTACAATGAATATTTTATTGTGTTGCGCAGCGGGTATGTCGACAAGTTTGCTGGTTCAAAAAATGGAGGAGGCTGCCAGAGAAAAAGGGTTGGACGCAAAAATATGGGCAGTTTCCGCAGATGAAGTGAAGCATCATATCGATCAAGCAGCAGTGCTCTTGTTGGGGCCACAAGTTCGTTACAAGCTGACAGAGATGAAAAAAGAAGGGGCATCCAGAGGAATTCCTGTAGACGTGATCAATACGGTCGATTACGGAACGTTGAACGGGAAAAACGTGCTAGAGTTTGCACTTCGTCTAAAACAGTAGGAGGGGGATGCGTATGGGCGGATTTGTTTCTTTTATGGAGAACCGCATGATGCCGATAGCAGGAAAAATGGCGGAACAAAAGCATCTGCAGGCCATTCGTGACGGAATTATCCTTACTTTGCCTTTGTTGATTATTGGTTCATTGTTCCTCATCATTGGCTTTATACCGATACCTGGTTATGAAGAATTCATGAGTGGTATTTTCGGCGAAAAATGGCGGACGAAGCTGCTGTATCCGGTAGGTGCCACTTTTGACGTCATGGGATTGATTGTCAGTTTTGGCGTCGCCTACCGACTGGCGGAGAAATACAAGGTCGATCCGCTGTCGGCAGGAGCGATCTCTGTCGCTTCCTTCTTGCTCGCTACTCCGTATAAAGTAATGTTCACCCCTGAGGGAGCGAGTGCTGCCCAAGAGGTAGGCGGAGTCATTCCACTTACGCTGATGGGTAGCCAGGGATTGTTTGTAGCCATGATATTGGCGATCTTGGGAACGGAGATTTATCGAAAAATCATCCAAATGAAAATTGTCATCTCCATGCCACCTGGAGTTCCCCCTGCTGTTTCTCGTTCTTTTGTGGCATTGATCCCTGCGGGTGCTGTGCTTGTCGTTGTCTGGCTGATTCGGATTCTTCTGGAAAACACCTCCTTTGAGAGTATTCATAATATTGTAAAAGATCTGCTTGTCGGACCATTGAGTGTGGTTGGCAGCAGCTTGATTGGAGCCATCATATGCGTGTTGCTTATTCATGTGCTCTGGGCAGTTGGCTTGCATGGTGCTGCAGTTGTTGGCGGAATTATGAGCCCAATCTGGATCACACTGATGGACCAGAACAGAGCGGCGTTTCAGGCAAATCCGAACGGTGAATTGCCGAACGTCGTCACTACGCAATTTTTTGACATGTGGGTATATGCAGGTGGATCAGGTGCCACTTTGGCTCTCGTTGTCCTGATGGTATTCATGGCAAAAAGCAAACAGATGAAAAACATCGGCAGACTCTCGATCGGACCTGGTTTGTTTAACATCAATGAACCCGTCATATTCGGTATGCCGATCGTCATGAACCCGCTCTTGATTATTCCTTTTGTACTTACACCAGTCTTATTGGTCATTATCAGTTATTTTGCGATGTCGCTCGGATGGGTAGCAAAGCCTAGCGGGGTATCTGTTCCGTGGACGACACCATTACTTGTAAGCGGATATTTGGCTACAGGCGGAAAAATATCAGGAATGGTTCTCCAAGCCGTGAACTTCCTCATTTCGCTCGCGATCTACTATCCGTTCTTCCGCTTGTGGGATAAACAAAAAGTTAGCGAGGAAAAAGCTGGTACTGCTTCCGATACAGCTGTGCCTATGTAATCGCTAGAGGAGAGGCTATCTATGAAATTGATTGTGAATGCAGACGATTTTGGGTATTCCAAAGGCGTCAATCTGGGCATCGTCGAAGCGCATCGGGAAGGAGTCGTTACTTCTGCGACCTTGATGGTCAATATGGAGGGGTTCGAGCACGCTGTAGGGCTGGCCAAAGAACATCCAACGCTCGGAGTAGGCATTCATCTGGTACTCACATGCGGATTGTCAGTCAGTCAGGATGTACCATCGCTAACGGATGGAGAGGGGCGTTTTCGACGCGGGCAAGATCATTTGATTTCTGCTGCACCGGAGGAGATCGAGCGGGAGCTGCGGGGTCAATTGGAGGCGTTCGTCGCGTCGGGGCTCAAGCTGACGCATATCGACAGCCACCACCATGTGCATGCACATCCAGCCGTTTTGCCGATTGTTCTGAAGCTGGCAGAGGAGCATAGGGTGCCAGTTCGCTATCCATGGATGTCCGGGTCTCAGGAGCAGCGAGACCAGTCGAGTGTTTTGACGACAGAAGGCTTTTCTCATCATTTTTATGGAGACGACCTAACTGTACAATCATTCGTCAGGATCGTAGAGGATATGTCTGGTTATCCCGTAGTGGAGATTATGACGCACCCTGCTTATTTGGATGAAGCGGTACTGACAGGTAGTTCATACGCAAAGCAGCGAACGACAGAATTGAAAATCTTAACAGCAGCAGAGTTAAAGAAGTACATTCGTGATCAAAAAATACAGCTCGTGACTTTTAGCGAACTTGGATAGGTGGAGATAGATTTGGACCATACAGACGTTATTTTTCAACTAATACTTCACGGAGGAAACGCGCGGAGTCTGGCAATGGAAGCAATCGCTCTGGCTAAAAATAGAGACTTGCCAGGTGCAGAGGACGCGTTGAAGCGTGCGGGAGAAGAGCTCGGTCATGCACACCAAAATCAAACAGCACTTATCCAAAAGGAGATAGCGGGAGAAAAAACGGAGATCAGTATGCTCTTGATTCACGCCCAGGATCATTTGATGAACGCGATAACAGTCAAGGATTTGGCTACGGAGTTTGTGGAGCTGTACAGCCAAATCCATGCAGGTAGGGAGGCAGGAGTATGAGCGGAATCAAAATTGTAACAATCGGCGGAGGGTCTAGCTATACACCTGAGCTGGTGGAAGGCTTCATCAAGCGCTACGATGAGTTGCCTGTCCGAGAGTTGTGGCTGGTGGATATTCCGGAGGGCGAGAAAAAGCTGCAAACAGTAGGTGCCCTGGCAAAAAGGATGGTAGAGAAGGCAGGAGTGCCTATCGAGATCCATTTGACGCTGGATCGGCGAAAAGCACTTGCGGGTGCAGATTTTGTTACGACGCAAATGCGCGTGGGTCTGTTGGATGCGCGGATCAAGGATGAGCGTATTCCTTTGAAATACGGAGTAATCGGTCAGGAAACGAATGGCCCCGGCGGCCTGTTCAAAGGCTTGCGTACCATTCCAGTCATTATGGACATTTGTCGTGACATGGAAGAGCTATGTCCAGATGCTTGGCTGATTAACTTCACGAATCCGGCGGGTATGGTCACAGAGGCAGTGCTGCGACATACCAACCGCAAAAAGGTCATTGGACTGTGTAATGTTCCCGTCGGGATGAAAATGGGTGTCGCTACTGTTTTAGGCGTGGAACAATCGCGGGTGCATATTGATTTTGCCGGATTGAATCATATGATCTTCGGACTGGGTGTGTACCTGGATGGGGAAAACGTCATTTCCCAGGTAATCGATAAAATAACGGGCGACCAATCCGGTATTACGATGCAAAACATTTTGGACCTTGGTTGGGATAAAGATTTCATCAAAGCATTGGGGATTCTCCCGTGCCCGTATCATCGTTACTACTACCAGACCCGCACGATGCTTGAGCATGAGCTGGAAGAAGCGGAGCAGAAGGGTACGCGGGCTGAAGTGGTCAAGCAGGTGGAAGCGGAGCTATTCGCGCTCTACGAAGACCCGGACCTCGATATCAAACCGCCGCAGTTGGAGAAGCGTGGCGGGGCTTATTACAGTGAGGCTGCCTGCAATCTGATTTACTCCATTTACAACGACAAGCGCGATATCCAGACAGTGAATGTCCGTAACAATGGAGCGATTGCCAGCATTCCGGATGATTCGGCGGTCGAGGTAAACTGCGTCATTACAAGAGAAGGACCGATTCCTTTGGCTGTTGGTGATTTGCCTGTTCCCGTGCGTGGACTCGTACAGCAAATCAAATCGTTTGAGCGAGTGGCAGCTGAGGCAGCTGTAACGGGTGATTACCATCAGGCGCTGTTGGCTATGAATATTAACCCGTTAGTGCCGTCTGATGTGATCGCCAAACAAATACTCGATGAGATGCTGGAGGCACACAAGGAGCATCTGCCCCAGTTTTTCAAGCCCGTAACATAAGGATGGGGCTCGTGTGAAATATAAGCTCCTAGCCTTGGATGTGGATGGAACGATTTTGATGTCCAACCATACTTTATCCAAAGTAACAGAGCGTGCCATTAGCCAGCTAGTGAAGCAAGGAGTCCACGTCACACTGGCAACTGGCAGGGCATACCCATCGGCCAAATCGTTGGCGCAGCAGTTCCAGATCAGCGCACCACTCATTTCCCATGATGGCGCGTACGTCGCAGATCCCAAGACGGATCAGGTGCTGTATGTACAGCGTATTCCGCATGAGATAGCGGCGAGGATAACAGATATACTCGTATCGCATGGCTTGGATGTCATGCTGCTGCATGAGGCTTATGCTGTCACGAATCGCACGTGGAAGTGGACGGACTTGTTTCCACTGTTAAATGCCTGGACACTGCGCCAGCTCTGGAAAAATCAATACCCGCTCAAAATCCAGGCTTCGCGGTTGATAGCTGGATACGTTCGAAAACATGAAGTGTGTGCTCCGAAAATATTCGTCACGGGCGACGAGAAGCGTCTGTTGGCAGCAAGACAAGAGCTGGAGAAAGCCGAGCTTTCGGGGATTCGCGTGACGGCATCGGGCGCGAATAATTTGGAAATATTGCCTGTGGGCATCTCCAAAGCGAGTGGTCTAGCGGTAGTGAGTGAAAGGCTTGCGATACAGCCTGACGAGATCGTTGCTGTAGGCGACAATTACAATGATGCAGAGATGCTCCAATTCGCCGGAATGGGTGTGGCGATGGGCAATGCTCCTGACGATCTGAAACAACTGGCTCGGCATGTCACGGAAACGAACGATCGGCATGGGGTAGCAGAAGTCATCGATAAGTTTTTTCTGTGAGCATTCGGACAGGAAGGGAGGCGTGAAATGATCCGTATTAATCTTGAAGTAGCCGTGAGTGGAGGTCTCCATGCTCGCCCTGCTTCTGTCTTGGTGAACCTGCTCAATCAATACAGCTCGTCGGTCAAGATGATTTACAACGACAAGCAGGCCAACGGCAAAAGCATCCTCAGCGTAATGGCTCTGGGAGCAAAGACAGGAGATGAAATTATGTTTGAGGTGGAGGGGGCCGACGAGCAAGAGGTGGCTACTAGTATTGAGTCACTATTTGAAAGGAATTTTGCTATCTAACAGGGTGGAAACCACGTAATAAAGCCAGTGCCTGATGACCGGGCACTGGCTTTCCTGTTTGATACTTAAGCGTGCTTGCGGAATACCACAATGACTTTGAAGTAATCGCCATCAATGTCGATCGACAGCCTGCCGCCTTGCAATTCTACAATGCTTTTTGCGATAGCCAAGCCGAGGCCAGAGCCTTCGGTATGACGGGATTGATCAGCGCGCTTGAACCTTTCAAACAGTTCCTGTGCATCAAAGTCGATTTCATAGGCGGAGACATTTTTGAACGTCAGGATGACCTCATCCTGTGTCTCTGCCAAATGGATCAAGACACGTGTATTCGGCATGGAATACTTCAGGGCGTTGCCGATCAGATTCTCGAATACACGCCACGTTTTCTTGCCATCCAGAGGGGCGACGATCTTCGCCTGCTCCGTCGTTACGCGGAAGGTGAGCGTCGATTGCTCGATTTTGTCACTGAATTCAGCGATGGATTGGTTGAGCAGGGAGGCTACATTCACTTGCTCGATATTCAGTTCCACCGCGCCGCTGGACATTTTGGCTGCGTCAAACAGGTCGTCGATGAGGACGCGCAATCGATCTGATTTTCGATCCAAGACATCGATGTAGTTCTTGCGTTCCTCTGGTGTCAAGTTCTCTTGTTTGAGTAGGGTAACGTAGTTGATAATCGACGTCAGCGGTGTTTTTAAATCATGGGAAACATTCGTGATCAATTCCGATTTCATGCGCTCGCTCTTCATTTGCTCTTCCACCGCGTTCTTGAGTCCCTTTGTGATGTTGTTGAGCGAGTGGGCGAGATCAGATAACTTCCCTTTTTTCACCTTCTGAATGGTAACGTTCATATTGCCGTTAGCCATTTCGGAGGCACCTTGCATGATGCGATTCATCAGTCCCAAGCGTCTAAGTGTGTATGGGAAAACCACTATCATGTAAAACATGCCATATAAAAAGCTG
Source organism: Brevibacillus sp. NPDC003359 (assembly GCF_042878995.1). Classification (NCBI taxonomy): domain Bacteria; kingdom Bacillati; phylum Bacillota; class Bacilli; order Caryophanales; family Paenibacillaceae; genus Brevibacillus; species Brevibacillus sp. NPDC003359. The sequence goes on from NZ_JBIAOR010000021.1 coordinate 25,343, forward strand.
AAAAACAGTAAGCCGCCAGCCCCTTTGACAAGCGCGACGAATCCGAAACCGATACTCATCCCGAACATGACAGTCAGGATGAACAACGTGGATACTTTGAAGAACATGCCACGATTGGTGTAGCTTTCTTGAAGAAGGACACGTTGTCTGGCGAAGATACTCTTTTGCCACTGCTGCGTAAATCTCTCAGGTTGATTGTACATAAGCCATGCCTCCATAAATTGTAGAAGCAGGTAAGCAGTGAACAACGAAACGAACGCAAGGGTAAAGAAATGCTGACCATCAATCGGCAAGAAGAAGAAACGCAGGTTTGCTATCATATTCCAATACGTGATTCCAAGCACGAACAACAGCGCCATACGAATATCCAGCGGGATAAGGCGGAACAAGGCCATGCTTTTCGCTACAAGCGGCACTTCCGACACTTCCGACACTTTGCTTACTGGCAGGTACCAGCAGCAGAGTGCAATGAGAAGGAGAGTGCCTCCGAGCAGGACAAATTCGGCAATGAGCCGATCCCGAATGGAATCATAATAAAGGGCATCTGTATGGACCTGACTATATCCGCCTGGTTCTTTTGGGACATAGAAGATACCACTCAATTGATTCAGTTGATAAGTGCGGTTGATACTCTCTAAATCTCCGTTGGTATTAGGGAGATTGATTGTGTGACGCGCATATCGGGCCAGTTCCCAATCTGTAGGTTCTTGAGGGAGGTTGGTGTAAACTTTGTTGTTTTTTGTATCGGTGACATAGTATTTGAAGGAGCCGCTCCGTAGTGTAAGACTGTTTTTTCGTTCCTCGTACTTGGCATCCCTTTCGGCGATTCTTTGGTCTACTCGCTCTTGATAATTAGAGGTTTCTCTCGCAATTTCTTCTTGCAAGTTTTGTGAAAACTCTTCGGTTAATCTGGCGACGCTCTCATTGTCACCATCTCTTTTTGCTTCTTCGATCGTATCTGACAGTTTATTTTTTTCCTTAATCGACCGGAGGTTTTCCTCATGCTCTTTTTTGAGCTGATTCGCTGTCCTCTCGTCGAGCTGTCCAGGGGTGTAGCTTGCATAATCTACATGAACGTTTTTCACCAGCTCGGCAAAAGTCTCTAATTCACGATTAAAGCCTGAGCTTTGAAAGTAATTATCCTCTTGGAGATTCTCGCGCTTATGGTACAGATCGGCCATGGTCAGGAGAGCGAGCGAAATACTCACGATCATAACAACCAGCACGGGCACCGCAAAGCGTTTATTTTTCGATTTTGTATCCAATTCCCCATACCACCTTCAAGTATTTAGGTTCCTTCGGGTTGATCTCTATTTTTTCCCGTATGCGCCGCACATGGACAGCCACCGTGTTTTCCGCATTCATATAAGGCTCTCTCCAGACCCTTTCATAAATTTCCTCGATCGAAAACACTCGACCCTTGTTTTCCATTAACAGCTCCAAGATTTTGTACTCGGTAGCAGTCAGGCGAACCTCGTTACCGTCAATCGCTACATTTTTTGTGCTTTTGTTCAAGGTCAAGCCGCGTACCTGAATCTCATCTTCTGTCATTTGAGCGCTTCCCAGGTTTGTAAATCGTCTTAACTGAGATTTGACCCTGGCGATGAGCTCCAAGGGATTAAAGGGCTTCGTCACATAGTCATCGGCACCGATGTTGAGTCCGAGGATTTTATCGGTATCCTCTGATTTGGCAGAGAGCATGATGATCGGGATGTTTTTTTTCTGCCGGATTTGAAAGGTGGCGGTCATTCCATCCATTTTTGGCATCATGATGTCCATCAGAATGAGCTGGATATCTTCGCGTTCCAGTACGTCCAGCGCTTCCTGTCCATTGCTAGCCTTGAATACGGTCATGGATTCATTTTTGAGATAGATTTCAATAGCATCGCGGATTTCTTCCTCGTCGTCGACTACGAGGACTTGATATTTGGTCATGATTCGTCCCACCTTATGAATGCATTCATGGTACTATCTTAACGCCCAGCTCTAACAAAACAGTAATGAAATGTCTTACAAATTTCTTAATAAAGGGGTACCGCCACATGCCCATCAAGCTGTTTACTGTGTAAATCCTTTTGTCTGCGTTTCATTTGCGTTTCAGTTTATGGTTCCACTTTGAAAGTATTTAGGCTCTTTATTCTTCTGATAGTTACTTTTTCGTTGATTCATACTAAAAACGCCATTCTTTCTGTATATTTCTACAAAAAGAATAGCGTTTTTTTGGATCGATGGACACGGAATGGGACCTTATATTGTGGAATGTAAAAGGATTTCTATTATGATTTAACATTTCAATATTTCTTTTAGCATTTTAAAATTCTGTTGATAAACCTCTGGGGAACCCCAATTTTTGTAGTTGTTAGGTACTTTGATATCTTCGATTTGGTCTTTTTCTCGTGCAATTACAGTTAAATCGTTTATATAGTCTATTAACTCTAAAATGTGAATTTTCGTTCCGATTGAACCATGTCCTGGAATCGCGATCTTAACATCCATAGCTTTAACCTTTTCCAAAATGTGAATCCAATTCTCAGGATTCGATTCTTCAAAAAATGTTGGATGGCAATCAACAAATAATAAATCACCCATGAATATTACTTTCTCTTCTGGAATATAGAGAACTGCATCACAAAATGAATGTCCGCCACCTAATGTGAAAAGCTGTGCACTACGTTTACTTCCATGAAACGTAATTGCATCCAAAAATGTTTTTTGAGGTAAAACTAATTTCAAAGTTGGTAATGAAGCTTCTATTTCGCTTAAAAAGTTTATTTGATGGTTTAACTTAGGATCATTGGTTTGATTTATTTGACCTTTTAAAGAATGAATATAATTTCTTAGACCTTGTATATCATTTTTCTGCTTATTGATTCTCGCTGGATGAATATCCTTCATTTTTTCATATGTAACTTGACTTGAAATAATATTACTTTCATTAAATGCTTGGTTACCTCGAATATGATCTCCATGCCAATGACTATTTACAACCCATGTCACGGGTCGATTTGTTATTTTTTCTGCAATATATTTTAAATCTTCAGCAGCTTGTTGTGTGTTAAATGTATCAAAAACTATTGTTTTATCTCCTAAATCAATAAAGCCTGCATTTGCTACAGCACCACCGCCTTCTCTTGCTATTGCAACGTATATCCCTTCACTAACTGTTTCAAGACAAAAATGTTTGCTGAAAAATTCCTTATGCATTTTCCGCTCTCCTTGATTCGCCATTTTTACTAATATTTAGACAATGAAGGAATAATTCCTTTAAAGGGTATCGCCATCAAGTTAAGATAAACGCGTTTTGCCGGTGGTACCCTATAAACCGCGTTCAGGAAATGCTAACTGATAGGATCAAGCCGAGAAATAAGGTAAGATGTGAGGAAGAATACAAGAAAATTGGTGATTGCTTTTGCTGGAATGGACAGGGGAGAGAATTATCCCCAAGCTGTTAAAACCTACGAACGGCATGCTGCTGGAGCATATAGCCCGATATTATTTTGCGGCACCCTATGTAAGAGGTAGAGTGCTGGATATTGCTTGCGGAACCGGCTACGGATGTCATATGATCGCAAAGGACCGAAAACGAGAGCTGACGGAATTGATCGGAGTCGACAACGATGAGGCTACGATCTATTACGCCAATCGGGAATACAACCATCAAAAGATTACGTATCAGCAGGGTGATGCTCTTGATCCGGGACTTCCTGAGCAATTGGGGTTGTTTGATACGATTTTGAGCTTTGAGACGATTGAGCATGTCGCAGATGATTTGCTGTTTATGGATAACTTGTACCGAATGCTTGCACCAGGTGGTACGCTCGTGCTGTCCAGTCCATTTGGCAGAGGGCGGGGCAAAGAGACGAGTGAGCCCTTCCATGTTCATCAATTGACACAAGAAGAGTTCGCGGAGCTGTTTGTACGCTATTCCGAAGTGGATATGTACTATCAGAGAGGCGTTACGTTTGAAAAAACACCCCGCGATGGCGTGCGATACTTCATCGGCATGGCAGTTTGTACGAAATAATTACGGATTGATTCAAGAATGGAGATGGCGAAACTGGCTGATTTTTTGAGATTGGGAATACAAAAGGAACTAATAGATGCTCTGCAAGCAAACGGGATTACCGAGCCTACACCGATTCAGGAAAAAGCAATTCCTGTTGTGCTGGAAGGAAAAGATGTCATCGCGCAAGCACAGACGGGAACCGGGAAGACACTCGCATTTGTCCTGCCGATCTTGGAAAAAGCGGATCCACAAGCGACGCATGTTCAGGCGTTGATTCTTACCCCTACGCGGGAGCTTGCCTTGCAAATTACGGCAGAGGTAAAGAAGCTGACGGAAAAGCTGGAAGACATCCAAGTACTCGCGGTTTATGGTGGACAAGATGTCAATCAGCAACTGAGAAAGCTGGCAAGAAAAATACAGGTGGTCATCGCGACACCGGGACGTTTGCTGGATCATCTGCGAAGAGGAACGATCGATTTATCGCAAGTTTCGATGTTTGTCCTGGATGAGGCGGATCAAATGCTTCATATGGGATTTTTGCCTGAGGTAGAAGATATTATGGCAAATACGCCTTTTGAAAAACAGACCTTGCTGTTTTCGGCCACCATGTCAGAGCAAGTACAAGCACTTGCGAAGCGCTTTATGCAAAAGCCGGAAAATATCAAGGTTCAAGGCAAACGTATCACATTAGAGGATATTCGCCAAATTGCGGTAGAGACGACAGACCGAGCGAAGCAAGCGACGTTGTGCAGTCTGCTTGATGAAGTACGGCCGTTTCTCGCGGTGATCTTTTGCCGAACGAAGCGTAGGGCTAGTACGTTGAATGCTGCTCTGCAAGGTTTGGACTATATGTCTGACGAGCTGCACGGGGATTTGTCACAGGCGAAGCGCGAGGATGTGATGAAGCGATTCCGCGAGGCTAGGATTCAGTACTTGGTCGCAACGGATGTGGCAGCGCGCGGGCTGGACGTAGAAGGAGTCACGCACGTTTTCAATTACGACATACCAGAAGATGTAGACAGTTATATACACCGGATCGGCAGAACGGGGCGAGCCAAGGAAAAAGGAACGGCTTTCACGTTGGTGGCAGGGAAGGATTGGGGGCAACTCAGGGAGATTGAAGAAGGGATCAATCTGTCTCTGGAGCGGCGAGAAATGGATCGCGGGGAATCGGGTGATCAGAAAAAGCAAAAGCCTGAGAGGGAGCGAGCCGAGAAAGCAGATCGGCGCGGGGACAAGCAGGGCAGAGGGAAAGGCAAGTCTGCTGAGGGAAGACAGCAAGGCTCTAGGGAGCGTCGTGATGGAGATGGACGACGTCAATCAAATGGTGGCAGTTCTGAGCGAAATTTAGGGAAACGTGAACGCGTAGAAGTTCGCTCTGAGAGCAAGGCGAAGGGCAGAGACCGTGCAGCAGGCGGGTTCGAGCGCAAGCCGAAGGACGGTAACCGAGCAACAACAGGTGGCTTTGAGTACAAGCCAAAGGACGGTAACCGAGCAACAACAGGTGGATTTGGGCGTAAACCAAAGGACGATAACCGAGCAACAACAGGTGGATTTGGGCGTAAACCAAAGGACGATAACCGCGCAACAACAGGTGGTTTTGATCGCAAGCCGAAGGATGGTAACCGAGCAACAACAGGTGGCTTTGATCGTAAGCCAAAGGATGGTAACCGAGCAGCAGGTGGCTTCGAACGCAAGTCGAGCAATTCTAAGGGCAAGCCAGTAACTACACAACGCAGTTCAGCACGCCCGAATGCAAAACAAGGCAATCGAGCAAGCACTGCTCCTGCAAAACGTACTTCTCGCAAAAAATCGAGATAGCCATCCAAGCAAAAAAAGACCGTTCCAGCCTGTAAAAAGGCAGGAGCGGTCTTCTTTTTATTCCGGTTCCGTGTCTGAAAATACCCGTGAACGTGTGAGGAAGCGTACTCCCTCAGGTCCTTCCAGCGAAAACATTCCGCCCCGCCCATTCACGACGTCAATGATGAGCTGCGTATGCTTCCAATACTCATACTGTGCTTTGCCCATGTAGAACGGGCAGCCACCGATCTCGCCCAACAGGACGTCCTGCTCACCCACGAGAAATTCTCCGAGCGGGTAACACATGGGGGAGCTGCCATCGCAGCAGCCCCCTGACTGGTGAAACATCAGGTCACCGTGTTTGGCGCGAAGCCGTTCAATTAGTGCCAATGCAGCATCTGTCGCGAGCACTTTTTCTTGCTGGCTCATTGATCAAAAGAAGCCCAGAGCTTGATCGCTGTAGCTGACCAGCAGGTTTTTCGTTTGTTGGTAGTGGGACAGCATCATTTTGTGTGTCTCACGGCCGATACCGGACATTTTGTAGCCGCCAAACGCTGCATGAGCCGGGTAAGCGTGGTAGCAGTTGGTCCAGACGCGGCCTGCCTGAATTTCGCGGCCCATACGGTAAGCGGTATTCATGTCGCGGGTCCAGACACCAGAGCCCAAGCCATACAACGTATCATTCGCCATTGCGAGTGCTTCTTCCGTATCCTTGAAGGTCGTGACGGAGACGACCGGACCGAAGATTTCTTCCTGGAAGATGCGCATCTTGTTGTGTCCTTTAAAGACGGTTGGCTGGATGTAGTAGCCGCCCTCGAGATCGCCTGCAAGCTGTGCACGAGAGCCGCCAATCAGGCATTCTGCGCCTTCTTGTTTGCCAATATCGAGGTAGGAGAGGATTTTTTCTACCTGCTCCAAGGAAGCCTGTGCGCCGATCATCGTATCTGTATCGAGCGGATTTCCTTGCTTGATATTGGCTACCCGTTGCAGGGCACGCTCCATGAATTGGTCGTAAATGCTTTCGTGAATGAGCGCACGGGATGGGCACGTGCAAACCTCCCCTTGGTTGAGCGCAAACAGTACGAATCCTTCAATGGCTTTGTTAAAGAAGGCGTCGTCTTTTGCAGCCACATCCGGGAAGAAGATGTTTGGCGATTTTCCGCCCAGCTCCAGCGTTACCGGAATGATATTTTGGGAAGCGTATTGCATGATCAAGCGGCCTGTCGTCGTTTCACCTGTAAAGGCGATTTTCGCGATGCGATTGCTGGATGCAAGTGGTTTACCCGCTTCCAGACCGAAGCCGTTGACCACGTTGACGACGCCAGGAGGGAGTAAGTCGCCGATCAGCTCCATCAGCACCATGATGGAAGCTGGTGTTTGCTCCGCTGGCTTGAGGACGACGCAGTTGCCCGCAGCCAAGGCTGGAGCCAGCTTCCATGTAGCCATGAGGAGCGGGAAGTTCCAAGGAATAATTTGACCAACGACACCGAGTGGCTCATGGAAATGGTAAGCGACCGTATCGTTATCGATTTCAGCTAGTGTACTTTCTTGCGCGCGGATTGCTCCGGCGAAGTAACGGAAATGGTCAATCGCAAGCGGGATGTCGGCCGCGAGTGTTTCACGGACGGGCTTGCCGTTTTCCCACGTCTCTGCGTTTGCCAGCATCTCCAGATTTGCTTCCATGCGATCTGCAATTTTTAACAAAATATTCGCGCGTTGTGCGACAGAGGTACGACCCCACGCGTCTTTTGCCTCATAGGCAGCGTCGAGTGCCAGCTCAATATCGTCGGCTGTCGAGCGGGCTACCTCGCAAAAGACCTTGCCTGTTACAGGTGAAACGTTTTCGAAATACTCACCTTTCACTGGCGGAACCCAATTACCCCCGATGTAGTTTTCATAACGATTTTTGAAAGTCACCTTGGAACCGACTTGGCCGGGCTGAGCATAGATCATTGCGAGCGCCTCCTCATTTATCACGTATTTCTTTACAGCCCTCTCTAAAAGCAAGTCTCGTACCAACGTGGAAAAGCTCGAAATGACAACGTTTTCTCGAATAGATGAGGACAGAAATTGTTCCATAATGGATCATGTCGTGTTCCGTATTGGGACAAATGTGCTCCTGTTTCGACTGGTTTTTTCTATGAATCAGGCTCTCATGTTATACTGAGAGGGAATGATTTTTGGGGGAGGGAATCGTGTTGTCGACGATTGTTCAGCAATCTTGGAAGCGCTGTCAGGAATCGAACCTCAAGGTTACGGAGAAGGCCAATGACCAAATCATTTCTGCCCGACGAATCAAAGAAATCATTCAGGATAATCACCCTCTGATTCGCGAAAGTCTCCCGCTTTTTAACAAGCTTGCGCCCTTTTTGCTATCGACAGAGCACATAGCACTCTTGTCTGACCGGGAAGGCAATATTATTCAAACGATCGGGGACCCAGTCTTCGCCAACCAGGCACAAAAAGTACAGCTGCAAATCGGAGCGAACTGGACAGAAGATTATAAAGGAACCAATGCAATTGGGACAGCACTGATCGCACAACAGCCAATTCAGGTACAGGGAGAGCAACACTACTTCTTGGAAAATCGCTTTCTTACATGCTCAGCGGCACCTGTTTTTTCACCTGCGGGTGAGCTGTTGGGCATCATTGACATTAGTACGCGAAAAGAATATTCCCATCCGTTTGCCCTAACAATTGCTTGCATGATCGCAGAGGCTCTGCAAAACCGCTTTTTGTTATCAGATGCTGAGCGCGTGATTGCATTACCAACGCCATCACACTTAGAAGATGGTCGAGGAAAGCTGGCACTCGTGGGTTTGGATAGGGACGAGCGTATCGTGGGCATGAATGGGGCCGCGCAACAACAGCTCGGAAAGGAAGTCTTGGGTGCAAGAGTAAGTGCGGAGCAGGAGCGTGCCAGTCGTAATGTGAAAGATCATCGCTCGCGGTTTTGGTCTGCGGCACCCAAAGTACAGCTGAAGCCGTTTCCGCGTCTAGCTGGTTCATGCCCGCTCTTCTTGCAGGCAAAGATGCTCGGACAAAAGGCGGCGCAAGTAGATTTTCCTGTGATCATTTTTGGGGAAAGCGGGACGGGAAAAGAGCTGTTCGCTCAAATGGTCCATGAGACAGGTCCGCGCACGCATGAGCCTTTTATCGCAGTGAACTGTAGTTCAATTCCAGAAAATTTGATTGAGAGTGAATTGTTCGGATATGAAAGTGGTTCATTTACAGGGGCACATCGGGAAGGAAGAATCGGAAAGTTTGAAGCGGCGAAAAAAGGCACGATCTTTTTGGATGAGATCGGGGATATGTCTTTGCGTGCGCAAGCGGCCCTTCTGCGCGTTTTGCAGGAAAAGATCGTCACCCCGGTGGGGAGCAATCAATCACGCCCCATCTATGCGCGGATCATTGCTGCTACGCATCGAAACCTGCCAGAGGAGATCAAGGCGGGACGTTTTCGGGCGGACCTGTACTACCGACTCAAAGGAGTCTCTATTCATTTGCCGTCGTTGAAAAAGCGCAGTGATATCATCCAGCTGGCGGAGCATCTATTGCAGCAGATCGACACCGAAGAACCGTACATACTGACCACCGAGGCAAAGGATAAGCTGTGTGCTTATTCGTGGCCGGGCAATATCCGGGAACTCCAAGGAGTGCTGATTCAAGCGGTCTTTTTGGCAGAGCGGGGCAGCATTGATTGCGACCACATCCAGCTGGAGGGATTGGTGGAAGCTGATTCACCTGAATCCTCGGATCATGCTGTTCCTTCGCTGCGAGAAACAGAGAGAAAAGCGATCAAAAACGCACTGGAGAAAAGTGGCGGTAATGTCAGCAAAGCAGCTAAAATGCTGCAAATCGGTCGAAATACGTTGTACCGCAAAATACAAGAATACCAGATTGGAGCACCGATCCAACAGGAAGAGCCCTGAATGATGAAACGGGATAGCTTGGCGTGAACAAATGTTGCAATGCGTGTTGCAACATTTTGTTGCGTTGTTTTGCAATGTTACCGGACGAGTGATGCAAGGAGAGGAACGGAAGTAAGACTTTTATTTGGTCAGAGTGCACGATACGCAGCTTGGCATTAATCATGCAAGTGGATAGTGAAGTATAAAGTCAAAAAATTTAGATTTTTAGGAGGGAGACTGTTGCTTCACTATTCCATTGCAGTTATTCCAGGAGACGGAATCGGTCCCGAGGTCATGGAAGAGGGCCTGAAGGTGTTAGGAGCCATAGAAGAGAGTCACGGCGGTATTCGGTTTGCTCGTGATGTCATGGATTGGAACTGTAGCTACTATCTCCAACACGGCAAAATGATGCCGGAGAATGGACTATCTATTTTAAAAGACTATGATTTGATTCTGCTTGGTGCGATTGGTGCGCCTGAAGTTCCTGACCATGTCTCTGTGTGGGAGTTGATCTTGCCGATTCGCCGGGCATTTCAGCAGTATGTGAACCTTCGCCCGGTCAAGCTGCTCAAAGGTCTGGAAAGCCCTCTTCGCTATAAGGGGCATGCCGATCTCGATTTCGTAGTGGTGAGGGAGAATACAGAGGGTGAGTACTCCAATATGGGCGGGCGCATGCATCAGGGGACACCGTACGAAATGGCAGTGCAAAACAACGTATTTACCCGCTACGGCACAGAGCGCATCCTCAAATACGCTTACGCATTGGCGGAAAAACGCTCGAAAAAGAGCGTGACGGCTGCCACGAAGTCCAACGGCATCAACCATTCCATGCCGTTCTGGGATGAGATCGTCAAGGAAGTCAGTAAAGAGTATCCGCAGATCCAGACGAATCTGTATCATATCGACGCGCTCGCTGCCTATTTCATTACGAGACCAGAAACGTTTGACGTCGTTGTCGCAAGCAACTTGTTTGGGGACATTTTGACCGATCTCGGGGCGGCGATTGTCGGTGGTTTAGGCTTGGCCCCTTCCGCGAACATCAATCCGGAGCGCGCGTATCCGTCGATGTTTGAGCCCATTCACGGTTCTGCGCCAGATATCGCAGGTAAAGGAATCGCCAATCCGATCGCACAAGTATGGAGCCTCGCCATGATGATGGATCATCTCGATTTGCCAGAGCTCAGTGCTGTCATCATGAACGCCATCGAAAACGTGTTGCAAGATGGCAAGGTGCTCACTCCGGATCTCGGGGGAACGGCGACAACGAAAGAATTGGGAGACGAAATCGTTCGCCACATCTATCAAGCAGCCAGATAAATAAAGGGAGGAAGAGGACATGGAAGCGAGATCGTATGATTTGTATATCGGCGGAGAATGGGTGAAAACCGAGAGCTACATTCCCATCTTTCACAAATACACGGGCGATTGTATCGCTCAAATTGCCAAGGCCTGTCAGCAGCAGGTAACAGAAGCGGTGGAAGCTGCGTGGGAGACGTTTAAAGCAGACAAATTGACTCCTTTTCAACGCTATAAAATCTTGTTGAAAGCCTCTGAGCTGATGGAGGAACGCAGGGAAGAGATGGAGCGATCCTTGATTTGCGAAGTGGGCAAAACGCGCAAGGACGCGATGAATGAGCTGGATCGGACGATCAATACGCTGCGTTTGTCGGCAGAGGAAGCGAAGAAAATTCACGGGGAAATGATCCCGCTGCAAGCAACAGAAGGCTCGGAAAACCGTCTGGGCTTTACCATTCGGGTGCCAAAGGGAGTAATTGGTGCCATTACGCCGTTTAACTATCCTTTGCTGCTCAGCACGCACAAGATCGCACCAGCGCTAGCCGCAGGAAATACGCTGGTGGTTAAGCCGGCAACGGTGACGCCGATTGCCACCTTTCTATTGGTAGAGATTTTGGAGGAAGCTGGCTTGCCAAAAGGCTATGTAAATATCGTAACAGGGGCAGGCAGTCAGGTAGGGGAATGGCTGCTGGATGAAGAGCGCGTCGCCATGTACACCTTTACCGGGTCAGGAGAAGTTGGTCGCCGCATCAAGGAGCGAAGTGGCATGCGTCCCGTTGCGCTGGAGCTGGGCAACAACTCTCCCAATATCGTGCACCTCGATGCAGATTTGGAACTGGCAGCCCGTCAAACAGCAGCCCGTAGCTTTCACAATGCCGGTCAGGCGTGTATTGCTGTCCAGCGCATTTACGTGCATGAAGAGGTAATGCAGGCGTTCAGCGACTTGTACATCTCGCATGTTCATCAGTTGAAGATAGGGAACCCGGAAGACCCGGAGACGGATGTAGGACCGATGATCAGTGAAAAAGAGGCGAGCCGTACAGAAGAATGGGTACAGGAAGCGATTAGCCAAGGGGCAAGGTCGCTCTTACCTGTCAAACGGGAAGGGGCTCTCTTCTATCCGGCTGTGTTGGTGGATACAAGGCCAGAGATGAAGGTGGTTTGCCGGGAAGTGTTCGCGCCCGTCGTCACGATCATTCCGTACAGTGACCTTGAAGATGCATTTACACAAGCCAACGACTCGGAGTACGGTTTGCAGGCGGGGATTTTTACCCGTGATTTGAACATCGCGATGAAAGCAGCTCGTGTGCTGGAGTACGGTGGCGTGGTGATCAACGACGTATCGACCTATCGCAATGACGTCATGCCTTATGGCGGAGTCAAAAACAGCGGACTGGGCAAGGAAGGCCCGCGTTACGCAGTCGAAGAGATGACGGAAGAGCGAATGGTGGTGATCAATCTATGAGCGGGCAACTCTTGCAAGGAAAAACGGCGATTGTAACAGGGGCCGCGTCAGGAATGGGCAAGGCCATTGCCAAGTTGTTCGCGGACGAGGGAGCCAACGTCATCCTGGCTGATTTAAACAAAGAGGCAGCAGTAGCGGTCGCTCAAGAGCTGCCACAAGGAAAAGGTCATGCGGTACAAACCGATGTGGCAGATGATCAGAGTGTCGCTGTACTTGTGAAGGAGACGCTCGAAGCTTACGGCTCGATAGATGTCCTGGTCAACTGCGCGGGAGTTCCCCAAGCGTTTACACCCATTGAGGAGCTGACCTTGGAGCAGTGGGATCGCATCATGTCTGTGAACACGAAGTCGATCTTTTTGACGACAAGGCATACGGTTCCCCACATGAAGGAGAAGGGGAAAGGCAGCATCATCAACATCGCTTCGATTGCCGGGATTCGCGCTCGTCCGGGGCTGAATGCGTACTGCGCATCCAAGGGGGCCGCTATCATGTTGAGCAAGGCACTGGCGATTGAGCTTGCCCCTTTTCAAATCCGGGTCAATGTCATCAATCCAGGACCGGCAGAGACGCCGATGTTGGGTAAGTTTATCAATGGAGATGAAGCGGAAGTAGAGGCCGGGAAAAAAGATATTTTCATCAGCAGTGTTCCATTGGGCATGTTGATTCAACCGGAAGATATCGCGCAGGCAGCTCTCTATTTGGCTTCTGATCTATCCAAAATTGTTACGGGCGAGGTCATGAATGTAGACGGTGGAAGAGGGATTTAGTAAAATGAACTAAATTTTCATATTATTTAAAAAACGAAAGAAACAACAGGGGGTACTATCGCATGTTTCGGAAGAAGTGGAGCTTCGTGCTAGCTAGCATTATGTCTGTGTCTTTATTTCTGGCGGCGTGCGGAGGTGGTGGCGGTCAACAGACTGCCCCGCCTGCGGGACAAGCTGGGGGGACAGAAGCGCCGAAAAGTGACGGCCAAAGCTATGTGTTCAAAGCGGGGCATTCGCTGACGGAGGATCACCCATACCATTTGGCATTGAAAAAAATGGCGGAGGATGTCGACAAGCGCTCGAACGGAAAAGTGAAAATAGAAGTGTATCCACTGAGCCAACTAGGTGCGGAGCGTGAATTGACAGAGGCGCTGACCTTTGGAACGGCGGATATGTCGATTACCTCGACTGCGCCCGTGATGAACTTCCATCCGAAGCTGGGCGTGCTGGATCTCCCGTTCTTGTTTGATAGCCGTGAGCAAGCGTACAAGGTGCTCGACGGACAAGTCGGACAGGACATTCTCAAGGATTTGGAAAACGCCAATCTGGTCGGGCTGGCATGGGCTGAAAACGGCTTCCGCCATATTACGAACGGTTCGAAGGTAATCAAGAAGCCGGAGGACGTGGCGGGGTTGAAGATACGTACGCAGGAAAATCCGATCCATCTGGCTGCATTCGAAGCATTGGGAGCGAAGCCCACGCCGATGGCTTGGACAGAAGCGCTGACGGCGTTGCAACAAGGAGTCGTCGATGCCCAGGAAAATCCGGCGATTGTCGCACAGACCTACAAACTATATGAATCAAAGCAAACGCAAATGGCCTTGACCGGGCATGTCTACTCAGCGGCGATGATCTTGTTCAGCAAGCCTGTATGGGACAAGCTCCCGGCAGATGTCCAGCAGATTCTTGCCGAAGAAGGAAAAAAAGCCGGTCAGTACGAGCGTGAGTTGATGATCAAGATGGAAGAAGAGGCGATCTCGAATATCAAAGCAAAAGGGGTAGTCATTACTGAGGACGTTGATAAGCAGGCTTTCCGCGATGCGATGAAGCCTGTCTATGATAAGTTTTCTGGTCAGTTTGGCAAAGAGCTGGTGGATCAAATTGTGAATACGAAATAAACGGCAGAAGGGAGATGGGCCACTCTGGCTTTTCTCCCCTTTTTCCTGCGAAAGGAGATTGTGTGTGGGCAACCTTGTTTCCAAAATAAACAGCATCCTTCGTTTTTTCATTATTGCCCTTCTGGCTATTATGGTGATCGCTGTCTTCCTGCAGGTGCTTTTCCGTTTTTTGCTCGACCAGCCCTTGGCCTGGACGGAGGAAGTGGCTCGGTATCTGTTGATCTGGATCACGTTTCTGGGGTCAGCGTACGCGATGTCGATCAAAGCACACATCGGTACGGAGTACATTCAAAAGTATTTGTCGCCTCGCATGAACAAGTTAGTGCTGGTTATTGCCGCTTTGTGTAGTCTGATCTTCTTTCTCGTCATGGTTCAGCAAGGCTACGTGTTATCTGCGAGAAGCATGACACAAACCTCACCCACTCTGCTCGTTCCCATGGGCTACGTATACATGGTGATTCCGATCAGCGGTGCCCTACTCATCATGAACGTGATCCATGTGACGTGGAAAGACATTACCGGGAAGGAGTGACCAGATTGTGGGTACGATTTTGTTTTTAACACTGTTGGTGCTCCTGATCCTGAACGTACCGATTGGGGTTGCACTGGGGTTATCTGTCGTTGTCGTGTTTATGCTGGAGGGAAACATCCCTCTTCTCGTTGTCATTCAAAAAATGTTCAACGGGACAGATTCCTTCCCACTGATGGCGATTCCGTTCTTCCTCTTGGCAGGGAAGCTGATGGAAACAGGCGGAATCTCGGCCAGGCTGATTCGTTTTGCGAATACGATTGTCGGGAATCTTCCAGGAGGGTTGGCTATCGTGGCGGTCATGGGGTGTACCTTTTTTGCAGCGATATCGGGTTCTTCTGCCGCGACAACAGCAGCTGTAGGGGGAATTTTGATCCCGCACATGGTCAAAAAAGGGTATAATGTCCGGTTTTCTGCGGCCTTGCATGCAACAGGCGGAACGATCGGCGTCATGATTCCTCCGAGCGTGCCGATGGTTTTATACGGGGTAGCAGCGAGTGCCTCGATTAGCGACTTGTTTATTGCCGGGATTGGACCGGGTATTCTCGTAGCGATCTCGCTGATCCTGTACTCGTATTGGATTAGTAAGAAGAACGGTTGGGGTGGCGGAGAGAAGTATACACCCAAAGAGATATGGGAGGCATTCAAGGACGCCATTTTGGCGATACTCATGCCGATCATTATTCTTGGCGGTATATACGGAGCCATTTTTACTCCGACGGAAGCAGCAGTGGTAGCCGTGATTTACGGTCTGGTTGTCGGGCTGTTTGTCTACCGGGAGATCAAGTGGAGGGACTTGGGGGAAATATTCGCAGGCTCTGCCAGTATGACAGCGGTCATTATGCTCATTATCGCGACCGCCAATGCTTTTGGTTATCTGATGACGAGGGAAAACATCCCGCAGGAAATTGCGCAATTCATGCTGGGGATTACCGACAGCACGATCATCACGTTGCTCATTATTAACATCTTGTTGCTCATTTTGGGGACGTTTATGGAAACGGCGGTTACGATCATTCTCCTGACGCCAATCCTGCTGCCGATCACGAATTCTTTGGGAATTGATCCGGTGCTATTCGGGGTGATCATGGTAGTTAACTCCGCCATCGGTATGCTGACGCCACCGGTTGGGATCAATTTGTTGGTAGCAGGAAATATTGCGAAGCTCCAGAATACGGAGATTGAGCGAGCGGTGATTCCGTTTTTGGTCATCATGATCGTCGATTTGATGCTCATCACCTACATTCCTGAAATCAGCTTATTCCTTGTTAACTTGAGCAAGTAACGGAGGGGGAACCAACGTGGATTACAAGCAAGCGTTAGTGGGACTGCTGGGGGAAGAACGAGTATCGACTAACCCCACTGTGCTAGAGCACCACAGTCATGATGAATCGTACCATACCCCGCATCTTCCAGATGTAGTCGTGTTTCCGCAGACGGCAGAGGAAGTCAGTCAAATCATGAAGCTGGCCAACGAAAAGCGCATTGCGATAACGCCGTTTGGCATGGGGACCAGTCTGGAAGGGCACGCGATTCCTTACGCGGGCGGAATCAGCATGGATTTTTCATTGATGAACCAAGTGCTGGAGGTACGACCGAAGGATTTCCTCGTAAGAGTTCAGCCAGGTGTGACGCGTACCCAGCTCAATAAAGAATTGAAAAAGCACGGATTGTTTTTCTCCGTCGATCCTGGCGCGGACGCGACCTTGGGTGGGATGGCAGCTACCAACGCCAGTGGAACAACCTCTGTCCGCTATGGCGTGATGCGTGATCAGGTTCGCGATCTGGAAGTGGTGAAGGCGGATGGACGTATCATCCGTACTGGGAGCATGACAGCCAAATCCTCCTCAGGCTACCATCTTACTGGGCTGTTTGTCGGGTCGGAGGGAACGCTTGGTGTATTCACAGAGCTGACCTTGCGTGTCTACGGCATTCCTGAGGCGACAACAGCGGCGCGTGCCAGCTTCCCTTCTGTTCAGGATGCCGTCGATACTGTCGTGGATATTCTCGGTGCAGGTATCCAGGTAGCGCGAATCGAGCTGGTTGATGAGCGTTCCATCCAACAAGTGAATCTTTACAAGGAAACGAGCTACCCGGAAGCACCAACGCTGTTTATCGAGTTCCACGGCAGTGAACAAGGGCTCGCGTATGATATCGACTTTGCTCAGAACATCGCCGATGGCCATGGCTGCACGCAGTTTCTTTTTGAAACCGATTCGAAGGCGCGCTCACAGCTCTGGGACGCTCGTCATAACCTGGCG
Organism: Brevibacillus sp. NPDC003359; assembly: GCF_042878995.1. Classification (NCBI taxonomy): domain Bacteria; kingdom Bacillati; phylum Bacillota; class Bacilli; order Caryophanales; family Paenibacillaceae; genus Brevibacillus; species Brevibacillus sp. NPDC003359. The sequence goes on from NZ_JBIAOR010000021.1 coordinate 42,496, forward strand.
TATGCCTTCCTGCACAAATCTCCTGGGAAAAAGCTGATGGTGACAGATGTATGCTTGCCAATATCCGAGCTGGCAGGAGCTGTTGTGGACGCGCGACAAACGATTGATCGTGCTGGGCTGGATGGAGCGATTGCAGGGCATGTGGGGGATGGGAACTATCACGCTATACTGATGATCGACCTGAATGACCCCGAAGAAGTGGCGCGTGCCGAGGAAGTAAATGCCCATCTGGTCGAATACGCATTGAGTCGGGGAGGAACCTGCACCGGAGAACATGGTGTGGGTGTGGGGAAAATCAAATACCAGCGCAAGGAACACGGAGAAGCACTGGACGTCATGCAAGCCATGAAGCATGTACTGGACCCGCACGGTATTTTGAATCCGGGAAAAATTTTCGCAAAATAAAAGAGAGCCTGCATTCTGAAAGTTTGTCGGAGTGTGGGCTTTTTCTTTTGCGTAATGTGTCGAAGAGGAGAGGAGAAAGGATGATTATGCAGAATGTAGAAGATTGGTAACTGGTGCATTTTATTCTGGTGTGGCAGGGAGGCAAAAATGAAGCTGATTGTTGAAATTGCCAAGAGTGCAGGTATCGAAGAACAGCATTTGGAGCTATACGGAAAGTATAAGGCCAAACTATCAGATGAACTATGGGAGCAAGTGAAAGATCGCCCTGATGGCAAACTGATTCTTGTTACAGCGATGAACCCCAATCCAGCGGGAGCAGGCAAGACACTCACGACGATTGGTCTGTCACAATCACTAAATTATCTCGGGAAGAAAACAATTGCAGCACTTCGCGAGCCGTCCTTGGGTCCTTGCATGGGGATCAAAGGAGGCGCAACCGGAAGCGGCCAGGCACAAATTCTCCCGGCAGATGAAATTAACCTGCATTTTACAGGGGACATTCATGCGATTACAGCTGCACATAACTTGTTGGCAGCGATGATCGACAATCATATTTTCCATGGTAATCCGCGCGGGCTCAATCCAAAGAAAATCGTTTGGAAACGGGCGATGGACATGAATGACCGCGCTCTTCGCAACATTGTGGTCGGCATGGGTGATGGCAATGGGATGACGCGTGAGGATGGCTTCATGATTACGACCGCTTCGGAAATCATGGCAATTTTATGCCTAAGCGAGAATCTGGCAGACTTGCGCGAGCGGTTGAACCATATCATTATTGGCTACGATTTCGATGATCAGCCTGTACGGGCAGAAGAAATCAACGCTGTTGAGGCGATGTGCGTTCTCTTGAAGGAAGCCATCAAGCCCAATCTCGTACAGACAATCGAGGGGACTCCGGTCATTATTCACGGCGGGCCTTTTGCCAATATCGCGCATGGGTGCAGCAGTGTGATTGGAACCAAGACAGCTTTGAAGCTAGCGGATTACGTCGTAACAGAGGCGGGCTTCGGTGCGGATTTGGGAGCGGAGAAGTTTTTTGACATCAAGTGCAGAAAAGCAGGCCTGACACCATCGGCTGCTGTCGTGGTCATTACGGTTCGCTCCTTGAAATTCAACGGCGGGGTAAAAGTACCTGATCTGGCAGTGGAGAACTTGTCTGCTCTGGAAAAAGGCTTCGAAAACGTCAAGCGACATCTGGAAAACTTGCAGAAGTTCGGTGTGCCAGCAGTGGTTGCTATCAATCATTTTGCGACGGATACCCAGGCAGAGATTGATGCCGTAATTGCGCTGTGCCAAGCTGCCGGAGCCGAAGCGGCACTCTCCAAGGTATGGGCAGAAGGAGGAGCAGGCGGTGTCGAGCTGGCTGAAAAAGTGACTCGTGCAGCAGAGCGGCCTTCCTCCTTCCGATTCTTGTATGAGGAAGACCTCAGCATAAAAGACAAGATTGAGACGGTCGTAAAAGAAGTATACCGTGGATCAGGGGTTGTCTTTTCGCCGCTTGCGCTGAAAACGATGCAAAAGGTAGAAGAAATGGGCATGTCCCATCTGCCTGTGTGCATGGCGAAAACACCGTATTCCTTTACGGATCGTGCTGATCTGTTGGGGGCACCTGTAGACTTCACGATTCAAGTGAGCGAGGTGCGCATATCAGCAGGAGCTGGTTTTATCGTGGCACTGACCGGAAGCTTGGTTACAATGCCAGGACTCCCGAAAAAGCCGGCTGCTGAATCGTTATATGTAGACGAGGATGGGCAAGTGAGCGGATTAAGCTAATGAAAAAGTTTGACGAAAAGCTGACAACTGTAAAAGGTTGTCAGCTTTTTTTCCATTTTGAGGTTTATAAGCGGAAAGTTATGGGAAATGAAAGGTGAGATTGAAAAAAAGTGGACTTTCATTGAAAAAACAACAAGGAATGACAAAGGCAAACCTGTTGAAAGGCAGGGACGCAAAGCCACGGGTCTAAGGACGAAAGTCGATGATTTTCGCAGCTAGGACAGCCGGGTTGCCATACCGTGGTCATGATGGGCTGTCGGTGGGCAGTCTTTTTTTTGTTGAAAGAAGAGAAGGGAGAAGTGGTTCGGTATGAAAAATAGTTTGAAGAATAAGCTAATTATCGTTTTGTGCTTGTTGTTGGTCATAAGTTTGGGCACGGTTTGCGGTGCAAGCTATTGGAGTGCTTCCAATCTATTGGCAGACAGTCTGGACAAAGAAGCTGAGTTGTCAGCTAGCAACCTCTCGATTCGTATTGATGGTTTCTTTCAAGAAAAAATTGAGATTGTAAGAGCGGTGGGAGGATTGATGTCGGCTGATAACAATGTCGAATATGACCTGAAGCTCATTCAAGAAGCCCAAAAGAAAAACCCCGAGTTTGAGACGTTCTTCTTTTCGCATGATTTAAGCGGAAAGAAAGTGATCAATTTCAAGGGTGAAGTGACCGATATCTCGGATCGTCCGCATATTAAGGAAGCCAGCAAGGGGGAAGGGAAGGTAGTTGTCTCCGAGCCTGTAGTTTCGAAGCGGACAGGGAATAACATCGTGACGCTTGTCGTTCCAATGATGAAGGACAATCGTCAATACGGTTATATCGGTTCCACTATCCCAATCGATGACATCCAGAAAAAAGTGTCCGAAGAGACGTTCGGCCAATCTGGCTACGCCTTTTTAGTAAGTAAAACAGGAACATTTATTTATCACCCAACGAGTGAATACATTCTGAAGGAATCGATTCTCAACATGGGTATTCTCGAACTGCAAACGGCCTTCGAAGATATCAAGAAAGGGAATCATGGAATCGCCCAATACAGATACGAAAATACAGCGCGATTTGCGTCCTATGCTCCTACCAATTTGAACTGGGGCGTATACATTACGGCACCTGTAGCTGAGCTGCATGCTCCTGTCGACCAACTATCGGCCCGATTGATGGTCATTTCCCTCATCGTGTTGGCTATTGGGGTTGTCCTCGTTTATTTCTTGGCGGTACGCATGGTGAAACCAATTGAGCGTCTGAATCACGCTGTAAATGTAGTGTCTCAGGGGAATTTGAGAGAGACAGTAACCGTTGACGGAAAAGACGAAATCGCGGTTTTGTCACGTGACTTTAACCAGACGGTATCGTACTTGAAAAATTTGATCGAAGACGTATCTTTGTCGTCTGATCAAGTACAGCGTTTTAGTCAGGAAGTATCGGAAGGTATTAAACAAGCGACGGAAAACATCAACCAGATTGGCTTGTCTATCGCACAAATTTCTGAGGGAGCAGAGGCGCAGGCAACCAGCTCGCAGGATGTCGCGTTGTCTATGAATGACATGGCCGCAGGCATCGTGAAAATCGCGGAGACGTCGGCACATGTTTCTGAGGCTGCCCAGATAGCAACAGAGCAGGCCGAGCAAGGGACTGCCGTGGTAGAGCAGGCCGTTCGCCAGATGGGAAGCATTGGCGAGGGGACATCGAAGGCGACAGTAGCCATCGAGCAGCTAAACAATCGATCCAAAGAAATCGAAGGCATTCTTGATACGATCAGTCAGTTGACCTCGCAAATCAACTTGCTTGCGTTGAACGCTTCGATCGAGGCAGCACGTGCTGGCGAACATGGACGTGGGTTTGCTGTAGTTGCCGGAGAGGTGAAAAAACTGGCAAACCAATCCGAGGAATCCGCATCCAAAATCGCGATGCTGATCGGGGAAATCCAGCAGGATACTCGTCACGCGGTAGAGGTCATGACCGAGGGCAACCAAAACGCACAGCAAGGTATTCAACTGGTAGAAGAGGTTCGCGAAATCTTTGGGCATATTTTGGAATCGTCCCGTAACGTTGCCGCGCACATTTTGGAAGTATCCGCAGCATCTGAACAAATGTCAGCAGGCTCGGAGCAGGTGAGTGCTTCTGTGGATGAAATGCATAACATCGCGAAACATGCTTCACTCGATGCACAAACAGTGGCAAGGGCAACCGAAGAGCAACTTCAAGCCATCCAGGAAATTGACCAGTCTGTCGAGCGGTTGAACGCAGTGGCAGAAGAATTACAGCAAGGAATCCGCAGGTTTACTGTGTAAGAGGCAATTCGAAAAGTTGTAAGACCTTTTCTTTGAAAGGGGGGATGCCATTAGGGGATGATGGAGTTTGTTTCCGATAACTAAATTCATTACCGTTTAACAGGAGGAGAAACCAGATGAAAAAAATTACAAAAACAATCTTGGCGAGCACACTCGCTGCAACCATGCTCATGACAGGAGGAACAGGTGCTTTTGCTGCAACGGCAGTTAAGCCTGTCCCAACCGTAGCTGCTGAAGCTGCTAAAAAACCGCAAGCGAAGAAGTTTGAGTCTCGTTTGGATGAAATCATTGCGAGAGGCTACATCCTTGTAGGTACTCCAGGTGACTACAAACCGTTTACATATTTGAATCCAAAAACGAACGAATTTGAAGGTTACGATATCGACGCAATGAAAGAATTCGCAAAAAGCTTGGGAGTAGAGGTACGCTTTGTCCAAACCTCTTGGCCGAAACTGATGGACGATCTCTTGGCAAATAAATTCGATATTGCTGTTGGAGGCGTTACGCGCAACACAGACCGTCAGAAAAAAGCACAGATGAGCGATCCTTACATTCAGTTCGGTAAAGCTCCACTCATCCGTAAAGAAGACAAGGACAAGTTTAAGAGTGTAGCAGACATCAACAAGCCAGAGGTGCGCATTGGTGTGAATCCAGGCGGCACCAACGAAAAATTCGTTCGTGAGCATCTGACAAAAGCAACCGTGACGGTTGAACAAAACAACCTCGACATTCCTGGTCTGGTAGCGAGTGGAAAGTATGATGTGATGATCACGGATACGCTGGAAGCGATTGTATATTCCAAAGCAGATTCCCGTCTGTACCCAGCTCTGACCGACAACCCGTTCACCAAGAGTGAAAAAGCGTACATGATTCATCGCGGAGACACCATCTTCGCTAACTACTTGGATCTGTGGATGGACGAGATGAAACTGCAAGGAATGTTTGATGAGCTTTACAACAAATGGGTAAAATAATTCGATAACAGACAAGCAGCCTGATTCTGGGCTGCTTTGTAATTTTTTTACAGACTGCATTCGCACAAAATCAGGCGATTTGGGTATATATGCAGTTTGCTTTTTCAGGCATTGCATGGTACGATTACAGCTATGTTCTTTAGGGTGCTACGTACAATCGGGGATAAAAGGGCATGTTCCGGATGGTAAGGAATAGTGCCCTTTTTTATGAGAATTTTATATATGAAGGTATTGATAAAGGAGACTGACATTCATTGGCGACTTTTAATGATTTTGGCTTACATCACTCCATTGTTAGAGCGTTGAGCAACATGGGCTTCGAAGAGGCAACAGCGATTCAGGATCAAACGGTTCCTGTAGCACTGCAAGGTCGTGACCTGATTGGTCAGGCACAAACAGGTACTGGTAAAACGGCTGCATTCGGTATTCCACTGGTTGAGCGCTTGGACGAAACCAACGGCAACATTCAAGGGGTTGTACTGACCCCTACTCGTGAGCTGGCTGTTCAGGTGGCAGAAGAGATTAATAAAATTGCCCAATTTAAAAACATCTCTGCCCTGCCAATCTACGGTGGCCAAGACATCACGCGTCAAATCAAGGCGTTGAAAAAACGCCCGCAAATCATCGTGGCAACACCTGGTCGTTTCATGGACCACATGAGAAGAAGAACGATTCGTCTCGATGCGATTGAGATGGTAATCTTGGATGAAGCGGATGAAATGCTGAACATGGGCTTCATCGACGATATCAAGGAAATCTTGAAAGAGGTTCCTACCAATCGTCAAACATTGCTCTTCTCGGCGACGATGCCAAGAGCGATCCAGGAAATCGCTCAGCAGTTCATGAGCGAACCAACCATCATTCAAGTGAAAGCAAAAGAAGTAACCGTACCAAACATCGAACAGCAATATATGGAAGTAGCAGAAAGACAAAAATTCGACGTTCTGTGCCGTTTGCTGGATATTCATTCGCCTGAGCTGGCTATCATATTCGGTAGAACCAAGCGCAGAGTGGATGAGCTGTCCGAAGCGCTAACCAAGCGCGGTTATGGAGCAGAAGGTATCCACGGAGACTTGAACCAGGCAAAACGCGACAGCGTACTGCGCAAGTTCAAGGAAGGTACAATCGAAGTATTGGTGGCGACTGACGTTGCAGCCCGCGGTCTGGATATCAGCGGTGTTACGCACGTATTCAACTTCGACATTCCACAGGACGCCGAGAGCTACGTTCACCGTATTGGTAGAACAGGACGTGCTGGTAAAACAGGTCTGGCAATCACGTTTGTCACTTCCCGTGAAATCGACCATCTGCGTCTGATTGAGCGTACGACCAAGCGTCGCATGGAGCGTCAAGCCGTTCCTTCGATGGCAGAAGCTATGGAAGGTCAACAAAAAATGACGGTAGACAAAATCCTGGAAGCGTCTGGCAGAGATGATCTGTCTGCTTACAAAACATTGGCAGAACAATTGCTGGAGGATGTTGATTCCGTAACGCTGGTATCCGCAGCACTCAAGCTGTTGACCAAAGAGCCGGATATAACTCCTGTTCGCCTGACTGAAGAGGCTCCTCTTCGTGTAGGGAAGAAAAAGCTGCCTCCAAAAGGAAAAGGTGGCTTCAGCTCTGGTTCCGGATTTGGCGGAAAGCGTCCATCTCGCCCACGCAATGGCGAATCTCGTCCTCGCGGCGGCGAATCTCGCCCACGCAGCGGTGACTCTCGTCCACGCAGTGGCGATTCCCGTCCACGTGGCGAACGTGGCGAATCTCGTCCACCGCGCAGCTAGGAATTGAACTGTATCGCAAGCAAAGACTGGTGTGCACCTGTGCGCATCGGTCTTTTTTTTGTGGACCTGCCTGCGAATATTTAGGGGAATCGGTGACAAACTAGGAGTGTTTTGGCACGGATTTTCGGGCAGGGAGAGAGTGCAAGCATGAGGAAAACAGCCATTGGGAAGTGGGCTGGTATTTGGCTGGCCGTATTGGGAGGCGGGATGTCGGTCCATGCAACTGGACATACCTTTGATCAACCAGAGAAAATTTCAGCGATCATCGAGCCAACAGACATTACCAAAGAAGACGCCATACGAATCGCCTTGCAGCAAGTAAAAGGGCGTGTTGTCCATGTTGAGTTGGAAAAAGACGAAGGTGTTCTCGCCTATGAAGTCATCATTCTTACTGATCAAAATCAGGTGTTTGAGGTCGATATCGATGTGAAGACCGGAAAAGTGATCAAGGTTGAAGCGGAGAATTTGTAGTGTTAAGGCTTCTGCGGATGGGCAGAAGTCTTTTTCATATGAGCAAAGGCTATTAAGTTTTGGCAACAACGAGTCAGACAAATTCGCGCTTTGATTTTGTTGTTACCTCCTGTGAAAACGCTTTATATTTGAGGTGTACACATTATCATTTCAATCATGTCAACATCTCATAAATAGGGGTAAAGGAGGGTTCAGTATGGAGAGCATGGAAACAAAAAACGCTTCGGGCGGAATGCGGGTCTCGGTACAAAAGTTTGGACGATTCTTGAGTGCGATGGTCATGCCAAATATCGGTGCCTTCATTGCTTGGGGATTGATTACCGCGTTGTTTATTCCGACAGGTTGGCTGCCTAACGAAAATTTGGCCAAACTGGTTGGACCGATGATTACGTATTTATTGCCACTGCTGATCGGTTATACCGGCGGGAAAATGGTCCATGATGTTCGAGGCGGGGTTGTAGGTGCCGTCGCTACGATGGGGGTTGTCGTAGGCGCAGACATCCCGATGTTCCTGGGAGCCATGATCATGGGGCCTTTGGGTGGCTGGGTCATGAAAAAAGTGGACCAGTTGTTCGAAGGAAAAATTCGTTCCGGCTTTGAAATGCTAGTGAATAACTTTTCCGCGGGTATTGTTGGTGGGTTACTGACACTTTTGGCATTTCAAGCAATTGGACCTATTGTTGTAGGTTTGAGCAAGGCGCTTGCAACAGGTGTAGAAGTCATCGTGGGTGCAGGATTGTTGCCGCTTGCCAGCATTTTCATCGAGCCAGCGAAGATCCTGTTCCTGAACAATGCGATTAACCACGGTATTTTGAGCCCGATCGGTCTGGATGAAGCAGCGAAGATGGGTCAATCTGTTTTCTTCCTGCTTGAATCCAACCCCGGTCCTGGTTTGGGAATTTTGTTGGCATACTGGCTTGCTGGCAGAGGCAGTGCCAAGCAATCGGCTCCGGGTGCTGTCATTATTCACTTCTTCGGAGGTATCCACGAGATTTACTTCCCGTATGTGCTGATGAATCCGCGTTTGATTCTGGCGGTCATTGGTGGCGGGATGGCTGGTGTGTTTACCTTCACGCTGCTTGGCGCAGGGTTGGTTGCGCCACCGTCTCCAGGTAGTATTTTCGCCTTGATTGCCATGGCACCACGTGGTGGATTGCTTCCGGTACTGGCTGGTGTGTTGGCAGCGACTGTCGTGTCCTTCCTCATCGCATCTGCTCTCTTGAAAATGAGCGCGAAGACAGACCAAGACGAACTGGAAAAAGCGACAGAAAAAATGCAAGAGATGAAAGGCAAAAAAGGGCAGGCACAAGAAGCAGTAGAAGCTCCAGAGAAGCAGGAAGTAGCTGCCGCTGACGTGAAAAAAGTCGTCTTCTCTTGCGATGCGGGAATGGGCTCCAGTGCGATGGGAGCGGCGTCCTTGCGCAAAAAGTTCAAGGATGCGGGCCTGACCGAGATTACGGTCATCAATACGGCGATCAACGACATTCCAAGTGACGCTGATATCGTCATTACGCACAAGTCTTTAACAGAAAGAGCGCTGGTCAAAGCACCTTCTGCGGAGCATATCTCCATTGAAAACTTCTTGAATAGTCCCGAGTATGACAAGTTGGTCAAACGCCTGGGGTAAAGGGAATCAACGCTAGTGAGAGCTAGCGTCTTCCCTCTTTGGCGTTAAGGAGGGAACTAAGACATGCATGTATCCTCTCGGCAGCGATCCATTATCGAGATTTTATTGAAGGAACAAAAAGGAGTGACCGTTGGTTCAATTGCCGAACAGATTGGCGTAAGTGGACGCACCGTTCACAGGGAATTGGATGCACTGGCTTCCTTGTTTGACGAATTTGAACTGGAACTGGTCAGAAAAACAGGTTCAGGACTTGAAGTGGTGGGGACCGACGAGCAAAAGCGTGCACTCAGAATGTCTGTCCTGCACCACATGACGAAGGAATACACCGTTCAGGAACGAAAGGCAATCATCCTGTGCGCGCTCCTGGAAGCATCGGAGCCAGTCAAGTTGATTTCACTGGCGATTGATTTGAAAGTGACGACAGCGACCATCAGTCATGATTTGGATGATTTGGAGACCATGCTCGCTCGTTACGATCTGTCACTCTTGCGGAAAAGAGGGTATGGCGTAGAGCTGCAAGGGACAGAGTCGTCCAAGCGGCGGGCTATCAGCAGACTGATTGCCGAGCATCTGGACGATCACGAGTTGATTGGGATCATCAAAGAAAATATTCAAAACAAGGCATTGAGAGATATCGACTCGATTTCGGAACGACTGCTCGGCTTGATTGACCGGGAAAAACTGATCAAGGTCGAGAATGCATTGAGTCATCTGGACGAGGAGCTTCCGTATCCTCTGGCAGACAGCGCCTATCTTGGATTGGTCACCCATTTGGCATTGGCCATGGAACGAATTGAAAAAGGGGAAGGCATTCATTTTGACGAGTATACTCTCAGTGAATTGATTGGAACTCCCGAGTACGAAATAGCCAGCAACATCATGGAGCGACTGAAGCAAATTTTTCAGATGGAGATCCCTGCGGATGAGATCGGGTATATTACGATGCATTTGCGGGGAGCCAAGCTGCGGCATTCTCCAGATGACCAGGTATGGCCGGAAAATACGGAGCTCATGGTCATTACGAAACGCTTCATTCAAGCCTGCGAAGAACGCTTGGACATTCCGCTTGGCAATGACGCTTCGCTTTTCCATGGTCTGCTGACGCATTTGGAGCCAGCGTTGTACCGATTACAGCGGAAGATGGAGATTCGTAATCCGATTCTCGAACAGATCAAGCAAAACTATCCAGAGCTGTTTGTCGTAACAAGTGAAGCGGTCCATTCGATCTTGCCAGAGCTGCATGTTCCAGATGAAGAGATCGGGTATCTGGTGATGCATCTTGGTGCGGCACTGGAGAGAACGCGCCATGAGCAGCAGTGGTACCGGGCATTGGTGGTGTGCTCCAGCGGGATCGGCTCCTCCAAGATTTTGGCAACGCGCATCAAAAAGGAAATACCGGAGATCGTTAGCTTGAAAAATCTGTCCATGTTCGATTTGGAAGAGGTCCCAGCAACGGATTATGATTTGGTCATTTCCACCCTTCCGTTGCCGCTCGATCCAGAGGAATATGTCGTGGTCAGCCCGCTGCTTCCGCCAGATGACATCCAAAAAATCAAATATCACTTGCATACGACCAGTCAGACAGGATCCTATCAGGAAAAAAGTCCGCAGCCACCGACAGGACAGCAGTCCATCGAGCAACTAAGGGCCATGCAATACTACGCTGCTTATGCCAATGAGCTCCATGATGGCCTATGGGGAACGAGATGGGATAACCGTGATTTGGACATCGCCCAGGTTTTGGGACAAATCAGCAAGAGGCTGAAAGAACGTGGAACGATCGAGGAGGTCGAACCGGTAGTCAAACAGTTGATCGAGCGGGAAAAGCTCGGTGGTTTGGGGATTCCGGGTACATCCTTGGCTCTTTTTCACGGAAGGAACGAAGCGGTGAATCAGGCGTCTTTTACGTTCCACCAATTGCGGGAGCCTATCCTTCTTCGCTCGATGGATGAAGAAGTGATATCCATTGACATGCTCCTGCTCTTGTTAGGGCCAAAAGAAGTGCCGAAGGAAGGGTTGGAAGTACTCAGCGAGATCAGCTCCCTTTTGATTGAAGAAGAAATGCAAGCGGTTTTGAAAACAGGAGAAACACAGCAAATTGCTGATTATATAGCAGGCAAAATGTATGCGTTTTGCCTCAAAAAGATAGGATTGGAGAGAACGAAATGAAAAACATACTGACAGCAGAAAAAATCATGTTGAATGCAAAGGTAGCCAATAAAGAAGAAGCGATCAGACTAGCTGGAGAATTGCTTGTGCGTGCAGGGCATGTAACGGAGGCGTATGTAGAGAAAATGCAAGAGCGTGAGCAGTTGGCGACCACGTACATCGGAAGCGGCGTAGCCATCCCGCATGGAACCAATGAATCCAAGGCAGAGATTCAATCCACCGGGATCTCCATCGTTCAGGTTCCAGAGGGCGTTGATTTTGGAGAGGGCAACACCGCTTATTTGCTGGTGGGCATTGCTGCTGTTGGCGACGAGCATCTGGAGGTGCTCTCGAACATCGCGATTCTTTGCTCTGAGGAGGAAAACGTCAAGCGGATTGTGAACGCGGCTTCGGCGGAAGAAATCATCGCGATGTTCTCTGAGGAGGTGTAATCATCGATGCTAGCTGTACATTTTGGAGCAGGTAACATTGGGCGGGGCTTTATCGGGCAACTGTTGCAAAAGGCTGGCTATGAAATCGTGTTTGTGGATGTCAATGCGGCTTTGGTCGATGAGCTGAATGATCGAAAAATGTATCGCGTCCAACTAGCAACAACAGGAAAACCGGAGTCGGTCGTGGAAGGAGTTCGAGCGATAAATGGTCAGGATGTAGCGGCGGTAGCTGAAGCGATCGCAACTGCCGATTTGGTTACGACGGCAGTCGGTCCCAACATTCTTCCGCATATTGCAGGGGCCATCGCAGCCGGCATTACCCGAAGACTTTCTGTTCATGCCAAGCCACTTAATATGATTGCATGCGAAAACATGATTGGCGGTAGCGAGAAGCTGAAGGAGCATGTGTATGAGCATCTGACGGAATCCGTTCGAGCCGAGGCAGCAAAATGGATCGGATTCCCCAATGCAGCCGTAGACCGGATTGTTCCTTTGCAGCAGCATGATGACAAGCTTCTGGTTATGGTTGAACCGTTTTTCGAGTGGGTGGTAGATTCGTCGCAGATGGTTGGAGAAGTCCCGTCAATTGAGGGTGTCACCTATGTGGAGAATCTTGCGCCGTACATCGAAAGAAAGCTGTTTACCGTCAACACAGGTCATGCGGTCATCGCGTACCTGGGATATCAGCTAGGGATGAAAACGATTGATGAAGCGATGCGAGATGACCGGATCGTTCAGGCGACACGCGGAGCTCTTCAGGAGACAGGTGCACTGCTTACCGCCAAGTACGGATTTGACCCGGAAGTGCATGAACAGTACGTGGAAAAAATTCTCGGTAGATACACCAATCCGCTGCTGTCTGACGATATTGTCAGGGTGGCTCGTTCGCCGATCCGCAAGCTGTCGCAGCATGATCGTTTGGTCGGCCCAGCGCTGCAAGGCATGGAAAAAGGAATGAATCCAGAGTATTTAGGTCTGGCAATTGCAGCGGCACTGGCATTCGACTATCCCGAGGATGCAGAGTCTGCACGGATACAAGCAAGCCTGAAAGAGTTTGGATGGGAAAATACATTACACAATTGTACCGGCATTCCGGCAGGTCATCCTCTGGAGGAGATCGTGCGCGCACAGGCATTCAGATTGAAGGAATGGTCAGGTAGCCATTGAGAGAGGCTGGTGTTAAGATGTCCCAAAAAATCACAGGTGTAAAAGCTTCATCAGGTATAGCTATTGGCAAGGCGTTTTTACTGACAACGCCCGATTTGCAGATCAATACCGTAGCGATTGAAGATCCGGCGAGTGAAATCCAACGCTTTCAAGAGGCGCTGGCTCGAGCGAAAAATGATTTGGAGGACATGGTTCTGCGCGTGGAGCGGGAAATGGGGACGGATCATGCAGACATTTTCAATGCTCACCTGCTCGTCTTGGAAGACCCGGAACTGGTCGATACTGTCAAAGATAAAATTTCTAGTGAAAAGACAAATGCCGAAAGTGCCTTGAATGATGTCGCACAAGCATTCATCGGACTTTTCGAGCAAATGGACAATGAATACATGCGGGAGAGAGCAGCTGATATTCGTGACGTGACCAAACGTGTACTTTCTTACTTGCTCGGGGTACCGTTTGCAGGACTCGGTGAGTTGTCAGAGGAAGTGATCATTGTAGCAGATGATTTGACGCCTTCCGATACGGCCCAATTAGACCGTCGCTATGTCAAAGGCTTCGTCACGGATATTGGGGGAAGAACCTCTCATTCCGCTATTATGGCACGTTCTCTGGAGATTCCTGCTGTTGTCGGAACACAAGGGATTACTCGTGCGGTTCAGCCCGGGACACTCGTCATTCTCGATGGGCATGAAGGAATCGCGATTATTGACCCGAATGAAGAGGAGATCGCTGTCTACAAACGCAAGCAAGCTGATTACGAAGCGCAAAAAGCCAAACTGGCGAAGCTTGTGAATAATAAAACGGTCACGTTGGACAATCATCATGTCGAGCTTGCCGCCAATATCGGCAGTCCTGAAGATGTCGCTGGGGCGCTCGCCAATGGGGCTGAAGGCGTCGGGCTGTTCCGCACTGAATTTTTGTACATGGGGCGCAATGATTTTCCGACGGAAGAGGAGCAATACCTCGCGTACAAGCACGTATTGGAGCATATGGGCGAACGTCCAGTGGTTATTCGCACACTGGACATTGGCGGGGACAAGCATCTCTCCTATCTGGCTTTGCCAGAAGAAATGAACCCTTTCCTTGGACATCGCGCCATCCGGCTGTGTCTCGACAACCAAGACCTGTTTCGTACGCAGCTGCGTGCTCTTTTGCGCGCAAGTGTACACGGAAATTTGAAAATCATGTTTCCGATGATTGCGACACTAGATGAGTTCCGCCAGGCGAAAGCGATATTGGAGGAAGAGAAGAAATCTTTGGTGAATCGTGGAGTTGTAGTATCCGATCAATACGAAGTGGGTATCATGATTGAGATCCCTGCTGCGGCATTGCTGGCCGATCAATTTGCACGCGAAGTTGACTTTTTCAGCATTGGAACCAATGATTTAATTCAATACACAATGGCAGCCGACCGTATGAACGAGAAGGTCGCTTATCTCTATCAGCCTTATCACCCTGCCGTTTTGCGCTTGCTGTACAACGTCATCAAAGCAGGCCACGCACAGAACAAATGGGTCGGCATGTGTGGAGAGATGGCGGGCGATCCAATCGCGATCCCGATTCTGTTGGGAATGGGTCTGGATGAATTCAGTATGAGTGCAGGGAGCATATTGCCTGCGCGCCAACAGCTGAGTCGTTTGAGCGTGGAGGACGCAGCGAAACAAATTGATACGATTTTACAGATGAGCACTTCTGCGCAAGTGGAGGCGTTTGTGAGAGAATGGCTTGAGAGAGTGTAGCGAAGGAGGCATATCAGAATGGTAGAGAAAAAATTGGTGGTTCAATTGGCGCACGGCCTGCATGCACGTCCTGCTGCGAACTTTGTGAAGGTAGCCACGTCCTTTTCCAGCGAAATTAAAATCATCAAAAAAGAGAAAATTGTAAACGGCAAGAGCATCATGGGCATTATGGCAGCAGCCATTGCAAAAGGGGAAGAAATTACCTTGATCACCGATGGCGTCGATGAACAAGAAGCGATGGCAGCTTTGGAAAAAGCATTGACCGAACAGGAATAGCGAAGAGAAAAGAAAAGACGAAAAGCCCCTCAATTCGAGGGGTTTTTCTGTTGCTCTGGGAAAGTTCATGTAGATTGAAGCTCTGCAAAAGGGGGCAAAAAAGGTGTCAGTCGCTTTTGGGCTCGTTGCTCTTCTAAAAGCAGCTGCATGTTCAGGCGGATGCGCTCAGTGTGGGTCGTTTTGTAGAGGGAGGTCACTAAATTCCGTGCTTCCAATGGATCGGTCGTGAGATTGTACAATTCGTAATCAGTGAAAGTGGGGTTGTGCACATCCTCGGCAAAATAGCGGGAGTATTTCCATAAAGCTCTGTGCCCGGCAGAATACACGTAGGTGACGACAGTTTCTATCCGATTCGGAGGAATGACAGAGTGATAGGGCTGGTGTTGAAGGCTCACTTGATGCTGTCCTTTTGTTACATCGTCGTCGGTCATGAAGTAAATCGGCTCGCTGGAGATAGATTCCGGATCGTGAGACAAGATGATGGGTGACAGATCGCGACCGACGAGAGGTCGTACCTCGCTATGCGTGAAGGTCAGCTCCTCACCAAGCCTGTCTGTGTCTGCTCCAGACATACCGAGAAGTGTCGGAAGAATATCCACATGACTGGTTAACAGGTCTGTTGAGTTTGCGTGTGGAAAAAGGAGCGGGTTGTGGATAATGAGAGGAACGTGAATCGCTTCTTCGTAGGCACAGTACCATTTTTGATGCAATTTGCCGTGGGAACCCAACAATTCGCCGTGATCAGAGGTGAACACGACTAATGTCTCTGGATAAAACGAGCTGGCGACGAGTGCTTCAAGAACACGCATCACTTCCCGATCGGCGTTTTTCTGGAGCTGATAGTACAGTCTACGATAATGTGCTTGGTCGGAAATGGGCTGGAACGCCTGTGGATATACCTCCCGATAACTCGCTTGGCAGCGCGGCTTTGTCGCAAGTGATTCGTGCTGAGTAGGGGGCGGAGCAACAGCGGGCACGGACTTATCCACATGGAAGCGAAAAAACGGCGTGCCTGCAGAGATATCCCCATAGATCGCGATATCATGTGGATTGACGAACGATGCCACAATCAGCCAAGGATTGGCGCTTTCAACGAAATTTTTCTCCTGATCCAGTGTATGGAGCAGCTCGATGACTTCGCTGCTGTATACCACATCACGACCATTTACTCCGATGGCTGCGGACGAACCGGAGTTATGCGGCGCTCTCCCGTGCGGCTCAGGTCCTATCCAACTGGAGAAGCCATAGCCGTCCAGCCGATCGGCAAGCAAGTATAAGCACTCTTTATCTGGATCAGGCACTCCCGTTACAGGGAAATAGCTGGGGATAGGAAAATGGGTGCCCGGTACCCAGATGTCGGCATCGGATATATGCCACTTGCCTTTGTAGAAACAACGATAGCCCGCTTGACGAAAATAATTTCCCATCGTCGGAACGGTATTGCGATCGAGCCAGAACATGTCGCTGTCGGGTGATCGTTTGGCGACACCGCCGGTTTGGGTGACACCGTGTAAAGAGGGGTACTGACCGGTGAACAGGGTAGCTCTGCTGGGGCAACAGCCTGTGGAGCCGACGTAATGACGCTTGAACTCCAACCCGTGCTTTCGCAAAAAAGAATGAGCGTGGAGTGTATCCTTGCTCCATGCACGTATCGCAGGCTCTTCATAAACAGGGGGAAACCGTTCCTGATCTACGATGATCAATAAGATGTTCGGTTTTTTCCCCAACCAATTGCTCGACATATAGATCCCCCCGCCAAAGATGTACACATCTTTATCAACATATGGGGATAATCTTTGTCCTTATCCACAGTTTTTTATACCAATGCAAAGGAGAGTACCGACAAAAGAATCGAGGTAATGCTCATTGCAATCAGTGGGCGCGCCGCTTTTGTCCGCAGTGCACGCAGATTGACGTTAAGACCAAGTCCGACCATAGCCATGGTGAGTACGAAGGTTGTGACATTGGCGACACCATTATGAAACGCTTCTGAGACTGGAATGGATGAGCCGAGAACGTAGCTTCCAAAAACACTCATGACGAGGAAGCCGATCAGGAACCAAGGGAATTCGATTTTCGTGCCACTTTGTAATTTCCCGGAGCGTTTCATCCATACCATCAGGATAAAACAGAGCGGGACTAACAGAAGCACACGCCCCAATTTTGCCAGCAGTGCAATCGCTAGCCCATCTTCACCCGACGGTGCAGCAGCCAACGCGACATGAGCAATCTCATGCAGACTGATACCTGACCACATGCCGTATTCGACTGCGGACAGAGGAAGGAAGGGACGCAGGATCGTGTAGGAAATAGCAAATAGGGTTCCGACGAGTGCGATCATTCCTACCCCAATGGCGGTATCTTCATCCTTGGCAGCAACGATAGGGGAGACGGCTGCAATCGCCGCTGCTCCACAGACGCCTGTACCGACTCCGAGCATGAGGGAGAGGGAAGGATCTGCTTTCAACCACTTGGCTATCAGCATCGTAACCGCGATGGCAAAGATAATGACACCAGCGTCATAGACGAGAAGACCGAGGCCTTGATTCAAGACGACGTCGATATTGAGCTTGAGTCCGTACAGAATGATAGCGAGACGCAATAATCGTTTGGCGGAAAATTGAATCCCTGATCGCAACGCCTCCGGATATCCGCGAAAATGTCGGTATGCGACTGCGATCAGGATCGAACAGGCAAGGGGGCCAACTTGTTGAAAGCCAGGTATTTTCGCTAAGCCGTAGCCTGTCAGGGCGATGAAAAAAGTAAAAGCAATTCCACCTATCCATAGCGAGAAGGATGCGGGGCTGCTTTCGTTGCTTTTTGCGGGCTGTACGCTGGCATTGCTATCATTTAATGGCACGCTGCTTTTTATTGGAGTTGCCATTGCCATCACTCCTCGAAAAGTTTTACAAACTCAGCATACGGCAACTGTTATAATAAGAAAAATAAATCATTACGATGATCATCATAAGTGAAGTGAATGGTAAGTGGTGGAAAGGAGAGTGAAGGCAGTTGGATCAGCATTTGCTTGTGTTCGTGACCGTTGCAGACAGACAGAACTTTTCCCGAGCTGCAGAAGAGCTCCATATGACGCAGCCTGCCGTTAGTCAGTATATTCATGCGCTGGAGCGCACGATAGGGACAAAGCTCCTAGAGCGAAGCAACAAATATGTTCGTTTGAATAAAGCGGGGGAGATTGTCTATCATCACGCTCGGGAGATCTTGGGCCTGTACACACGGATGCAGAGTCTCGTGGATGATTTGATGAATACACCGAGCGGGCATTTGACCATTGGCGCCAGCTACACGTACGGGGAGTATGTACTGCCTCATGTCATTGCGAGTCTTCACCAGCATTACCCATTGATTACCCCCACGATTACGATCCACAATTCTACGGTTATCGCTGAACTGGTCGCCAAGTCACAGCTTGATGTCGGTATTGTGGAGGGCGACGATGTGGACGACAAAATGTGCGTGGAGCCGTTTGCTGATGATCGCATGTACCTGATTGCTTCGCCAGAGCATCGTTTGGCAGGGTGGACAGAGGTCAGCATCGATGAGCTGAGGGAGGAAACGTGGATTGTACGGGAAGAAGGGTCAGGTACGAGGGAAGCGGCGGAAAAAATGTTTCGCCAGCTGCAATTCACACCGCAAAAACGAATGGAGTTCGGTAGTACACAGGTGATCAAGGAATCGGTGGAGGCTGGCCTGGGAATCAGCCTGCTGTCTTATTGGGCCATCCGCAAAGAACGCAAACTTGGTACACTCTGTACATTGAAGGTGACGGGAACGCCGGTTACCCGTGATTTTTCTCTTGTAACGAAATCAAACGAGTTTCATACCAAAGCATTGGATATCTTCATGGATCTCATCCGCACGCATGTGCCGGAGGGTGCCCATACGTAAAAGAGGAAGCGGCACGATTGAGCAGTGCTGCTTCCTCTTTTCATTTTCATGCGGACGAGTCTGGATGGGCGAGTGTCAGACGGAAGGTTGTTCCTTCTGGAGAAGTCCGAACCAATTCGACATTTCCTCCGTGTGCTTTTGCTAATAGGCGGGAGATCGTCAAGCCCAGCCCTAGGCCTTGCTTCTTTTTGCGTTTGCTATCTCCGCGATAGTATCGTTCGAAAATGAAAGGAACCTCTGACTCAGGAATTCCCTTTCCATTGTCGGTTACATCGATGGAGAGGAAGTCACTTTGATTATGGACGCCGATGTTGATTTGCGTTGCATTTGCGGCAGCACTGTTCCCTAATAAATTGAGCAAAATTTGTTTGACATGGGATTCATCGCCGATCCATACGATTTCTGGTCCATTCGGGTTAACTGTCACAGATACGTCTGCAAATGAGGGCAAGGCTTGCACCTGTGCGACTATCTGATCCAATGTGCTATCGATCTGTATGGACTGCTTCTCGACGAATACCTCACCTGCCTCCATGGAGGAAAAATCGAGCAGGTCATTGACCATTGTCTGAAGTCGCTTAGCTTCGTCCATGCTTATTTGCATGAATTCATCCGCATCGGCACCTTTTACTACGCCGTCTTTGACCGCTTGAATCATCCCGCGGATCGAGGTGACAGGGGTACGCAGCTCATGGGAAACACCAGCCAAAAGATCGGTGCGCATCCGCTCTAGTTGTCCAAGCCGTTTCGCCATTTCGTCAAAGGAATGAATCAGCTGACTGATTTCCGCTTCTTTGATTTTGGAAGAATTGGGCAAGGAAGGTGTATAATTCCCGCTGGATATTTGTTCTGCCGCTATTGCAAGTTGCCGCAGGGGTTGTGTTAACGAGCGAGACAGCACATAGACGATGGCCCAACCGCACAAGGTGATGATCCCGACGGAAACCATGATTGTGATATAGGTGTGAACCAAATCATTGTTAAGGGGGGTACTGACGTAATAAGTGCCTGCGACTGCATTGTGTTCATAGTAAGGGACACCTACACGCAGCCAGGTAGCTCCTTTTATGGCAACGACCTCCCGTACTTCCTTTGTTTTGTCCACAGGCTGGACAGGAGTAGGCAACTGCGCAATGGTAGCGGTCGTCGTCTGATTCACCATATCCTTCTTGAACGTCTTGCCTGCATCATCGTAAATCTGTACCACGTGATCGATTGGAACAGTCGGCATGACTCGAAATGCGATCATGGCGGTATTGGCTGCGGGTGTTGCGGTGTCAATAATAGCCGGAGACGCAGGGCCAGCCACAGCAGTGACAACCTGACTAGAAACACCAACTGTTGTTTGTGCGAAATCCTCTATCTTTACAGAAGAAGTCGAGGTGCCCTTGGCAAGCAACACCTTGGTATACGAATCAGCGAGCAACTCTGTTCTTGCTTCCAATACTTCAAACTGTTGTTCTGTAGCTGCTTTGTTAATCCAATAGATGCCAAAAAAGCCGATACCAAAAAGAATGACGGATAATATCAAGGCATAGCGCCACGTCCAGTAACGCAAGAGCGGCACAGCAGTTCTAGTAGAAGTAGATCGTTTAGTAAACACGCAGGCTATACCCCATTCCTCTGATTGTGCTGATTTCCCCTTCGGAAGTCGGCCAAGGCAGCAAGCTTTTGCGCAAGCGCTTCACTGCGGTATCCACAGAGCGATCGCCCCCTTCAAAATCCATTCCCCAGACCTGATCCAGCAACTGATCGCGGCTGAAGCATTGGTTGGGATGTCGCGCCAGGAAAACGAGCAGCTGCCAATCCCGTGGCATCAAGGCAAGGGGTGTTTTCCCGATCAAGGCATTTTGGGCAGTAACATCTATGGAAAGTGTCCCGAGTCTGATCGTATCTGCTTCGGCGATATAAGGGGAACGGCGGAGCACAGCTTGTACACGGGCGAGCACTTCTTCTGGATCAAATGGCTTGGCGATGTAATCATCTGCACCTTGTGCCAGCCCTTGGAGCTTGTCTGGAACGGTACCGCGCGCAGTGATAATGATGACGGGACAACTGCCGTATTGGCGAATCTGGTCGAGTATGTCCAGACCGTCGTGATCAGGCAGCATCAAGTCAAGCAGGACAAGTTCAGGTTTCCAGGACAGGAAAGTCGGAATCGCCTCGTGATCACCTACGTTCCACTTTACTGCGTAGCCTGCTCGTTCCAGATAGACGCTGATAAGACGCGCAATCGGTATCTCATCCTCAATGAGTAGAATTCGTTTCACCAGGCATCACCTCGTTTCTAAAATGAATCCGAACGTAATCTGTCGTTATCTATCATAGCAATGATGCATGGAAAATGGACTGACATCATTTGTAAAAGCATCGGTTATCTATCATAAAGGAATTGTGTGTCCATTACATGGCGGCCGCCTTCCTCGCTTCGCCAATACATGTAGGAATACCTCTGACAGCATCGCGTCAGAGGTATTTGCTTTCGTTATTTGACAGTGTGCCTGTATCACAATTGACGTATGGTTTATTTTTGGGAAGCAGGTGCTACTGTTTCGCCCCGTGTGATTTTTCCTTCTTTTTCAAGCTGCTTGATCAACTCTTCCACGGAGATGCCCTTTTCTTTTGCCATTTGCTCCAAACTGATTGCAGGTTTAGTAAAGGAAGCTGCTTCACCAGTGGCGATCGTGCCTTCTTTTTCAAGCTGCTTGATCAACTCTTCCACAGAGATGCCTTTTTCTTTAGCCATTTCGTCCAGGTTGATAGTTGTCAAGGAAACATTCATTGCCAGCTTGCCTTCTTCTTTAAGCTGCTCGATCAGCTCTTCTACGGAGATGCCTTTTTCTTTCGCCATTTCTTCCAGGTTCATAGCAGGGTCCAGAGCGATGAATGCTCCGCCGTCCTGGTTTTCAGGATCGAGAGAAATGACTGCGAAGCCCTGAATGGTGCCGTCTGGGTTGCTGGTAGCTGTTGCTTTCGTCAGTTTGCCTTCTTTTTCAA
>NZ_JBIAOR010000022.1:0-63750 GCF_042878995.1 Brevibacillus sp. NPDC003359
CAAACTCTCCAATAAAGTTTGTTACTGGTTCAAAGCTGGCAAATCATTTAATGATAGACTCATTAACGCTTTCGCTGTTCAGTTTTCAAAGAGCAATTTCCTGTCCTCAATGTTCATCGTTTTTTGTGATGGCGTCTTAAGGACAAGAATTAATCTATCACGTTACCTATATTTGAGTCAATAGGTTTTTAAAAAAAGTTTTTAAGTATAGTGTTCCTCTCCGAGTTTTCTGCGTCTGACATACTTGGATAACTCATTGGGAGAGGCGATTCTTGCATACATACGAAACATGATGGAGTATCTCTCCTCCATGGCCCGCTTCACTAGATGATCAATTCGTTTATCACTAAAATCAAGGAGCATCTCTTCCAGCTCGCGTTTTAACAAGTATTCTAGTTCCTGTACTTCTTTCGTATTGAATAAAAACCCTAGCAACGATATCGCCCTCCGCCTTACGAGTCTCTCCTCTATCCTTTCCATCAAAATTCAGCCCTATTCAAAATAAAAAGCCCCCCGTTTAGGAAGGCTTCAATTTGTTCGCAAATCTGAATTATTTCAGTAAGTTCAATTGCTGCAGTTGTTGGCCCACTGCTTCCTTGAGAATGGTTGGAGTAATCGCGCTCTCCACAATGGCAGCGACGAATAACAATACGACCACAGTAAGAACCGCTATTGGAAATTGCTTGAGTGTATCGTACCAGTCATTTTTCAATCGTTCCAGCTTGTGCGGTTGGATCAGAACTCCCACAGATCGTAAACTCAGTACTCCTAAACGAATACCGACTCCCGCTGCAAACAGGATAGCTGGAAGCTCAAAAATTCCATGTGGCAAAATACCTGCACTAAAAATAAGCCATGGACTTACTCCCGCCGCACTGTACTTGAAAAGGATAAATCCAAGCAGCACTCCATTTGCGAGCAATCCAATTATAGGAAAGAATGCAAACAATATTCCCAGCGCCATCATCATCAATGCACTGAAAACATTATTGGAAAAAATCATCCAGAATACCGCTAAAGGTCCACCGCCGTTATCTTTTATCCGTTCAGCAATCTCCTTTAATTGGCCCATCATTTTATCGACCATATCTTCGACAAGCGGTGCTTGAAAATACCCAATCAAGGCGCCACCCAAAAATAATAAGCATGCGGCGAAGAAAAATTTTCGGTTATCAAGCCATAAATGCTGCAATCGGTTGCCCATGCACCACACCCCTTTACTGCCTCTTATTTCACTATATGCATTGTACCTCAACAATAGCCAACAGGCCAAAGAATATCCTTGTCTTCCCTGCATAAACTGTTATCGGACAAAGGAGGTGCTTATCCATGAAATTCATTTACGTGATCAGCGCGAAACGATTAAAGCAAATCTTAATTATCGTCGCAGCCATTGTACTCACAGCTGGAATTGGTTATGCGGAACGAGATTCAATTGCTGCCTTTGCTGAAGGTGCCAGCGCCCAAGCCCCCCAAGCCATTTATAAGGTCGACACCAAAGAAAAGAAAATCGCCCTGACCTTTGATATTAGCTGGGGTGAAACACGAGCATTACCCATATTGGATGTGTTGAAAGAAAAAAAGATTAACAAAGCTACCTTTTTCCTCTCCTCCCCTTGGAGCCAACGACATCCGGACGTCTTGAAACGAATCAAAGAAGATGGCTTAGAAATTGGTTCGCACGGTCACAAGCACGATAACTACACCAAATACTCCGATGAAGAGATTCGCTCCCAAATGGGCAAAGCCGACTCCATTCTTACCGAAATGACTGGAAAAAAACCAACGCTCATTCGGATGCCAAATGGTGATTTTGACAAAAGAGTGCTGGAAATCGCGAATCGCATGGGTTATACAGTCATCCAATGGGATACGGACTCAAAAGATTGGACCAATCCGGGAACAGATGTGATCATCAATAATGTATTGTCGAAAGCTCATCCAGGAGACATCATCCTGATGCATGCGAGCGATTCTGCAAAAGATACACATCTTGCCCTTCCTGTGATCATTGACCAGCTTCGCAAGGATGGATATGAATTCGTTACGGTATCTGAACTCATTTCAGGTACAAGTGTAGACAGCAAAGAAATTCACTAAAACAAAAAAAGCTGACCTTCATTGGGTCAGCTTTCTCTTTTTACCAGACGGTGCAATTGCATGACTTGCCAGACGTTACAAAACAATAGTGGAACGAGCATGGACAGCGTTGCACGCACATTATCTTCCTTCAAAGCTGGAATCCATTCCAGTGCCGTGACAACAAACATAAAGAACGTCGTCGGTATCCATGCAGATTTATTGGTCAGACTCACTTTTCCATATGCGGTAACAATGGCAACAATCAATAATAGCGTTGGCTCAATAAAGTACGGGCCAAATCCATTTCCTTCACCCAAGGATGTATAGCGAAGATAAATCATATCGAAAAAGACAAACAAAATAAGAAATACTTGAACGCTTTTCCACAAGGAAGCCGTTTTAAATATCGTTTTGGCGAAATAATTAATCGTCATATACGCAAAAAAGCCCATCTGCGCCACAATACTAATGGTCATTCCGTACAATAAATACATGAATAAGCCTACAAATAAATTACCTGTACTGCCTTCTAACAGCTTGTCCAAATCAAAAACAAGGGCAACCAGGATTCCGCCTAATCCCCCAAGCAAGAGCGTGGTAATAAAAAGCCAGCCATACTTACGCAAACTCACCAAATATTCCCTCCCATCCACATCGAATATGATTGTACCAATGGATACAAGAAAATACTAGCGTAAGAACAAAACAAAATGCACACGTTACTTGTAGGCAGAGTAAAGAAGGAGGTGTCCACCCCGTGAGAAAGAAGACAATGTCTTTTTGGTTAACCGCTCTTGTCTGTCTGGTGCTCACCAGTTGCGGGGGTGGCGGACAAGCGCAAAGTTCGTCTCAGCCTGATTATAAAAGCGTCAAAGACATGGTGCTGGACATATTGCAGACGGACGAAGCGAAGCAATCTGTAGGTAAAATGATGAAGGATGACAAGTTCAAACAAAGCCTGATGTTGGACGAGTCGACAGTACGGACAACTTTGATTCAAAGCATGACGAATCCCAATAGCACGCACATTAAAGAAGCGTTTAAAGACCCTAAGTTTGCAAGCGCCATGGCGAAATCCATGAAAAACGAGCAAAAAACACTAATGAAGGACCTGATGAAGGACCCTGAATACCAAAAAGAGCTCATAAGCGTAATGAAAGACCCTGAGTTTGAGAAAAATTTGATGGACCTGATGAAAAGCTCTGCTTATCGACAACAAACCATGCAAGTGATGAAGGAGTCCTTGCAAAGTCCTTTGTTCCAGGCTGAACTCATGAAGATCATGACCAAAGTATCCGAGGACTTGACAAAACCAAAGGAACTGAAGCCGAAGAAAAAAGGAAAGGGAAAAGAAGGTGACGGAGGAGGTTCCGGCGGTGGACGTTCCGCCGGCGGTGGCAACCCTTCTTCCTAAAACAAAAAGGTGAGCTCTATTGCAGAGCCCACCTTTTTCAACTTCTCAGATATTATTGTTTGACAGCTTCCCCGCATTTTTCTATGACACGTTTGGCCATATCGATGTACAGCTGACCAATTTCCGTCTTTTCTCCATAGATGGATGGGGAATAATCAGGTTCAGATGGATGATTTTCTGGTTGGCCCAGCGGAATTTGAGCGAGCAGCTCACATGTCAATGTCTCAGCAAGCTTAGCTCCTCCACCGCGCCCGAACACGTACTCTTTCGAGCCATCCTTTGCTTCGTACCATGCCATGTTTTCCACAATACCGAGGATTTCATGACCGGTCCGCTTTGCCATAGCGCCTGCACGGGCTGCTACAAACGCTGCAGTAGCATGAGGAGTCGTTACCACAATCTCCATGCTTTGCGGGATCATGGTGTGCACGTCGAGGGCCATATCTCCCGTTCCTGGAGGCAAGTCCAACAAGAGATAATCCAATTCATCGCCCCAGTGCACTTCAGTGAAAAAGTTACGCAGCATTTTACCCAACATAGGGCCACGCCAAATGATCGGAGAATTATCCTCCACAAAAAAGCCCATGGACATAACCTTTACGTTTTGCTTTTCAACTGGCAGAATGGTTTCACCAATCACGGTTGGACGTTGTTCAATATTCATCATATCGGGCACACTAAAGCCGTAGATGTCCGCGTCGATAATGCCCACTTTTTTTCCTAAACGCGCGAGTGCAACAGCCAGGTTCACTGTTACCGTCGATTTTCCGACGCCACCTTTTCCAGAAGTGACCGCGATAAAGGTCGTATTAGAATCCTTCGCCAAGATCGGGTTCAAGAGGGGAGCTTGTCCCGGTGTCATGTTATGTGTTTGCCCACCTTGATTCTTGCGAAGCTGGGCAGACAGAGCCGCGCGTTCCTCATCTGTCATCGAACCGAATTGCAGGCGTACCTCTTCGGCTCCCAGCTTTTTCACAGCTGAGATGACATCGTCCTCGATCTTGGCTTTGAGCGGACAGCCTGAAATCGTCAGAACGACCGTGAGACTAACTGTCTTGTCTTCAATATGGATATCCCGAATCATGTTGAGCTCGACCAAGCTACGATTAATTTCAGGGTCTTTTACATCGCGTAGTGCTTCGAGAACCTGTTCTCTGGTCAACATTCTGGTTCACCTCATCTATGATCTTTTCAAACATTTTCATGCTGGTATAACGACAGCGTATGCGCGTTCATTATAGCATATTCGGGCGGTCGGGACACGACCACCGCCCTCTTAAGGTGTAATTGGCGCTTTTTCTCCCGAGTACTGACGCAAGATCCCCTGATAAATGGCATTCGCCATTGCCTTTTGGTATTCGACGCTCTGGAGACGCTTTGCCTCCTCCGTATTGCTGACAAAGCCTACTTCAACCAAAACGGACGGGCAGTTGACTTCTCGAATCAAGAACACATTATTCGTCTTACTCGGAACCCGATCCGTATGGCCTATCACCCGTTTGATCTCATCTTGTATCAAGTAAGAAACTTCTGCGCTCTTTTTGAACGCAGGGGAATAAAAAGTCTGTGCTCCCGACCATTTCGGAGAAGGGATGGAATTGACGTGTATGCTGACCAAAAAATCCGGTGTACTATCATTGACCAGCCTTACTCGGTTTCGAATATCCTCAGATTTTCGTTTGCGTGCCTGCGCCGCATCTGGACTCGCCAAATCCTTGTCTTCCTCCCTCGTCATAACTACAAACGCTCCTGACTGCTGAAGGAAATCCCGCAAGTACATGCTAATAGCCAAAGTCACTTCTTTCTCAACCACATCCCCGGCTTTGGAAACGGCACCGCCGTCTATTCCCCCATGCCCAGGGTCAATGGCCATGACCGTTCCCGTCAATGGTAACGACCATGCCTGCCAGGAAGAGCGATCAGGCGCTTCGTAGGTGAACAACAGCATAAGCACCGCGAAAGCCAATATCCAGCCTACTCCTTTTCGTGTCACAGTGTATCGTCCCCTTTGTCCCATTCTCGTTCCATCATATGGACAAACATGGACAAATATACCCGTTTGTGAAAAGGAAAAACCCCCTGCCTGCGAACAGACAAGGGGTTTGTATCGAACAGCAATTAGCGCTTGGAGAATTGAGGTGCGCGACGAGCTGCTTTCAAGCCGTATTTCTTACGCTCTTTCATACGAGGATCGCGAGTCAGGAAGCCAGCGCGTTTCAGAGCGCCGCGCAGTTCCGGATCTGCTTTCAGCAGAGCGCGAGCAACGCCGTGACGGATTGCACCAGCTTGGCCAGTGGTTCCGCCGCCGTTTACGTTAACCAATACATCGTAACGACCAAGAGTTTCAGTCAAAACGAGTGGTTGTTTTACGATCAATTTCAGTGTTTCCAAACCAAAGTAAGTGTCCATTTCACGCTTGTTGATCACGATGCGACCTTCACCTGGAACCAGGCGAACGCGTGCTACGGAGTGCTTACGACGACCTGTACCGTAGTATTGTACTTGTGCCACGTATATTTCCTCCCTTTACCTTAACCGCGAATTTGCCAAACATCTGGTTTTTGTGCTGCGTGAGGATGCTCAGTTCCAGCGTATACTTTCAGCTTGGTGAACATTTGACGTCCCAGGCTGTTTTTAGGCAGCATGCCTTTTACCGCCAGTTCGAACATACGATCTGGTCTCTTGTTCAGCATTGCGCCAGCAGTGGTTTTTTTCAAACCACCTGGATACAGGGAGTGAGTGTAGTAAATTTTGTCATTCAGTTTGTTACCAGTCAATTTCACTTTGTCAGCGTTGATTACGATTACGAAATCGCCAGCGTCAACGTGAGGAGTGAATTCTGGTTTCAATTTTCCGCGCAGGATAGAAGCTACTTCGCTCGCCAGACGACCAAGCGTTTGGCCTTCAGCGTCAACGATGTACCATTTGCGCTCAACTTCGAGCGGTTTCGCCATATATGTGGTACGCATTTTTGTCCCTCCTAAATATCTTACCTAACACATATCCATCTACTTATAACCAAAACAACCGAAACTTGCAATGGAAGATAATTGCTGTTACGGGTGAGCAACTCTTCCAGGTGTTCCATGTAATCACGATCTTGTCATTCAATCCCGGGGCTAGAGTGGGGCTAGGCGGGGTTAAAATACCAAGGAATATCGTACTACATAGACGTCACATAGTCAAGTGCTGCTCGTACGTCTAATAGTTGGAAATCAGAGAACTAGTAGACAACTTCCCACATGGTCAGACCCTTGGCTGGTGCTGTCTTACCTGCCTTTTCCCGATCACATGCGGCGAGGATTTCCCTCAGTTCAGCAGGGTTTCTTTTTCCTTGCCCTACTTCAACCAAAGTCCCCACAATAATTCGAACCATGTTGTACAAAAAACCGTTGCCTCGGCATGTCACCCATACCTCGTCTCCGCTTTTTTCCACGATGAGCCCGTACACGGTCCGAACCTTGTCCTCCACGAATGTCTTTGCCGAGCAAAAGGAAGTAAAATCATGTTCACCCACCAAATAATGAGCAGCCTGCTGCATCGCGTCCACATCTAACGGAAACCGGACATGATCGGCGTAACGATGTCGAAATACATCTGCCACCGGATTGTTGTCGATGCAATATCGATATTCTTTTACTTGCACGTCAAAACGCGCATGAAAAGAGGCATCGACTTCTTCGACTGTCCGAATGACAATAGAATTCGGCAACTGATTGTTCAACACAAACCGCCATTTATCCATCGGAATGTTGCTCGACGTGTCAAAATGAATCACTTGACCCCGTGCATGAACACCCGCATCTGTCCGGCCTGAACCGAAGACTTGGATATCCTCTCCGGTAACCCTCTTCAATGCAGCCTCAATTTCACCCTGGACCGTTATTTGATCTGGCTGTACCTGAAAACCGCTGAAGTCAGTCCCGTCATATGCCAAAACACATCGCAGTCGCTTCATGTACGCCACCATCCAATCACGATTACCAAGATCACACTCACAACAGCTACAATTACATCACGCCAGGTAAACGTCAGCTTATTCAGCCGCGTTCTTCCTACTCCTCCACGATAGCCACGTGCTTCCATTGCCAAAGCCAGCTCTTCTGCACGCCGAAACGCACTGACGAACAATGGGATAGCAATCGGAATCAGATTCTTGGCTCTGCGCACGAGACTTCCACTGGTGAAATTGGCTCCTCTTGCGGTCTGAGCCTTGATGATTTTATCCGTTTCTTCCATCAGGGTCGGAATGAACCGGAGTGCAATTGACATCATCAGGGCAATATCATGAACCGGTATGCCAATCTTCCCTAGTGGTCCTAGTAAACGCTCCAAACCTTCCGTCAAATCGATTGGAGAGGTTGTCAGTGTTAGCAAGGAACTAATGAGAATCAAAAGACCCAAGCGCAAAGATATGAAGATCGCCTGGCGAACTCCCTCTTCTTCTACTGTAAACCATCCCCACTGAAAGTAGACCGTTCCGCCTTTCGTGATGAAAACATGCAAGACGACGGTAAATAAAATCAGGATCCAGACTGGCTTTAAGCTGTTTAATATATAGGACAATGAAAGCCTAGAAAGAAGTGCAGCATACAAGGTAAAACCAATGAGTATGGCGTAGGTAACCGTATTGTTAGCCAGAAAAATCAGGGTAGCAAAAAGAATGATGAAGAGAAGCTTGCTTCGTGGATCTGCACGATGTAAAAAAGATTGCCCTGGTACGTATTGACCAATTGCGATATTCTGCAGCATGCCTAGCCCTCCTTTGGTACGGACAGTCGTTCCAGCAGATGGGCAATCAGCTCTTCCTCCCGATAAAGGGAGCTCGGCAGACTAGCCTTGTCCGGCAGCATTTGATTCATTTGCGATACGAGAGCCACCGTTTCCGGTACATCCAAAGACAGCTCTCGGAGACGATCCACTTGCATGAATACTTCCTCCGGCTTCCCCTGCAAAGCTACTTGACCTTGCGCCATCACAAGCAAATAGTCTGCATAGCGGGCTGCCTCTTCCATGCTGTGCGTTACCAATAGTGTCGTGAGGTTTTGTTCCCGATGAATCCGGTAGATCCCTTCCAGAATCGTTACTCGTCCTGCTGGATCAAGACCCGCAGTTGGTTCATCCAATACCAGAACCTTCGGCTGCATGGCAAGAACACCAGCCAAAGCAACACGTCGCATTTGCCCACCACTCAAATGAAACGGCGAGCGATCCTTGATCGTGGCATAATCCAGGCCGACAATTTCAAGGGACTCCCTTACGCGTGCTTCCACCATTTCCGTTGGCAAGTCAAAGTTGAGCGGTCCAAATGCAACATCCTTGGCAACCGTTTCTTCAAACAACTGATGTTCAGGATATTGAAAGACGAGCCCAATATCGCGCCTTCGAGCATGGGGTAATCGCCGCTTTGGAGTAATGACCGCATCACCCAGGGTAATCTGCCCTGTACTAGGCATCAGCAACCCGTTCAAGTGCTGGATAAGCGTTGACTTACCCGAGCCCGTGTGGCCAATTATTCCGACAAACGAACCGGATGGAATCGTCAGCGAAATATTGTGTAAGGCAACTCGTTCGAACGGTGTTCCCTTTGAGTAGATATGGCTTACTTGGTCAAAAGTAATTTGCATACGTGCTCCACCAGCTCCTCTTGATGCAGGACAAACGGTAAATCAATCCCTTTGGAATGAAGTGCATGTCGCAGTCGAACGGCAAATGGTACATCCAATCCCACCTGTTTCAATCGATCTACCTCATTAAACACTTCATCCGGCTGACCTTCCATCAGGACTTCACCCGCATTCATGACGATGACCTTATCTGAATAGATGGCTTCTTCCGGAAAATGGGTAATGTTAATGATCGTGAGTCCCTCGTCACGGTTCAGTTGACGAGCCAGATTCAGCACTTCCATTCTTCCTTGTGGATCAAGCATCGCTGTCGCTTCATCCAAGATGATGACAGAAGGACGCATCGCCATAATCCCTGCGATCGCCACTCGCTGCTTTTGTCCACCAGACAAACGATGTGGTTGTGCCTGTAAATAAGACTCCATCCCTACAGAAACGAGCGCCCCATCAATACGATCACGCATCTCTTTGGGGTCCACACCCATGTTTTCTAGGCCAAAGGCGACATCATCTTCCACTGTAGCCCCAACAATCTGATTGTCCGGGTTCTGAAAGACCATGCCAACATGTCGTCGAATTTCCCAAAGAAGCTCCCCATTTTTCGTATCCATTCCACTGATCAGTACCGTGCCGCCTTCTGGAAGCAACAGAGCATTCATCAGCTTCGCCATCGTTGACTTGCCGGAACCGTTGTGACCCAGTACGGATACAAAGGAACCTTTTTGAATGGTAAGGTCAACACCTTGTAGTACCGGAACCCGTTGGCCATCCTCACCATCGTAGGTATAAGAAACATCTCGCAATGCCAGCAGGTTTTCTTCGTTCATGAGGCACTCACAACCTCCCCAGCCTTCACAGGGAACTGACTAGCAGGATTCCTATGAGAAAGGAAAAAAGGGTTGAATCAGAGTCCAGCCTATGACCAGATCTGCCCCCACCCTTTTCGCGGTAATTTACCAGACCAAAGTCTAAGTAAACGACCTGTTTACATGTATTAAACGAATTCGATGTACGCCATTGGAGCAGCGTCGCCACGGCGAGGGCCGGTTTTCAGGATACGTGTGTATCCACCGTTGCGCTCTTTGAAGCGAGGAGCGATTTCATCGAACAGTTTTTGAACTGCATCGCGGCCTTCTGCATTCGCAACTTCTTTGCGAACAAAAGCAGCAACTTGACGGCGAGCATGCAGATCGCCACGTTTCGCGAGCGTGATCATTTTTTCAGCGATTGGGCGCAATTCTTTCGCCTTCATCTCTGTAGTTTCGATACGCTCGTTGATGATCAGGTCTGTTACCAAGTCGCGGAACAGCGCTTTACGAGCTGAGCTACGACGACCCAATTTACGTTGTGCCATGTGGTTTACCTCCCTCTTACTCGAGAGAACAAAAGCTTGCTTCTTGGTTTGCTACTCTAGTCGTCGCTACGCAGGGACAGGCCCAGTTCAGCTAACTTTTCTTGAACTTCTTCAAGAGATTTGCGCCCCAGATTGCGTACTTTCATCATGTCCTCTTCGGTCTTCTGCGTCAGCTCTTGCACGGTATTAATACCGGCACGCTTCAAGCAGTTGTAGGAACGAACAGAAAGATCCAGCTCTTCGATAGTCATCTCCAAAACTTTCTCTTTCTTGTCCTCTTCCTTTTCTACCATGATTTCTGCATCCTTCGCCTCGTCAGTCAGACCGACAAATAGGTTCAGGTGCTCCGTCATGATTTTTGCGCCGAGACTCACGGCTTCTTCCGGACTGATACTACCGTTAGTCCAAACCTCAAGTGTTAACTTGTCATAGTTGGTCATTTGCCCTACACGGGTATTTTCCACTTGATAGTTAACGCGCTTGATCGGCGTGTAGATGGAATCAATCGGAATCACACCAATAGGCAGATCCTCAGATTTGTTTCCGTCAGATTGAACATAACCACGACCACGTCCAGCTGTCATGCGGATATGCAGACGACCGCCATTGGCCAACGTTGCAATATGAAGATCAGGGTTTAAGACCTCCACATCACTGTCAGCACGGATATCTCCCGCTTTGACAACGCCTTCGCCTTCTGCATCGATCTCGATTACTTTTTCTTCATCGGAATGGATCTTCAGCGCCAAGCCTTTGATGTTCAGGATGATCTCGGTTACATCTTCAACGACGCCTTCAATTGTGGAGAATTCGTGAAGAACCCCATCGATTTGAACAGTACGAACTGCCGCGCCTGGCAAGGACGAAAGAAGAATTCGTCTCAGCGAGTTGCCAAGGGTAGTTCCGTATCCGCGCTCTAGAGGTTCTACAACAAACTTTCCATACGAGTTGTCGTCGCTAACTTCCACAACCTCGATTTTTGGTTTTTCTATTTCTATCATTAAACAAACCCTCCTTCAAAACGTCGAAATCCTGGGGTGGGCCGCATACGTGCCCACTCAGGAATTTCCCCGGCGGTTTACCGTTTGCGTGCATGACAAGCTATAAATCAGAATTTACCATTCTAGTATGGACATGTTCTGAACGATATAAACCAGTTACACGCGGCGACGTTTTGGTGGACGGCAACCGTTATGCGGAATTGGCGTCACGTCTTTAATCATGTTCACTTCAAGACCAGTAGCTTGCAGGGAACGAATCGCAGCTTCACGACCAGCACCTGGGCCTTTTACTGATACTTCAAGGGAACGCATACCGTGTTCCATAGCAACGCGTGCAGCCGATTCAGCAGCCATTTGCGCAGCAAATGGCGTGCTTTTACGGGAGCCTTTGAAGCCGAGGGAACCAGCACTGGACCAAGAGATCGCGTTACCGTGTGGATCCGTGATAGTGATGATCGTATTGTTGAAAGTAGAACGGATGTGTGCTACGCCGACTTCAACATTCTTACGGTCACGACGACGGGTACGAGTTGCTGTAGCTTGTTTTCTTTTCGCCATGTCAGATTACCCTCCTTTACTTCTTCTTGTTTGCTACTGTACGGCGTGGACCTTTACGCGTACGAGCATTTGTTTTAGAACGTTGACCGCGAACTGGAAGTCCACGACGATGACGGATGCCACGGAAGCAACCGATTTCCATCAGACGCTTGATGTTGAGGGAGATCTCACGACGGAGGTCACCTTCCACCTTCACAGTTTTATCGATGTACTCACGAAGTTTGTTCACTTCATCTTCTGTCAGATCGCGAACACGAGTGTTCATATCTACGCCAGTGGCGGACAGAATTTTTTGAGACGTGGGGCGGCCAATACCAAAAATGTAGGTAAGAGCAACTTCAACGCGTTTTTCGCGCGGCAAGTCTACGCCTGCAATACGTGCCATGTGTCTAAAGCACCTCCTTGTTTACCCTTGTTTTTGCTTATGCTTCGGATTTTCACAAATAACCATTACGTTACCTTTGCGACGGATAACCTTGCATTTCTCGCAGATCGGTTTAACCGAAGGTCTCACTTTCATGGTTCTTGCCTCCCTTTTCTAGGGGTTTTGCTTACTATTTATAGCGGTACGTAATACGTCCGCGGGTTAAGTCGTACGGCGACAGTTCAACAGTTACTTTATCCCCCGGCAGGATACGGATAAAGTGCATGCGGATTTTTCCAGAGACGTGAGCGAGGACTTTATGTCCATTCTCTAATTCTACTCGAAACATAGCATTTGGCAAAGGTTCGATTACCGTACCTTCCACCTCAATTACATCATCTTTTGCCATGGTAAACTCTCCTTTCTTCTGCTCTTCAGTCGGACCATGAGTTTTGCGAAATGATCACACAACGAACTTATCGTCGACACGTTGAACGACAATCCCGAAGCATTCGGAACTACCGTTTTTATGTCCGTGTAAAAATCTCATAGCCATCTTCCGTAATCGCGATGGTGTGTTCAAAATGAGCACAAGTTTTCCGATCCACTGTTACTACCGTCCAATTGTCCTCCAATGTGCGGACATAACGTTCGCCGGCATTTACCATTGGCTCAATTGCCAACACCATGCCTGGTTTTAACCGCGG
Organism: Brevibacillus sp. NPDC003359; assembly: GCF_042878995.1. Taxonomy (NCBI): domain Bacteria; kingdom Bacillati; phylum Bacillota; class Bacilli; order Caryophanales; family Paenibacillaceae; genus Brevibacillus; species Brevibacillus sp. NPDC003359. Next base: position 13,108 of record NZ_JBIAOR010000022.1, read on the forward strand.
TCCTCGATCAGGAGGGCCGTAATTAGGAACCTGTGGATCTTCGTGCAAGTTTTGCCCGATCCCATGCCCCACATACTCGCGAACGAGTGTGAAGCCGGCAGCTTCTGCATGAACCTGAATCGCATGAGAGATATCGGATAAGCGTCCACCCGGAACAGCTTTTTCAAGCCCCTTGTACAACGACTCTTCCGTTACTCTGAGCAGCTTCTGGTTTTCTGTTGAAATCTTACCGACCGGATACGTCCAAGCGGAGTCGCCATGGTAACCCTGAAACTGGGCACCAATGTCGATACTGATAATGTCTCCTTCTTGCAACGCCCGTTTACCTGGGATCCCGTGTACGAGTTCTTCATTGACTGAAGCACAGATACTTCCTGAAAAGCCACCATAGCCTTTAAACGATGGAATTGCTCCCATGCTTCGAATAAAGGTCTCGGCAATTTCGTCTAGTTGCTTCGTCGTGACACCAGGCTTGATCGCCTTGGCCAGTTCTTGATGGGTGAGTGCGACGATACGACCAGCTTCGCGCATAACCTCAAGTTCTGCTTTCGACTTTAGGATAATCATTCGCAATTACCCTCGCAACAAAGACTTAATTTCCGCAAACACTACCTGGATATCTTGTTCTCCATCGATATCTCGCAGAAGTTCCTGTGCGGAGTAGTAGTCGATAAGTGGCTGTGTTTGCTCGATATTCACGTCAAGACGTTGTGTTACCACTTCGATCTTGTCATCTTCGCGCTGATACAGCTTACCACCATCTTTATCACATACGCCAGCCTCTTTTGGAGGATTGAACATCGTGTGATAGCTAGCACCACAAACAGGGCAAATCCAGCGACCGGTCAGACGTTCAATCAATTGCTCGCGTTGAACGTTGATGTTAATTACATGGTCAATTTCGCGTCCCAGCTCTTTTACTGTAGCTGTCAACGCTTCCGCCTGAGGAACTGTGCGCGGAAAACCATCTAGGAGGAATCCCTTTGCGCAGTCTTCCATCGAAAGGCGCTCCCGCACAATACCAATGACGACCTCGTCTGGGACGAGATGACCTTTATCCATGTAGGATTTAGCCTCTAGTCCGAGCGGCGTTTCGTTTTTGACCGCAGCTCGGAACATGTCGCCAGTCGAAATGTGCGGGATGTCAAACTCTTTTACGATACGTTCTGCCTGTGTCCCTTTACCGGCTCCAGGCAGTCCCATCAGAATTATATTCAAGTCCATTCCCTCCGTCCCATCAAAAAGCTACAGAAGCTTTTCTGTAAACATCTAAGTCATTACTTGATAAACCCTTGGTAGTGGCGTTTGATCATCTGACTTTCAATCTGCTTCATTGTATCCAAGCATACCCCGACCACGATCAAGAGCGATGTACCGCCGATGAAAATGGATTGCGGCAAGTTTGCAATACTACCGAAGAAGAATGGCAAAATGGCAATTGTCATGAGGAACAAAGCGCCCGCCAATGTTAACCGGTTTAATGTACGAGTAATGAATACCTCAGTGTTTTTACCAGGTCGGATACCAGGAATGTAACCGCCATTTTTTCTCATGTTTTCTGCCATTTGTACAGGGTTGATCTGTACGAATGTGTAGAAGTAGGTGAATCCGAGAATCAAGATAGCGTAGAGCGTCATTCCTAATGGTTTATTGACTTGGAAGTTCTGATAAATCCAGTTAGCAAATCCTTGTCCAGATGCATCCACCCAGAACTGAGCAATTGTTGACGGGAACATTACCAGCGATACCGCAAAGATAACAGGAATAACACCAGCAGAGTTGATTTTCAGTGGAATGTGGGTAGATTGACCACCGTACATTTTGCGTCCAACCACTCGTTTCGCATATTGCACTGGAATCTTACGAATACCTTGCTGCATGAAGATAACCCCGACAATAATGGCGAGGACCACCAATAGGATAAGCAGAACTTTGACGATGCTGAAAAAGACGTTTACAGATGGATCACCAAACATCGTGGTGTAAATCGTCCCAGCTGCATTAGGCAATCCAGCAACGATCCCGGCAACGATCAGGATCGAAATCCCGTTACCGATACCCTTCTCCGTAATCTGTTCCCCCATCCACATCATGAATGCGGTCCCAGCTGTCAAAGTCAACGCAATGAGTGCATAGCTACTAACCGACGTGTCGTTTAGCAATCCAGGCGCCATATTGTTGAATCCAATCGTCATCCCTACAGACTGAATCAAACCAAGGATGATGGTAGCGTAACGGGTAACGGTGGCAATCTTGCGACGGCCAACTTCCCCTTCACGAGCCCATTGCGTAAGCTTAGGCACAACATCCATGGACATCAGCTGCATGATAATCGATGCCGTAATGTACGGCATGATACCCATGGCAAAAATCGAGAAGTTATGCAGTGCTCCACCCGAGAAGGTGTTCAACAAGCCCAGTAATTGGTTTGTGTTCTCCTGAAACAACTCGACGTTTACGTTAGGAACTGGCACGAAGCTTCCGATCCGGAAAACAACCAGCATCATGAGCGTAAAAAGGATCTTACTACGCAAGTCGCTAATCTTAAAAATGTTAGTTAAGGACGCTAACATTAGATCACCTCGGTTGTTCCACCGACTTGAGCGATCTTCTCAGCAGCAGCTCCGGAGAACTTGTGAGCTTTTACAGTCAGCTTCACAGTCAGTTCACCGTTAGCAAGAACCTTAACACCATCGCGCAGCGCACTGATAACACCAGTTTCTTTCAACAGTTCAGGTGTTACTACAGTGCCCTCTTCGAAACGGTTCAGCGCGTCCAAGCTAACAATCGCAAATTCTTTGCGGCTGATGTTAGTGAAACCACGCTTAGGCAGACGACGGTACAATGGGTTTTGACCACCCTCGAAACCAGGGCGAACACCGCCACCGGAACGAGCGTTTTGACCTTTGTGACCTTTACCGGCAGTTTTGCCAGTACCGCTACCAATACCGCGACCGATGCGCTTACGAGTGTGACGGGATCCTTCTGCAGGTTGCAGTTCATGCAATTTCATACGTTGCACCTCCTAACTAATTGAGATGATCAATTAAGCTTCTACTTCTTTCACTTCAACCAAGTGCTTCACTTTGAAAACCATTCCACGGATTGCAGCGTTATCTTCCTTCACTACAGTGGAGTTGATTTTGCGAAGACCCAGAGCTTTTACAGTGTCTTGTTGGTCAACAGTGCGACCAATCAAACTGCGTTTGAGGGTGATTTGCAATTTTGCCATTTTCATTCCCTCCTTATTAACCCAACAACTCGTCAACAGTCTTACCGCGCAATTTCGCGACATCTTCCGCTGTTTTCAGACGGCCGAGGCCTTCCAGCGTAGCGTTGACCATGTTGATAGGATTGTTGGAACCAAGAGACTTACTTAAAATATCGCCTACACCAGCCAGTTCGAGTACGGCACGAACAGGTCCACCAGCGATAACTCCTGTACCAGGGGCAGCAGGCTTGATGAGAACTTTACCTGCGCCAAATTGGCACAGTACTTGGTGTGGGACAGTTGTCCCTCTCATCGGTACACGAATCAATTTTTTCTTAGCATCGTCAATCGCTTTGCGAATAGCGTCTGGAACTTCTTGAGCTTTACCCATACCAGCACCTACGTGGCCGTTACGGTCTCCCACAACAACCAAGGCGCTGAAGCTCATGCGACGTCCACCTTTAACCGTTTTTGCTACACGGTTAACTGAGACTACTTTTTCTTCGAGCTCTAATTTGCTAGGGTCGATACGCATTCCTTACCCTCCTTGTTGTTAGAATTGCAGACCAGCTTCACGAGCTGCTTCTGCCAGTGCTTTAATACGTCCATGATAGATGTAACCACCGCGGTCAAAAATCACTTCAGTCGCACCTTTTTCTTGTGCACGCTTAGCGATCAGTGTGCCAACAGCTGTAGCAGCTTCCACGTTAGCGCCATTATTCAGGCCCAGCTCTTTATCCAAAGAAGATGCAGATACCAATGTTGCACCTGTTGCATCGTCGATCAATTGAGCGTAGATGTGCTTAGAAGAACGGAATACGTTCAGACGCGGGCGAATGGTTGAACCAATCACGCGTTTGCGGATTCGCAGATGACGTTTTTTCCGAGCTTTGTTTTTATCAGCTTTCGTAAACATTAAGCGGCCTCCTTTCTCATGAAGCTAGAAGCTTATTTACCTTTTTTACCTTCTTTACGACGAACCACTTCGTTGTTGTAACGAATACCTTTACCTTTGTATGGCTCAGGTTTGCGCAGGGAACGAATCTCAGCAGCAACTTGGCCTACACGCTCTTTGTTGATACCTTTAACAATCAGAGTCGTTTGGTTAGGTACGTCGATTTCGATACCCTCTTCTGGAGTAACTTCCACTGGGTGGGAGAAACCAAGAGAGAGAGTAACGCCGTTGCCAGTTTTGGCAGCACGGTAACCTACACCGACCAATTCCAGGGTACGAGTGAAGCCTTCAGATACGCCATTTACCATGTTGGCAACCAGCGCACGAGTCGTACCATGCAGGGAACGGTGAAGTTTGTTATCGCTTGGACGCTCTACTACTACTTCGTTTTCAGCGATGTTGATTTTGATATCTTCATGGAAGCTACGAACGAGTTGACCCTTAGGGCCTTTTACCGTCAGCTCAGTTCCGTTCAGAGCGAGGGTAACGCCTGCAGGTACCACGATCGGTTTTCTACCGACACGAGACATGTGGTGCACCTCCTGTGCTATTTACAATCTATTAATTACCAAATGTATGCGAGAACCTCTCCACCAACGTGTGCTTGACGAGCTTGCTTGTCAGTCATTACACCAGTGGATGTAGAGATGATCGCGCAACCGAGACCACCCAAAACCTTAGGTACTTCATTGTTCTTTGCATAAACACGAAGTCCTGGCTTGGAGATACGTTTCAGACCTGTGATGACGCGCTCGTTGCTCGCACCATATTTCAGGAATACGCGGATGATTCCTTGTTTGTTGTCTTCAACAAACTCCGCATCGCGGATGAAGCCTTCTTCTTTCAGAATGCGCGCGATTTCCTTCTTGATGGTGGACGCCGGGATTTCCACTTTCTCGTGGCGAACCATGTTGGCGTTACGAATTCGTGTCAACATATCTGCGATTGGATCAGTCATAACCATGAGAGAAAACCTCCTTCCCGTTTCAAATTACCAGCTTGCTTTTTTCACGCCTGGAATTTGACCTTTATAAGCAAGTTCACGGAAGCAAATACGGCAGAGTTTGAATTTGCGCAATACGGAGTGAGGACGTCCGCAACGCTCGCAACGAGTGTACGCGCGTACTGCAAACTTCGGCTGCCGCTGTTGCTTGATGATCATTGATTTCTTTGCCACATTCTTCCCTCCTTACGAGTGGGTTTATTTACGGAATGGCATACCCATTTGAGTCAGCAACTCACGAGCTTCCTCATCCGTTTTCGCGGAAGTAACAATAACGATGTCCATACCGCGAACTTTATCAATTTTATCGTACTCGATCTCAGGGAAGATCAATTGTTCCTTCAGACCAAGTGTGTAGTTACCGCGACCGTCAAAAGCCTTGGAAGAAATTCCACGGAAGTCACGAACACGCGGGAGAGATACGTTCATCAATTTGTCGAGGAAGTGGTACATACGCTCGCCACGCAGGGTAATCTTTGCGCCGATCGGCATACCTTCACGCAATTTGAAACCCGCGATGGATTTCTTAGCCTTTGTTACTACAGGCTTTTGACCAGCGATGATTTGCAGGTCTTCGATTGCAGTATCCAAGGACTTAGCGTTAGCTACCGCTTCGCCAACACCCATATTGATGATGATCTTTTCTACTTTCGGCACTTGCATGATGGAAGTGTAGTTGAACTTGCTCATCAAACCAGGCACGATTTCGCTCGTATACTTTTCTTTCAATCTTGTTGCCATTTAGGATATCCTCCTTTCCAACCTGACTACTTGTCGAGTACTTCGCCAGACTTTTTCGCGTACCGAACTTTCTTGCCGCTATCCAATACTTTGTAACCGATGCGAGTAGCTTTTCCGGACTTCGGATCGATCAAAGATACGTTGGATACGTGAATAGCTGCTTCTTGAGTCACAATGCCACCTTGCGGGTTAGCTTGGGACGGACGGCTGTGTTTCTTCACGAGGTTGATACCTTCAACCAGAACGCGTTCTTTCTTCGGATAAGCAGCGAGAACGCGACCTTTTTTGCCTTTATCTTTGCCCGCATTTACGATAACAGTGTCGCCTTTTTTAACGTGCATCGCTTGGTGCACCTCCTATCGAACAAACTGCCTGAGTTTTGCCGTTCAATTAGATAACCTCTGGAGCCAGAGAGATGATCTTCATGAAATCCTTATCGCGGAGCTCACGAGCCACAGGTCCAAAGATACGAGTACCACGAGGGGATTGATCGTCTTTGATAACTACAGCTGCATTCTCATCGAAACGGATGTAAGAACCATCGTTACGACGAACGCCACTTGCTGTGCGTACTACAACCGCTTTAACTACTTGACCTTTCTTGACAACGCCGCCGGGTGTAGCGGATTTTACGGAGCACACGATAACATCCCCGATGTTCGCCGTTTTGCGACCGGAACCACCCAGAACCTTGATGCACATGAGTTCCTTAGCACCGGAGTTGTCAGCAACAGCCAATCTCGTTTGAGTTTGGATCATTTACTGTTCCTCCTTTCGGATTTATCTATCCGAAAATCTGACTTATACGATTACTGCCTCTTCAACGATACGTACCATACGGAAACGCTTGTCTTTAGACAATGGACGAGTTTCCATGATTTCTACGATGTCGCCAACTTTTGCTGCGTTGTTCTCATCATGAGCCTTGAACTTTTTGGAGAATTTCATGCGTTTACCGTACAATGGGTGTGTCTTGTAAGTTTCAACAAGAACAACAATGGTTTTATCCATCTTGTCGGAAACGACGCGACCTACAACGGTTCGACGCATATTGCGATCTGCGGTCATCGTTCAAACCTCCTTCCTATAATTAGCCGATTCCCAATTCTCTCTGGCGCAGGACGGTTTTCGCACGAGCAATATCCTTACGCACTTGTTTGATACGAGATGTGGTTTCGAGTTGACCCGTAGCCAACTGGAAACGAAGGTTGAACAACTCTTCTTTCAAAGAAGTAACGTTTTGTTCGAGCTCGGCAGTGGTCAAATTACGGTACTCATTAGCCTTCATGTGCGTCACCACCCACTTCTTCACGCTTCACGAACTTGCACTTGATAGGCAGTTTGTGCATAGCCAGACGCATAGCTTCGCGAGCGACTTCTTCAGGAACACCAGCAAGTTCAAACATGATCTTGCCTGGCTTCACTACCGCTACCCATTTCTCAGGAGAACCTTTACCGGAACCCATCCGTACTTCGAGCGGTTTTTGTGTAACTGGTTTGTCAGGGAAAATTTTAATCCAGACTTTACCACCACGTTTGATGTAACGGGTCATTGCAATACGGGCAGCCTCGATTTGACGGTTGGTTACCCAAGATGGTTCCATTGCTTGCAATCCGTATTCACCGAACGCAACAGTGGTACCGCCTTTTGCGTTACCTGCCATTTTCCCGCGGTGTTGTTTACGGTGTTTCACGCGTTTTGGCGTCAACATGATTACTTGCCTCCTTCCTCAGTAGCGACGTTCTTTCTCGCTGGAAGGACTTCTCCACGATAGATCCACACTTTAACACCGATGCGACCATAAGTGGTATGTGCTTCAGCAGTACCGTAGTCGATGTCAGCGCGCAATGTATGAAGCGGAACAGTACCTTCGCTGTAACCTTCAGAACGTGCGATGTCCGCGCCGCCAAGACGACCGCTTACCAAGGTTTTGATACCTTTAGCACCTGAGCGCAGCGAACGAGTGATCGATTGCTTTTGCGCACGGCGGAAAGAAATGCGGTTTTCTAATTGGCGTGCAATATTTTCAGCTACAAGAGTAGCATCCAGATCCGGACGTTTTACTTCGTTGATGTTGATATGAACGCGTTTGCCAGTCAGTTCGGTCAAAGTTTTGCGCAGAGTTTCAACCTCTGAACCACCTTTACCAATTACCATACCAGGCTTAGCGGTGTGAATCGTAACGTTCACGCGATTAGCTGCGCGTTCGATTTCGATCGTGGATACAGCAGCATCCTTCAGACGCCCTTTTACATACTTACGGATTTTCAAGTCTTCGTGCAACAGAGTTGCGAAGTCCTTGTCAGCGTACCATTTGGACTCCCAGTCACGAATGACACCGATCCGAAGACCTACCGGGCTTACCTTTTGACCCACACGTAATCCCTCCTTATTTCTCGTTTAGTACCACTGTGATGTGGCTCGTGCGTTTATGGATGCGGCTAGCGCGACCCATAGCGCGCGGACGGAAACGCTTCAACGTAGGACCTTGGTCTACGAAGATTTTGCCCACTACCAAGCCATTTGGATCCAGCTCATAGTTGTGCTCAGCGTTTGCAATAGCCGATTTCAGGAGCTTTTCAACAACCGGAGAAGCTGCTTTAGGCGTATGTTTCAAGATCGCCAAAGCTTCACCTACTTGCTTGCCTCTGATCAAGTCAACCACCAGGCGGACTTTACGAGACGCGATGCGAATATTGCGTGCAACTGCTTTTGCTTCCATCTTTGTACCTCCTCTCTGTCAAGAGAAAATTAGCGCTTCTTGGACTTCTTGTCGTTGTCGACGTGACCCTTGAAGGTACGAGTTGGTGCGAATTCACCCAATTTATGACCAACCATGTCTTCTGATACGTAAACTGGTACATGTTTGCGGCCATCGTAGACTCCAAACGTATGTCCTACGAAATCAGGAAAAATGGTGGAACGACGGGACCAAGTTTTGATCACGCGTTTCTCGTTCTTTTCATTTTGCTCGTCAACTTTTTTCATCAAGTGGTCATCCACGAAAGGACCCTTTTTTAAGCTACGTCCCATTAGTGAACCTCCCTTCGCCAAAGGCGTTCGGTTATAGTATCAGCCTACCTTACTTTTTACGGCGGCGGATGATGTACTGGTCGGACTTGTTCTTTTTCTTACGAGTCTTGAGACCCAGGGTTGGTTTACCCCAAGGAGTAACAGGAGACTTACGACCGATTGGAGCGCGACCTTCACCACCACCGTGTGGGTGATCGTTAGGGTTCATTACGCTACCGCGAACTGTCGGGCGAATACCCAACCAGCGGGAACGTCCTGCTTTACCGATGTTCAGCAATTCGTGATCTTGGTTACCTACTTGACCGATGGTAGCGCGACATACGTTATGAATGCGGCGTGTTTCACCGGAAGACAGGCGTACGATTACGAATTCACCATCACGACCAAGCAATTGAGCAGAAGTACCAGCAGCGCGAACCAATTGGCCACCTTTACCAGGTTTCAGCTCGATGTTGTGGATGGTAGTACCTACCGGGATTTTCTCCATTGGCAGTGCGTTACCGATTTTGATGTCGGCATCTGCTCCGGATACAATCTGGTCGCCCACTTTCAGGTTTTGTGGAGCGATAATGTAACGCTTTTCACCGTCTGCATAGTTGATCAGCGCGATGTTAGCGGAACGGTTTGGATCGTATTCAATGGTTGCTACGCGACCAATGATACCATCTTTGTTACGTTTGAAGTCGATAATACGGTACTTACGTTTGTGACCGCCACCTTGATGACGAACGGTAATTCTACCTTGGTTGTTGCGACCAGCTTTTTTGCTGAGAGGCGCCAACAAGGATTTTTCGGGAGTCGACGTGGTGATCTCCTCGAAAGTAGAAACCGTCATTTGGCGACGACCAGGAGAAGTCGGTTTAAACTTTTTGATACCCATGTTAATACCCTCCTTTTCGGTAGTCGTCGAGGTTATACTCCCTCGTAGAAGGCCAATTCTTTGCTGTCATCAGTCAGCTTAACGATTGCTTTCTTCCACTCGGATGTGTAACCGGAGTATTTTCCGTAGCGTTTTGGTTTAGCAGGTACACGAACTGTGTTAACTGCTTCTACTTTTACGCCAAATACTTTTTCAACTGCTTGTTTGATTTCTGTCTTGTTGGCTTTGAGAGGTACTTCGAATACGTACTTTTTCTCAGCCATCATATCAGTGGTGCGCTCGGTAATGACAGGGCGTTTAAGGACATCATGAAGGCTCTTCATTAGGCGAGCACCTCCTCTACTTTCGCAATCGCTTCTTTCGTCACGATTACTTTGTCATACGCTACCAGATCAAGAACGTTAATGCCAGCAGCATCTACGATTTTTGTACCTGGAATATTGCGGGAAGCAAGAGCTACGTTTTGGTCGTACTCGGAAGTAACGATCAGAACTTTGCGATCTGCTTTCAAGTTGTTCAGAACAACTGTCATTTCTTTAGTTTTAGGAGCTGCAATGTTCAGAGCTTCCAAAACCAAAATTTCATTGCTTTGTACTTTTGCGGAGAGTGCGGATTTCAGTGCCAAACGGCGAACTTTACGGTTCAGTTTGTAACCGTATTTGCGCGGAGTTGGACCGAATACAACACCGCCACCTTTCCATTGCGGAGAGCGAATGGAACCTTGGCGTGCACGTCCTGTACCTTTTTGGCGCCATGGCTTGCGGCCACCACCACGTACTTCAGAACGGTTCTTTACATCATGTGTACCTTGGCGTTGGGATGCTTGTTGCATCACGATCGCATCGTACAGAACTGCGCTGTTAGGCTCAATCCCAAATACGCTGTCTGCCAGATCGATTTCGCCAACTTGAGAACCGTTTTGGTTATAAAGAGCTACTTTCGGCATGTCAGTTCCTCCTTTCCTTACTAGTTCTTCTTGACTGCCGTGGAAACCAGTACGCATCCGTTTTTCGGACCAGGCACGGAGCCTTTCACGAGAATCAAGTTGCGTTCTGCGATAACTTTAACCACTTCCAGGTTTTGAATGGTAACGTTGTCTCCACCCATTTGACCTGGCAGGGTTTGGCCTTTAAATACACGACCTGGATCGACAGCACCCAAAGAACCTGGGCGGCGATGGTAGCGCGAACCGTGAGCCATAGGACCGCGGGATTGATTGTGACGTTTGATCGCACCTTGGAAACCTTTACCCTTGGTTACGCCGGCAACGTCAACGAATTCTCCCTCAGCAAAAATGTCAGCCTTCAACTCTTGACCAACCTCATAGTCAGCGAGGTTAACTCCGCGAATTTCGCGAACGAAGCGCTTAGGAGCAGTGTTAGCTTTTGCTGCATGGCCTTTTTCCGGCTTGTTAGCGCGCTGTTCTTTTTTGTCTTCGAAGCCGATTTGAATTGCTTCATAACCGTCGTTCGCAACGTCTTTCTTCTGAAGAACTACGTTAGAACCTGCCTCGATAACCGTTACAGCAATCGCTGTTCCGTTTGGACCAAAAACTTGACTCATTCCAAGTTTTTTCCCTAAGATTCCTTTGGTCATTTGTGCCACCTCCTGTGCTTATTTCAGTAAAACGTTTTATGTTGTATCAAGTCCCCATCGATGCGCAGGGGTGCCATTTAAGGGTTTGTTGCTTGGTATAACACGCTTATCAAGACAACGTCTGCGCGTGTATCGCTTTTTGGGACCTTACAGTTTAATCTCGATGTCCACACCAGATGGCAGATCCAGACGCATCAGAGCATCTACTGTTTGTGGTGTAGGATTCAAGATATCGATCAAACGTTTATGTGTACGCATCTCGAATTGCTCACGAGAATCTTTGTACTTATGAACCGCACGCAGGATCGTGTAAATTGCTTTCTCCGTAGGAAGTGGAATTGGACCGGATACGTTAGCACCGGAACGCTTCGCAGTGTCCACGATTTTCTCTGCGGACTGATCCAGGATTTTATGATCATACGCCTTCAAACGAATACGAATCTTTTGCTTTGCCATTGAAGTCCCTCCTTTTTCGCCCATTTTTTAAACAGACATTTCTCCGTGGAAATATCCTGCACCCCAGTCATGGCAAAGGGCCCGGGTGTGTCAGCAACCTCCCACATCATCGCAAGTCCATGACCAACATTCAATATTGTACTAAAAAGATCTGGGCAACGCAAGTTTTTTCTTGGGTTTCCGAATATTTTTTTGTACATGGTGTGCCTACTGAATGACTCACCTTGATCATCTTACAGATTTCCGGGAAGAAAGGCAAGCGGGATTACCTGCCAACTCGCCGAGCTATCTATCTATAATAGAAGGAAGACGCTATACTTATGGTTGTAATCGTTAAGAAATGGAGGTTTTCCTCAGTGTCTGATGTGAATCAAACCCCTTATGAAATCATCGGCGGTGCAGATACCTTGGCCCGTCTTATCGATACCTTTTACGATCTAGTAAAGCAGCATCCCGACATTACCGACCTCTTCCCTGACGATTTAACCGAAGTGAAGGAGCGTCAATATCAGTTTTTGACACAGTTTCTCGGTGGTCCAAGCCTTTATTCGGACGCCCACGGTCATCCGATGCTGCGAGCACGACACATGCCGTTCCCTATTGGACCTATACAGGCAGAGGCTTGGCTCTCATGTATGGATAAAGCCATGGATTTGACTGGACTCGAAGGCGAAATTCGGAAACAAATTTTCGATCGTTTGCGTTTAACCGCCCATCATATGGTCAATAAGTGGGAACAATAAGAAAAAGCGTAGGACAATTTCTGTCCTACGCTTTTGTTGTTAATCAGAGGTTGCTGCCGTACTCGTAACTTTCGGTCTCACCAAGCTACGCGATCCCAAATAAACACCGCCGACTATCATACACAACGCCAGCAAGTGTACGAGTTGAAGGCTTTCTCCCAGGAATATCGCCGCAAATACCAAGCTGGCCATTGGCATTCCATTTAGGAAAACAGCCGTTCGACTTGCCCCCAGCTGACGTATCCCATAGTTCCAGCCGATCGAGCCGACCGCAGTTGATAGCGCACCTGAAGCAAATATCACAAGCCACTGGAAAGAAGAAACGTCCAAAGAGAGATAATAGGATGCAGGTTGGACAGTCAATGCTACTCCCCACAAGAAGATGACCCCAAACATTTGTGATAAAGCCGTAATTAAAAGAACCGGTACACCTCTTACGACCAATTTCCGTATGAGTAAACCACCCGTTACATACATAAGCATGGAGAAAAACATAATGGCATCTCCCCAGCCATTCATATGAAGGCCCCCGTGCTGAGAGATGACTACAATCAACACTCCTGCAAAACCCATTCCAATGCCAAGCCCTTTTTTCAACGACATGCCTTCCCCTAAGAAAAGCATCGCCAAGAGTGCCGTTGCCAACGGATTTAATCCAAGAATAAGCGAAGCATTTCCCGCTGTCGTATATTGAACACCAGCGGCAAGCGTAATTTGATGAAGCGCGATAGAACTAGCACCGACTCCAGCCAGCAAGAACCAATCCGTTTTGCTAAATCGCAAACTCTTTCTGTATAAGAAAATGAGAGGCGATAAACATATTCCACCGACAGTCATGCGTATGGCAGCGACATATAACGGAGGAAACATCGTTAAGTATTTGACCATGACGACGTTCAAGCCCCACAGCGTGACAACACCTGCAAGCATAAGATACAATAATCGCTCATTATTTTTCATCTCTAATATCCCCCATCCAATCCTGATGGTATTGTAGCATATTGCTCCGAGCAGCTTATTGAATGATTTTGATGGGAGTTATTTAAAAATTCGATAAAAGGACATAAAAAACCCGACAACCAAAGTTGTCGGGTTTTTGCGTATCAGTAAATCCTAAGCGTCGATAGAAGCTACAACACCAGCGCCTACTGTACGGCCACCTTCGCGGATCGCGAAGCGAGTACCTTGTTCCATCGCTACTGGAGCGATCAGTTCAACAGTGAACTCAGTGTTGTCGCCAGGCATGATCATTTCAACGCCTTCTGGCAGTTGGATGATACCTGTTACGTCAGTTGTACGGAAGTAGAACTGTGGACGGTAGTTAGCAAAGAAAGGAGTGTGACGTCCGCCTTCTTCTTTGGACAGAACGTAAACTTCTGCTTTGAACTTAGTGTAAGGCTTAACGGAAGCTGGTTTCGCCAAGCATTGTCCACGCTCGATGTCATTACGGTCTACACCGCGCAGAAGAGCACCGATGTTGTCACCAGCTTGAGCGGAGTCCAGCAATTTGCGGAACATCTCAACGCCAGTTACAGTAGTTGTTTTTGTTTCTTCAGCCAAACCGATGATCTCAACTTGGTCACCAACTTTTACTACACCGCGCTCTACGCGACCAGTAGCAACAGTACCACGACCAGTGATCGTGAACACGTCCTCTACAGGCATCAGGAACGGCTTGTCAGTTGCGCGCTCAGGAGTTGGGATGTAGGAATCTACAGCTTCCATCAGCTCAGCAATTTTCTTAGCCCAGTCACCAGTTGGGTTATCCAAAGCCTCTTTAGCAGAACCTTTGATTACTGGAGTGTCGTCACCTGGGAACTCATATTGAGACAACAGGTCACGGATTTCCATTTCAACCAGTTCCAACAACTCTTCATCGTCTACCATGTCGCATTTGTTCATGAATACTACGATGTAAGGTACGCCTACTTGCTTGGAGAGCAGGATGTGCTCGCGAGTTTGTGGCATAGGGCCATCAGCTGCGGATACAACCAGGATTGCGCCGTCCATTTGAGCAGCACCAGTAATCATGTTTTTCACGTAGTCAGCGTGACCAGGGCAGTCAACGTGAGCATAGTGACGGTTGTCAGTTTCGTACTCAACGTGTGCTGTGTTGATTGTGATACCGCGCTCTTTTTCTTCTGGAGCAGCGTCAATCGCAGCATAGTTCATTGCTTGTGCTTTACCGCTCTGTGCCAATACAGTTGTAATAGCAGCAGTCAGGGTAGTTTTACCATGGTCAACGTGACCGATAGTACCAATATTAACGTGTGGTTTATTACGTTCAAATTTCGCTTTTGCCATGAGAGAAAAGCCTCCTTATAGATAAGGGTTTTATGGTTTGAAGAAAGGTTTACCTTACGAATGGTTGTCCCTTCAATATTGTAAACCTTTCTGATTGCAAGATAAAGCTGTAACCTGTAATTATTCGCCTTTAGATTTCTTGATGATCTCTTCAGCGATAAATTTAGGTACTTCTTCGTAGTGGTCGATCACCATGGAGTAAACGCCACGGCCTTGGGTACGGGAACGAAGAATTGTGGAGTAACCAAACATCTCGGACAGTGGTACCATTGCACGGATTACTTGTGCATTTGCACGAGCTTCCATACCTTCGATACGACCGCGGCGGGAGTTCAGGTCGCCCATAACGTCGCCCATGTACTCTTCTGGCATTGTAACTTCTACTTTCATGATTGGCTCGAGCAGTACAGCGCCACATTTTTTCGCAGCTTCTTTCAGAGCGAGAGAACCTGCTACTTTAAATGCCATCTCGTTGGAGTCAACATCATGGTAGCTACCGTCTACGACAGTTGCTTTGATATCAACCAGCGGGAAGCCGGCGATAACACCATTTTTCATGGACTCTTCGATACCCGCTTGAACAGCAGGGATGTATTCGCGTGGTACTACACCACCAACGATTTTGTTTTCGAATTGGAAGCCTTGACCAGCTTCGAGTGGAGCGAATTCCACCCAAACGTGACCGTATTGACCACGACCACCGGACTGACGAACGAATTTACCTTCCACTTTTGCTGCGTTACGGAATGTTTCACGGTAAGCAACTTGTGGAGCACCTACGTTCGACTCGACTTTAAATTCGCGTCTCAGACGGTCTACGATGATCTCCAGGTGAAGCTCACCCATACCGGAGATGATTGTTTGACCAGTCTCTTCATCTGTGCGAGTTCTGAACGTTGGATCCTCTTCAGCCAGCTTGGACAGGCCGATACCCATCTTGTCTTGGTCTGCTTTGGATTTTGGTTCGATCGCAACAGAGATAACTGGCTCTGGGAAGTCCATAGACTCGAGGATTACAGGAGCCTTTTCATCACACAGAGTATCACCAGTTGTTGTATCTTTCAAACCTACAGCTGCAGCAATGTCACCGGAGTAAACCGTTTGGATCTCTTCACGGTGGTTTGCGTGCATTTGCAGGATACGGCCTACGCGCTCACGTTTACCTTTGGTAGAGTTGAGAACATAAGAACCGGAACTCAGTACACCGGAGTATACGCGGAAGAAAGTCAGACGGCCTACATACGGGTCAGTCATGATCTTGAACGCAAGAGCAGAGAACGGACCGTTGTCGTCAGCAGCACGATCAACTTCTTCTTCAGTATCTGGCAATGTACCTTTGATTGCAGGGATATCTACCGGAGACGGCAGGTAAGTAACTACGTTGTCCAGCATAGGCTGAACACCTTTGTTCTTGTAAGAAGAACCGCACATTACCGGCGTCAGTTTGCACTCGATAGTACCCTTACGCAGAGCAACACGGATTTCGTCGTTGGTCAGCTCTTCGCCTTCCAAATACTTCATCATGAGCTCTTCGTCTTGTTCTGCAGCTGCCTCAACCATCGCCATGCGAAGTTCTTCGCAACGAGCGAGCAGTTCAGCAGGAATTTCAGCAGAGTCAGAAGTTTTACCCAAATCATCGGTATATACGATTGCCTTCATTTCGATCAGGTCAACCATACCTTTGAATTGATCTTCTGCACCGATTGGATATTGGATAGCTACTGGATTTGCACCCAGGCGAGATTTGATCTGACCCAAGCACATATCAAAGTTAGCACCCATGATATCCATTTTGTTGATGTAGCACATGCGTGGTACGCCATAGCGGTCAGCTTGGCGCCATACGGTTTCGGTTTGCGGCTCAACGCCACCTTTTGCGTCAAAAACGGTTACAGCACCGTCAAGAACGCGCAGGGAGCGCTCAACTTCTACAGTGAAGTCTACGTGGCCTGGCGTATCGATAATGTTGATTCGATGGCCATCCCATTGAGCAGTAGTAGCAGCCGAAGTGATCGTGATACCACGCTCTTGCTCTTGTTCCATCCAGTCCATGGTAGCTGCACCTTCGTGCACCTCACCAATTTTATGAACGCGACCAGTGTAGAACAGAATACGCTCAGTAGTCGTCGTCTTACCAGCATCGATGTGAGCCATGATACCGATATTACGCGTATTCGGCAAAGAGAACTCGCGAGCCATTAGGTATGCTCCTTCCATACTCGAGTTTGAGAATAAACGGGTATCCAATACGGACACCCGATTCAATTCCTACCAGCGATAGTGAGCAAACGCTTTGTTCGCTTCAGCCATCTTGTGCGTGTCTTCACGCTTTTTAACTGCTGCACCGGTGTTGTTAGCAGCGTCCATGATCTCGTTAGCAAGACGTTGTTCCATGGTTTTCTCTCCACGGTTACGGGAGTAGTTAACCATCCAACGCAGGCCAAGAGTGGTACGGCGCTCCGGTTTTACTTCGATTGGTACTTGGTAGTTAGCACCACCTACACGGCGAGCTTTAACTTCCAGTACTGGCATTACGTTTTTCAGTGCTTCTTCAAACACTTCCATCGGGTTGCGACCTGTGCGCTCCTGGATGATGTCAAATGCGTTGTAGAGAATGTTCTGAGCTACACCACGCTTACCATCCAACATCAGGCGGTTAATCAAGCGAGTAACCAACTTGCTGTTGTGAATAGGATCAGGCAGCACGTCACGACGGGTTACAGGACCTTTACGAGGCATCGTATTCCCTCCTTCTTTTCGTTATAAAATCACGCCACTTCACAGGCGTTTTCTTATTTCTTTTTCGCTGCAGCTGCTGCTTGACCTGGCTTCGGACGCTTAGTACCGTATTTGGAACGACCTTGTTTACGGTTGTTCACACCAGCAGTGTCAAGTGCACCACGAACGATATGGTAGCGTACCCCTGGCAAGTCTTTTACACGACCGCCGCGCACCAGCACGACGCTATGCTCTTGCAGGTTGTGGCCAATACCACCGATGTAAGCTGTTACCTCGATTCCGTTAGTCAAACGCACACGAGCGTATTTACGCAACGCGGAGTTCGGTTTTTTCGGAGTCATGGTACCTACACGAGTGCAAACACCACGTTTTTGAGGAGAGCTTTGGTTAGTTTGGCTTTTCTTGAAGCTGTTGTACCCCTTTTGAAGAGCTGGGGACTTCGACTTCACAACCTTATCCTCGCGACCTTTACGCACCAATTGGTTAATTGTAGGCATGATGTTACCTCCCTTCTTAATACCCAATCTTCAAGACCACAGATCCAGGTGAGTCATTTTTAGGTCAAATAGAAAGTCCTTGTCCAGCATTACGCAACGTGTAAGCCACGGACAAAAACATCGTTAACCACTTTTTTTAATCGCAGCAGTAGCCGCTCCCACTTCAATTCCGCACGCTTTGCCTAAGCGATGCATGGAATCTACATGAATGACTGGAACACCCTTCTCTTTGCAAAGGAGCTCGACTTTTTGGGTCAAACGCTTATCTGCATCTACAGCGATATACACTGCTTCTACCTGTTGGTTTTCAACAGCCTTGATCGTCTGCTTAATGCCGATAGTCAAGTCCTTGGCCCGCTCTACTTTTTCATAAGACATGATCCTCATATCCTCCAAAGTACAGATGTCAGGCACACTTGAATATAATATCAGGTGGGCTAGTTGTTGTCAACGCCCATCTCCTATTTTTATTTAGGAAAGCGCCCACCAACCGGTGATGGGCGCTTTTCCCGGTAATTACTCTACAGAAACTGCTTCTTGCTCAGCCTTCGCTGCTTCCAGCTCTGCTTCGTAATCGACTTGACTAGCAACTTTTACATTGCGGTAACGTGACATACCGGTACCTGCTGGAACCAGCTTCCCGATAATAACGTTCTCTTTCAAACCTAGCAAGCGGTCCACTTTTCCTTTGATCGCTGCATCGGTAAGAACACGAGTCGTCTCCTGGAAGGATGCTGCCGACAGGAAGGAGTCGGTTTCGAGGGATGCTTTGGTGATCCCGAGAAGAACCGGACGACCTACTGCTGGACTTCTGCCTTCCATGAGGGCTTTTGTGTTCGCTACTTCAAATTCTGGTACCTCAACATAGGAGCCTGGCAAGAGGTCAGTATCTCCGCTGTCGATGACACGCAGTTTGCGCAGCATCTGGCGAATCATAACCTCAACGTGCTTGTCGTTAATTTCTACCCCTTGCATACGGTAAACTTTTTGTACCTCTTGCAAGATGTAGTTGGAAACGCCGCGCATGCCGCGAACTTTGAGCATTTCTTTCGGGTCTACGGAACCTTCCGTGAGCTCATCACCAGCATTCAGCTTGACACCAACAGAAACCTTGATGCGAGAGCCATACGGTGCTGCATACACTTTGTTTTCCGCTTCTCCACGCACTTCGATTTCGCGACGATCTTTCCCTTCGCGAATGTCGATGACTTCACCATCGATCTCGGAGATGACTGCTTGCCCTTTTGGATTACGCGCTTCGAACAACTCCTGAATACGCGGCAAACCTTGGGTAATATCGTCTCCCGCAACCCCACCGGTATGGAAGGTACGCATGGTCAGCTGGGTACCCGGCTCACCAATGGACTGAGCAGCGATAATACCAACCGCTTCTCCCACTTCCACCTCGGCACCTGTCGCCAGGTTGCGTCCGTAGCACAGTTTGCAGACACCATGGCTGGTGCGGCAAGCAAGTACGTTACGGATATATACGGAAGTAATACCTTCTTTTTCGATATACTCGGCAACCTCTTCAGAGATCTCCTCATTACGGTGCACGATAATTTCTTTCGTCTCAGGGTGGCGCAAAGTCTCGAAGCAAGTACGTCCTGTCAGACGGTCAGACAGCTTCTCAATTTCTTCCTTACCATCCTTGATCGCTGCTACACGAATACCTTTATCTGTTCCGCAATCCGTTTCACGAACGATAACGTCTTGCGCAACGTCTACCAGACGACGAGTCAAGTAACCTGAGTCGGCTGTACGCAACGCCGTATCGGCAAGACCTTTACGCGCACCATGAGTGGAGATAAAGTACTCCAATACAGTCAGACCTTCACGGAAGTTCGATTTAATCGGCAACTCAATGATTCGACCAGATGGGTTGGCCATCAGACCGCGCATACCTGCCAGCTGAGTGATCTGGGATACGTTACCGCGGGCACCGGAGTTCGCCATCATGTAGATCGCATTGAACTTATCCATCGCCTTCATCAATACTTCTGTTACTTCATCCTTCGCTTTGGACCAGATGGAGATTACACGGTCATAACGCTCGTCTTCGGTAATTAAACCGCGACGGAATTGCGTCATGACAGTTGCAACTTTCTCATCTGCAGCATCAAGGATGTCTTTTTTCTTTCCTGGTACTGCGATGTCCGCTACGGCAATCGTGATACCTGCTTTTGTCGAGTACGTGAAGCCCAGTTCCTTGATCTTGTCGAGGATCATGGACGTTTTCATCGTACCAAAGCGACGGAAGCACTCGGAAATAATGGTTCCTAGGAAGCCTTTTTTTACAGCACCTGGGTCCGGGAGGTTCTTAATGAACTCAGAAACATTCGTACCTTTATCAAAAACAAAGCACTCATCTGGAACCATCGTTTGCAGGTTAGCTCTAGTCGGTGCATTGATAAACGGCATATCTGCAGGGAAGATTTCGTTGAAGATCACTTTCCCAACTGTTGTTACGATCAATGCGTTCTCTTGACGCTCAGTAAAGCTGGTTTTGTTCAGGCGTTTCGCTGGCAAAACGATGCGCGTATGCAGGCTGATAAAGCCTTGCTGATAAGCGGCAATCGCATCGTGAGGATCGCGATAAATCGTACCCTCGCCTTTGTCGCCTTCGCGTTCCAGTGTCAGGTAGTAGGAACCAAGCACCATGTCCTGGGATGGAGTTACTACCGGCTTACCGTCTTTCGGGTTCAAGATGTTTTGCGCTGCCAGCATGAGGATACGGGCTTCTGCCTGTGCCTCAGCAGACAACGGAACGTGAACCGCCATTTGGTCACCGTCAAAGTCCGCGTTGTACGCTGTACAAACAAGCGGATGCAGACGGATCGCACGGCCTTCAACCAGAACTGGTTCGAATGCCTGGATACCCAGACGGTGCAAGGTGGGGGCACGGTTCAACAGTACCGGATGCTCGCGAATCACATCTTCGAGAACGTCCCATACCTCTGGCTGAACGCGCTCAACCTTGCGCTTTGCGCTCTTGATGTTGTGAGCGAGGCCTTTGGAAACCAGCTCTTTCATCACGAACGGTTTGAAGAGTTCCAGTGCCATTTCTTTTGGCAAACCGCACTGATACATCTTCAAGTTAGGTCCTACAACGATAACGGAACGACCGGAGTAGTCAACACGCTTACCGAGCAGGTTTTGACGGAAACGACCTTGTTTACCTTTCAGCATGTGGCTGAGAGATTTCAAAGGACGGTTACCTGGTCCTGTTACCGGACGTCCACGACGACCGTTGTCGATGAGCGCGTCTACTGCTTCCTGCAGCATGCGTTTTTCGTTTTGTACGATAATGTCAGGAGCACCCAGTTCGAGCAGGCGCTTCAGACGGTTATTACGGTTGATTACACGACGGTACAGGTCATTCAGGTCGGAAGTGGCAAAGCGTCCACCATCCAACTGAACCATTGGACGAAGCTCTGGCGGGATAACCGGCAGTACGTCGAGAACCATCCAATCCGGGTTGTTACCGGAGTTGCGGAATGCCTCAAGTACTTCCAAACGCTTGATCGCACGGTTGCGACGTTGTCCTTGCGCCGTTTTCAAGTCTTCTTTTAACGTTTCCACATCTTTATCCAGATCGATTTCAGCAAGCAGGCGTTTGATCGCTTCTGCACCCATCATCGCCTGGAAGGAGTGGCCGTATTTCTCACGATAGTTGCGGTACTCTTTTTCGGAGAGCAATTGCTTTTTATCGAGAGGAGTATCACCTGGATCGGTAACTACATAAGAAGCAAAATAGATTACTTCTTCCAGGGAACGAGGGGACATGTCGAGCACCAAGCCCATACGGCTTGGAATCCCTTTGAAATACCAGATGTGAGAAACTGGGGCAGCCAGTTCAATGTGCCCCATACGCTCACGCCGTACTTTGGCGCGGGTCACTTCCACGCCACAACGGTCGCACACTACACCTTTATAACGAACGCGCTTGTACTTACCGCAATGACACTCCCAGTCCTTGGTTGGTCCAAAGATGCGTTCGCAGAACAAGCCGTCTTTTTCCGGTTTCAATGTGCGGTAGTTGATCGTCTCTGGCTTCTTCACTTCCCCGAAAGACCACGAACGGATCTTATCGGGGGAAGCCAAGCCGATCTTCATATATTCGAAGTTGTTCACGTCAATCACAGGGCGTTACCTCCCTTGGTACCGGAATCTTACTCTTCGTTCAAGCTTCCGCCTTCGAGTACGAGGTTCAGTTTTTCACCGTTACCTTCATCCTCGTCTTCCGTTTCACGCATTTCAATCTCCTTCTCATCACCGGACAGAATCTTCACGTCCATACCCAAGCTCTGGAGTTCCTTGATCAATACTTTGAAGGACTCTGGTACACCTGGTTCTGGAACGTTTTCGCCTTTAACGATCGCTTCGTACGTTTTCACGCGGCCCACGACGTCATCCGACTTGACAGTGAGAATTTCTTGCAAGGTGTAGGCAGCACCGTATGCTTCCAATGCCCAAACCTCCATCTCCCCGAAACGCTGTCCACCAAACTGAGCTTTACCGCCCAATGGCTGTTGCGTAACAAGAGAGTAAGGACCAGTGGAACGAGCATGGATTTTGTCATCGACCAAGTGAGCCAGTTTCAGCATGTATACACAACCAACTGTTACACGACGATCAAACGGTTCACCTGTACGACCATCAAACAAGATCGTTTTTCCGTCACGATCCAGGCCTGCTTCATCCAACGTTTCGAATACTTCTGCCTGACGTGCACCGTCAAATACTGGCGTTGCTACGTGGATACCCAGAAGCTTCGCTGCCATACCCAAGTGAGTCTCCAATACCTGACCGATGTTCATACGCGAAGGTACGCCCAACGGGTTGAGTACGATCTCTACTGGAGAGCCATCTGGCAGGAACGGCATGTCTTCTTCCGCCATGATGCGGGCGATAACCCCTTTGTTACCATGTCGACCGGCCATTTTGTCACCCACGGAAATTTTCCGTTTTTGGGCGATGTAAACGCGAACCAGTTGATTGACGCCTGGTGGCAATTCGTCGCCATTCTCACGCGTAAATACTTTTACGTCTACAATGATACCGGAACCACCATGCGGTACGCGCAGGGATGTATCACGAACTTCACGAGCTTTTTCACCGAAGATTGCATGCAGGAGGCGCTCTTCTGCTGTCAGCTCAGTAACACCTTTTGGTGTAACCTTACCAACAAGAATGTCGCCGTCCTGAATCTCTGCACCAACACGGATGATACCGCGTTCGTCCAGGTTTTTCAGAGCATCTTCCCCGACGTTTGGAATATCGCGAGTGATTTCCTCTGGACCCAGCTTGGTGTCGCGAGCTTCGGACTCGTATTCTTCAATATGGATAGACGTATACACGTCATCTTTTACAAGTTTTTCACTCAGAAGAATCGCGTCTTCGTAGTTGTATCCTTCCCACGTCATAAACGCAACGATTACGTTACGACCGAGAGCCAATTCACCTTTTTCAGTGGATGGGCCGTCCCCAATAATATCGCCTTTTTCAATCCAGTCTCCACGGCTTACGATTGGACGCTGGTTGATGCAGGTACCTTGGTTGGAACGGATAAACTTGTGCATCTTGTATTTATCGAGATCGCCGGCAACTTTTCTGCCGTCGATTTCTTGGTAACGACGAATCCAGATTTCGCGAGCCGTTACGCGCTCTACTTGACCCGGATGCTTGGCAACGATCGCCACGCCAGAGTCTTGCGCTGCTTTATGCTCCATACCCGTACCGACAAACGGTGCTTGTGGAATCAAAAGCGGAACGGCCTGCCGCTGCATGTTTGAACCCATCAGTGCGCGGTTGGCGTCATCGTTCTCGAGGAACGGAATCAGCGCTGTCGCAACAGATACAACCTGCTTCGGCGATACGTCCATGAAGTCAACCTTGTCGCGCGGTACGCTCAAGATCTCACCTTTACGACGGCAGATTACCATGTCGTTAACAAATCGGCCATCTTCATCGAGAGGCTGATTCGCCTGCGCCACGTTAAACACATCTTCCTCATCAGCCGTCAAATAGCTGATGTCAGTCAACACGAAGCCGGTTTCCGGATCTACTTGACGACGAGGCGTTTCGATAAATCCGTAGTCATTGATGCGTGCAAAGGAAGACAGAGAGTTAATCAAACCAATGTTTGGTCCCTCTGGCGTCTCAATTGGACACATACGACCGTAGTGAGAATGGTGAACGTCGCGCACTTCAAAGCCTGCGCGCTCACGCGTCAAACCACCAGGTCCGAGTGCGGACAGACGGCGTTTGTGCGTCAGCTCAGCCAATGGGTTTGTTTGGTCCATAAACTGAGACAGCTGCGAGCTACCAAAGAACTCCTTCAGTGATGCAATCACTGGACGGATGTTAATGAGAGCCTGCGGTGTGATTTGATTTTGATCTTGGATGGACATACGCTCACGAACCACACGCTCCATACGGGACAAACCGATACGGAACTGGTTCTGCAAGAGCTCACCCACGGAACGGAGACGACGGTTACCCAAGTGGTCAATGTCGTCAGTGGAACCAACACTGTGCAGGAGGTTCATGAAATAGTTGATCGCCGATACGATATCCGCCGGCGTAATATGCTTGAAGGACTTATCTACATTTCCATTTCCGATTACTTTGATGATCTTGCCATCTTCAATCGGAGAGAAAATATTGATAGATTGTAGATGAAGTGCTTCATCTTCCAGAACGCCGCCATGCGTGCGAACGTCAATAAATCCGATGCTGCCTTCCAGAGCTGGCACAATGCGTTCCAATACACGACGGTCAATCATTTGACCGGCTTCGGCGAAAATTTCACCTGTAGTGGTATCGATCAATGTTTCAGCCAAACGTTGGTTGTACAGACGGTTTTTCAGATGAAGCTTCTTGTTCATTTTGTAACGACCAACAGAAGCCAGGTCATAGCGCTTAGGGTCGAAGAAACGAGAGATCAAGAGACTCTTCGCATTTTCAACTGTTGGCGGCTCGCCCGGACGAAGACGCTCGTAGATTTCGATGAGCGCTTTTTCCGTAGAATCGGTATTGTCTTTTTCCAGCGTGTTCTTGATGTATTCATCTTCACCCAGCAAGTTGAGAATCTCGATGTCAGAACCAAAGCCCAACGCACGCAAAAGAACCGTTACCGGGATTTTTCGCGTACGGTCGATGCGGACATAAATTACGTCTTTCGCATCGGTCTCCAGCTCCAGCCAAGCACCCCGGTTCGGGATTACTGTAGCTGTAAACGTCTGCTTGCCGTTTTTGTCCACTTTGGTGTTGTAATATACACTGGGGGAACGAACAAGCTGGCTGACAATAACGCGCTCAGCACCATTAATAATGAAGGTTCCCGTTTCGGTCATGAGCGGGAAATCCCCCATGAAGACTTCTTGTTCCTTCACTTCTCCCGTCTCTTTGTTCAACAAACGTACCTTCACACGCAGAGGCGCCGCATAGGTGACGTCACGTTCTTTCGACTCGTCAACATCGTACTTCGGCTCTCCCAAGCTGTAGTCGATAAACTCCAGCACGAGATTACCTGTGAAGTCCTGGATTGGCGAAATGTCTTGGAACATCTCACGGAGCCCCTCATCAAGGAACCATTGGTAGGACTTTTGTTGAATCTCGATGAGATTTGGAAGGCCCAGCACTTCGTTAATACGTGAATACGTACGACGCTGGCGGTGTCGGCCACTTTGAATCACTTTACCTGCCAACTTATTCACCCCTCAGGTTGTGTTTTCACACATAGAAACTCGGCATTCGGCAACTTTAAAATCGCAGACGAATGCCTAAAAATAAAAATGGGTTAAAGCAGTTTCAACCATTTTTAACCCAGAGAAACTCTATTTTAAAAGAATTCCCATGTTTTCACACAAACATTCCTATCTAAGGAAAAAAGTAGAAACGCTTGACAGACAGGGAATTGCTGAAAAATAGACATTTATCCCATATTGACATTTTATAATGCTATCACATTCAAGTGTTCGCGTCAAGAAAAGATTTCTAATGATTTCTTCTTGCTTATTTGATTGCACGGAATATGTGGTAGCCCTTTTGCCGATCTACTTCTATCACTTCGCGGTACATTTCCTGTAGTTTCTTCAATGCAGATGGGGCGCCTTGTTTCTTTTGAATGACAACCCACATTTCTCCACCATCAACCAACAGATCGTAACCTTCCACGAAAATGCGATGAACGATTTCCTTGCCCGCGCGAATCGGCGGGTTGGTCAGAATGACGTCAAACTGCTCGCCTTGCACGCCGCTATAAACATCGCTCACTCGAACCTCGACATTTTTTATTCCATTTGCTTCTGCATTACGACGAGCCAGGTTCACCGCACGCTCGTTCACATCGATCATCGTTACCCGACCATGTTCAGCAAGTCTGGCAGCCGTCAAGCCCATCGGACCATACCCACAGCCCACATCGAGCACACGCGCATGACTGTCGATTTCCATGTTCTCGATGAGCAATACACTTCCAAAGTCAATCCGGTCTCGGGAAAAAACGCCTGCATCCGTAATGAAACGAAGCTCATTGCCACGGAGCATAAACGTAAATTGCTGTTCGTCATGTGCAGCACCCGGTCGATTGGTGTAGTAGTGGTCTGCCACGTGTGATTCACCCTTCCTCATCGTTTCAACATGCATTCATCAAAACCTTACAGAAAAACCCCCTGCCGCAGGCAAGGGGATTTCCTTAAGGAAGCTAACTTACTTTACTTCTACTTGTGCGCCAGCTTCTTCGAGTTTTGCTTTGAGAGCTTCTGCTTCGTCTTTGGAAACGCCCTCTTTGAGTGTTTTTGGAGCGTTGTCTACCAGGTCTTTTGCTTCTTTCAGACCCAAGCCAGTCAGCTCGCGAACAACTTTGATTACGTTGATTTTGGAAGCGCCGCCGCTTACCAGGTTAACATTGAACTCAGTTTGCTCAGCAGCAGCTTCTGCTCCGCCACCAGCAACTACAGCTACAGGAGCAGCAGCAGTTACACCGAATTCTTCTTCGATTGCTTTTACCAGGTCGTTCAGTTCGAGAACGGACATGCCTTTAATGGCTTCCAAGATTTGCTCTTTACCCATTTTAAAATCCTCCATTCAAGGAATCGTATTTGAAAAACATTAACCGATCAGGCGATTACGCGCCTTGACCTTCTTTTTGTTCTGCCACTGCTTTGACTGCCAGTGCAACGTTGCGCATTGGAGCTTGCAGGACGGAGAGAAGCATGGACAAGAGACCTTCGCGGTTTGGTAGGGACGCCAATTCTTTAATTTGATCAGCACCAACTACTTTACCTTCGATAACGCCACCCTTGATTTCCAGCTTGTCGTTTTTCTTCGCGAATTCAGCAATAACTTTCGCTGGAGCGATGATATCTTCATTGCAGAACGCCAAAGCGTTCGGTCCAGTCAGATATTGATCCAGTTCAGTCAGGCCTTCCTTCTCAGTAGCCAAACGAGTCAAGGAGTTTTTCAACACTTGGAACTCAACACCTGCTTCACGCAATTGTTTGCGGAGCTCGGTTACTTGCGCTACTGTCAGACCGCGATAGTCAGCCACCACTGTAGTTTGGCTTTCGCGAAGTTTGGTAGCGATTTCGTTGATCGCTTGTACCTTTTCTTCACGAATAACGGTTGGACGAATTTCTGCCATTGTTTACACCTCCCGTGCTCTAATCCTAGAAAATGAAGAATGCCCTCGCAGACTCACGAGGGCATAATGCTATATCGTCAAAGGAAAACAGCGTTTCCTCATTCGTACATTACACGCCTCGGAGGGATATTAAGCGTTACTTTCACAAGCACCGCGCCTTCTGTCTACGGCATATTCTTTTCATCAACAGGGACTATCTTAACAACTCCCACAAAGGAAGTCAAGTGTCATTATTTTACAGCTACACGTACACCAGGGCCCATAGTAGAGCTCAGGGTTACATTTCTCATGTAAACACCTTTTGCTGCAGCCGGTTTCGCACGGTTCAGTGCATCCGTCAGAGCAGCCAAGTTGTCAGCCAGCTTGTCAGCATCAAAGGATGCTTTACCGATAGGAGCGTGGATGTTACCAGCTTTGTCTACGCGGTATTCAATTTTACCTGCTTTGATTTCGTTAACCGCTTTTGTTACATCGAAAGTAACAGTGCCGGTCTTAGGGTTTGGCATCAGGCCTTTTGGACCGAGAACACGACCCAATTTACCTACTTCACCCATCATGTCAGGAGTAGCTACTATAACGTCAAAGTCGAACCAGCCACCTTGAATTTTCGCGATCATGTCTGCATCGCCTACGAAGTCTGCGCCAGCTGCTTCAGCATCTTTTGCTTTTTCGCCTTTAGCGAATACGAGAACACGTTGTACTTTACCAGTACCATGTGGCAATACAACAGCGCCACGGATTTGTTGGTCAGCACGCTTAGGGTCTACACCCAAACGGAAAGCTGCTTCAACAGTTTCATCGAACTTAGCAGTAGCTGCTTTTTTAACCAGCTCAATACCTTCTGCTACTTCGTATACTTTGTTTTTATCAACGAGCTTTACAGCCTCTTGATATTTCTTACCTTTTTTCGCCATGATTAAATCTCCCTTCAATGTGGTCGTAGCGGTTGATCCTCCCACAGACAGGGGGGCACAACGTCTGTGCCCCCTTGCACTCAAGACAATTAGTCTTCGATTACGATACCCATAGAACGAGCTGTACCTTCTACCATGCGCATAGCCGCTTCTACGGATGCAGCATTCAGGTCAGGACGCTTCAGTTCTGCGATTTCACGAACTTTATCACGCTTCAGCGTAGCAACCTTTGTTTTGTTTGGTACGCCGGAACCGGACTCGATACCAGCAGCTTTCTTCAACAGAATTGCAGCTGGAGGAGTTTTTGTGATAAAAGTGAAAGAACGGTCTTCAAACACGGTGATTTCCACCGGAATGATCATACCTACTTCGCTTTCAGTGCGAGCATTGAATTCTTTACAGAATCCCATGATGTTTACACCAGCTTGACCGAGAGCCGGACCTACTGGAGGTGCAGGATTCGCTTTACCTGCTGGAATTTGTAATTTAATTACGCGGATAACCTTCTTAGCCACGTAAGACACCTCCTTACTTCACATGTGGTTATTACGGGGGAATGCCCCCTCCCACCGTTTTTTGAAAGTCTAGTAAAAGACTTTCGATCTATAGTGAGAGTGCAAGAAACCCCAATTAGTGTTGTGGGATTGTTAAAACAAAATGAAATGTACCACATAGCGCGATACTTTTCAAGTTGAATCCTAATCCAAATTTTGAACTTGTGTAAAGTCTAGCTCTACCGGCGTTTCGCGACCGAAGATGTCCACCAACACGCGAACCTTCTGCCTGTCCGGGTAAATCTCGATAATCTCCCCGGTGCGATTGGAAAACGGACCATCTGTGACGCGCACCATATCGCGGAGAGCAAAATCGACTCTGATCTTGGGAATTTCGATTCCCATTTGCTTGAGAATCGTATCGGCCTCTTCAGGACGCAGCGCTGTCGGTTTAGAGCCAGCACCCGTGGATCCGACAAAGCCGGTAACCCCAGGGGTGTTGCGCACGACATACCAAGAGTCGTCCGTCATCACCATTTCAACAAGGACGTATCCAGGAAACACTTTTTTCGTGACGGTGCGCTTCTTACCATCCTTGGTTTCCACCTCTTCTTCAGTGGGAACAAGAACGCGAAAGATCTTGTCTTCCATGCCCATCGACTCGAGTCGCTTCTCCAGATTGGTTTTCACCTTGTTTTCGTAACCTGAGTACGTATGAAGTACATACCATGCTTTTTCCATATCCAACAGGACGATAACCGTCCGTCCCTCCTAAGACTTGCATAATTACGTTCCTAGAATCAAATCGATCAAGCGCGAGATACCCAAATCAACGACGAAGAAGAATACTGCCAGGAGCACAACCGTAACAAGAACAACGAGCGTATAGGTCGTCAATTCTTTACGGTTGGGCCAACGGACTTTCTTTAGCTCGGACATTACGTCACTAAAAAAACCACCGGTACGGCGAAAACTGGCTCCAATTCGTGATAAAAAACCCACTTTGCCACCCCCTGACTTCGTCGCATCAACCATTACTTCGTCTCGCGATGAAGGGTTTGCTTCTTGTCACGGGAGCAATACTTTTTCAGTTCAACACGTTCAGTAGTGGTGCGCTTGTTCTTCGTGGAGATATAGTTACGCTCGCCACACTCGGTGCACGCCAACGTGATGTTTACTCGCATTTATTGCCACCTCCATCTCATTTCAAACCTGCTATTAATTAAAAGTACCCCGATGATAAATAGTACGGGAAAACCGCTACTTTTTCCAGACCATTTCATTCACCTAAGTAACCATAGAACAGAGAGATAAGAGTCTATGGCTACCTAAATAAATTTATCACACCGAAATACCCATGTCAAACAAAATGACTTGACAACCAGAAGTCCTTTTGCTTCCAAAATAAAAAGAGAGATTCTCTCTTACAGATGAATCTCTCTTCCTTCTAAATAGCGCTCTAGCTTGCGCTTGACTCTCTGTAATGCATTATCGATAGACTTGACATGACGCTTCAGTTCAACAGCAATCTGCTGATAGGATCGTCCGTCCAAGTAAAGCATGAGAACCTGGCGCTCCAAGTCACTCAAGATTTCACTCATCTTCCCCTCGATGTCATCGAATTCTTCCCGATTGATAAACAATTCCTCTGGATCGGTCACCTTGGTTCCCGAAATCACATCGAGTAGTGTGCGGTCAGAATCTTCATCGTATATAGGCTTGTCCAGTGAGACGTAAGAATTGAGCGGGATGTGCTTTTGGCGTGTCGCCGTCTTGATCGCGGTAATGATCTGACGGGTAATACACAGCTCGGCAAATGCCTTGAACGACGTGAGCTTGTCTCCTCGGAAGTCGCGAATAGACTTGTACAGTCCGATCATCCCTTCCTGCACGATGTCTTCGCGGTCAGCCCCAATAAGAAAATAGGATCTCGCTTTGGCACGGACGAAGTTCTTGTATTTGTTGATCAAATACTCCAAAGCTTCGGTGTCATTATCGCGAACCAGGTCGACTACTTCTTCGTCGGTCATTAGTTCATATTGGGCATGTTTTAACTCCTTGAGGTCAACACTCACAAATGATCCCTCCGCCAACCGGTTTCTCCAATAGATAGCGCTATTATACATGATTCCGTAAAAAAGCGTCAACCGAATCCAAGTTATTCCCTTCTCCATTTTTCGAATATTTTCGCTATTTCATCATTCAGCGTAATCCGCTTGGAGAAGCCGTCTTCTTGCGTTTTTTCGACTTGTTTCTTGATTTCTTTCCCCGCATTTTCCATATCGAGCAACAACTCCCGGGCAGATTTGCGCAAAGCTCCCTGCCCAAATATGACACGTTGCGACGTATAGTCAGAAGTTGCCACATAAATTTGTCGATTTTTATTGTGAAATTCGGAGACTAACTGCTCGATTTTTTCGTCAGCCGTCTCCTTTTTCTTCGTGAAATAGACTTCAACCTGGAAGTCTTCCATTTGACGGCCAATGCCAGGAACGTTGTACGCATCAAAAACAATGATGACCTTTACACCAGTGTAGCTCTGGTACTCTGCCATTTTTGCGATTAATTGATCACGCGCCTCGTCCATCCGCTCTTGATCCTTCAGCAGGCGCAGATCGGGCCAGGCACCGATGATATTGTATCCATCTACGATCAACAGCTGCTTGGCTTTTCGTTGCGCCATGTCATTTCACCCGCGTCGGAATGGGACTCCTGGAGCGATAGACTTCATACATCAACAAGGCAGCTGCTACAGAAGCGTTGAGTGAGGTAACATTGCCCGCCATCGGAAGGCTGTATAGAAAATCACAGTTCTCCCGAACGAGGCGACTCATGCCTTTTCCTTCGCTGCCAATGACAATCGCGAGCGGCATCGTAAAATCACCCTGACGGAAATCCTGTTTGGCACTCGCGTCTGTACCTGCGATCCAAACGCCGCGTTCTTTGAGCTCTTCCATGATACGAACCAAGTTCGTCACTCGCGCTACCGGCACGTAGTTGATCGCCCCTGCCGAAGCTTTTGCCACTGTTGCCGTCAGACTGACAGAACGTCGTTTTGGAATGATGACACCATGAGCACCGACTGCATCGGCTGTCCGCATGATCGAACCGAGGTTATGCGGGTCTTCCAGCTCGTCCAACAGCAAAATGAACGGCGCCTCGTTTTTTTCCTCTGCCCGCTTCAAAATATCGTCTACTTCTACGTAATCATAAGCAGCAACAGAAGCCACTACACCCTGATGGTTGTCCGTCGACACGAGCTGATCCAGCTTTTTGCGGTTCGCTGTCGTCACAATGACACCCTGTTCTTTCGCCAAGGCATAGACAGGTCCCATCAGATTTTTATTCGTTCCCTCTGCAATCCAAATCTTATTAATCGTACGGCCTGATCGCAAAGCCTCGATGACGGGGTTTTTCCCCAGAATCCATTCTTCACTCATTTCATGATTCTCCTTCCACTATGGCAAAAGACTGCTGCACAATTTCAGCGATCCGCTCTTCTTTTCCACTCAAATACAGGTACCCGATCAATGCTTCAAAAGCCGTTGCATGACGGTAGTCGATAATATCGGCGTTTTTGGCACTGGAGCCGGATTTGGCATTCCGCCCCCGCTTCACTACATTCAATTCTTCCTCTGGCAATGTGGGCATTAACGTCAACAACACATTGGCCTGTGCTTTCGCTGAAACATAGCGGTTGGCCGCCTTGTGGAGCTGGTTTGGTTTAACCAGCCCCTTGGCGATCAAATGATACCTGACACAATGCGAATAGGTAGCATCCCCGAGGAAGGCAAGCACGAGTGGATTTGTCAGATTAGGATCTCGGGTCAGTTCTTCTTTTTGCATCTATTTTCTTCGGCCCCTTATTTTCGACGCCAGCGAACACCTTGTGGCGTGTCCTCAAGCACGATTCCTTTTGCTGCGAGCAGATCGCGGATTTCGTCAGAACGGGCAAAGTTTCTTGCTTTGCGAGCTTCTGTGCGCTCTTCGATCAGCGCATCGATCTCACTATCCACCAGTTCCTGCTCTTCTGCAATTTCAAGACCAAGAACCTCCGTCAACTCCACCAACAAATCCATGTACGCACGAACTTCGGTTTCGCCTACATTTTGATGACGCAAATACAGGTTGGCTTCCTTCACGACGTCAAAAATAACGGTAATAGCATTCGCTGTATTGATATCATCATCCATCTCGGAAATGAATCGCTCACGAAGCTCCCCAATGATTCGTGCCTGCTCCTGCGCCTGATCATTCGGTTCTTCTGCGCGCGCGGTATCCAGACGATGGGACAGATTCGTATACGCAGTCGTAATTCGCTCTAGACCATTGGCCGCCTGTTCAATCAACTCTTCGCTAAAATTGATCGGGTTGCGATAGTGCCCCTGAAGCATAAAGAAGCGAATTAATTGACCGCCGAATTTCTCCGAAAGCTCGCGCGCGAGCAAGAAATTGCCAAGGGATTTGGACATTTTTTCGTTATCGATATTGAGCATGCCGTTGTGTAGCCAGTAGCGAGCAAAGACTTTGCCCGTAAAGCACTCCGACTGGGCAATTTCGTTTTCGTGGTGCGGGAATACCAGGTCTGTTCCGCCTGCATGGATATCGATTTCCTCACCTAAAAACTTCAGGGCCATTGCCGAGCACTCAATATGCCATCCCGGTCTTCCTTCGCCCCACGGACTGTCCCAGGTAACTTCTCCGGTCTTGGCCGCTTTCCAAAGTACAAAGTCCAGGGGATGTTCCTTTTTCTCGTTGATTTCTACACGAGCACCTGCCTGCAAATCATCCAACGGTTGATGTGAAAGCTTTCCGTATTCCTGAAAACGTCCCGTGCGGAAATAGACGTCACCCTCACTCTCGTAGGCAAAGCCTTTTTCAATCAGTCCTTGCACGAATTCAATAATCTCCGGAATCGTCTGCATCACTCGTGGTTGAATATCAGGTGGCAGTACGTTCAGTGATTTCAGATCCGCATTGTACGCATCCGTGTATCGATCAGCCACTTCTTTGACAGTGACACCTTCCTGATTCGCCACACGAATCAGTTTGTCATCTACATCCGTAATATTTTGCACGAATGTCACTTCATAGCCACGATATTTCAAGTAACGGCGAAGTGTATCAAATACAATGGCAGGGCGCGCATTTCCAATGTGGATGTAGTTATACACGGTCGGGCCGCACACGTACATTTTTACCTTTCCTGGCTCCAATGTGTGAAACGGTTCCTTTCGCCGCGTCATCGTGTTAGTCAGCTGAATGCCCATCGTTCTTTTTATCCTCCCTCAAAAGCTCCAATTCTTTGCGTAATTGTTCAATTTCCTTTTGCATCATACGAATCGTATCCGCTACCGGGTCTGGCATGTTTACATGGTCCAAATCATTTTTGACGCGCTTGCCATCCTGGATGACGATGCGTCCCTTGATTCCTACTACGGTCGAGTTAGGCGGTACCTCCTGCAAGACAACGGCACTAGCCCCTATCTTTGAATTATCGCCAATTTTGAAGGAGCCCAACACCTTTGCTCCCGTAGCAATAATGACATCATTGCCGATCGTAGGGTGACGCTTTCCTTTTTCCTTACCTGTTCCCCCGAGTGTAACCCCTTGATAAATCGTTACATTGTCTCCGATTTCGCACGTCTCTCCGATCACAACACCCATGCCATGGTCAATGAACAAGCCGCGGCCAATTGTTGCGCCCGGGTGAATCTCAATTCCCGTGAAAAAGCGGGATAGTTGAGAGACAATTCGGGCGAGTGTACACAGTTCGGCCTTCCAGAGCCTGTGGGCAATCCGGTGCCCCCATATCGCGTGCAAACCGGAATAGGTCATGACGACTTCCAGCGTACTACGCGCAGCCGGGTCTCGTTCAAAAACAGCATGAATGTCATCTCTCATCTGTGCTAACATTTTTGGGTGGCACCTCCTGCCTGATTTTACCTGCTCACGTTCAACCTCAATATCAGGGTTCAAAAAGTTGTCTTTTCAGCATCGAGAAAGTAGCGAGAACCTGAAGAAGGAGGAGCGGAGTGTAGGAGACCTACATGAGCACCGGACTTCAAAGGTGAACGCTACTTTCGAAGTCGAATACGCTTCCAGGACTACATCGTGATCAAAAGACGACTTTTTGAACTACCTTTTCAAAAAAATAAAAAACGTCCCTATCCCCTCAAATACGAAGGGACAGAGACGGTTTTACCGTGGTTCCACTCTGCTTAGATCGTCATCACTGTCACTCGAACTCACAACAGTCATGAACAAATCTCGCTCATATCCCGATAACGGCGGGAAGCCGATGTCGCCTACTGATATCTTTTCAAAAAGATAGGTTCGGCTCATTGCTCACAGGGGCATTTCCATACAGGGCACATCAGATGGCTCTCACCTATCCATCCTCTCTGTAGATGTGCTAACTGTTGTACTTCTCCTGATCGTCGCATTCCTTTGTATAAAATCATGCAGCAGACAATCGCCTACTGACCGTTTGCAATTACTTGCTCTGCACGTGCAATCACCTTGTCGCGTCCGAGCAGATACAACGTCTCAGCCAAATCACGCCCATGCGCCTGGCCAGTTGCTCCTACACGAACCGGCATGAACAACGCCTTGCCTTTGTGACCCGTATCCTTTTGCACGTCTTTGAGTACCGCTTTAATAACATCCACATTATATGCATCCTGGGCAGAAAGGTGTTTCACAAAGGAAGCAAGTACTTCCGGCAAATGCGGTTCTTTTAGCACCAGAGTTGCTTCTTCATCGTACACCACTTCGTCGAGGAAGAAAAGAGCTGCCAACGGAACGATTTGCGCACAGTAAGACATCTGCTCTTGGTACAGGCCAACGATACTGCGAACCCATTCGCGCTTTTCAGCAGACAAATTCTCTTCGATGAAGCCAGCTTTTTGCAGATGTGGGATACACATGTCTGAAATCATATCCAGCGGTTGGCGCTTCAAATAGAAGTTGTTCATCCAGTTCATCTTCGTTGCATCAAACACCGCTGGCGACTTGTTCACGCGGTCCATCGAGAACAGCTTGATCAAATCTTCGATTAAGAAAATCTCTTCTTCGCCACCTGGAGACCATCCCAAAAGAACAAGGAAGTTCACGATTGCTTCTGGCAAGAAGCCGAGGTCACGGTACTGCTCAATGAACTGAAGAATGCTCTCGTCGCGCTTGGACATCTTTTTGCCGTCTTGGTTGAGGATCAAAGCCAAGTGAGCAAAGTCAGGCACTTCCCACCCAAACGCTTCATAAATCATCAATTGACGAGGCGTGTTGGACAGATGCTCTTCACCACGAATGACGTGGCTAATTTTCATCAAATAGTCGTCCACTACAACGGCGAAGTTGTATGTAGGAATTCCATCCGGACGGCAAATAACGAAATCGCCCATCTCATTGGAGTTGAAGGTTACCTGGCCACGAATCAGGTCGTTCACAACATACTCGCGATCATCCTGAACGAGGAAGTGAATGGACGGCACTCGCCCTTCTGCTTCGTACTGAGCACGCTGCTCGTCCGTTACATGGCGATGCTTTTCCAAAATGCGTGGTGTTTCTCCACGCGCGAGCTGTTCTTCACGCTCTGCATCCAGCTCTTCTTTTGTCGCGTAGCAGTAGTATGCTTTGCCTTCTGCCAGCAGTTGATCGATATATTTCCGATAAATGTCCAGACGCTCTGTTTGACGGTACGGTCCATACGGTCCACCAATGTCCGTACCTTCCTCCCATGTTACGCCAAGCCATTTCAGGTTTTTCATCTGCTCTTCGTCCGCATTTTCCTTATTGCGCGTTTGGTCCGTATCTTCAATCCGAACAATGAATGAACCACCGTGATGTTTTGCAAAAAGATAATTGAAGAGCGCTGTTCGCGCACCGCCGATGTGTAAATGCCCCGTAGGACTCGGCGCATAACGAGTGCGAATTTCTTTCGCCATTGGTAGCACCATCCTTATGAATGTAAAAGGCTATAACCTTGACCTAAGTAAAAACGTATCTAAGGCTTTATGTTACACCTTGCCCTTCTACTTGACAAGCAAGCATACTGCCTGTGCAGCGATTCCTTCTCCTCTGCCTGTAAAACCGAGTTTCTCCGAAGTCGTCGCCTTCACATTCACTTGCGACAGGTCGTCTACTTCCAGTACGCGCGCAATGACTTCACACATTTGCGGGATGTACGGCGCCATCTTCGGTGCTTGGGCAATGATCGTTGCATCCACGTTTCCTAAACGGTAGCCGCGCTCCCGAACCAACTTCCATACATGCTCCAGCAGCTTTACACTGTCTGCATCTTTAAAAGCGGGATCTGTATCTGGGAAATGACGGCCAATATCCCCTTCGCCAATCGCTCCAAGAATCGCGTCACTAACCGCATGGAGGAGAACATCCGCGTCGGAATGCCCCAGCAAGCCTTTTTCATACGGGATGGTGACGCCTCCGATAATGCATGGACGCCCCTCCACTAATTGATGCACGTCAAAACCTTGACCAATACGCATGAGCTACTCTCCCTTTCGTTTCCGCAATATCTCTTCACCAAACCACAGATCGTCTGGCGTAGTAATCTTAATGTTCTCATAGCTTCCGTCCATAATCGCTACTGGATGACCCAGCCACTCAACCAGCATCGCATCATCCGTGCCTAACTTCCCCGCTGCCTCTGCTGCCTGATGTGCCTCTCGCAATAAAGACATACGAAAAGCTTGTGGGGTTTGAACCGCCCACAAGCTTTCCCGTGCCGGGGTTGACTCTACAAGTCCAGTTGCCCCCACCACTTTTATCGTATCTTTGACAGGTACTGCCATGATTGTTGCCTGATCTTGTTGCACCTGTTTGATCATGTCACTGATCTGTTTGCGAGTGACGAAAGGACGAGCAGCATCGTGAACCAGTACGTAATCGCAATCTGCGGGTAGTGAAGCCAGGCCGTTTCTCACACTGTCTTGTCGCTCCGCTCCACCCAGCGTCACCACAGCCTCCAGCTTTTCATCCGAGAGCCAGGCCATTACTTCTGCGTGGTCTGCTTCACTCACCACCAGCACGACTCCATCAATGTCGGGATGAGTAGTAAAAAGACGTACCGTATGAGCCAAGATCGGCTCGCCCGCAAGCGGTAACCACAACTTGTTTCGTTGTCCACCCATTCGTTTACCCGAACCGGCTGCAACGATCACGACACCCGTACCCACTGATTCATCCCTCTCCTGTCTTTTCTACAACGCTCGTTCCAGCAACTTTGGTTTGGCGAAGATCATTCGTCCTGCTGAAGTTTGCAGCACGCTCGTTACGAGAACATCGACGTCGTTTCCGATGTATTCTCGTCCGCCCTCTACGACAATCATCGTGCCATCGTCCAGATAAGCGACACCCTGACCGTGCTCTTTCCCATCCTTGATTACTTGAACGTTCATTTCTTCCCCAGGTAAAACAACAGGCTTGACTGCATTCGCCAAATCATTGATGTTCAAGACCCCAACACCTTGCAGCTCACATACCTTGTTCAGGTTGAAGTCGTTGGTTACGACCTTTCCGCTAATGAGTTTGGCAAGCTTGATCAGCTTGCTGTCCACCTCGGATACTTCTTCAAAATCGCCTTCCCAAATCTGAACCTTTACCTTCATTTCTTTTTGAATCTTGTTCAAGATATCCAGACCGCGACGACCGCGGTTTCTTTTCAGTACATCGGAGGAATCAGCGATATGCTGTAGCTCCTCTAACACAAATCCCGGAATGACCAGTACACCTTCTAGAAAGCCGGTACGGCAAATATCTGCGATGCGTCCGTCAATGATGACGCTGGTATCGAGAATTTTATTTTCCAAGGTAGCTGCAGTTGTTGCGCTTTCCTTTTTCTTATCCTTACGTCCAATCGAAAATACCGACATAATCTCGTCCCGCTTGCGAAACCCTACCTGGAAGCCCAAATAACCAAGCAACCCGGAAACAATTAACGGCAAAAGATCTCCTACAAATTCAATCGGAATTTTACTGATGGGCAGGAATAATAAGAATGCAATAATAAGACCACTAATCAACCCCATCGCTCCGAACATCACATCGACAACCGGCATTTTGACGAGCGTCTCTTCACCCCATCGAACGATGCGCAGAACATAATCCACAACCCAATTCGCTAAAAAGAAAAACAAGATGGCACCCAGTACAGCTCCAATATATTGCGATCCGGCTACTACACCAAAGTTTAACAGTGGATCAAGCAACGAGAACAGTTCGTCACCAAATCGAAACCCCAATCCGCCACCAATCAAAACAAAAATGAATTTTCCTACTCGGCGTAACATGCCTTCACCTCCTTTTACTAATTATAGACAGAACCTTAAGAGTAAAACCCTATTTTTTTCCAAATCATTACAATGCTTCATTTTACTTTCCCTCACTATAGCAAAAAAGATTTTGCCATGTCAAATAGCCAAAAATTTTAACATAGTTGTCATTTTCTCGTCAACCCGGGAACACTCGTTTCCTTCGATGATAAATTGACAGGGAGCTGACTCCCTTCTTATAATGTCAGTATCGCAATGAGAGAAAATTATGACGATACCAACAGCCTAAAGCAGAGGTGAACCAGGATGGACAATCGAAACATAGACGACTTTCAAACGCAAGTATCCGAGCTTTTGATCAGACATCGTAGCGTACTGGACGTCATGTCCAAAGTTCAGGAAACGGCATCCCGCATTAACCGTTCACTGACAAAAGCCATCACCGAATGCGGCTGTGTCGAAGTGGTTGCCAAAAAACAGACATACGATTCCAACAAGAATCTGGAGGACAACAAGTCCCAATTGGACACCCACTTTAACGGCCCACTGTGCGAGCATTGTCGCGACGTAGTTACTGCTGAGCTTGGCAAAAACCTTTTTTACCTCACTGCCTTGTGCAATATTACTGACATTAAGCTAGAAGATGTGCTTCAGAAAGAATCCAACCGACTGAATACTTTGGGTGTCTTCAATCTGTCTTAAAAATCCGTTACTCGTATTACGAATGAACCCTATAAAAAGTTGCATACAAAAAAGAAAAACCCACACATTGAAGTGTGGGTTTTTTTATGCCGTAACTATTCAAACGGGACTGATTCTTCCTCTTTGTTTTTACGCTTACGTAATTTTTTGACGAGAAAGTCAACGTTTTTTTTTATTCCGTACAGTGCGTAAAAAGCGAGTGGTAAAAATACAATTTTTGGAAATTGTTGCGGATACTTAATCGCTACAACAACCACAATCGCGATGATAATCGGTGTGATCCAGTAAGCGGATTTGGGAATCCCCACTTTTTTAAAGTTAGGATACTTGACCTTTGATACCATCAAAAAGGCAAGCAGCAACATACTTACGGCAAGCAATACCGGAGTGAACACTTGGTGATAGAGTGCGAGTGTAGCCAATACGCCTCCCGCTGCCGTAATCGGCAAACCGATAAAATACCCCGGAACCCCGGCCTGTACGTTAAAACGCGCCAAACGCAGCGCACCACAGATCGGAAAAATGGCTGTAATGAGAATCCCAAGCAAATCAAAGTGTTGCAAGACGACAACATACATGATGAACGCTGGCGCAATCCCAAAGGTAATAACGTCAGAAAGGGAATCCAATTCCTTCCCGAATTCGCTTTGGGCATTCAGCATACGAGCTACACGTCCATCCAGCCCGTCTGCCAGCATACCAATGATCACTGTGATCGCTGCATATTCGACGTATTGATCGCCTCGAAACGCAAGAATAATTGCTAAAACTCCCAGAAACAAGTTGCTTACGGTTAGTATGTTCGGTAACGATTTCACGAACATAGACTACCTCCTGATTTCTTTTGCGTAAGGAGCAGGTTATCCTGTCGACCTTG
This sequence comes from Brevibacillus sp. NPDC003359, assembly GCF_042878995.1. Taxonomy (NCBI): domain Bacteria; kingdom Bacillati; phylum Bacillota; class Bacilli; order Caryophanales; family Paenibacillaceae; genus Brevibacillus; species Brevibacillus sp. NPDC003359. Next base: position 54,195 of record NZ_JBIAOR010000022.1, read on the forward strand.
TTTTTATGCAAGTCCTTAGGCAAATGTTGAATACAAATAATGCCTTTATCCTATTCTACTTTAAATGTGTCTGTCAATGAACACTTGTTCTTGAATCCGTTTCAGCCCCTCTTTAATTGCTCTCGCGCGAACCTCACCAATGCCTTCAACTTCGTCTAATTCCTGAATCGTTGCCATCATGATTCGCGGCAAATGATGAAAATGCTCTACCAGATTCGAGATGATCGTGACGGGCAGACGCCGGATCTTATACAGGATCCGATAACCTCTAGGGGAAACAGATTCATCCAGCATACTAGCATGGGAGGAATACCCCAGCGTTCGCAAAAAAGAAGGGAGCTCGAGCATTTCCTCCGAGTTCAATTTTTTCATGTCCCGGAGCACAAGATTAGGTGAATAGGATGGATCTCGGGAGTAGTCCCGAATAAGCATATGGGCCTCTTCCTCAATGTTTGAAACCAGTTCCTCCAATTGCATACTGACGAGCCTTCCTTCTACCCCTAGCTCACATATGTACTTGGAGACCTCTGTCTTAATACGTAACACCATCTCAATCCGTTGCAAAACCGAGGCAACCTCGTGTAAAGTAACGAGCTCCTCGAATTCTAACGCACCGAGATTCGTCAAAGTTTGCTCCATCACGGCCTTGTATTTCTCAAGGGTAGATACAGCCTGATTCGCTTTGGCCAAAATGACGCTGATTTCGCTTAAGACATACCGGAAATTCCCCTGGTACAGCGTGATCACATTGCGACGCTGAGAGATCGCAATGACCAAATGATTCGTTTGCATGGCCGTCCGTTGCGCTGTACGATGCCGTGTCCCCGTCTCGCTCGTGGGGATTGAGGAGGGTGGGAAGATTTGCGTATTCGCGTACAGGATACGTTTTGCGTCTTCACTTACTATAATCGCCCCATCCATCTTCGCTAATTCATACAAATGGGCAGGAGAAAACTCACAATTGATGGAAAAACCGCCATCGACAATCGACTTCATCTCCGGACCGCATCCAATGACGATCAAGCCCCCGGTTTTGGCCCGTAAAACATTTTCTAACCCTTCACGAAGCTGTGTGCCGGGTGCGACGAGACGAAGCACATCACCGAATTGCGGAGTTCTTTTGATGTTCCCCTGCATGCCCACTCCTACCTCCTTATCACCTCGTTCAACGCATCGGCGATATTGCTCACACCAATTACTTGAATATCTGCTGGCGCATCCAGACCACGGATGTTTTTCTCCGGTATGATGACACGCTTAAAGCCTAACTTATGTGCTTCTCGTACTCGTTGCTCAATCCGGGAGACACCGCGCACCTCACCAGTCAAGCCAATTTCTCCGATAACGACATCATGCGGATTGGTAGCATGGTCACGGAAACTGCTTGCAATGCTTATGGCAATGGCCAAATCAACCGCTGGCTCATCTAATCTAACCCCACCTGCTACGTTTACATAAGCATCCTGATTTTGCAGCATCATGCCCATGCGCTTTTCCAGCACTGCCATGATCATCGCCACACGCTGATGATCGACCCCTGTTGCCGTTCTCCGTGGGGTTACAAAGCTAGTCGGGGCAACAAGAGCTTGCAGCTCAACCAAAACGGGACGTGTGCCCTCCATACTGGCTACGACTGTCGAACCCGCAACACCAAATGGACGCTCTGCCAAAAATATCTCGGATGGATTCGCCACTTCCTCCAAACCGCGATCTTTCATCTCGAAAATACCGATTTCGTTTGTCGAACCAAAACGGTTTTTGACGGCGCGCAAAATTCGAAACGTATTGTGTCGCTCCCCTTCAAAATAGAGAACAGCATCCACCATGTGCTCAAGCATACGCGGACCAGCGATGGAGCCTTCTTTGGTTACGTGACCGACAATGAAGGTGCCAATTCCTTTCCCTTTTGCAATCCGCATCAATTGGGCTGTCGCCTCCCGCACTTGTGCGACACTTCCCGCAGCTGATTGGATCGTCGGGTGAAACACTGTCTGGATCGAGTCAATAATGAGTACATCCGGGTCTACTTGATTAATATGCTGTTCGATCAAATCCAAATCATTTTCTGCCAATACAAACATCGGCGGCGTTTGCAAATGGAGTCGATCCGCGCGAATTTTGATTTGTTTTGCCGACTCCTCTCCAGATACATAGAGAACCTTTGCCCCTTGATGAGCTAAGGCAAAAGATGTCTGCAAAAGCAATGTCGATTTTCCGATTCCGGGGTCACCCCCGACCAAAATAAGTGAACCCGGAATAAGTCCTCCACCGAGAACACGATTCAATTCTCCGATCGTCGTATCCATGCGCGGCTCTTCTTCACTGGCAACCTGGGTCAATGGAATTGCAGATTGGCGCTGGCCGCCGCTCATCCCCTCGTGACGATGTGCATTTTTTACCGTCACTTCCTCTACCAAGGTGTTCCAGCTGCTACACCCCGGGCATTTTCCCATCCATTTTGGCGATTCATAGCCACATTCTTGACACGCGTATTTCGTTTTATACTTTGACATTATCGCACCCTCACTTCGATTTCTTTCTCTACTTTTATCATAATTACGCACCCAAAAAAAGAATACCTCCCGAATCAGGAGGCATTCTATTACGTTTCAACCAGCTTACGATTTCGTTTTTTCAAGGCGCTTGACAACCAGCTTGCCTTCTTCAGCCTCGATATTGACGGTATCGCCTTTACTGATCGTGCCCTTGAGCAATTCCTCGGACAAATTATCCTCGATGTGGCGCTGGATAGCACGACGCAGAGGACGCGCCCCATAGGCAGGATCAAAGCCTTCTTTTGCCAATACTTTCTTGGCTTCCTCGGTCAATTGGAAATCAATGTCTTGCTCTTTCAAACGTTTACGCAGATCGTCTGTCATGAGAGATACGATTTGTTCGATGTGCTCTTGCTCCAAAGAGTGGAACACAATGACTTCGTCGATACGGTTCAAGAACTCAGGACGGAAGCTCTTTTTCAGCTCATCCATGACTTTGTCCTTCATATCCTGATACTTTCTTTCCGAATCGTTGGTCGTGAAGCCGAGCGTCGTATTTTTCTTGATCATGTTGGCTCCGACATTGGAAGTCATGATGACAACCGTATTGCGGAAATCAACGGTACGGCCCTTGGAGTCTGTCAGACGACCATCATCCAGCACTTGTAGCAAGATGTTAAATACGTCTGGGTGGGCTTTCTCGATTTCGTCCAGCAAAATGACAGAGTAAGGCTTGCGACGCACTTTTTCGGTCAGCTGACCGCCTTCGTCAAAGCCCACGTAGCCAGGAGGGGCCCCTACCAGACGAGCGGTGGAATGCTTCTCCATGTACTCGGACATATCTACACGAATCATTGCATCCTCGTCGCCGAAAAGCGTCTCTGCCACGGCACGAGCCAATTCGGTTTTACCCACACCAGTAGGTCCCAGGAAGATAAACGAGCCGATCGGGCGTTTTGGGTCTTTAAGACCAGCACGGGCACGGCGGATTGCACGCGAGATGGATTTGACTGCTTCATCCTGACCAATGACACGATCGTGCAAAATCTCTTCCATCTTCAGCAAGCGCTCTGTTTCCTCTTCCTTCAACTTCAACACTGGAATACCCGTCCAACTCGCCACTACTTGCGCGATGTCTTCTGGCGTAACCTCCATGTTCAGCTGGCCTTGGCGCTCTTTCCAGTCTTTTTTCGTTTTATCCAGTTCTTCGCGCAGTTTTTGCTCCTGATCACGAAGTGCTGCTGCTTCCTCGAATTCTTGAGATTGCACTGCAGCATCTTTTTCCTTGCGCACCTCTTCCAGACGTGCCTCCAACTCTTTGAGGTTTGGCGGAACTGTAAAGGATTGCAAGCGAACTTTGGAAGCCGCCTCATCGACCAAGTCGATGGCCTTGTCAGGCAGGAAGCGCTCCGTAATATAGCGGTCAGACAGTTTTACTGCCTGCTCAATTGCTTCATCGGTAATTTTGACTCGATGGTGGGCTTCGTAACGATCACGAAGGCCATGCAGGATACGAATGGCATCTTCCGCTGTCGGTTCATCAACCCGAATCGGTTGGAAACGACGCTCTAGTGCCGCGTCTTTTTCGATGTACTTGCGATATTCATCCAGCGTAGTGGCACCTACGCACTGTAGCTCGCCACGTGCCAGAGCAGGCTTCAAAATGTTGGAGGCATCAATTGCGCCTTCTGCTCCGCCTGCACCAATCAAGGTGTGCAGCTCATCAATAAACAGGATGATGTTTCCTGCTTGGCGAATTTCGTCCATGATTTTTTTCAAACGATCTTCGAACTCACCCCGATACTTGGTTCCCGCAACAACGGTTCCCATATCGAGTGTCATGACGCGCTTATCACGAAGCGTCTCCGGAATTTCGTTGTTCACGATTTTTTGAGCAAGACCTTCTGCGATAGCTGTTTTCCCTACGCCAGGCTCCCCGATTAAAACAGGGTTGTTCTTGGTGCGTCTGCTAAGTACTTGGATCACACGTTCGATTTCTTTTTGACGACCGATGACCGGGTCCAGCCCGCCATCACGAGCGATCGCAGTCAGATCCCGAGCCAAACCGTCCAATGTCGGCGTATTCGCCGCTGGATTCCCTCCAGACGGTTGATGAGATGCCATCATTTCCGAGCTACCAAGAAGCTGGAGCACCTGCTGACGTGCCTTGTTCAGGCTAACGCCCAGATTGTTCATGATTCTCGCAGCAATGCCTTCTCCTTCACGGATCAAGCCAAGCAAAATATGTTCAGTCCCCACATAGGTATGACCCAGCTTGCGGGCTTCGTCCATCGATAGTTCAATAACCTTTTTGGCGCGAGGTGTATAGTTTGGTGTGTAATTACTACCGGACTGCTCTGTTCCTCGCCCGATTAACGACTCCACTTCACTCTGGATTTTATCGAGGCCAAGCCCAAGTGATTGCAGTGCCTTCGCCGCAATCCCTTCGCCTTCTCGAATAAGTCCCAGCAGCACATGCTCTGTCCCAATATCTTTGTGTCCGAGACGAACCGCCTCTTCCAGGGCAAGCGCCAGTACTTTTTGTGCTCGTTCTGTAAAACGTCCAAACATCATATCGTACACCTCCGTATAACCGTGTTTTTTCTCTATATGGTTAACAATTGCGTGATACCATTACGATTACTCTTGTGATTCGACTACGCGCAGACGTTCTCGGATTAGCCTTGCCCTTCTTTCATCTCGTTGGTCCGGAGTGAGCTTTTGTCCAGCGTGGTGTTGTAAAAAACCTGGCTGTGTCGTGACCAACAGCTCGTTTAAGACCAGCGGAGATACATTTGGAATGATCCCTAGATCAATCCCCAGACGTACATCAGACAGGCGTTGAGCCGCTTCCTTGGACTCTACCGTGCGGGCGTACATCAGGATACCATACGACCGAAAAATCCGATCCTCCAAAGAAACCCGGGTATGCTCCAGCAAATAAGTACGTGCCACACGTTCTTGCTCAATAATCTGTCTGGCTACACCGTAGAGATTGGAAAGGATATCCGACTCAGACAACCCCAGCGTGACCTGATTAGATAACTGAAAAAGATTCCCTAGAGCTTCGCTGCCCTCTCCATAAATTCCTCTAACAACTAGACCAACTTGATTAATTGCCTGTAAAATTCTGCTGATCTGCTGCGTCATCACCAGAGCGGGCAAGTGCAACATCACAGATGCACGAATTCCCGTCCCCACATTAGTTGGGCAGCTTGTAAGATAACCTCTTGTTTCGTCGAACGCATAATTCAAGTTTTTCTCAAATATGTCGTCTATCTTCGTACCTAATTCCCATGCCTCGTTCAAACGAAACCCGGGTAATAGTACCTGTATTCGAATATGGTCTTCTTCATTAACCATAATGCTGACGGACTCATCTTCACGAAGCAATACGGCACCTTTGCGAGATTCCTCTGCCAGATGAGGGCTAATCAGATGCTTTTCTACGAGCACGCGTTTTTCTAACGGGTTTATTTGGTCCATATGGATGACCTGAAGCTTAAGCTTTTTGCGCATGGCTTCCGAATCGCTTACTTCTGTTACCTTTCTGACGACTTCCTCGCCCTGCGAGTCCGTTGCCAATAACGGAAAAGGGTGCTGGCGTAGGTTACGGGCGATACGCAGCCGTGTACTAATGACAATGTCGGAATCAGGACCTTCTCCTTTCATCCAATTGCTCCACGGGTTTTGCATAAACTGCTTCTGGGACATAACCAGCTAACCTCCCTTGCTACGATTGGGCCATTTTTTGTTCCAATGCTCGAATTCGATCACGCATTTCTGCTGCCTTCTCGAACTCTTCACTGGCGACATGACTTTGCAACGCTTGCTTTAGTTGCTCCAGCTCTTTGCGGATCTTCAATTTGCCACCGGTTCGCTCTGGTACTTTTCCACTATGCTGTGTGTTTCCATGAATCCGGCGGAAAAGTGGGTCCAGTCGATCACCCAAAAAAGTGTAGCAATCACTACAGCCAAATCGGCCGCTTTTACTGAATTGAGCATATGTGAGTCCACATGTTTCGCATTGAAGCGGCTTATTAGATGCCGTTTCGCGTCCATTCTTTTGCATGGGATCAAATTTTAAAAGTCCTGACAGGAGATTGTTGATGCTGAAGTTGTGAAAGCCGGTAAAGACGTCCCCTTTTTCATGAGCACACTGCTCGCAAATATGGTATTCGGTTTTTTCGCCATTGACGATTTTCGTCAAATGAAGTGTCGCCGGTCGTTTTCCGCATTCCTCACAGTTCATTCCATCATACCTCCTTTTACTTCAACAGGATTGCTGCGATCATCTGCTTTAAAATATTTGCCCGCAAACGATCCCGCAATTCAGCTTCTAGCGTTAATACGTTTCGCGAGGTAGCGATTTTCATCAAGGTGGCTTCCCTGATGTTGACTAATCCTTCCTCCAATAGTCTTTCTACGATCGCATTTCCCACGCTCTGAGTGATGCTCTCACCAATCAGTTCTTCTGTTAGCAATTCCTGCAAGCGTGCTTTGCTTACAATCTGCACCTTGCGTATGCGAATATACCCGCCGCCCCCGCGCTTACTCTCTACACTGTATCCTTTTTGAACGGTAAAGCGCGTATTGATGACGTAATTGATCTGAGACGGCACACATTGAAAATGGTCGGCAAGCTCACTACGCTGAATCTCGATCGATCCATTGGGACTGTTTGTAATGATGCTTTTTAAGTGATGTTCAATGATGTCCGAGATGTTACGCAAGTCATCGCCTCCTATTCCTCTGTGTTGTTTTCTATGGTTACCTATTGACTTTGACTATCTTTGACGTTAATTATAATGGGTTTAGTGCGTGCCCGCAAGTGTCCCTTACACATTCTAGTGTGGGCAAAAGAAGGTCGCTTGAAACTTGGACATGATCAACAAAAAAACCACTCCCTGAGGAATGGTTTATGTTTGTTATTGTGTATTGGTGTCGATTGCTGGCACATGATTCAGTAGCTGAGAGAAGCTGGTGATGATGACATCTGCACCATCAAGCTCGCCTGGTTTGGCAAAACCAAAGTCGCATCCAATGGTAAATAAGCCGTTTATCTTGCCTGCTTCCACGTCGGAGTGACGATCTCCTACCATGACGGCCTGCCCGATTTTGTAATCAGACAACAATTTTGCAACCAGGTCATTTTTGGAATGCGTACGGAAACGGCCAGCGGAGTACAGGTCGGTCATCAGCGGCTTTAACTCGTATTCCTGACAAATGGCATCGATGTACTCTTCCTGCCCATTGCTTGCTACAAACAAAGCAAATCCTTTTTCACGCAGCTTTTCCAAGGTTGATTTTACATCCGGATATAGGTCAGTCACTCTTTCTTTGAGTAACTGGATTTCATTGTCTAGCAAGAAGGCGTCTGCTGAGCGAATTGCTTCCTCACTCGCGCCCGGCAACAATTTGTCCCAGATCTGCTCGATCGTCATTCCCAGTACATTGATCAGTTCACCTTCGTCAGGGGTCTCCCCTTGCCATAGCCCTTTTTGACGAAGCTGATCAAACGTTCGAATAAATGCCGGGGTCGACAGTTTTTCTGTTTGCAGTAACGTGCCATCCATATCAAATAGTATGGCGAATGGTACAGTCATAGGTTCCTCCGTTTTGTCTGGCTAGGCAGCTATTCTAATTCTCCAGGCAACATCTTCATATCATCCATGATAAACTCGGTAATTCGTTGTGCTGCATCTGGCTTCGAGATTTTTTGTCCCATTCTACGCATATAATCCACCTTTGACGGGCTATGCAATAGTTCATCGATAAAGTAAATCAACTGCTCAGACAGATTCGCGTGTACAGCACATCCATTATTGAGCAAAAAGTGGCTGTTCCTCTCTTCCTGTCCAGGCAGAGGGTTGTAAATAATCATGGGTACTCGTTTACTCATTACCTCAGCTGATGTGAGCCCGCCTGATTTGGTGACAATTAAATCAGCCGTTTCCAAGTATTCGTGGAAGTTATTGATGAATTTTAGCGGTACGACCTCATGGCGATACGTACGATTTATAACTTTTTTGTACAGCTTGTCGTTTGTCCCTGTTAACACAAAGGTTTTCAGAGGAAGGTTAATCTCTTCTAGCCCATCTAATACCTTTTCCATCGAGCCGAGACCCAATCCGCCCCCTGACAGAATAATGCTCTTTTGTCCAGGAGCGAGGCCAAGCTTTTGCCGAATCAAATCGTGTTCTAATGGCAAGCTGAATTTTTTCATGATGGGAATGCCCATCGGAATGAATTTTTGATGATCCTGTCGATAAACGTCTAACAGATAATACAGTTGTTCATGGCCGATGAAGTAATAATTGATATGGTGATTAATCCAAGAAGGATGGATTGTATAGTCGGTAATGATCGTATAGATTGGTTCCTTCCAATCATTTCTCCCTTTCAGTACGGAGAGCATACAGCTTGCAAACGGATGCGTAGCAATAAAGGCATCAGGCTGTACACTGTTGATCAGCTTTTTTAGTTTGTTTGCCAATAACTTATTCATTAGCACATTCATATCGAAGAAACGGGTTTTTTCTGTATTATGGTAAATTCTGCCCCACATCTTGGGTGACAGCCTTAACAGATTCATATAGCTTTCCAACAAAATCTTGTGAAAGGTGGGGCTAATATATTCCAACGTATCGATGATCATTGATGTGCAACCATTCTCGGCCAAGCTTTCTTGCATGGCCCGCGCTGCCTGGTTGTGTCCGTTACCGATGGAAGCGGAAAAGATTAGAATTTTTTTCATGAACGATTCTCCTTCATAACCTCGCCTACTCCAACGCCTGGATCAGGTACCTTCTCATGTTAGTCTACCCCAAGACCCGTCTGCAAGAGGGAACTTGTCGGTCATTTGGACTAACTTATCGACAAAATCTTTGCGAGTTTGACTTTTTTCTATAAAAACGAAAAACCTCCTTACCCATTCTGGGGTAAAGAGGTTGGTTTCATTCCCTGAAAACTGAATACGCATGATTGCTAAGAATTAGTGGATAAGTCCTCGACCGATTAGTATTCGTCAGCTCCACGCGTTACCGCGCTTCCACACCGAA
>NZ_JBIAOR010000023.1:0-63565 GCF_042878995.1 Brevibacillus sp. NPDC003359
CGCTCTGTACATTGGCGTACTTGCCCTTAGTGTAGCCAGAGTAACCTACGAAGTTACGAATAGGGGCTGTCCTCGTTCATGATAACTTATGGAATCCTTCTTCGAAACATCTACGTTTGAAGCGCTCCCGCCATTTTTTCCGAAGCGGACAGTCTTCACCCTCAGCAGGGCGGAGGCCGAAGCGTAGACTGGAAATGCGCTTCTTCCCTCACGACAGCCACTTGTAATCGAAAATGAAAAAGACGAAAGCCAAGTCATGGCCTCCGTCTTCTATTATTCCTTTTTATCTGCTTTCTACTTCTACGGAAACGACATGATCTACCGCTTTCAGGAGACTGTATATATCAGTCGTATACGTATTTTCCGAGGCTGTAATCATCATTTCCAGCCTTTGCATCTTATTTTCCAAGTCTTTGACTTTAACCCGCTTTACTTGCAGATCGAGGTGCTTAATCTGCTTGAACACCAAATCCAAATCGCCCCCGCCTTCTACCACAATCTTGATCGATAAATCTCTTTGTCTGAGTGATTCCGGACCAATCAAGCGAAGAATGATCGGGAACAAATTAATCGCCAAAATAATGAGGATCGTCGCGGTCACTGCCTCAAAATAAAATCCTGCTCCTACTGCAATCCCTAGTCCAGAAGCTGCCCAGACCATCGATGCTGTGGTCAAACCCGAAATGACATCATTACTCCGGCGCAAAATCACACCGGCCCCAAGGAAACCTACACCGCTCACAATTTGTGCAGCCAAGCGCAGCGGGTCCATATTCGTGTGTCCAGGCAAGGAGAACCGATGCACGGATTCAATCGAGACAATTGTAATGAGGCAGCTCGCAACCGAAATGACCATGCTGGTTTTTACGCCCAGCGGCTTGTGCTTGAGCTGCCGATCCATACCAATCATTAAGCCTAGAAATAGTGCAACTCCTAGTTTTAGCAAAAAATCATACGTCATGAATACCGAGAGCGACATAAGTTTCTCCCCCCATCTGCTTTTGCTTTGATGTCAGGTTATCTTCCATCATCTATGATAAGAAGTATATCTGGTATTTCACCTAGTGTAAACGAGGCTTTCATTCTTCATGCAAAAAGCGGAAAACCCCCTCATCAGGGATTTTCCGCTTATCTGTTTCCTTATGAATGACTGCGAATCATGCGTTTCTGCAACGACAGCAGACGCCCAAAAAGGAAGATGGCACCAGCAGCCAATCCCGTAATCAGACCAATCCAGTATCCGAATGCTGCAAGCGTAGTGAATTTCGCCAGAATGTATCCCAAAGGCAAGCCAATCACCCAATAGGATATCAGCGCAACGATAAAGGTAACGGTCACATCCTTGTACCCGCGCAGTACACCCTGGATAGGAGCCGCGACGGCATCAGAGATCAGGAAGAGGATCGAGTACATCAAGAAATGCTGGGCAAGCTCCAACACCTCTATGTCGGTCGTGTAAAAAGCAGCCACCTGCTCGCTAAACATCAGCAAGCTGATTCCAAACAAAAGGGCGATACCAAGAGCAATAACAATACCCAAATAACTGTACTGCTTCGCGTCCCGGAACCTTTTGGCTCCAACCTCGAAGCCGACAACAATCGTCAACGCCATGGATATGCTCAATGGCACCATGTACAGGAATGATGCGAAGTTCATCGCCGCCTGATGGGCAGCAATCGTAATCGTACTGTATTCACTCATGAACAAAGTGACGGCCGCAAAAATGCTAACCTCACAAAAGATCGAAAATCCGATGGGAAGCCCCAGCTTCAAAAGCTCTTTCCACGCTTTCATCGAGATCCGGTGAAATTGGGAAAACAAACCGAATTCGACAAAGGGATGAACACGATTCACGACAAACAGAGTAATCAGTAAAATACACCAGTACGTAATGCCAGATGCAAGCCCGGCACCGATTCCACCCAGTCGAGGAAAGCCGAAGTTACCAAAGATAAGAGCGTAGTTCAATAATACGTTAATCGGCAACGATAGCAGGGTAATGAACATCGTTACCCGAGTCTGTCCCAATGCGTCGACAAAGCAACGGAGCACCGTATAAATAAACATCGGAATAATTCCAAGAGCGATAGCATGCAGGAAGCCGCGAGCAATCGTGCGCACCTCAGGCTCCAATTGCATCCAGTTCAGGATCGGATCAAGCAGCAAACCACCGACGATGATGACACCAACCGCAATCCCCACACTTAAATACAAGGCTTGCATAACCGTGTAAGGAACCTGATCTCGTTTCCCTGCCCCAACCATCTGTGCAACCATCGGCATGACAGCCATCAGAATCCCCGTCAAGCCTGCTTGAACAGGTGTCCACAGACTAGCCCCAATCGCTACACCCGCCAAATCCGTCGGACTAGCATGTCCAGACATGATGGTATCGGCGAACGTCATCGAAAACAGCGCCAGTTGTGATATCAAGATGGGAAGCAAAACAGCCAAAAACTGTCGCCATTTTTCTTTTAGCGAATAGGTTTCATTCATTTTTCATTTCCTTCTAACCTTATAAGATGGGCTTATCGTTCAAATTATAAGTATATCAAAACAAGTAGGAATCGGCAAAATAGTGGCTGCACTTACACAAACAAAGCCCAGGCATATCACCCTGGGCTTTGCAACATTATTTAACCAGCTTCCATACATCGGCTTTCCCTGGCTCTTCACCTTTGGTCCACCATTTTGCCTCATAAACCTTGTCTTCGTAGTTCACTTGCGCTCCGCCATCATACGCTTTGCCGGAATCCCACGATAGTACAACATCGCTCACCAGTTTCCACGCATCGGAACGGTCTGGCTGTTCGCCAGTCACCCACCATTTTGCTACGAATTCCAGTCCATCATACAAGACGCGGTCGCCCTGTACATACACGGCAGAGGAATTCCACTCGGCGATTTCACCTGGCACTTCAGGTTTTTTCTCCTTCGTGCTTGCGGCAAATGGTGCGCTCTCTTCGGAAATATTTCCTGCCGCATCAACTGCCTTGATCGTATACGTATAAGATGTTCCTGCCGTCAATCCTTTATCGACAAAGGAAGGCTGCTTAACTGTTCCTACGTGGGAACCATCACGGTACACCTCGTATTTCACCACGCCAACATTGTCACGGGAAGGACTCCACATGAGGTCGATTTCTGTCTCTGTTGGATGGTGAGTCATGATTCCTGCTGGTACAGTCGGTGCTTCTGTATCCACGATATCTTCTGCTTTTGTGCGAACGGTAAGTGCTTTGCTAGCGTTAGACTCTTTCCCTTTGCCATCGACTGCCACAATGGTGTAGCTGTAAGCCGTAGCAGGCGTCAAAGCTTTGTCCGTGTAAGCAGTTTCTTTGGTAGATGCGATGATTTTGCCATCGCGATACACGTCGTACTGCTTGATTCCGTCAATTGCCACGGATTTTGTCCAACCAAGCTCAATGCTTGTAGCTGTTTGTGATACAGAAATCACATTACCTGGAACGGTAGGCTTTTCTACGATGCCTGTTCCATTGTTAATCAAATTCACGTCAATCGCCTGGTAAAAGGCCATGCCCGTATCAGCAATTTCCCAAACACCCAAAATAATGTGGTAACCGCTGCGATCTGTCGGTACATTGCACGAATGCGTTACCGTGAATGGCGGCCTTTTCCCTCCGTCCTGGAACGAGCAGAACAGTTCCAGATCCGCTCGGGAAAGTGGTTTATTAGGATTCCAATCTTTTTTCGTGATGTAATATTTCCATTCCGCTGTGCTATGCGGGGCTGTCAGATTCCAAGTAAACGCATTTTGTCCACCTTGCAAGGTAACCTTGGTCCAGCGATCTGCTGTTTGTGTGTAAAGCTCAGGATAGCGACCTGCACCAGTAAATTCACCATCGGCAGGACCAGATTGCGGGAACGATCCGATGCCCTCCACGCTTTGCGGCTCGTACTGGATTTGACCGCAGCCTTTGTTTTGACCCGTCTTACACAAGTAAGAGCGACTCGCTGGCGATTCGATGTACCCGTGAGCCGAGGCTTTCTCAGCGAACACGAGAGTAGCTGCGCCCGCCACCAGCATCATTGCCAGCATGAACAAAAGCGACAGCCCATTACTAAACAGTTTGTTTCTCAACCCTACGTTATCCATTTATTTATCTCCTCTTTTCTGGAATAGGATCGAGTACCATGTTACAGAAAATTTTTCCAGTATTACAGATTCTGAATACCTAATCCAAAACCTACCAAATACCTGAATTCCAGTCAGAAAATAGGTAGTTTATTCAGGTATGTATACCTATGCATGAAAATTTATATGCTTCTTTCGGGACTTTTTGATCAAAAAAAGTTGCTTGCTGAAAACAATCTTCTCAGCAAGCAACTTTTATTACATCAAGAGCAACGGAACTATTTTCCCGTCATTTACATCGATCAACCCCAGATCCGTCAGCTTCAAGGCTGGACTGACCGGTAAGGAATGCGTGCTGATCGACATAATCGGGTTGTAGTGAACATATCCGAGCGACTCCATGGCACGGCGAAGTTGCTCGACTTCCTTTGCGGTTTTTGCCAATGGTTCCTCTGTCAAAATGCCTCCGACCGGCAAATGAAGGCTCGCGATCACTTCGCCATCCTCGACCACGTAAAAACCGCCCTGATTGCGGATGACTTCATTGGCTGCGACCATCATATCGTGCGGATTGTGTCCGACAACCAAGAGATTGTGGTTGTCATGCGAGTAGCTGGTGGCTACTGCACCTCGCTTGATCGTATCGCCGCTGATCAAGCCATAGCCGCGGTTGCCGTTTTTACCATAGCGTTCAAAGACAGCGATCAAGCCGTACGGGCTCTCCTCCCACAAGAGTTGTCCTTCCCGTACTTCAGCGATTCCACGGTGATCCTCTGTAAAAGTAGAACCGTTTTGCACGAGCATGACCCGACATGGATAACGATTGTCCGGCACCTCTACTTTTACGTGAAAATCTTGCTCTGTAAGCGGTGGTAGTTTAATACTCTCATAAAAATGCGCAGGAAACTGCTTATCCTTGACCACTTGTCGGTACTCTTCTTTGGCATCGTAAGCTTTCTTCCCGTTTTTATAGACGCGTTCGATCTTCAGTTCATGCAGATCGGACAGCAACAGGAAGTCCGCTATTTTGCCAGGAGCAATCGCCCCTCGATCCGTCATGTTCATACGTCTGGCTGGGGTAAATGTACTCGCGTAGATCGCGCGCTCTGGCTGCATGCCCATTTGAATGGCTTTTTTCACGATATGGTTCAAATGTCCACGATTCACCAAGGAATCCGTCATCACATCATCCGTCACAAAGCAAAAATGCTCAGAAACATCTTCCTTGATGAAATACTCCATGACTTCATCCGTCATCGATTTTTCTTGAATCTCGAGAAACATGCCCGCTGCGATTCTCGCTTCCATGCCTTCTCGCGTCTGGTGCGTATGATCGGAGTCCACCCCCGCATAAATGACACGATGCAAGTCCAAATCAAGCAGCTTAGGGACATGCCCCTCGATGACAAGCTTCGGATATGTCTTGCGGATATGCTCCAGGATGCGGTTCGTCTTGCAGTCAGGGTCCTTGATGATGTCTACGTAATTCATAATTTCGCCGAGACAAATGATCTCTTCAGAACGCAAGAGCTCGTCCATGTCTGCAATCTCGACAGACCCGCCTGTCGTTTCCATCGAGGTAGCTGGTACGGAGCTCGGGATCGCGTACAGCATATCAACGACACAATCACGGCTCGCACGAATCATCTCTTTGATCCCTTCGATTCCGAACACATTGGCCATCTCATGCGGCTCCGGTACGATCGTCGTCACTCCTTTTTGAATCAAGCCATAGGAAAACGTCTCCGGCGTCACCATCGTGCTCTCAATATGCAAGTGAATATCGACCAGACCAGGAATCATGTATCGGCCTTGTCCGTCCACGATCTCGGCAGCTTCAAACGTTTCCGTACTCCGCTCACCAATATAGAAAAATCGTTCATCTAAAACAGCGACATTTCCTCTGATGAACTTTTTAAAATAGCTGTTAAACACTTGGACGTCTTGAATCAACAAATCGACCTTCACGAAAATAACCTCCTGTCTTTAGTCCACGAGTACCACTTTGTCTTTCGGAAACAGCAGATTGACGTTCTGGCCAGTCTTGTATGGCGTCTCCATCTCCTGATTGACCGTGAAGTCGCCCAACTCTGTTTCCACGACATATTGATAGCTGCGTCCCAAAAACGTGCTTACCTTTACCGTTCCGCGCAAACGGTTCATTCCCGGCTCAGCGCTCTCTTCTGTCGTCACGAGGAGGTCATCTGGTCGCATTGCACATTTTTTGCCGGACGGACTCGCTGTGCCCGGATTTTTGGACGCGGTAAAATGATGGTCGCCGACACGCAGGCCGATTTCTCCGTTCTGCTCCGTGCGCTCTGCGAAGTCAATAAAGTTGGTAAAACCGATAAAACGGGCGATGAACTCCGTCTTCGGATATTTGAAAATCGTGGCTGGATCATCGAGCTGTTCGATCACACCCTTGTTCATAATCGCGACCTGATCTGAGATGGAGAAGCACTCCTCCTGGTCATGCGATACGTACACAGTCGTAATTCCCAGCTCTTGTTGAATGCGACGGATTTCTACGCGCATGTTGATCCGCAGATTGGCATCGAGGTTACTGAGCGGCTCATCGAACAGGAGCAGGTCTGGCTGAATCACCAGTGCCCGGGCAATCGCCACGCGCTGTCTTTGACCACCGGACAGCTCCTTCGGGAAACGCTTTTCATAGCCGCCGAGACTCACGACTTCGAGAATTTGCTGCACTCGGGTCTTTACCTCTGTTTCATTGATCTTGCGCAGGCGCAAACCGAACGCCACGTTATCGAATACAGACAGGTGTGGAAACAGCGCATAGCTCTGGAACACAAACCCGAAGTTGCGTTTGTTGACCGGAACCCGCGTATAATCTTTTCCTTCAAACATGAATCGGCCATCTTTTGCTTCGAGAAAACCCGCAATCAGGCGCAGCGTCGTCGTCTTTCCGCAACCGCTCGGACCAAGCAGAGAGATGAGCTGTCCCTTTTCGATATTGAGATTGAAGTTTTGCAAAATATATTGATTGTCATAGGCAACCGATACGTTTTCCAGCGTGAGCAATGCCATGAGTTGATGCCTCCGTTATCGTTTTGTAAAGTAGGAAAGCCCCATCAGACGTTCAATGATGAACATGAGAATAGCCGTAAGAATCATGAGCAGCACGGAAATAGCGGCGATCGTGGGATCGAAGTTGTTTTCTACGTACGTCAGCATCTGGATCGGCAGCGTGCTTACCCCTGGTCCTGTCATGAAAACAGAGATATCTACGTTGTTGAACGACTCCAGAAAAGCGATCAGGATCGCAGCAATAATCCCGGAGCGAATATTTGGCAAGACAACTTTGAAAAAGGTTTCGAGACGACCTGCCCCAAGGCTTAAAGCCGCTTCTTCAATGGCGAAGTCAAAGTTGGACAAGGAAGATGCAATAACGCGAATGATAAACGGAAGCATCAGCACCGTATGACCGACGAGAAGTCCCGCATAAATCGGCAAATTGTACACGACAATGACGTATTTCAGCATGGCAAAGCCCATAACAATCCCCGGAATCAGGACAGGTGAGATGAAAACCCCATTCAAGATGCCCTTGCCACGAAATTCAAAGCGACTGAGCGCATAGGCTGCCGGAATCCCCAACAAGAGCGCCAAGAGATTGCCCAGCAAGGAAACGAACATCGACGTCTTGAACGTCGTCATGAACATTTCTACCTCGAAAATGTTTTCGTACCACCGCCAGGAAAAGCCCTCCGGCGGAAACTTCAAGACGCTCCCCGGCTCAAACGACGTAAAAGATATGATAATGAGCGGCCCTAGCAAAAACAGAAAGACGAGAGAGGTAAACAGGGCCAACCCGCGATTTTTCTCCTGCATAGCTTCTACCCCTTCGGATTTAATTTCGTCGCCAGCTTGTTCATGAAGTAGATGACGACAAATGTAATGACAATCATGATCGTGGCAATGACGGATGCCAAATGCCAGTCATTTAGTGTAATTGCATTTTGATAAAGGAACGTAGAGATGACTCGCTGTTTTCCACCTAGCAGGGCAGGCGTGGTGTAAGCGGTCAAGCTGCCAACAAACACCAGAATGCTACCAATGATGAGTCCCGGTACACTCAGCGGCACGATGACCTTCCAGAAGGCAGTCAATTTCGAAGCACCCAGGCTTTCCGCCGCCTTCAGCAAATCCGGGTCGATATTTTCCATCACACCTACCAGCGTAATAATGATCAGCGGCAGAAACAGATGAATCAGGCCAATCATCATCGCAGTCGGCGTATACAATATTTCCAACGGCTTATCGATGAGCCCGATTGCAAGCAGCGAGCTGTTCAACAAGCCCTTTTTTCCGAGAATAATCATCCAAGAGAACGACCGCACGACAGAGCTGGTCAGCAAAGGAAAAATCGCCAACGCCAGCAAGATACCTTTTTTGCGAGGCCCCAGCTTGGAAATGTAGTACGCAGCAGGAAAACCAATCAGAACACACGCAATCGTCGTGACCAGACTGACTTGCAGTGTCGTCATCATAATTTTCAAGAAGTACGCATCGGTAAGAAATTGGAGATAGCCTTGGATCGTAAAGCTACCATCTTGATAAAAGGTGGATGCAATCGTCATCACGATCGGAATGACCATGAACAGCGTCAAAAACAGTACACCCGGCAACAGCAATAAATAGAGACCCGTTTTTCTCATCTGATTAACTCCTGTTCACGGTATCGTCAGGCTTTCAATGCGCCGATAAAACGCGCAAAGAACGCATCTGCATCTACGTCCAGACAGACGTTTATGTTCGGTTCTTTTTTCAGGCGGTTTTGAAAGTCGCAAACCGTTTGCCCATCACATAGCTCACTTCTCGTTTCGATATCCACATATAGCTTCTGCGTCTTCACCAGCTTCGGGTCGAGTGCGACTGCGACAGCTAACGGATCGTGCATAGCGCACGCATAGACGCCATTTCTCCCAAAATAACGATGGAGGTAATCAGACGTACTCTGTCTCACGTACTCGCCCATCGGTGTATCCCCTAACTCGCGAATGTGCTCCTCGTTCAACAGCACGCTTCGCGTCACATCCAGTCCAACCAGCGTCAATTGCGGGAAGCCGGCATGGAACACGACCTTGGCTGCCTCTGGATCGACGTACATGTTATACTCCGCAACGGGCGTCACATTGCCGTGCTCACGAACCACTCCACCCATGAAAATGACTTCCTTGACGTGTTGGACAAGCTCCGGGCATTTTTTCACCGCCAGCGCCAAATTGGTCAGCGGTCCCGTCATGATAAGCGTAATCTCGCCGGAATGCGCGAGCACATTTTCCACGATGAAATCAGGGGCAAAGCCAGCAGTCGGCTCCTTGTAAACCGGAACTCCGGCAAGAGCGCCACCTAAACCATCTTCACCATGTACAGCATGCTCAAAAAACAACGGCCGTAGCAGCGGTTCAGACGCTCCGCAGACGACAGGGATTTGCTCCCCGGCTTGCAAGAAATCGAGAATTTTGCACGTGTTTTCTGTGGCTTTTCGCAGCGATACGTTGCCATTCACGGTGGTGATGCCAACCAGATCGAATTGCCCGCTCTTCACAGCGAGAATAATGCCAAGCGCATCATCAATGCCCGTATCCACGTCAAGAATGATCTTTTGCACGAGTGGTCCTCCTCACGTTCATTCCTCATGAAAACGAGGGTATATCTGTAAATGACTATACCCTCGCCTTTGTTTTTCTATCGTTCGTTATTGCGTGATTTCACGATTCCAACGGTCAATCCATGCTTTGGAGTGCTCGTTTACGAATTTCATGTCCAGCATTTGCAATTTGCTTACGGTTTCTTCGCCGTACGTTACACCTTTTGCTTCTTCTTCCGTCAGTTGAACCGTTTTGTTTACAGGGGAATCGATCTTCGCTTTTGCTGATTTCTCCTGAACTTCCTTGCTCAGCTGATAGTTGATGAAGTCTTCTGCCAGCGCTTTGTTTTTCGAGCCTTTTACGATGTTAACGGTATTCATGACAGCGTATCCGCCACTTGCAGGTTGTACGAAAACAGCTTCTGGAACAGCAGCCTTGATGTCTTTGAAGTACATTTCCATGATTGGGCCTACGCCGATTTCTTCTTGTCCAAACATGTTCACATATTCAGATGTCTTGTCATAGAATTTCACAACACCTTGGTTGACTTCTTTCATTTTCGCGAAGGCTTGATCCTCATTGAACTCCTTGCTGCCTGCTACTTTGGAAGCACTGTCGAGAACCATCGGGCCAGTTGTGGACGTAATGCTTGGCAATGTCAGCTTGCCCGCCAGCTCTGGGTTCCACAGGTCTTTCCAATCCTTGATCTCGGATTGAACGAGCTTTGGATTGTAGGCGATTCCGAATTGCCCAATCGTATAACCTGGGCCGTACTCCTCGCCCAGTGGCGCTTTTGCGATATCGTAGATTTGATCCAAATTCGGGATGCGGCTGCGGTCGATTTTTTCAAATGCCCCACTCTCAATCCCTTGCTGTGCATAGTAGTCAGAGAGATAGATCAAGTCTACATTGGAGCTGCCTTGACGAATTTTGTTCAAGCGCTCGGCGTTGTTTCCGATTTCCAGCACGATTTTCACGTTATGTTCTTTTTCAAACGGCTCATATACTTCTTTGCGGAAAAAGTCTTCGGAGAAGCCCCATGTGGAGATAACCAGCTTTTGTGGCTCGCCCTTGGCTTCGCCGCCAGCTCCTCCCGCTTGTGGTTGAGCATTGCTGCCACAGCCAGCGAGAGCCATTGACATCACAGAAAAAGACAGGATTCCAGCAAGTAATTTTTTCATCGTAATTCTCCTCCAGTTGGGTTCATTTGATGACAAAATATGGTGGTAACAATAAAAAGAAAAGTACCCTTGATTAGAACGTTTCATTCTAAACAAGAGCACTTTTCTTCGTAAACAAAGAGAAGTGACACCCGTTTTACGCGTTGTCTACGGTCTCCCCTTAAGATAGATCAAAAGAGAAAATCCGAACGATTGCGTCAGGTATTCAGTTCTGATTCAGCTAAAATAACATTCGTGATCGCCCACTGCGTAGGCGCATCATAGTCCCGCAGCACGGCTTCCAACGGCAACCCCATCTCTTCTTCCAATCGCTCTCGCAGTCTCTTCTTATAAAGAAGGGACATACGAAAATCGACTTCGAGCTTGAGGGCCGGTGCTTCTCCTTCCAACGCTTGTGAGCGTGGAGAGCGGCGATGCTTGGCTTGGAACGTAATCATCTGGTTTTCAATCGTGACTCGGAGCAAAGTCGTTCCAAATCCGAACAACTCTTTTGCTATCTCATTATAGATGGCAGACAGCTTTTTTCTGGTTTCATTGGAGTCTACTAGAGTCATGTCATCACCTGCGATAGCTGGTATCGGGTTCATTCGCTCTCATTATACATATGATTTTTCGATTCTTCAATAGAATATTCGTATTTAGATCAATTTCACATTTTTCCACCTAGTCATTCGTTTACAAAAACATTTGACACCCGCAAAATCAGTAGTTATAATCCAACTATCCAAATATGAATTAGCGACAATCGTTTGGACTTTCAATTTCATAGCATATTCTCTTATGAAGAGAGGTTGAGGGACTGGCCCTATGACACCTCGGCAACCTATCACACTTGATACGGTGCCAAATCCAGCGGATTTATTCCGACAGATAAGAGAGGTATTGTTGCAGTGTGGTTTACATACTCGCAGATCCAGCCTCTTTCAGTCGGAAGAGGCTTTTTTCTATTCCATCATACATCCAGAGAAAAGGGGTATTTTCATGAAAAAGACTGGTCTACTGCTCACTACACTACTGCTCGCTGCATCGCTCGTAACGGCTTGCGGCGGCAAACAAGAAGCCGCTCCAGCTAACGGTGGCGCTGCTGCTGAACAAACCTCGCTCAAAGTGGGCGTCACTGGCGGCCCGCACGAAGAGATTCTGAATAAAGTCAAAGAAGTTGCAAAAGGGAAAGGGCTCGAAGTCCAAGTCGTCGTTTTCAATGATTATGTACAGCCGAACCAAGCGCTCGATAAAGGCAATCTCGATGTGAACAGCTTCCAAACCATCCCGTTCTTGGCAAAGTTCAATCAAGACCACAAAACGAAAATCGTCGAGGTTGGCAAAACCGTCACATATCCGATGGGTCTTTACTCCACCAAGCATAAAAAAGTGGAAGACATTCCAGCAGGCGGCGTTGTCGGCATTCAAAACGACCCGACTAACCGAGCGCGGGCCCTCTTGCTCTATCAGGCAGCTGGCTTGATTAAGCTCAAGGATGGCGTGGGAGACAACGCGACACCACTGGACATCGTAGAAAATCCAAAAAATTTGCAATTCAAAGAGTTGGAAGCTGCTTTCCTAGCACGCTCGCTGAGCAATGTAGAGGTTGCTTCGATTAATACGAACTTCGCGATGGAAGCTGGCTACTCCCCGCAAAAAGATGCGATCTTCGCTGAGACAGCCGACTCTCCATACGTAAACATCCTGGCAGCCAATGAAGCAAACAAAGACAATCCGGCAGTCAAAAAGCTGGTGGACATCTACCGTTCAGAAGAAGTGAAGAAATTCATCGATGAACGTTTTGAAGGAGCTGTACTGCCGTCCTGGTAAGATCGACGCCAGGAACATCAAGAACAACAAGGAGAACTCGATATGATACAGCTAACCGATATTCATAAGTCGTATCAAGTAGGAAACAAGCAGGTAGAGGCATTGAAGGGCGTATCCCTCCAGGTGGAAAAAGGGCAAATCTACGGGGTTATCGGCTTTAGCGGAGCGGGGAAAAGTACCCTGCTCCGTACCATCAACCTGTTGGAGAAGCCGACCAGCGGTTCTGTGATCGTCAATGGTCAGAACATGCTGACCCTCAAGGAAAAAGAGCTTCGGCAAGCTCGCAAAAAGATCGGGATTATTTTTCAACACTTCAACCTGCTCTCTTCCTATAATGTCTTTGACAATGTGGCGGAAATCTTGCGGATGAATCGCGTCCCTAAAGATGTCATTAAGCGCAAGGTAGAAGACCTTCTCGGCTTGGTTGGCTTGTCTGATAAAGCAAACGCTTATCCTTCTCAGCTATCCGGTGGACAAAAGCAACGGGTGGGCATCGCTCGTGCGCTGGCGACTGATCCGGAAATCCTGCTCTGTGACGAAGCGACTTCCGCTCTCGACCCGCAGACGACCGAATCAATTCTGGAGCTGTTGCTCGACATCAATCGGAAGTTTAACCTGACCATCGTGCTGATTACACATGAAATGCAGGTCATTAAGAAAATTTGCGACCAGGTAGCCATCATGGAAAACGGTGTCGTCATTGAGCAAGGCTCTGTTTTGGATGTTTTCAGCAATCCACAAGAGCAAACGACTCGTAATTTTATCAAAACGGTTTTTGACGATCAGGTACCGCAGGAGATTTTGTCCAAGATCAAGGAAAGCGGGCCCGTATCCAAAATTGTTCGCGTTGCCTTTCGCGGTGATGCTGCTCTCGATCCTGTTCTTGGAACGCTGTCTGCACGTTTTCCGATTAGCACCAATCTGTTGTACGGCTCGATTACGACCATAAAGGGAACAGCTCTCGGCATTTTGCTTTTGCACATATCCGGTGAAGAACAGGACATTCAGGACGGCATTCGTTTCTTGCGCGAATCCGTCTACCGCGTAGATATTGTGTCACCAGAGGAGGTGCGGAGCTAATGGAGCGTCTAATTGAAATGATTCCCGTATTCGGGCAATCGCTGCAAGAGACCGTCATCATGGTTGGGTTTTCATTATTCATTGCGACACTGATCGGGATTCCACTTGGGATTTTGCTCGTCATCACACAGGCGAATCACCTTTTCCCGAACAAATTCATCTATCACACGATCAATACGATCATCAACATCGTGCGTTCATTGCCTTTTATTATCCTAATGGTCGCCATCATTCCTTTTACGGAGCTGATCGTGGGTACTTCGATCGGGATTGAAGGAGCGATTGTACCACTCATCGTCTATACGTCGCCTTACATCTCGCGCCTGATGGAAACAGCGTTGCATGATGTAGACCGTGGCGTGATCGAAGCGTATCAGGCAATGGGTGCGTCTCGGACACAAATCATTTTTCGCATCATGCTGCGTGAAGCACGGCCTGGCATCGTCCTCTGCCTGACGATTGCGACTATCGGCTTGATTGGTGCTACTGCTATGGCCGGCGCAGTCGGTGCGGGCGGTCTCGGGGATCTGGCATTGCGCTACGGCTACCAGCAATGGGACATCGAAGTCATGATCATTACCGTCATTATTCTCGTCTTCTTGGTCCAACTCATTCAGTCGTTGGGCAACTGGGCGGCTCGAAAACTGAAAAAGAGTGCGTAAATAGGAGAACCCCTGACCAGATTGCTCGTCAGGGGCTTTTTTGTAGGTATTTAGAAGGATCGTCACCGAAAGTTCGTTGGAATTTCGTCCGATATTCATGTAGACTTATATATACAAGTCATTTTAATGAGAGGGGCTACTCAAATCACATGAAAAAACTCATCATGATGTTGGTTGCCGTAATGCTCGTACTCGCTCCGGCCGGAGGATTCATTGATCATGCCGATGCGAAAGGCTATAAGTCCGGGAAAAAATCTTTTAACTCTAATACGGCTCCTACGAACACACAAACGCCTAACAAAGCCGATTCAAATGTAAATGCAACAACCAATAAAGGTACGACAACTCCTGCTGCTACAGCAAGCAAAAGCGGCGGTTTCATGAAAGGTCTCATGATTGGTGGTCTGGCTGGTTTGCTGTTCGGATCTCTGTTCGGTGACATGGGTATCCTGGGTTCCATCCTTGGCTTCATGATCAACCTGATGGCGATCCTCGCTGTGATTATCCTCATCCGCAAAGTGATCGTCTACTTTAAAAACAAGCGCGAGAAGGAACGGGAACTGAACGCATGGAAAAGATAACGTTCTCCGAACAAGATATCATTAACGCGATCTGCATTCACGCAGCCTACAAAAAGCAGGTGCAGCCACAAGACGTCTCCGTCGAACTAATGTGGGACGAAGAATACGGCTTTTCTGCTGAAGTGCACTGGATGGATCGCCAACAAGTCTTCATCGAGATTAATATGATTGAAGCGATTCGCTACTACCTGGAGACCCAGATGCAGCGCAACCCTTATTCCGCCGGTATCGAGCTGGTATTGGACGACGAACAAGGTATCATCGCTCATATCACCTACTAACACTGGATAGTCGTTTGTTAACCCAAGGCCAATTTGTTCACGCATGTGAGCAGGTTGGCTTTTTACATATTGAATTTGACCTCATTCCGGTATATACTTTACTTTAGTGAAAATGATTATCATTACTATGATCTAATATATAGGTACATACTTTTTAAAAAGGAGTTGGCCCATTGTGGAGCGCTTATACACACAAAAGCTGGACATCGGATACGGTGAGCTTTCCATTGTCAAAGACTTGAATATCAGCATTCCTTCTGGCAAAATCACTGCTCTGGTCGGTGCAAATGGTTCTGGTAAATCGACGATCCTCAAAACCCTCGCGCGGATTATGAAACCAACAGGTGGACAAGTATTTTTGGACGGAAAATCGATCCATCAGCAATCGACCAAGGAAGTCGCCAAGCAGTTGGCGATTTTGCCGCAAAACCCAACCGCACCCGATGGTTTGACTGTGTCTGAGCTCGTTACCTACGGCCGCTTCCCCCATCAAAAAGGCTTCGGCTCTTTGAGCAAGGAAGACAAGGAAATCGTAAACTGGGCCATCTCCATGACCGGCATGGCTGATTTCCATGATCGCCCTGTTGACCAGCTGTCCGGCGGTCAACGCCAACGCGCCTGGATTGCGATGGCTCTGGCGCAAGGAACCGACATCTTGTTCCTCGATGAGCCTACAACCTTCCTAGATATGGCTCATCAGCTAGAAGTACTCAAGCTTCTGCAAAAGCTGAATGACGAAGAAAATCGTACGATCGTCATGGTCGTCCACGATTTGAACCACGCGACCCGTTATGCACAGCACATGGTTGCAATCTCTCGAGGTACCGTCGTCGCTGAGGGATCACCTGCTGAGGTTATGACGCCTGATATGCTGCGTAAGGTCTTCAACATCGAAGCAGACATCCTGACCGATCCTCGCTCGGGTGTACCGCTCTGCCTCCCTTATGAGCTGTCTCATGCTGCGGAGCAAAAGCACTCAAACGAAAACACTACCCAACCAGTTTACTCCGAAGAGCGCAAACTGGTTGGAGCCAGATAATTGTTAGATTCCGCTAGCAAAAAGCGGATTACAACGTATACAAAAAAACCGGTTTTCACCACGTTTAACGGTGTAACCGGTTTTTTGCTATATTTACTGTTCATCTCTCCTCGTTACACGAGCCTAGAAAGCCTAGCAGTTAGTCACAACTCCGATATACATATACCCCGTATATGTATGTTACTATTTGTTTGCAAGTAAAATATCCCATTTCAAAGGAGAGATCATCATGAAGGTTGCAATCATGCTGTTCGATGGCATCACCGCATTAGATGCAATTGGCCCGTACGATGTATTCGCTGCTACACTGAAATGTGAAGTGAAGTTTGTCGCTAAGAAAAAAGGGTTAATCAAGCTTGACTCCAATATGGGTTATTTGCATGCCGATTACAGTTTTTCGGAGGTTACTTCCGCTGATATTCTTGTTGTTCCAGGTTGCAGTCCGCCCAATTATAAAACCCCAATGAATGACGAAGAAACCCTCCAGTGGATTCGCCAAATCCATGAAACGACGAAATGGACTACGTCGGTCTGCAATGGCTCTCTGATCTTGAGCGCCGCAGGCTTGTTACAAGGAGCCGTAGCCACAACTCATTGGGGCTCTTTCGATCTGCTCCAATCGCTTGGAACCATTCCCACAGAGGAAAGAGTCGTTCGTCAGGGCAAAATCGTTACAGCAGCCGGTGTCTCCGCTGGCATCGACATGGCACTCCAATTAATTGCATGGGAATTGGGAGACGATATGAGTAAAGGAGTCCAGCTTATTTTGGAATACGATCCCCAGCCTCCGTTTGACTCGGGTTCATCAAAGAAAGCACCTACTTTATTAGTAGAACAAATCAGAGGGATGTTACAGGAGTTTGCAAACCGGGAGCCCAAAGTATAAATAAAAAAGGCGACAGCCCAGGGAATGTCTTACCCCTCGGCTGTCGCCACTTTCTTTTCTAGCCTCTTACCACTTAACTTCTTTCAAAACTTCATCTGCCATGCTACCAGTGGAAACCAATCCGCCACCGGAGAGGTACCAGTAGTTCGCATCGAGGTAAATGATGTTGCCATTTTTAAACGCTTTGGTGTTTTTGATCAAGTCGTTTTCGATGGTTTGTTGTGCAGAAGTAGAAGCGTCTTGGTTCTTATTCAGAACTCCGCGGTCTACAACAAACAGGTAGTCCGGATCTTTTTCCATGATATATTCAGAGGATACGCTTTGACCATGACCTTCGACTTTAATGTCTTTGTCTACAGGAGTGATACCCAACTCCTTATGAATAATGCCAAAACGAGATCCTGGACCATACGCGCTCAACTTACCTTCGTTCACCAATATGATCAAGGCATTTTTACCGCTTGCTGTTGCTTTCTCATTCACTTGCTTGATAGACTCGTCGATTTTAGCCAACTCTTCGTCTACTTGTGCTTCTTTACCGAAGATCGTACCCAATGTTTTCATGTTCTCTTTGAAGGATTCCATGTACTTCGCGTTGTCTACATCCAAGAAGATGGTTGGAGCGATTTTGTTCATCTCTTCATAAGCAGGCTGTTGACGGCCGGAGATGAAGATCACATCTGGCTTCATTGCGTTGATTTTCTCAAAGTCCGGCTCTTTCAAACCACCAACATTTTGGTATTTCGCATCTTTAAACTTTTCCAGGTACGGAGGGATATTGGAAGATTGTGCAACACCTGCTACTTCAATACCCAATTTATCCAAGGAGTCCAGGATACCGTAGTCAAATGAAACAACGGTTTTTGGATTCTTCTTCAGTTTTGCTTCACCCAATTTATGCTTGATTGTAATTTCTTCAGATGTTTGCGCTGCTTCAGGTGCTTTTGTCGCATCTGTCGCTGGTGTTGCAGGTGCAGCGTTATTCGAGCCGCATGCAGCTGTGAATACAGCCATCAGTACTGCCATAAACAGCACGAGTAGTTTTTTGTTCACTTCTCTCACCTCTATATAGAATTTAAAAGTATATAAAATTATTGATAGCTTGCTGATGATGATGAAACCCCCTTGCAGGCCATCAAAATTTTAACGATAGGAAGATGGAGCTTATGCGAAATAGACGCATATTTTGTTCTGATCGATGTCTTCGATCTTAATATCCATGTCATAGACATCTTGTAATATAGGTCGAGTAATAATCTCGTCTGTTGAGCCTTCCTTCACGACCTTACCATTCTTGAGAGCGACGATATAATCGGAATAGACGGAAGCGAAGTTGATGTCATGAATCACGATTACAACGGTTTTACCCATTTCGTCTACCAATCGTCGCAGTACCTTCATGATTTGGACCGAATGCTTCATATCCAAATTGTTGAGCGGCTCATCCAGAAGGACATAGTCTGTATTCTGAGCGACCACCATGGCGATGTAAGCTCGCTGACGTTGACCACCACTCAATTGGTCGAGATACTTGTGCTGAATGTCCGTAAGCTCCAGATAACGGATTGCATCATCTACATGCTTCCAGTCTTCTTTTGTCAAATTACCTTGCGAATACGGGAAGCGACCAAAGCTGACTAGCTCACGGATCGTCAATCGTACTGTAATGTGGTTCGATTGTTTGAGAATCGAGATTTTTTTGGCCAGTTCACTGCTCTTTGCCTGTCCAATCTCCTGACCCTCAATGAAAACCTCGCCCTGATCCTTTGTCAAAAGACGACTAATCATGGACAGCAGGGTGCTCTTTCCGGCCCCATTGGGTCCGATAAAGGACGTGATTTTTCCCTTGGCAATTTTCACAGAGACATCTTCCACGACATATTTGCTACCATATTGTTTTGAGACATTCCGGACTTCTATCACGCTTTATTCTCCTTTAACAGAAGATAGATGAAGTAAACCCCACCAATAAAGTTGACAATGACACTGAGTGTTGTAGAAAACGTGAATACGTGCTTCACAATCAACGAACCGCCAACTAGAGCAACGACACTGATTAAAGCTGAGCCTGCCAGCAAATATTTATGCTGATAGGTTTTCATAAACTGATGGGCGAGATTCGCTACCAATAGTCCGAGGAAAGTAATCGGTCCAACCAAAGCTGTCGCAATGGAGACGAGGATCGCAATCACGATGAGGAATCTCTTGATGACAAAATCATATGGAATTCCCAGATTGATCGCCTGATCGCGGCCGAGCGATAACACATCCAAATACTTGATGTAACGCCAGAAGTAAATTCCAACCGCGATAACCAACACAAAGCTTATGACCAGCAAATCTGTTTTTACGTTGTTGAAGCTAGCGAACATCTTGTCTTGTACGATCAAAAACTCATTCGGATCGATCAACACTTGCATGAACGTGGACAAGCTACCGAACAACGTGCCCAAGATCAATCCGATCAATAACAGGAAGTAGATGTTTTGCCCTTCTCTTTTAAACAGGAATTTGTAAAGCAGTCCTGCGAAAAGCACCATCCCCCCTGTTGAAATCAGGAAGTTCACATTGGTGTTCGTCAAAGAAGTTGCAGAACCAAAAACAAAGATCACAAACGTCTGGATGAACATATAGAGCGAATCTAGGCCGATGATACTTGGCGTCAAGATTCGGTTGTTCGTAATTGTCTGGAAGACCATCGTAGAAAAGGAGATGATGCATCCGGTTAAAATAATGGCGAGAATTTCCTTCGCCCGCCGAGGAAGGATATAATCCCAGTTGCCACCGGCGTTAATCGTCATGAATATGGCTATTAAAGCAATGGCCACAATCGACAGGGCACCTATCTTCGCTTTCATTGTTCATATGCCTTTCTTCTCATGAGTAAGTACACGAATACCCCGCTGCCTATGACCCCAACCATCAAGCCGATAGAAATCTCGTAAGGGAAGATAATGAGGCGTCCCAGGATATCACAGGCCAGTACAAACACCGCGCCAAGCAAAGCGGTATGAGACAAGCTTTTCTTCAGGTTGTCCCCCAAGTACAGCGTCACCAGATTGGGAATGATAAGTCCCAAAAACGGAATCGCCCCTACCGTGAGAATCACAACGGACGTCACACAAGCAACAATGATCAGTCCGATATTGACGACCTGCTTGTAGTTCAGCCCAAGGTTGATGGCGAACTCCTCACCCATTCCGGCAATCGTGAACTTATTCGCATACATGTAGGCGATAATCACCAGCGGAATGCTTATGTACAAAAGCTCATAGCTGCCTTTCATAACGGTGGAGAAATCTCCATGCAACCAAGCAGACATGTTTTGCATCAAGTCGTGTTTATAAGCGAAAAACGTCGTAATGGAACCGACGATATTCCCAAACATCAATCCCACCAACGGGATGAAAATGGAGTCCTTGAATTTGATTCGATCAAGGATCTTCATAAAGATAAACGTTCCCAAGAGAGAGCAAGCAAAAGCAACGAGCAGCTTTACCCATGGACTGGCATCGACGAAAACCAAAAGAGAGATCAATATTCCGAAGCGAACGGAATCCTCTGTCCCCGCTGTCGTGGGCGAAACAAACTTGTTTCGGGTCAACTGCTGCATGATCAAGCCGACGATACTCATGCTTATCCCTGCGATGATGATACTGATTAATCGCGGAATCCGGCTGATCCACAGTACTTGCACTTTGTCATCTGTGAGATTGAACAAATCCCACGGAGATATATCTTTCACACCAATAAAAAGTGAAACGAACGAGAGCAAAATAAGTGCTACAACCAAATATCTCTTTTTCATCGCGTCCCTACTCTTCTTACATTTTCCTGGAGTAATGTTCCGTATTGACTCGAGTACTTCCGAAAGAGAATAATTCTCATCACCATTAATAAAGAGATTCATTCTCAATTAGAACTACCTTAGCTATATTAGCACTTCTTTATCGGAAGGGAAAGCTTTTTTTCATTAGTCGGCTAATTTTTTCCTCTACCTGTCAAAATACCGACAAGAACAAGAAAACCGCCAGGGCAAAAACCCTGACGGTCCTGATTCATTTAGATGTGTACGAGCCTTTTATGTTTTGAACGGATCGCTCTCCGCTCCCATCATTCTCAATTAGCACATTTCCTTCGACAGTATCAATGACCATGTCGCCGCTGTCGTCAGATATCTTGATGTCACCCTTATGATTCCGAATAACCATATCGCCGGATTGATCGTGAATCTCTACATTTCCACCCGTATTTTCCATGAAGATATCACCCGAGTCGTCCTCGATCAGCTTGAGGGCGGACGCGCCCTTAATCAGGATGTCACCGGACTGGTCACGAATCTCTACCTCTCCATTCGTATTCGTTAATCGAATATCACCAGAGTCATCCTCAATCGTGATCTTTCCTGTTAGATTCGTCATGTCAATATCTCCTGATCCATCTGTAAGAGCTATCGGCAGCTGGGCAGGAACTGTTACCGTTAGCGTCATATCCACATAGTTTAAACCGATATCTGTGGTCGTTTCGGATCGTAGTATTGCGTTATTCCCATCCTTCTCGAGTGTAATGATGATGTCTTCGGGTTTGACATTTTTCGATTTGATTTCAGCCTCTACATGAATCACGGTTGCTTTTTCATCACCTTTGACGATCAAATCGCCTGAATCGGTAACAATATTCAACGCCTCGATGGACTCCGCAGGTAATTCAAGCTGTCTCTTTTCTTCTTCCACCTTGATCACGTTATTGCTGATCGTGCATCCCGCCAAGCCGATTCCCACAGCGATTAACCCTACTCCTATCCACTGTTTCACCTGTTTCATCTGTTTCCCCTCGATACTGGTTATTTTTACAAAATAAGTTCTATCTGTATCGTAGCAAAAACAGCGTAGAAGAGAAATCAGGCTACAGCGTTGTTCTCTGGTCAGTCTGCAGACGGATATTTCATTGTAGAGATCCCGTCTTTTCCTTACACTACAAGTAAGAATATTTCTCCAATCGAACCGCCGCGGAGGGTAAAACAATGGACTTGAATCGAATCCAACTAGTGACGGATGCTTTTCCGTGCTTTTCCCTTGTTCCGGAAGCTGCATGGCGCCATCCTGACATAACAGTGGAACGCTTTTCTCCCCAGCTTACGATGCAGCAGGGCCATCTGTTTGCCCACGCCGCTTTTGTATTGTCAGGCAAGGTCCGTATCTATATCATCAGTGAGTCAGGACGTGAGGTTACGTTATATCGGGTACAGCGCGGAGGAGTCTGTGTCCTCATGATGGCAAGTATTTTAGGAGAGACGGGCTATGAAGCGTCCGCACAGCTAGAAGTGGAAACCGAGCTACTCCTTTTGCCTGTTGATGTCTTCAAAGACTGGATGGATCGCTATAAGGACTTGCGTCAATTTATTTACCGGAACATGATCAACAGAATGGTCTCCGTCACGTCTCTGGTCGAGGATATCGCGTTTAAACCGATTAATGCCCGTATCGCTGAATGATTGCTCTGTCGTACCACGGATTCTCGCAATCACCTTTCCATCACACATGAAGCAATTTCCATTGAACTCGGGACTGCCAGAGAGGTCATCAGCCGGTCACTCAAGGAGTTCGAGAAAGCCGGATGGCTTCAGTTAGGACGAGGCCGAATAGCTGCTATTCGCCGCGAAGTCCTCCAGGAAAGGCTTTTTCTCGGTGATTGGTGAGTAAGTTACAGAAGCAAACCTATTCTCTCTCTACAATGAAGTCGTAGCGACTACCCATGGAATGGAGAGGATGTTTCATGTCAAAACGAAAGAGTTGGGCGGCACCATGGAGGAGATTATGGAGGCTCTGCTTGTTGCCGCAGTGACGCGTTCATTCGCCTGACAAACCGGATTGCTTTTGCTAACCCACATACATTACTCATCTGGAAAACAAACGAATCCAGTTTCATTACGGGCTGGAATTCGTTTGTTTTTTCGTATGTTCGCCCATGTTTTTTTATGATCAAATTATTGCGACATTTTTTCCTATCAGTGTTATGGTAAAAGTAGACTACTTACTAAGAATAACTAACCGTTTCGAAACAGGAGGTTTTATGGCTCGTATACTGATAGCAGACGACTCCCTTGTAGTACGAGATTACATGAAAATCATTTTGGAACAGGCGGGCCATCAAGTCATTGCAGAAGCAACGAATGGATTGGACGCCTATCAAAAGTATACGGACCACCTCCCCGACGTGGTGACGATGGATATCAATATGCCAGGAATGAACGGCATAGATACCGTCAAGAAAATCATCGGCACCTTCCCCGACGCCAACATCATTATGGTCAGCACCAACGGATTAAAGCCGCTCGTTTTTGAAGCAATCAACGCTGGAGCGCGCCATTATATTCTAAAACCGATCGATGAAGAACGACTTTTGGCTTCCATTACGAATTCTCTTTAGTCGATCAAACAAAAAAACTGAGGCACTGTCGCCTCAGTTTTTTTATGCGTCTAGTGAATTTCTTCCAACGGGATTCGGAACGTAAAACGGGTGCCTTCTCCTTTTTGGGCATGAACCTGAAGGGTTCCTCCCAACTGGTCAACCTCTTGTTTGACAATGGACAGACCAATTCCTCTGCCCGATACAAGACTTGCATGCTCTTGTACCGTGACCTGCTCAGCCAACGCCAACTTTAGCTTTTCCATATCTCCGCCCCGCCCATCATCACGAATCGTGACACATAGGGAGGTATCCTCTTGCCAAATGCGGCATTGAATATTGCCGCTGCGTTCTTTTCCGCACGCCAATCGTTCTTGTTCTTCTTCCATTCCATGATCGATCGCATTGTTGAATACGTGAACCAGACTCCTCGCAAAATTCTCGAATCGCTCCGGATCGACCAGTACTTCTCCTGCGTCCCATTCAACCGGATCGATAGTCTTATTCAGACGGATGGCGAGCTCACTTACATAGTCTTCATAGCGGGACAACATGTCCTTCATGGGACGATAGCGAAGTTTGCGGATGCGTTGGAGCAGCTCCTGCTGAGCTTCCCCCTGTACCAGACTCGTGATCTCATGCTCGAAGCTCTCCCATCGCTCTTTTGCAATGGTGTACATATGCTCGTTATGATCCAGGAACCCGATCCCGAGCTTGTGCTGCATGATTGACAAATCTTGTTGCATCGCAGCTTGAACCTCAGCAAATGACCGCTGGGCGTGCACATCCTCGTCGGACAGGCGTTCTTCGGACTTTGCCCATTGAACCAACCACGACTCCAAATCATGCAGCTTTTGCGGTGTATGAATCAGATGTAATTGGCTGAAGTCACCCTTAAACTGATGAATCTGAGCGACCAATTTGAATAATTTCTCGGATTCTGCAATCTCTTCTCCGAGGACATGCTTCCACCCTTCCTCAAAGAACGCGTCAAAAGCTCTCAGTACCTTTTGGAAGAGTGAGCGACTAATCGCTACAGTTACGACCATATTCAGTCTTTGCCATTCTCGCTGCATTTTCGATTCGAGCGCCCGCTGCTCACTCATATCGGTCAGGATCAGCATCAAACCCTCTGGCGAATCTCGCCGATCTTCATAAATCGGCTTACATGCAAGCTTCAACGGCATTTGATTGATCTGGATTTCCGTAGGAAATAGACTGAGATACAGCTCTTTTTGCCCTTGGTCTTTTGCTTCAAAGTACTTGTCCAAAAGGGACTCAATAAACACGCTGTCCTCTGGACGATCTGGGTATAGTAGCTCTGCGACCGATAGCCCAGCCAGCTCTCTGCCAAAAATCCGTAGACATTCCCGACTGTATTCGGAATGGACCAGCAGGTTTTTGGAAAAAGAAAGGAAGCCTTGTCCCGCATTGTTTAACAGATTTTTATTCGCCTGCAAAAGGGCCTGGATCTCATTGGTACGCTCTGTCACGATCTTTTCCAAGGATTGATTCCATTGCTCCAGTTGATGATACAGTCTCGCATTTTCAATAAAGATCGCAATTTGCGAGAAGATCAGTCTGAGCGGCTCTGAGCGCTTTTCATTGAACACATGTGTCGTCTCGTTGTTCTCCAAATAAATGACACCGATCATTTTTCCTTGCTGCCATAGCGGGGAACATAGAATCGATTTCGGCTTGTGCTTCACAATGTACGTATCGCGGAAAAAGACGCCTTCAACCGACGCGTTGTGGAGCACCAGCATCTCTTCTGTACGAATGGTGTAATTCACGACAGCAACAGAGAGCATCCCACTATGCTCATACGGGACAGACTGCATGATCTCCACGTCCAAATCGACAGAGCCCGCAGCTTCGATAAGCCAGTCTCCATCTTTTTTAAGTAGGAGGATTCCTTTCTCCGCACCTGCATTGCTCATCACCGTGCGCAGCATCGTCGCCAACAGCATTTCCAGGCGGAGCTCGCTGGCAATCGTTTGCGACGCCTTGATGACACTCATCAAATCGACGAGGTCTGCTGTCTGGTCAGTCGTGGCAATCTCGGCGGAAGCTCCCAAGCTTCTTGTCCGTTGCAAAAGATAAGGGTACCGTTCCCCAATCTCTCGTGCCTTGGCGACCGCTCCCCAAAGCATATAAACCTCGTGCGCCTCGGTCATATATACCTTCGCAATCGTTTCGAGTCCAAGCGCCAAGTAATGCTTTGCGGCCAATTCATTTGCCAGCGCCTCGTTTTGCAAGAAAACATCCTTTTTGGCGAGTTGAACCGCCTGTTCATAAAAAGGACTCGCTTCTTGTTTGTTCTCTGTGACACGCAGCCACTCAGCATGCATCAGCAACCACTTATGCTGAAAATTTTCCGGGCATTCCTTTGCCCACGTCTTCATCTTTTTGATATTGGCTTTGATTTTTTTCCCATACTTCGCTTTTTCCTGTCGGCTGGCGTTCTCATAGAGCCCCGTCAATGCCAGTGTCTGCATAAAAACATGCTGGCTGACAAGAACTTGTCCACTGACTGATTCCATCCATAGCTCAGCTTCAGCCAGCAGCTCGGCAGCCTCTAGATGGTTCCCATACATGAGATGAACCATCGATTTGTAGTAATGGTACATATACCGCTTGTAGCTGTTTCCTTCTTTTTGCAGGTTACTTACATATGCCACTTCGTCAAATCCATCATGGCAAAACGCCGTTCGTTCATCGTCCGTCCACCGTGTAAAAGTATGCAGCGCTTGACGCAATAACAGGAGCCGATCATCGTGATCGACGACCTTGATTTGTTGGATCATATCGCTGTATTCTTCGATTTGCTGCTCCAATTCTTCCACTGGCACACCGCAATAGAGCATGGCCTCCAAAAGCCCATGAGCATTGTAGGCAGCATAAATATTGCCGCCACCGTCCAAGCCGAGCTGAATCGCTTTTTTCAGGAGAGGGATATTCGTCCGCGCATGCTCGCACCAGTGATTGATCAGTAGGGCAAACGCGCCATACGCCTTCGTCATGGCTATCGGATCAGCAAAGCTGTCTGCTACACGGCAAGCCAATTGTCCAAATTCGTAAGCCTCTCGATATTTTCCGAATTGACCAGCTTGTACGATCCCGTAACCGGTATAACCGTTCGCCGAGGCGACCGCGTTTCCGTGCACAAGCGACAGATGAAGGGCACGCAAAATCGTTAGAGCAAACCAATTGAGATTGACATAGTAAGCAGATGGCCCGGCGTAGCTGATGATACTCATCGCCATCTGATAATTTTCATCGGGAACATCCGGCAAATACAGCAACTCATCTATTTTTCGGCCTTTGAGGTGGCGTTTGATGTGAAACAGTTCCTTAATGATATCGAACTTGCCAGGCTTTTTCGGAATCGGTACGCCCAATAGCCCCAAGGCTTCGCTTGCGATCTCCATAACACGCGGAAATTCAGCCAGTCGCGTATACATGCGAATTTCCATTTCCAAAATTCGCACTCGTTCTCTGTCTGTTTTGGCATGCTGCATCCCGCGTTCAAACAATTGTTTTGCCTCATCCAATTGGTTACAGAGGTAGGTCGTCTCCGCAGACAACGCACACAGCTCCATGGTCAGATCATGATTGCGCTGCCAGCCCTCTTCCCCGACCAGCTCGAGACCGCGTTGGAAGTACTGCAAGGCCGACTCAAAAGCCGCAGAGGATTGCGCTTTTTGACCGGCGAGCAAATGACAGTGCGCTACATGAATGCGCTCCGCGTGATCCTCCAATATATCCTTGCCCCGATACATGTGATCGCAAATTTCGAACAGGAAGCCAGATTCGCTCCCTTGGGACATGTCCCACATCATCCTGCCCAGCTTGACGTGAATCTGTCCAAGCTCCGCCTCTGCTAACAAGGAGTAAGCGGCCTGTTGAATTCGATCATGCACAAAGCGGAAACGAATCTTCATCTGAGACGCCACTTCTTCTTCCACGAGCGCAGCGTATGTCAGGTATTCGGCTCCTTCAATCGGATAGATGAGACCTTCCTCAATCGCAGGCCATATTTGCTGGATGGCTTCTGACTCCGTTTGATTTCGTGACTTGGCTATCAAATGAAGCAAAAACGAGTTACCCAGACAAGCAGCATAAGCGAGCTGCTGCTGCGTGGAATCAGGCAATCTTCTCACGTTTTCCACGAGAAAATCGGCCACATTTTCCGTTGTACCCAGCTTCTCGATTTCTGCCAAATCCCATTGCCAGTTCCGGTCTTCTCCCACATACCACAACAGGTTCCGATCATGCAGCGTCTTAATGAATTCTCTTACATAAAACGGATTCCCAGCTGTTTTCTGCATAATACTCGTAGCCAGCGGCCTCGTCATATCCGGATCACTATGCAACGTATCTGCTAGCAATGCATTGAATTCGGATTCTCGGAGCGGCAATAACGTGAATTGACGCAGAATGCGGCTCTTGATGCCTGTTTCTGTCAAAATGGCAATCAACGGATTCATCGTACTTCCATCATGCTCACGATAAGAGCAAATCAACAGAAAATGACTGATCTGCATATCCGCAACCAACTCTCGAATCAGGAAAAGCGAAGAAGAATCCGCCCACTGCAAATCATCGAGGAACAAGACGAGTGGATGGTCTGGCCGCGCCCAAATCCGAATAAAGCGTTGCATCACCCATTGAAAGCGATTTTTGGCTTCTGCTGCAGGCAGCTCAGGTACAGCAGGCTGTTTGTCGATCACTGCCTCAAGCTGTGGAATGACATCTACGATCACTTGACCGAGTCCTTGTATGGCGTCGAGTATCATCTCTCGCCAAGCGAGCAACTCGCGTTCGTGGCCTACCAAGAGCTGCTTGATCAAATCCTGAAAGATTTGAATGATGGCCGAATACGGTACGGCTTGATTATATTGGTCGAACTTTCCTGAAACAAAACGTCCCCGGCCTTTCAAAAACGCTTTTTGCGCTTCCAGCACGAGAGCAGATTTACCCACGCCTGCAGAGCCACTAAGGAGAACCATCCTTGTAGCGCCGTTCGTGACTTGATCAAAAGTATCGATGAGCATCTGGATTTCTTGCTCACGTCCATAGAGCCTCTCTGGAATCCGCAAGTGATCAGCCCGGTCTTCTAAAGCAAGCGGAAAAGGTGTAATCAAACCGTTTTGTTCAAGCTGGTCGTAGCAACGCTGCAGGTCTGCCAGTAAGCCAGCCATGCTAAAGTAGCGATCCTCTGTATTTTTTGACAGACACTTCATCACAATGTCCGATAGAATCTCTGGAACGGATGGTTTTACACTGGAGGGAGCGAGTGGCTTTCTCGCCATATGAGCATGTATGAGTTCAAGCATGTCCGAAGTTAGAAAGGGCAGCTTTCCAGTCAACAACTCGTAGATCGTGACACCAAAAGAATAAATGTCGGAGCGGTAATCGACCGTGCGATTCATTCTCCCCGTCTGCTCCGGCGAGACGTAGCGAAGATTCCCCTTCCATTCTTTTGGATTGATCACGCTTTGGTATTCTTGGTGGCATTTAGACGCCAACCCAAAGCTAACAAGCTTTACCTCATAGGTTTCAGGATGAACCAGAATATGATCGGGATTTAAATCCTTATGAATGATTCCGTGCTGATGGATTTCCTTCAAGCAGGAAGCCATGCGGACCACAATGAAGAGCATCTCCTTCAATGACAGTCCTTTCATTTTCATAAGCAAGGAGAGCGGCACTCCCCCGAAATCTTCCGTAATCATTACCGTCTCACGGTTGTGATTAACGAG
The DNA here is from genome assembly GCF_042878995.1 of Brevibacillus sp. NPDC003359. Taxonomy (NCBI): domain Bacteria; kingdom Bacillati; phylum Bacillota; class Bacilli; order Caryophanales; family Paenibacillaceae; genus Brevibacillus; species Brevibacillus sp. NPDC003359. The sequence goes on from NZ_JBIAOR010000023.1 coordinate 29,407, forward strand.
TTCGATGATCGTTTCCACTGCATTGGATTCCAATGATTGAAGAATGCGATATTCATGCTTCAGTTTCCACAGAGATTCCTTATGGGAAGATCCTTCCATCGGTACTTTGAATAAGACAGGGAGATTGTCATTATTCCTGTAACCCCGATAAATTCTCAATTTTGAATGAGTGGAAAGAAACTCTGCCACCCTATAACCTGGAACCACGATCATGCCGCTCATACTATCCACTCCATCTTTAGGTAGAACATCCTATCTTTTTAATTGTTGCCCCGGAACAAATAATCTATATTTAATCTATATTCTGTCTTAATATAATCTCTTTTTACTATTTTTCAAGGAGGTATAGTTTTGTCAAATTTAAGTCGCAGTGTAAGTAACCCGCACAATAAAGAAGTAGTTACCTTTTTAAAGACAACAGAAGAAACGAATGGCGAATATTTGTTATTCCGTACCGATCTTCCACCGGATAACGGGATTTTTCTACACTATCATACAAAACTTGTCGAAACCTTTGAAGGTGTAATTGGAAATTTAGAGGTAACGATTGATGGAAAAAAAGTAATCCTGAAGCCGGGAGAGAAGCTAACCATTCCGACAGACAAGGTTCATGGGTTCCACAACCCCTCTAACGAATTCGTCAGCTTTGATGTCGAAATCCGTCCGGCTGGTACTTTTGAAGCGTTTGTCCGCTGTGGATACGGACTCGATACAGACGGGCGCAGCTTTTATTTGCCGATTATCAAGCAAAATATCCCGAAAAATATTCTCCTCTTGGGAACGATCTTTCAGATGGGGCAGTTTTATCTCCCAATCATTCCACGCTTCCTGCAAAAAGGCATGTTTGCTGTGTTCGCTATGCTGGCTCGCTGGACAGGTTCAGATAAGTCACTAGAAAAATACTACAAAACCTCTCCAACTGCACCAGTCTCCCATACTGAAATCGAGCCAACAGCGCATAAGACGTTGCAAGGATAAAATGAGAAGGACACCCTAGGGATTACTCCAGCTTGGTGTCCCTCCACGTTTCTTATATCCACACATTCCAATCTGGACACGATGTTTTACGTGTAAGACAGTGTACCTACTTCACCTTATCAGAGCGTGAAGCTGCTCTTGCACATTATTTTGGCACATGCCTCCATGATAACAAATGATACTATTAATTTCCAAGTTCTCGAACTTTTTTAATGAGTTTACTGCCATTTCCATATCGAGAGTGTTTTGCGGAATCGGTCCTCGTAGTGCTTCGTTCATGTACACCATAGCATCGCCTGCTATCAATGTCTTGCTCTCCTGTACATATAGGCTGATATGCCCCGGCGTATGTCCGGGAGTATGAACGATGCGAATTCCTCCACAATACGGCAGAATCTCTGCGTCTACCAGTGTCTTGTGCACCATTGCCTTTGGTGGATTTTCGCAAAGCCATTTCAAATGCTCGCGTTCCTTTTCAGGCAACATCGCAAGTATTGGGGCCATGCTTTGGGAGTTTGTTTTGAGGAGTGGGTGTGTGCCTTCGATGTACGGCTGATCTAGCTCATGCGCGTATACTTCAACCTGTCCGCCAAGCTCACGAACGATTTCTGGAAGACTGCCGATATGATCAAGGTCCTGATGTGTCAAAATGATCGCTTGTAAACGTTCAGGTGGTATGCCAGCACGGAGCATCTCCTGACGAATAGTCTCCCATGAACCAGGCATTCCTGTATCTACTAATACCGCTCGGTCATGATCCCAAAGCAAGGTGGGATTGATCACCATCGGCTTGCCAAATGCCTCTCCTTGTAACGGAATCATTTTCACACCTGTGTTATCTTTCATACCCTATTCCTCCTCACACCATTTCATCGCACAACTACTTTTTATCACGGAGCGAGGAGTTATTTCAACAGAAAAATATTTTATTATACCACAAACAAAAATATTTGTCAATATATTTTTAAGGCATCTTTTTGTACAACAAAGACCCCCGAAATACGCGGTCGCTCCTAGCAGAGCAGACCGCGTTGGCGCTTTTATCCTCTTAGGGTGTCGTTGTCTGAACAGGCTGACCGCCCGTGGATGCATCTTGGCTTCGCTCCCCAAGAATGCCATGGACAGGTTGGATGTCAGGCTCGTCCACCATCAACCGATAAACCGGTACGAACACAGCTGGAGGGCGGATCGGTTCAGGCTGCGTTTCAGGTGGCTGCACGTGCGTACTCGTATCTCCCCAAACCATATAGCCTCCCCACGCTCCTGCACCTAGCAAAACAACCACGCTGGATATCACCGTAGCTTTGTGCCGAAACAGCTTCACGAACGGATTGGCTGTTTCGCTGCGTACCTCCTCCAAAAGCTTGCGGAAATCTGCATTTCGGATCGCATACCACCGTTTTCGCCATTCTTTATCCCGCAATCTCTTGCCTTTCTCCTCTAGGAAAAATGCCTTCAACGCTTGTCTGTATGCAGGCAGCAAATACTTTCCTTCGAAAAACATCCGCTGGCTCATCGTCCATTGGATAAAGGACAGTGTTACGGCTTCCCCACCATTTTGCTGAACATACTCCAGCAATTCTGCAAAATGGAAGCCTTCCTGACCAAAATGATCTTCCCGGTAAAAGACCAGCGGCACCTGCGGGAACTCGTCAGCCTGGAGCGGTTTACTCAACATATTCTGGATCATTCTTTGTTGCACGGAAATCGCTTCTCGATCCCATTTTCGGAAAAACTCTGCCGGGTGTGGCGTACTTCTCTCTTCATGCAGCTTCGCCAGATTCATGAGCATTTCTTGCTTGTGGCGACTCTCCATATCCAGCGTTCCGAAAAAGCTCTGTGGCTTCTCCTCCAACAGGGCGATGAGAACTTGGAAATCATCCTTGGATAGCGTGTCTAGCGCGACGAGCTTCATCAAGGACTTGTCCAGCTCATCCAACAGCTCATCAGCATAGCTGCGTGCCCCATCGATGCTTTCAAAGAACTGGTGGATGGTAATGGCGGCAGCGAGCTTTTGACGTTCACGCGCAAATAGACGCAGAACTTTTTCCGTCGTGGTAGAAACAAAGACGGCATTGCGCATGGCTTGCGGTTCTGTTTCTGTCCAAAACCGGATTTCCTTTAGCATCTGGTCCAAACTGGTCACGGCGGCTACCCGCTCGGTCATATAATCCTCAAAGAGTGGCTTCACCAGCTGTGGATAGCCGAAAATCGTCCGCATCATGAAGCCAAACAGCTCCCGGTTGCTGGACAAATGCTTGTACACCTCTGCCACATAGCTGCTCTGTCTCGAGGTCTTGGCCTTCATCAACACGTCCATCAGGAAGCGGATCAAATCCATTTGCAGGCGTTCCTGCCTCGTGACGCGGTACGATTCAATCATTTGCTTGATCGTCTCGCCGTCAGGCAGCTGTTTGGACGAAAGCGCCTCCACCTCGATCCGCATCAGCATTTCCTGAAACTCGATCAGCCGTTTCTTGCGGGTCAGGCTGCTGTGCCCCAAATAGCTGTTCAACGCCTGCCAAACGCCCGCCCGCTTGCTCTCATACACGGACGTTCGTCCCTTTTCAATTAAATATAGTGCACACAGCTCATAGTACGTGCGAATGTTCAAGGCTAATGCATGGTCTGCTCCAACCAGCACTTCCTCACAAAATTCGTGGAACGCATCCAGAATTCGTGGCTCATTCACATACTCCCAGGCAAAGTCGAGGTATTCGTGTCCTCCGTTCTGCAAATCGACGTTCTGAACGCGACCAAGGGAAAAGTCGAACAAAAAGTCTTTGTCGCTGTGTCCCCCACCTGGGCGTATACTTCCTTTTTCTACAAACGTGACATGAATATGCTTCTTGCTCTGCGGCTCGTTACTAAACGTGAGAAATCCAAAATGCCTGCGCATCTCGTAAGGCAGACAGCTGTACAAAATCGCAATCAATTGAGCAGCACTCTTGGATGCAGCACTGATGTCGACATCCAGGCTGATGAAGACTTTCTTTTTGGCTGCGAGCGAGGACATCACCGCAAAGAGGAGCTGTTTGAACAGACGCTCATCGACGCCCAATTGCCCAAGCAGCTGTTTTTGGTCTTGCGACAAGCCGTTTTCTGAAGGGATGTCATCGACCGTAGGAAGCTCCTTGCCCGCTGCATCGTCGTGGCGATCTGCAAAAGTGCGCACTCCGAAAATCTTGCTCGGATTCTTGATAAACTCATCCCGGCGCTCTACTGGAATGACATAGTTGTGGCTGAAAAACGTATTGCGCTGTCCGGTAAAGTCTGCCCCGACAAATACACTTCTGCCGAGGACCATCTCCCCAGATTCGGCCTGGAAGCTGACAAGCGCCTCCGGAAAGAGCGCCAGATTGCTTTCCGCCCGCTCTTGAAGCTGTCGCGGCGCATCGTACACGCAAAACGGATGGAGTGTCTTTTTAATGAATTGGTTATCCAGCCCTGGCGTTTTGGCGACAGTATCGTATCCTTCGTTCGATCGGAAAACCCCTTGTCGCCCGCGGGTGTAGTACTGCTGCAAAATGGGCTGACGGTTGCTCACTACCGCTCCCTCCCTTCGATGTAATCAAGCTGGTGCATCAACCAAATAAACGGTTCATCGACGCGATTCGGCGTCACGACACCACTCACCCTTTGATTGACTGGATTGCTTCCCAGCGCAGATACAGCGAAATAGGCCGTATTCGTAAAGTAAACATCCAACGCGTCTTTAAACGGTCTGTCCACCTTTTCGATGAATCGGCGGATTTCCCCATCGATGTTCTCAAATTCAGTCGTATTCAAATATTGTTCATGGACGAAATTGCGGAAAACGTTGCTGTTCGACTTGATGTATTCACTGTCGTCTTCCTTAATCAGATGAAGCATGTCGCTCTTCGTCAACACGACAGCAGTCGGAATATGTGTCTTGCTCTGCTCCTGATAGCCGATGAAGTTCTCAAACAGCGTAATGACGACCTCACGCGGCTCGTCGTATCTCGCGGTGAATTCCCCTGGCTCATCCCCTGCTTGCAGCATGACGCGATCGCGAATCGTCTTGATTTGCAACGGATCGACCAGGAACAGGATGCCCGATGAGTTTTTCACATGCGCCGCATACAGTTCCAAATACTCGCGGTCAACCATGCCCTCGCCTGCTACGTCAAAAAACACCAGAATTAACGGTGCCTTGTCGCTATCCTTGAAAATGAACTGGAAGATGAACGGCTCCTGACGCTTTTCTTTTTGCGTGGAATCGAGCAGCTGTCCACGTTCAAACAAGGGTGCCTCGTAGTTCTCCCGGAACTTGCGGCTAATTTGCGCATTGAGCGGCATACACGCCGCATCGAAGTGATTCGCAGTCGTGTTTTGCAAGGTATGAATCAGTGAGGTCATGTAAACGGACTTACCGACTTGGGACGCCCCGACAATCGAAATAATATTGCTCGGCGCTTTGCCCGCCGTAATCGGTAGCTCGTTGTGGCATTTCGGACATAATCTGCGCTTGGAAACCATGCCATACCGGTCGGTCACACCTGCCAGCACGTTATCGACGTACAAATGGTTTTCCGACGGGATGGATTCCGGATCGATCACTGCTTCCAGCTCGTCGATGGCATCCAGTCCGAATTTATCCCGATACGCATTGAGAATCTCATCCTCCTGCAACGCGTAGTCTTCGTCGTCCTGACGATGATGCGTGGCACGAAAGACAACCTCGTCCGGCCCGTATTTGGCGAAGCAGTACGGGCAGACAATATCGTAAAAAGGAAGCCGTTCCTTGACCTGCGGCTTCTTCTCAAACATGTTTTTCAAAAACGACAGCATGGCGCATCCCCTCCTATTCAGGAATCAGTTCGTACATTTCTCCGTATTTTTTCCCATCCGTAAAAAACAGGCGGACGACGTCTTTTTTCCTGACCTCGATCTCCGGCATCAGATTGACACCGGGCTCGAGATCGCGAATGAAATTGTATCGGGTACCATCATCCTTGTGGGCGGGAGGAGAGCCTTCTTTTTTTACGTAGCAGAGTACGTCCCGCTCGATCGGAATCTCTGAAAAAATGCGAATCTGCAACGATTGATGTTTGCTGAGCCAGCTTCCGCCCCGTTTGAACGAGTAGTAGATTTTCGCTTTTCCGGTACTGACATGGATCACATGGGCATCCCCGTCTGGCAAGAGCAGAATCGGCTTGCCATTTTCCAATCGGCAAGGAAAGATGCGGTATGTGTATCTGCCGATGCCGTCTGTTTTTTCCCGCAGCCCTTTGTGGACCTTGTATTCCTCTCGGGTATACAGCTTGAACTGACGATCATCCAGCTCGTTTACGTCAAAGGGGGCGCCAAACTGCGACTTGTGCACGTACACGCATGGAATATCCTGCGCCCAATACCAATTGAGCACGTATTCGCTCCCTTGATGCTGGCAGGTGACGTCCTTGATAAAGGTTTCTGTTGTTTCTACCCGATTAATCATGATTCATCATGCTCCCTTTACAGATCAAACCGTTTGCTGTTCTGGTTCCCGGCGTCCAAGGCACGGGGGCTTTGTCCCGAGTTCAGTCTGCGCTTTGCAAAAGACGATCCGCCACTCGTGGAAACTGGCACAAAAAGAGTGAACAATGTCAGGATGACGGCGAGCAATGAGCACGCCAGCAAACGTACCACCATATCGAGCAAGTCGATCGATGACAGACCCATTTCCAAAACAAGTCCAGCTAACAATCCAGATACTGCCCCGCCAATCGTGAAGCTCTTAGCCAGATGGCGATTATCAAAAATCAGACCCAGAGCCAAGCCGAGCAAAGCACCGATGATCAGCACACTGACCACACGGGTAATCGCGTAAAACATGCTTGCTTCTGTCGCTCCTGTCCGCTCGGAAACGATATTGCGGTCTGTTCGGCTCATATCGTAAATCTGACCAAAGATTCCTGTCATTTGGTCAGCGTGTTCAACATTAAAGTAGCTGCCTCCCGTTTCAGCAGCGATCTCTTGAAGCAGCGCCGTTCCGTCTGCATCGATTTGACTCATGCCTACCGTATGGACAATCACTTTGTTTTGCTTGTAGGGTGCAAGTGCGGCGGGAACATCCAGATCACTATAACCGTCTGACATCAGCACGACCGTACTGTTGGCCATTTGATCGGCTTGTAGCTGGTCCAGTCCCACTTGCAGTGCCAGATCGATCCGGGTGCCTCCATCCGTTCGCGGATATTGGAGCAACTCCTTCACAACCTCATCCTTCGCGGACTGGCTACTCAGCTTGGTGAGGGGTTGCAGCACATTCGTTTGATCGTGAAACGTAACCACTGCGATGTTCATGTCACTGTCCATGCGCTGCACCATGTCGGCTGCTGCCTTGAACAATTGGTTATCCGGGTCAGACGACTGCATGCTGCCTGACGTATCCAAAACCATGACAATATTGTTGGCTCCACTGGCCTGTTGAAATGATGACCCGTACAGCAGCTGAAGCAACAACGCTACTACGCCGACCATCAAAAACGTGCTGGGCACGAGCATTTTCCAGGAAAAGCCCAGATAGCGCTGCTTCCAGCCGACTCCATTCAGTCGTGGCGAGATCATTTCCGCAATGAGGCACATCAGTCCTACGAAAAAGGCATATTGACCAAAATAAAGTCCCATTAACAACCATTGCGGTATTTCCCCGGACAGTTTGGCGAGCATGACTTCCCCGACCAAAAATCCGATCACGCCACCTACCAGACTACACACTAGCATGAGCAAGCTTACTCTTCTCTGACTCATGACGTCTCATCTCCTTCCACACGGCGAAAGACAAACCCACTGTCCTCATAGGAAGCATGGTATTTCTTGTTATTGCGGTAAAACATCAATTCTTCCATGCCGAATCCACCCATCAGGTTCATTTTTTCTATCCCGCTTTTTTGTTCCTCGTGGATGCAGCCCAGCTTGTAAGTCCGTGTGTTCTCATCCTTGTGCAGCGCATACTGGACGAAGTCGTTGTGAATATCTGCAAAGAAGTACCTCTCCTCATAGCGATGCTTTTGCAAGAAATGGAACACTTCGATGTGAACCGCTGCCCGCTCTTCCAGAACCATTGCCAGATCGAGGAACAAATCCTCCTTCGTCAGCACAGTTCGGTTATCGTAAGCAGCCCCGACGTTGGCACGCGCAAGCAGCTCCGCCTCAAAAGACAAAGCAAATGGCGCACGGGTGAGAATCTCGTTCCGACAAAACTGACACAGCCGCTCCACGAGTCCGGCGAGTCGATTCCCGCTGAGCAGAGCGCCGCTGCCGATATACCGTTGTTCCATGTAAAAATCACTGCCACGTGAAGCTTCCAATGACCGGATCGTTTCATGGACGACAGATTCGTAATATTCGTCTACGTTTTTGCCCAAGTAGTCAGTCGCTTCTCGAACGCTCGTCTGGGCGATTTCCCGCAGTTGCTTATGCAAGGCTTCCAGCTGTTCGACTTGCTCGCCTAACTGCCGGTGAATCTGCTCTGCCTGTTTCTCATAGCTCACAAGGATCGAGAGCATCATCTCCCAATCCAATAGCTCCAGCTTTTTGCCATAAACAGCGTCCAGCAAATGACGAATGAAGGTCCGCACCCGTTCCTTATCCCGTGCGAAAAACCCTCCTACGCGAATGTCCTGCCGATCCACTCGCTCTTGGTAAAGGTCGACCAGCTCGGCTTTAATCTGTTCAACCTGTCGAGATGTCTCGCGAATTCCTGTGCGTAGCTCATCCAGCAGGTTTGCTCCATTGGCGTGTTCGGCTGTGAGATAGTAGGCCGCATACAGCCCAAGTCGTTCATCCTCGATGATTGCTTTCTGAATCACATCAGCCAAGGACTCCTGAGACAGCATGTGCTCCAGACGTTTGCGCGCCCCGGAAACGACATTCGCCTCAAAAAAGGCTTGGCTGCTGCCATCAAACAAAGCCAGCTCCGCTTCGCGCATATTCATGCTGCAAAGCTCGCTGTAGCTGATGCCAGAGGTCATGAGCCCCGTCATTTCTTCCAGGATGTGATCCTCAGGGAGAACGCCGGCTAATTTTCGCTGTAAATCATGCGCAGTCAATCCGAGCTTTTCTCTCGCTTTTGTTTTCGGCAACACCTCGCCGCCCTGGAGTCGCTCCCAATAGCGGTCAAATACTGCGGATAGCACCGTCAACGCAATCGCATGAGTCGGTCGCTTCACTTTGGATAGACCTGCCGAAGCAAACTTGGTCTGCCCGTGATCGACCGTGATGCTGCGCATAAATTGCAGCTTGTTATAGCCCTCGTTGCTTTCATGGAACTCTGACTCTACCTTTTTGTTATTCAAAAGCACCAGCTTGCTGATCAGCTCGTAATTTTCCTGCATGCCGCCTTCGATAAATAAGCCATGTTCGGTCTTGTCACTCAATAAGTACGCTAATGAGAATAACGGGGCAGGCGCATGCTCCACAGGCAGCTTGACGAGGTCCTCAGTCACTAGCAAATTGGCACGGTAGCTGTAGTCGCTCCGCTGATAGCGATTGACCTCTTCCAAAAAGCTGACCGAGAGTGCTGTCGAGAATCCGAATGCTTCCCCATTGTTCTTTTCCTGAAGCAGGACGTACAGATCGACTGATACGTTTTTAAACAGCTCGTTGAGGTAGCCCTTGAGTAGCAGCGTCAGCTCTGGCAAAAGGATCGTGGCAGGGTCATCTGCCCTTGCCACGACCGCTATATTGACTTGCTGAAAAGCAGTGAATAACTTGCCCATTTCCGCTACCCGCACGCTTGCCAGCTTCATCACCTTGTTCAATTCCATGGTGACAGCTTCATCGAGTATAAAACGCTCGTGGATCGAGGTACGCATCTTTTTCTTGTCGACGTCTGCTTGCGGCAAGCGACAGCCGATTACTTGCGGATGCTCCCACGTTTTGTCCTGATACGCATGGACATAAAGAACACCGTGACCATTTTGCCAGTTGTGTTCGTTGTGGGCTTGAACAGCTTGCAGTGCCTCCACGCTCTTATCCCCGAGAAAAAGGAAAAGCACGGGGTTCTGAATGCTTCGCTGTCCGTTTCCACTATCCAGTTGTCTTTCCAGTTCCGTAACGTATTGGGTCGCGAACTCTCCAATCAAATCCCGCATGCTTCCTCCTCGGTTACCAAACGCTCCCCTCTCTTCGGGGGATCGAAACATTATGATTGTTTATTGCAGCGTCTTGCGCATATCGTTTACTTTTGACCAAACCTTCTTGTAGAACTGGTACATTTCTTCGCCATTCACGTATTCGTCGCGATCGTATTCCAGATCGTTTTTCGTTTCTTGGAATACCGCTCCGATCTCGTCGAGCTTTGCCACCAGTTGTTGTGTATCCTCTGCAGAAGTCATCGCGTCGCTGCGTTTTCCTGTCTTGCGCTGGATCGTTGCCATGTTCTTGTGATCCAATGCGCGGAATTTTTCATAGATGGCGAATTCAACGTGCTTGTTCACCTTCATCAGATTAATGAATGGCTCCCATGCCTCTTCTTCCTCATCCTTGTCATAGACGTACAATGCGCCACGCTTGCAGATCGTACCGGTATAGAGCGCTTCAATGAATCGGGTCACCAGCTCTTCTTCGCCCTGGATGGCGTTGACTATTTGCTCCAGCTCCTGGATCTTGGCCTCGATTTCTTCGTATTTGCGCACTTCTTGTTCGATCAGGCGAATCTGTTCTGGGTAGCGAATCAGGTTTTCTTTTGCCATCTCTTCATTGATACTGCCGAAAACATCACGTGTTGATTCTTGCTCCAAACCATCTCTCATGAAGCCTTTGAGCTCTACCAATGCACGCTTGATCTCGCCAGGGCTCAGCTTGGATGCGTCGCCTTGAGCTTGGTGCTTGGCTAAGGAAGCAGCCATGGAGAAGGCCTTCGTCACGATGCTTTCATAGCGGTTGCTGGTCTTGCTGTCGCTGCCTTTTTCCCGGATGACTCCGTAGCGCACCGCACGGTCAAATAATTCACGTATTTGGGCGTTGTACGCTTTGATCCGTCCGTTTTGGTACGTATCTCCCCATGATTTTTCTGGAATTGGGGATGGGAGGTACGCCCAGTTGTTCTTTTCGGTTTGAACGAGGTGGCGTCCAATACCCTCTCTATCCAGAATGGTACGTTCGTAGCTTTCCTCGTAGACCTTCAGCGGTGTGTAAGCGAACAGCGGAACACCATTTTTCGTATTCAGCCAGAAGATGCGGTTTTTGACTTGGCTTTCTTTGACCGTGAAGCGCGAGCCGCTAATGGCAGTATCTTGATAGTTTTTAATCCCCTTCAAGATCGATGGTGCTTTCAGCGGCACGGATACAAAGCCCCAGGAAGGGAAGTGCATATTGCCGAGATTGTTGCTCAGATGGAAAACCGGAATCGCCTCTTCATCCAGCTTGCTCGCGATCTTGCGCTCTACGATGCGATCCAGTGTCTCGTCTTGACCGTATTTGATCACGAGGAACTCTTCCATCGACTTGGTGATCAGCTCTCCGAACTTCTCCGAGAGGAATTCGGAAATCGAGCTGACGATATCGAGCTCCTGTTCTTTGACCCACTGATCAGAGTGTCGCAGCAGCTCGCCGGTGAAATCGCGGATTAGGTCATCCGCATCTTTTTGCTCCAGGATGCTGCTGACTACTTTGGTGATATCCGGCACGCTGACGATATTCCAGTAGTACGTCTTGTTGCCTGTGCGGTCGCTCTCTTCGCCGCCGTTGATCAGGATGTCGCCGTTCTGCTCGAAAATTTGGTTGAGTGCGTTCAAAATCTCAGTAAATACGTTATAAATGCGGTTGTTTTCTGCATTCAGCAAACGGTGCAGCTCTTCGTAGAATTCGATCATTTGCTCCAGTTTTTCCTGATCAGCCAGGAGCTGGTATTCGTTGATCTTCGCTTCGATGTAACTGTTTTTCTTCTTCTCCTTGGAGATGAATGCACTGCGGGCATCACCCAGCTTTTCATTCCCGTTCTCTCGCGCGCCCTCGATCTCACGCGGGTAGCTCTCCAAATTCGCCTTGAGGCTCTCAATGTAGGAGAGGATCATTTTCATCAGGCAATAGCCTTTGTCCGAATGAATCATACGAGACGCATAGAATGGTCCTTGCTGTGGGTGCAGGAATACACGCGTGATCATTTCACCAAAAACAGAGATCATGTCGCCTGGCATCTGCTTTTTGGACTTGATGTACGCCTCGCGAGCTTTGGCGAGATAGCCTTGCTCCAGCTCGTGGTCGATGCTCACGACTTGCTGAGTAATGACGTTGCTGTAGTTCAGTCGCTCGCTGTTTTCATAACCTGGCAACGGCTCAGGAACGCGCTCCTCGAACTTGCGCGCGATCGAGTCGATGTCAATTCCCAGTTTGCGGGCGAATTTCTCCGCATCTTCTTGTGTTGGTGCGACTGTGAACATTTTTTCCATCTTTTTAAACAAGCGATAGGCCAAGTACGTTGTCATCTCTTCAATCGGCAAGACAGCAGAGGAAGCACCGATGACGTTGTATTGATAGTTGGCAGCGTAAGGCTTTGGCATCTGGTTGATGTTCGTACGGATGTTGCTGATATAGTCATGGATCGCAAACTCTTCACCCGAGCGCTTTTCTTCGCTCGCCATGAAGTTCGTAATGTTCTCCGCGGTTACGTTCATGCAGTAATCGTAGGCGTTTTCCAATGCTTTGCCTTCGAGATTGGTCGCAGAAATCAAATGGCACAGGTTGAAAGGCGGCATTGGCGATTGGACGGTGAGCACGCTGCCGTATTGCTGGCGAAAACGCTCATTGCGCTCATCCGCATTCATCCAGTAGTCTAGCTCTTTTAGTGCGGCGTAACCGTTTTTCATGATGTAGTCGCGTGTGTGCGAGCTAAGGCTCTTGTTCGACAGGTTGACGTCAGGCGTGAACAGGTAGCCCAGCGTATTCACCTTGTCTACCCCCGCACTGCCGAAGTCGCGCTCCAAAATTCCGCGTACGATATAGGCGATGTCAAGGAAGCAACCACTCCCCGTTCCCCCGGACAAACCACTCAAGAGGAATACGGTCAGCTTTTTGTTCGTGCCCTCGCACAGCATCTTGACCTTTTTCTCAATGGTTTGTACGACTTGCGTAATTTTCGTAAAGAGAAGAAGTCGACCTGCCTGGCGCACACCCGACGCCCCGCTGATTCCGTCCGTAATCGTCAGCTCTGGTGAGAGCCAATCGGTGATGTACGGCTCCAGAATGCTGCGATTCTGCAACACACCGCCGATCTCAGGATTGGACAGAAGTACGAACTCCGTCACCGGATCGAGTCCGATGCCCTTGTACTTTTTGTTACGGTCATGCTCATTCGTTTCAAACGCGATGAATTCAATATTGTCCGGCTTCTCTTTGCGCTTCTTGGAAAGCTGGTCTACAGGCAGCTTGAAACGTCTGTTCACTTGGTATTTCAGGCGCAACAGCGCATCAATACCTGTACCGCCAAGACCGATAACAAGCATCGGGTTATCAATGGTATCTACACGAATCTTGTCACTGACGATTCCTCCGCCGAGGGATACGTCCAATTGTTGTATGTGTTCTCTCACAACTGCTTTCATAATTGACTCACTCCTAGACGATGTAATCTACATATAAGGACTTGTTCACATTCGTTAACGAAATTTTGATGCGATCGTTTTTCTTCAACTCTTTGCCTTTGCTGGCATCGAGTACACGTCCGGCTTTTTCAATGCGGCAGCTCGAGCGGTTTTCGATGATCAGCGTATCGTTTTTCCCTGGTAGTAAGATGACTTTCTCTGTCTCCGCAAACTCAGGGGCGAGCTGCAAGAGCTGGTGCAGCTTTACTTTTCCTTTGAACGCATTCAGTTTCTTGTACTGCGGATTGGACTTCTCGCCTGTATCCTCATCCACGATCTCGATGGCGATTTGACCCGCGAATCCCTTGTTCGCCTTGCGATAGATCGACAGTGCGTACAAACCTGCCACGATCACCAGGATGAGAACCACGGTACCTCCTACTACGGTCAACCATGGAAATGGTTTCGATTCGGCGGCAGGATCTGTGGTTGTCGTCGGCTTGTTCGCTCCAGAACCTGCCGTTTTCGAAGCATCTACAAGGAGTGGCTTTGTCTCCCGGTAAAAGCTGGTGTCTTCTGCCTTGATTTTTATCTCGTACGTATGGTCAGCCGGGATCGTGAAGCTGCCTTCGAACCCGCTGCCAGTGTTTTTCAGGACGACCTCATTTGTCTTCTTGTCCGTCTGGTCATTGACGATCAGTGTCGCCTTCATCTGCTTGTACAGATCAGGACTCGCTACCTTTTGTCCATTTGAAACAAGTCCAGCTTTGATCGGTACGACATCGCCAGCCTTGAAGCTCTTGGCTGTAACTGGCTCCATCTCCAATTGCAAGTCGTAGTTGAAGATGAGGTTAATATCGATCTTTTCCTTCGGGACACCCTTTACCTGTAGCTTCCAATCCCCTTGCTGAGGCTTGACCAGCTTGATCATGGTGTATGCATTGGACTTCGATAGTCTGACCTGATTGGAAGGAACTTGTACTTCCTTTCCTGCTGGGTCATACAACTTCACTTCCACTGGTTTTTGCGACATGATCGAGATGTTGGCTTCCATGACGCTGCCATTCGGGATTGGGATCGGAATTTCCTGAGCCTGACCGTTTGCGACGAAGCTCTTAACCGGGACAACCTTTAGCTTCAGGTGATTCGCAAAGATCTCGCTCAAGATTTGCGGAAGCTTGTCCGCTGTGCTTGTTTCAAAAAACTTACCATTTGTCTCTGTGGCAATCTGTTGCAGGGTCGTGCGGTTAAGCTGACCGTCTGCGTTCAAGCCAATCGTGTAAATCGGATAGCCCTTGTCTTTGGCCTCTTTCACCGCTTGCTGTAGCTCTTGATCAGACTGTGATTGGGTACGGCTTGATGCTTTGTTCAAATAGTTGTTTCCGTCTGCCAACAGCACGATGATCGGCGCATTGTTTGGATTGCGTCCCGCATCGAGGATTTTTACTGCTTCCGTTACCCCGACGGCGATATCCGTGTAGGCTCCTTTTTGCAGACTGTCGATGAAGGCTTTGATATCGTTCTTGTCTTCTTCGGAATTGATCTCAAGCAGTGCTTTCTCCCGCTCGATCTTGTCGGTATAGGCGACTACACCAATTTTGTTCGCTTGGATCGACGTCATGTCGACGAACATTTTCATCGCTTCGTTGCTGACTTTGTTCTTGTCGCTTTTGGTCATGGAGTTGCTGACGTCCACGACCAGTACCGCGTCCATATTGTTTCCGCTCGTTTGCGCAAAGCCCGGGTGAGTGACGGAGAGGACACTGACCAAGAGCAGAGCGAGACATACTACGTATCGACATAACATTCGGAATCGTATTATTTTCATGAGTGCTCCTTTTCCACTATTAAGGAAGAATTTAGAAGTGTTGCAAAGAAAGTAAGACTATGACACTATTACCACTAGATTCAAGAGATAGAAGACAGATGGTAGAAAAGTACTAGAATGATTGCCCCTTACTCGTAATACGATACGACATGATTCTTTGTTACAGATTTCGACAACTTCGTTAGGAGAAATTTTATGTTAACTTACTTTCTGTTGTTTGCGGCTTTTTTGCTGCTAGCGGTCCGATTCCTCAAGCTGCTGCGACTAAAACGGCGCAATCTCTCCAACGCCGAAATCGATCAGCATCTTCATGCCTTACTGAATGAGAAGAGGGATTCACCGTGAGAAAACGAATCGGCGTCCAATTTAGAAAAACCCGTAAAACCACTCATACGTATGAAAGAATTCAAGCGTGCACGCGGTGCCATACGTACCATGTCCTGCGGGAGACGCATTGTGAGACCTGCGGGAGAGCCTACACACCAATCCGCCAGGTTTCCCATACAGTGACGCGCCGCTATGTACAGACACGCTTTTTGCTCTTGGGCTTGTTCGTCTGTCTTGCTGTCCTTTCTGCGGATACCCTTTTGCAATTAGCTCTCGCAGGAGGTATTGGCTGTGTGTTGTTCGTCCTGTTTTTCGTGATGCAGAAAAAATACGGCTCCTATGAAAGAGACGTACAATATCAACACTTTTTAACGAGGGAACAGGAGACGCTCAAGAAGTCACTCCTCCGTCATTTGGAGGAAGTGGGCAACGACGTCAAAGAAGGACATCTCAAGGAAGCCTATGAAAAAACGAGAGAGATCGGGCATTTCATCGATTCCGATACGATCAAGATTCGCAAGATCATGTTCCTCAATCATTACGTCCTGCGCAAAGACATGGAACTGGAGCTCGAAGCGCTCATCCCGTCTATGTACGACAAGGACTTCATGGAATATGTGCGCGAGGTCATCAAGGTCCAGCCTTCGCTCGTCAAAAAATCTGTGCTCCAGTATGTCAGACGTTATAAAAATCAAATATTGTTGCTAGAAAACGGAGATCAGCTGATCGGTCAAGTGGCAGGTGCGGCGCTCCGCATGAAGTCTTATGTAGATGAATATCAGGATCTGATTATCGAATTTATCGATTTTTTGCCCCGCGAGCGCCTTCTGCGATTGGCAAAGATGGTACAAACCCATAAGGGTGAAGGTTGGGAACAACTATATCATTCTACCAAAAACAGGGTGGATACGCATTACGCGTTTGACCCGGATTTCAAAGGCTTACTGTGAAGGAGGAGCCTTTTATGCTGCCTATCTCTCCCTATCATAGGTCCCTCTGGGTCCGTAATATTTTTCTCGGACTCTTTGCCTTAGGTTTGATCGCCGTTCTGTTCAAGCTCGGATATGGGTACAAGCAGATTACGCTATACAAACAGGCAAAGGCATTTTATGAACAAAAGAACCTGCTGCAAGCCGAGGAAACCTTTTCTCGTGCACATGATATGGCTGTCCTTTCTTACGGGGATGACGAGTGGAATTCCCTCATGTTCCAACTGACTTCTATCCGCAACGATCTGGAAGGGCTTCACCAGCATTCGCGCTCTGCCATCACGGAGAAGAAGGTCGCAGAAATCGGTGCAATCTATGAACAATACCAAGCTGTCAAACAACAATACCAGAATCAAAAGGACGTCCCGGCGATGTTTTTCCAGCAATTGTCCGCTCATCTGGGTATGGATAAGAGCTTTTCCGATTATTACTTGAATGCCTTGCAAACAGCCAAGGCTCAGGCACAATCGAATCTCGAAAAGGAAAACTATCAGGACGAATCTTTCACCGAAACGCTCCTAGCTATTCCAGATGAATACTACGGCGGCAAAAAGAAAAAGCAGGCTGAGCTCACGGCCTTGTTCCAGGACTATGAAAAAACGAAGCTGCGGAAATTGATCGCTTCGGCTCCTTTTGAGGAAGTCATCACCAAAACGGCTACCAGCTTGCGCCATTACGAAAAACTGGGTATCGAAACAGACTGGTTAGTGGGGCAGTTGGAAAAGTATGCACTAGCCGAAATCAAGGAAGTCATTCGTTCGAAGGATTTGAGTGCCTTCATTGATATGGCAGCTGCCTATCGAAAAATCGAGGATGTCCTGTCTAGTGATTCGCCTGTCCTCGATTCGATCACCCGCTATCTGGAAAGCAAGCTCAAGCAGGCAGAACAATACATCAAGTTGTTTGAGTTCACCAAAGCGCGTGAATTGTACGAACAGTTGAATCCGCTCCAGGATACGGCTACACTCCTGTCCGATCTGGAAAAACTCTGGTTGGAATACGATCCAGCACGCTTATTGCAATTGAGATATCCAGACAGAACGTTCACCGACATGCTCTCCGGCACAGATCGCTGGGGAGCAAAGCTTTACGCATTTGGACTCTCGGAATCAGATCAACGTCTTTACTTTGCAGCGAAAATGCAAAATGACTCGCTCCTCTATCTGGATCAGTCGCTCGATGTGGACGTGAAATCGGCAAAGGCTAAGATCGACGATACTCTCGGAAGTAAAGAAAAGCCTATCATTATCGTGAGTGCATCCGGCAAGGAGCGGACTAACGCCTACACGGCCCTCTCTCCGAATTTGACAAAAGAGTCACTCGATAAGCGCTTTTCGGTCGAGGCCGACGAACTCAGCGTAGAAGACTCCGAGCATGTGATCATGAAAAATGCGGTAGGCAAAGGTGAAAACGAAATCGCTTTGTTCAAGCTCGAGGACAATGGCCTGACTTACATAGAAAAGCTGGCCGACTTGGGGGAGAATTCCGAAGAACCGACCGAGGAAACTGTATCAGGAGAAGCGACTTCCCCTGCTGACGGGTCGACAGAAGCGACGGATCAGACTTCCCCTGCCCCTCAAAAAATCGATGTTTTTGCAGGGCCCGGTGAAGACCACGAGCGGATCGGCCAAGTGGTGGCAGATGGCTCCATTCAAGTCATCGCAGATCTGAATGGCTGGTACCAGATTGTGTTTGATGGAAAAGAAGGCTGGATACGCGCTACCAAATCAACGCCGTAATCAGTCTGTTGAAAAACAAGCTCCCCTCGCGATCATGGCACACCTTCATTGATCTGCGTCAGGAGCTTTTCCTCATTTTCCGCATTGCGCTATGTGTCAGATTATTCTATAATCTATTTTTATTTCATAGATAGACAAGGAGTGAGAGGAGATGTTTGGAATCGTTCATTATGAAGCATTTCTGATGACCGCGATCATGTTGAACCTGATACCCGGCTCAGACACGATGTACATCATCACCCGCAGCATTTCGCAAGGAAAACAGGCAGGTGTTCTTTCGGTTCTCGGTATTCTGACAGGCTCCCTCATTCACACGCTCTTGGCTGCTTTCGGCTTGTCGCTCATTTTGGCTCAATCCATCGTGCTTTTTAACATCGTCAAAATATTGGGGGTCGCCTATCTCGTCTATTTGGGCATTCGCATGCTCATGACGAAGGAATCACCAGCTTTTGATACAGCCGATTCCAAGAAGCTGAAGGGTGAAAAGGTCTATCTGCAAGCGATCCTGACAAGTGTAACGAATCCGAAGGTCGCCCTGTTTTTCATCGCCTTCCTCCCGCAATTTGTTAGCGCGACGGAAGCCGGACCACTCCCTTTCCTCATTCTTGGCCTTACTTTTACCGTTACGGGTGGCATCTGGTGCAGTCTCCTCGCCCTGTTTGCTTCCTTCGCTACTCAAAAATTGCGCAATAATCAAAAGTTCTCTGTCGTTCTAAACAAGCTGACGGGGATTGTTTTTATCGGGATGGGATTGAATCTGTTGCGGGCGAAAGCGAATCCTTAGGAGGTTTTCTATGAAAAAGATTATTTCTGTACTCGCACTCATTCTTTGCTTTGCTTTTTTACCTGTCCAAATCATAGAAGCGCATCCAGGCAGAACAGATGCAAACGGTGGACACACCTGTAGAACGAACTGCGAAAAATGGGGATTACAGTATGGAGAATATCACTATCACAACGGTGGCGGTGGTTCTTCTAACAGCCAAGTGAAAAAATCGGCTCCTCCAAAACCATCAACTCCCCGTACACAACCTAAAATACTACCTTCGAAAACAATTGTAGCCGTTGATAATGCTAACGTTTATTCTGCTCCATCCCTTGACTCTATCGTTACTGCAACCCTATGGTATGGTTTTGAAATCAAAGCCTCAGGTACACATCCAGAGTTTATCTCCATGGATCAAGGATACGTTTCCAAAAACAGTGGTCACCTCTTATACACCAACCTCTCCTAAGAATGTCAAAATTCAAGGGGAGAAAGGCTACTTCTTCTCGACCCCTTCGTCAGAAAGTCCAGGCAGAGGCTACGCTGTCAGAGATGCACTCGTTCAAGTAGTCGGTGAACGTGGAGATTGGTATTACGGCTCCACCATCGATGCAAATGGGAAAGTCTTAGTTGGATTTGTTTCGAAAAGCGTCGCCTATTAACCGTAGAATTAAGACCGAAAAAGCCAGGCAGGAGATTCTTTCTCCCCTGGCTTTTTTCATGTTCAGAAATTGTTTAGGTCGAAAGTTTATGATATTTCTAGGTATTTTTTCACAATACAAGATTTGTATAAGGAAGAATGACCTACTAAAAATTTTAGTGTAATTAAAAAAACAAGGGAGGCAAGATGAATTGAGTTAACGGTGCAAAAAGGGAGTTGAAGAATGTGCGAGTGCTGTTAAGTGCTGGGTTTATTCTGGCAGGCTTGTTCCTCCTTTCCTATCCTCAATGGGAAACGGCGGTATCTGCACAAAAGCAAGAACAGCTCATCGAAGCGTTCGAACAACTGAGCAACGTTAGCGAGCAAATAGAAACGGCTGCATCAGAGACCCCACCAGCTCCTCAGATACAAGAGCCGCTCGCTATGTTGGAAGGTGCCAGAGGCGTGATTCGGATTCCCAAAATTGATCTGGAAATGATGATTTTTGAAGGCGCAGACAAGCATGCCTTGAGTAAAGGTGTTGGCCTGATCGAGCCAGACAAGGAATTCGGCGTGAACAATGTTGGACTGGCAGGTCATCGCGGAATTACTCACGGCAAGCAATTCAATCGCTTGGACGAGCTAGCACCTAACGATGAGATTGAGATCAAGACGAAAACGGCAACCTACCAATTCGTTGTCGTTCAAACCTTTGTCGTAGATCGTACACAAGTAAAAGTTCTAGAGGATCAAAAGAAACCGTTGATCACCTTAGTCACATGCACCCCTGTTGGCGCAAAAGATCCGAAGGACAGACTGATCGTTCAAGCTGAATGGAAACAAACAACTTCATCTCAGCCCTAACACTTCCTGCTGAAAGACGAAATGAGCTAGCTTTTTATTAATGACAGGAGGAGCATATGCAAAGGAAATCTTGGATCGCTGTGGTGGCACTTTTGCTCATCATCCAAAACTTTTTCGGTTTCACGACAACCTCGTATGCCCAAACACAAGGTGCGGTTGTCATTAACAATAGCGGGGAACCGGGTACAGGCGATCCTACTGATCCAGGTACAGGAACTCCTACCGATCCGGGCACAGGAACTCCTGCCGATCCGGGCACAGGAACCCCTACTGATCCAGGCACAGGCACTCCTACCGATCCAGGCACAGGCACTCCTACCGATCCGGGCACAGGCACTCCTACCGATCCGGGTACGGGAACTCCGACCGATCCGGGTACAGGCACTCCTACCGATCCGGGTACAGGAACTCCTACCGATCCAGGTACGGGAACTCCTACCGATCCGGGCACAGGAACTCCTACTGATCCAGGCACGGGGACCCCTGTACCAGTACCTGAACCTGTTCCCGTCCCTCTCCCAGAACCTGACCCTGACGCCAATATCATTAAGGATAGCATCATCACCAGCGTAGTGATGAAGGACAAGGACGGAAACAACATTGAAGACATCCGCCCCGATCAGGGCTCGCGTGTTCAAGTTGATTTCACCTGGAAAATCCTTGCCGGACACCCTTACACAGGAGGTGCCACCTTTACCTTCCCTCTCCCAGACAAGTTTAGGACCGATCGCAATTTGACCGGAGATCTGGACGGAGGCTACGGCACCTATGAAGTGACAACAGACGGCACCGTCACCTTCACTTTCAGTGATGCCATCAATGACGGCGCAGAGATCACTGACGGAACATTTTTTGTTTGGCGGGAATTCGATGAGAAAAAGTTTGAGGGTGGCACGCGACAAGAGATCGATTTCAAATTCGATGGCGTCGCCCCAATCTCTGTCCATTTCAAAGGCAAAAATAACAATGAAATCGACAAAAACGGAAAAGCAAACAAGGGCATGAACCCTAGCTATCTCGACTGGACCGTCGATTTTAACCTGAGTGAAAATCCGATTAAAGGTGCTGTCTTTACGGACGAGCTTCCAAGCGGTCTGGAATTGGATATGAGCTCCATCAAAGTGTATCCGTTAGAAGTTGTAAATGCGAAAGGTGAAGTAACCACCTTCACTCCTGAGAAAATGACAGAAGGAAATGGGTTCAAAATAAACTTCGGCGACATCGACGGTGCTTATCGTGTCACGTACACGACCAACGTCACCGGTACAACAGATACAACCTACACGAATAAAGCCACTGTCACAGGAACGAATCTTCCAAAGGATTTAATCGATTCGGCGAATGTCTCTATCCGATTCAGCCAGCCTTTGAACAAAAAGGCGATTCACTACGATTACAACAAACAAACGATCACCTGGGCTATTCAGTACAACTACAATGAAAAAGTGATCAAACAAAGCGATGCGTGGCTCGAGGATCGATTCGATACGAGTCATCAAGAGCTCGTGAATGATTCCTTTACCGTTCATAAAATGACCATCGGTGACAACGGAAACGGAACTAAAGACGGGGCTGCCATCACAGAGTACAACATAACCCCATCGCCTACTGGCTTCCGCTTGGAGTTTGACCATGACGTGTCGGCTGCTTACGAAATCACTTACCAAACCAAAGCCAAAAATCGGGTCAACCAAGACAGCTACCTCGTGAAAAATGAAGTAGAGATCTATGATGGAACTAAAAAAGATGCATCCAGAGAGATCAATCAAGCAATCTTCTGGAAAAACGCAAAAAAAGAAAAAGTGAACTACCATAATAAAACGATCGAGTGGACGCTTAGTCTAAACGATGACAATCAGGTGATGGATGAAGTCGTCATTACCGACAGTTATGCAGGTCAAGGGCTGACGCTTCTTCCTGACAATGTAAAAATCCATAATTGGACAAGCGATTTGGAAGAAGGTCCTGACAAAGACTACAGCCTCTCTCCGAACTCAACCTACGAAGAAGGCTTCAAGATCACCTTCCACAAACCAGTCACAAAAGGTCTTGTGATTACGTACCTGACAAAGTTCGATCCGACTTCCAAGGACCGTCCATCCGTGTACAAAAACAAGGCTGAACTCAACTGGAAGGAAAACGGGAAAGCACAAGACCCCATCACGAAATCCGCTACCGTTAAACCAGACAATTACACCAACAACAACGGCAACAAAACCGGTACATACGACGCTCGGACAAAAGAAATCACGTGGACAATCGATGTGAACTATAACCTTCACAAGATTAACAACGCGATCATTCGGGATTTTTATACCGGAGAACAAACTTTTGTGAAAGACTCGTTAACCGTGCATAAGTTGCTGCTCACAGGTGGAGCAGATGGTGTGAAAGTGGTCGAGGGTCCAGTTGTCGCCACCAAATTTGACGAACTGGCCAACGGCTTCGAGCTACATCTCGGTCCCATTGACTCTGCCTATCGCATCACGTACAAAACCAGCTTGGCTAATCTGCCTGTCGGGGAAGTGTACCAAAACAATGCGACCCTGCACGATAGCGACATAACAGGCACTCCACTCTATAAAGGCCAGACAACCGTCAGACCGACATACGGTGGGCAGTACATTATCAAAACAGGTGTACAAGGTACAGGAGCAGAATCAGAGTATGCAACATGGACAGTAAAAATCAATCCGAGCCAGTCTCTTATTTCGGCAGGTGCTGTATTGACCGATACGCTGTCCAGCAATCAACTTCTGATGAAAGACTCCTTCAAACTCTTTACGACAACCGTCTCTGAATCCGGTGCTCTGGCTACCGGAAAAGAAGTGGCATCTGAGGACTACACATTAGAAGTAGTCGGCAACAGCTTTAAACTGACTTTCAAAAATGATCTGCACACTGCCTACATCCTGGAATACCGTTCCTTTATCAATGCCGATCATGGAGAGACCATCAAAAACGAAGTCTCTTTTGCAGGGAAAACAGTTGTAGGTAAAGGTAAAGACGGACAAGAAGGTGTCAAGGTCAGCTTGTCCGGTGCTGGTGGCGGAGCCAACACCCCTGGTAAAGGCGACTTGAAAATCATCAAGACAGATGCAGATACGAAAAAAGCATTGGCGGGCGCCACATTCGGTCTGTACGACAAGTCAGGGAAAACCTTGTTGGAAACAGTCGTAACCGATGAAAATGGCATTGCCACCTTCAAAGGCTACAAATTTAAAACGTACAAATTAAAAGAACTATCCGCTCCTGTTGGCTACGTCATTGCAGACGAGTACAGAAACGGAAAGGACATTACGTTAAAAGCTCCTGCGGGTACTGCCCCCGGTGTTCCAGTCACAATCGAAATGACCATCGACAACAAGCTTCTCCGTCAAGGATTTGAGTTAACCAAAGTTGACACGGAGCATGTCGATAAAAAGCTCGAAGGCGCTGTCTTCCAGCTACAGGTTGAAAAAGGCGGAGCATTCGAAACGATTGCTGAACTAACAACCGGCTCAGACGGAAAAGTCTCCAAAGGCGATCTGCCAGAAGGGAACTATCAGCTAGTCGAAACGAAAGCTCCGAAGGGATACAAGCTGGATGCGGCTCCCCTTTCATTCAAAATCGCCGCCAACCAGACAGAAATTGTGACCCTTACGAAAAAGAACGCAAAAAATATCGGGTCCGTTCAATTGCTGAAAGTGGACCACTACAGCAAAGATCCACTTCCTGGCGTAACCTTTGAGCTTCAAGATGCTGACGGGAAAGTACTGCAAAGTGGACTCACAACGGATAAAGACGGTATCCTGCTCCTCGAAAACCTGAAGGCAGGATTCTACCAGCTCGTTGAAACAAAAGCTCTTGCTGATTATGAGCTTGCTGAACCACTGAAATTCGAAGTAACGGATGAAGGCACTGCCTCTCTCACATTGACCAACAGATTGATCCCAGGCTCTGTGAAACTGACCAAAGTGAGAACAAGATACCCAAATCATAAGCTCAAAGGAGCTGAATTTACGCTCCGTGATGAAAATGATCAGGTAGCCAAAGACATGAACGGTCAGGAGCTTACAAAGCTGACCACGGATGGCAACGGTGAGCTGATTGTCGAAGGCCTGAATCCAGGCAAGTATGAGTTTATCGAGACGAAGGCACCTGCTGGTTATGTAAAAAACAGCAAGCCAATCGAGTTCGAGATTGAAAGAAACCAAGTAGCTGGCGAGCATGTGCTGGTGACGTTCGAGAATGACGTGATCTCCGGTGGCGGTGGTGGCGGCGGCGGAAATCCTGAGCCTAAGCCTGAGCCTAAGCCTGAGCCTAAACCCGAACCTAAGCCCGAACCAAAACCAGAACCGAAGCCAGAACCTAAACCTGAACCGGAAAAGCCAGAGAAACCAGACAAACCGGATAAACCAGATAAACCTAGCAAACCGGATCAACCTAGCAAACCGGACCAACCTGGCAACCCGGACCAGCCAAGCAACCCGGACCAACCGAGCAACCCAGACCAACCGAGCACTCCTGATGCAGACAACAACACTACGAACCCCAACACTTCAGGGGAGTTGAATCAAACAGGAGAAACCAGCAAACCGAACGATTCGGGAGCTGCCAATAACTCCAACGTTTTGGAAACCAGCAACGAATCTCCAGCTACAGGCAAAGTATTGCCACAGACCGGAGAACAGACTAACCCAATTCCTATCGTTGCAGGTATCTTTTCGATCTTGATCGGTATTTCGATCATGTACCGCAAAAACAAGAGAGCGTAGCTCAACTAAAGGACCAAGTCCAGGGATCTTCCCGACTTGGTCCTCTTTTTTCCCTACTCTAGCAATTGCCGGAGAAGTGGTTCACTTTTATATAAAATTTCCAGATGAGTCGCCTCTACGTAATAACGCTCACCTTCCAGCGCAAATACACTGTTTGCCATGACATTCCCATCCCCAGCGTCACTATTGATCGAACCCACTACTCTTCCATCAACCCATTTATTTGGAGACAACGAAGGAACCGTTCGCAGGTAATGAATCGTTTCGTGTCCGATGCCAGCTACCAGCGTGACGCGAATATTGCGGGCTGCGATAATCCCCATCGTTGCGTTCAGATAGTCCATGTATTGATTCTTCACGACCATCTTTTCATAAGGTACGAATGTATCTACCCCCTGTTTTTTCTCTAGCAAATAATCGCCATAAGCTGCTGACGGGGCAAGATCAAGGAGGCTGGGAAAGTGCCTGTGAATAGCTTGTATACGATGAAAAGGAATGCTTTGCTCCAAATACGCCAGATATACATTCATGTACAGCTCCACGACATTTCGTTTCGCAGAAACAGAGCGGGGCAGCTTCCCTCCTGCCCAATAGCTGTAGGCAACAGGCGATCCTGCGTTGGGAGTCGCAAAAATGAGCAGCTGATCCACATCGTTTTGATAAAATTCGCTCTGGACATAAGCTCTAGCAACAAGGCCGCCCATGCTATGGCAAATGAGATTGACATAAGGGGAACCGGTCGTTTGCTTTGCGCGCTCGATGACAGGCAGCAAAAAGCGCTCAGCTGAAATATCAATCTGCCTTCGCCAATCATAAAAAGCGACAAACAATTGTTCATTGAGGGCGTAACCCATTTTTCCAAGCAAACGGATAAATGGCTCGTAAGCCGTTCGAGCAAACCCGAAGCCCCAGTCACCAGTACCCGGAATAATTTGATCACTCATTGACCCAAACAGCCCCGGAACAAAAACAATCGGTGCCTTTTGCGCAAGAAAAGAACTCATGCTTGCACTCCTTTCCCTCCCTTTTGTCCCATGACTAGAAGGAAAAACAACATATGCTTCTGCCTATTCCGAGGCGGCTTGGGTGGTTCCCTATCTTCGATGAGTCTCGTCAATTTTTGCCGAAATGGAGCGAATCGTTACAATTATCTTCCCACTTGAGAGTAACAAAGCGATATAATAAAGCGTCTAACGTATTGGCTAAAGTTTTACAGCAAATCTATACTTGTCGGAGGATTGGCAAAAATGAAGGTACGCAAGTGGTTTATGCTTTTGCTAATGTTCGTACTATGTATTCCAACGATGGGGATATCCGTGCAAGCCGCGCAGACATCACCTGGCATCAGCATCTATTTGGACGGGCAACAAATCAAAAGTGACGTCGCTCCGTACATTATTCCAACAGCAAACGTAACAATGGTCCCTATGCGGGTGATCGGTGAAAATCTGGGAGCCGAAGTAAATTGGGAGCCAAAGTCTCAGACGGCAACAATCAGCAAACAAGATACCTTGTTGTCCATGACGGTTAATCAAAAGAACGCTCTAGTGAACAACAACAGCGTCCCACTTGATTCTTCTGTTCAGAACAAACAAGGAAGAATCATGGTTCCGCTGCGATTTGTATCCGAGCAGTTGGGCCTTACGGTAAACTGGGAAGACAAAACAAGAACCATTCGCCTGCAAAGCGGCAACGTCGCTACCATGACTCCGCCACCACAGGATGTATTGAGTGAAACTGGCGGAATGGAACCAAGCACACCTGTCGTGACAAATGGAGACTTGCGCGGGGTGTGGATCTCTACGGTCTACAACTTGGACTGGCCATCTTCCGGTTCATACGGAAACCCTGCGAAGCAGCAACAAGAATACATACAGCTGCTCGATGAGCTGCAAGCCATGGGAATGAACGCTGTTTTCGTACAGGTGCGTCCATCTGGAGATGCTCTGTATCCTTCTACCCTCGTTCCATGGTCGAGATTTTTGGCGGGAACGCCGGGGAAAGATCCTGGCTACGACCCTCTGGCCTTTATGGTAGAAGAAACGCATAGACGTGGGATGCAATTCCATGCGTGGTTCAACCCGTTCCGTGCCACTACGGATGCAAAAACAGACCAGTTGCCAGCTAATCACGTGATCAAGCAGCACCCTGACTGGATTGTGAATGCAAACAAAAAGCTGTATATCAACCCAGGTATTCCGGCGGCACGTCAGCAAATTATCAATGAAGTAATGGAAGTCGTACAGCGCTATGACATCGATGGTGTCCATCTGGATGATTATTTCTATCCTTCCAACGTTGCCTTTGCGGACGATGCAGCATTCAAGGCTTACAACAGTAAAAAGATCGTGTCCAAAGCAGACTGGCGTCGCGATAATATCAATCAGTTTGTTCAACAATTGAATCAGTCCATCAAGAGCGTCAAGCCTCACGTTCAGTTCGGGATCAGTCCATTCGGTGTATGGCGCAATAGCAACGTCGATCCGACCGGCTCCGATACAAAAGCAGGCGTTACTGCGTATGACCACATGTATGCCGATGTGCGCACATGGATTCAACAAGGGTGGATCGATTATGTGACCCCGCAAATTTATTGGAGCTTTTCCTTCGCCCCTGCCCAATACGACAAGCTCGTTACTTGGTGGGCAAACGAAGTACAGGGTACGAACGTCAAGCTCTACGTCGGTCATTCGCCTTACAAGCTGGGAACGGCTGAAGCAGGCTGGCAGAGTGCCCAAGAGATTATCAACCAGTTGAATTACAACGCGATGGTTCCTCAGGTTCAGGGCAGCATTTTCTTCAGCGCCAAGGACTTGCGGAAAAATCCGTTGGGTCTACTCCCAGCTCTTAGCAGTTATTACAACCGCTAGATAAATAACAGTAACCCCCGAACCATAGTAGCAGAGCATCTCGCTACATTTGTTTCGGGGGTTTTTTCTTCTACGTTAATTTTTCTACAATGAACGTGAGTTGCGCTTCCAAGGAGATCGGGTCATTAAAATAGGAGCCTTTCCGATCAATCTGAAACACCTTGTTTTTTTTTACTGCCGACAAGCCCTTCCAAACGTTTGTACTGTATACACTCTCCGGATTGGTATCATCTCCGGACCATCCACTGGTAAAAATGTAGTCTCCCGCAAAGTCTGGCAGTGTTTCAAGCGAGACTTCCGCCCAGCCGGTATTGCTATCAATGGTTTCTTTTTGTACGGCATTCGGAGCCTTCAACTGGAATTCTCCGTAAAGGATGTCTCCACCCCTTCCGAAGTTGTGCCCAAACGCATAGATCCCCTTGGCGTATGGCTGTAGAATCGAAACGGTTTTATCTCCTACCGCTGCTTGCACCTTGGGTTTTGCCTCAGCAATTTTCTTGTCCCATTCGGCAATCCACTCATTCGCCTTGTCTTCTCTTCCTGTCATTTTGCCAAACTCCCGCAGTTCTTCGCGGATTGGCTTCTTACCGTAAATCAGGATTCATCGACAGTACCTTTTCTAGCGATGTTCCGTCGCCCACGCTTTCGATACCATCCAGCTTCCCTTTAAAATACGGGTTTCCCATAGCATGGTCCGTGATACCGATAGTCTTGACCCCCAGTGTCAAAAAATGTCCAACATAGCTGTCCGCTAGTATCACAGCAGTCACAAAAAATGCCGCGAAGCATGTTCGCGACATTGGTGGCTTTTGACAGTATATAATTTTTGGAGGAACGCCCATTATTTTTATTGCACCTAAGGGGTGTTGAGGCTGTGTAAAATAATCCCATCTTTTAAAAAAGAATAAGGACTATTTTATATGCCGCTGTTACCTTACCAGTTAATTTGTTGCTTTGTGAAGACCGAACAGCATGAGGACATCATTATCGCTGCTCTCGTACTCTTTTACTTCACCTTTAAAGGAAGTTTCTTTGACAATAATCTTGCTGCCTGTCGCATTTGGTTTCATTTCAATCATATGTGAAGATAGATTAAGATCAGCTGCCGTAATACCTAACTTCTGGGAGAAATCTTTAACCGTTGCCTTTTGCTCACCTAATTGACTGTCTTTAATGGTTACTGACTGGCCATCCTCAGAAAAAACCAATGAAATCGTTAGGTCTAGGTTACTTTTTTCCGCTACGTTTCCTTTTGCATCTACATTTGTTACTTTCTGAAGACCGAACTCGTTTCCTTTTGCATCTACATTTGTTACTTTGTGAAGACCGAACAGCATGAGGACATCATTATCGCTGCTCTCGTACTCTTTCACTTCACCTTTAAAGGAAGTTTCTTTGACAATAATCTTGCTGCCTGTCGCATTTGGTTTCATTTCAATCATATATGAAGATAGATTAAGATCAGCTGCCGTAATACCTAACTTCTCGGAGAGA
Source organism: Brevibacillus sp. NPDC003359 (assembly GCF_042878995.1). Taxonomy (NCBI): domain Bacteria; kingdom Bacillati; phylum Bacillota; class Bacilli; order Caryophanales; family Paenibacillaceae; genus Brevibacillus; species Brevibacillus sp. NPDC003359. Next base: position 59,189 of record NZ_JBIAOR010000023.1, read on the forward strand.
TCTTTAACCGTGGCCTTGTGCTCACCTAGTTGACTGTCTTTAATGGTTACTGCCTGGCCATCCTTAGAAAAAACGAATGCAATCGTTAGGTCTAGGTTACTTTTTTCCGCAACGTTTGCTTTTGCATCTACTGTTGTGGTTGCATACGGTATAACAGTACCAATCACCCCAGTAAGTAACAAAGCTGATGCAGTTGTCATCCATTTCTTTTTCATTAGTCTCGCTCCTTTTCATTTCTTTTTTATGTGCAAGTAAATCTCTTACTCTCTTACTTGCTAAATCTAGGGTAAGATGAAATGTTAAACAAAATTGTGGGGTAAAACTAAAATATTCCTTAAATCATCGTGCATCCTTGGTTCTCAGAGTATACTCACCTGCTTGAGGAATCTACTTGTTCAGGCAAAACCCCCGAATCAGTAGCAGAGTTCGGGGGTTTCTATTTGTGAAGAAAGAGCTATTTGTTTTTCGGGACAACAGCATCGACGAACTGGCTGATAGTATTCTTGTTCAATTTGTCTCCGTGTGTCGATACTTCGTACTGCAATTTCTTGCCGGAAGCCTCTGTTACCCAGACAATTCTTTTACTAACCCAGTCTTTTTTAGCTTCTTCTGTATACAGCACTTCCGTATTGCCTACTTTTATTACCTCTTTTTTCTGTTTATCAAAACCTACAATATACGATGTGTTGCCTACTACATCTTCGTAATTGGTGATGTGGAAATATAAATAGCTTCCCTCTGAATCCTTGTATGTCGCATACAAATAATCCAGCTCATTCGTCCATTCCAAGGGCTGCATGACGAATTCTTTTTTCTCTTTTTCTGCTTGTTTGTACAGAGCTTCGTTGTCATACTTCTCGTAATCGAATTGGATGCCATTTGCGAAGCGAGCATCTAAAAAAGTATACCCCCCTGGCAGCATCTCAGGCACATATACCCCTTCCCCCATTTTCTTACGAAGGTCTGTTAATGTGGCAAATTCAAACGGTCTTGAGACTCTCTCCACCGTTTTCTTTGGGTTGTAAACGGCGATATAGAGAGCAGCCGCATTTCCCGGCTCCAGGGTATCCTCAATTTCCCAACGTTTATCGTAATATTTCTCCATTTCGGGCTCTAACTCTTTACCGATTTTCGCTTTGCCCTGATACTGTGAAATGTCTTTTTCCTCATAAAGAACCTCACCCTTCTCATTCTTCAACTGATAGTACTGGACAGCGGCATAGCCCGTTGTGAGGCTGGCAATCAAGCCAATGGCAACTAATATGCTTACCTTGTACTTCACAAAAAATCTCTCCTTCTCTCGTTTGATCTTTGTCATCACTTGCTTGCTAATGTCAATCTCCTGCGGGATGCACGGGTCATTGAACAGGTCCTTAATACTCTCGTGCGATTTGTTTGGACTCATCGTGAGCTGACCCTCCCTTCCCTAAAGGAGAATAAGCGGATCGGAACTTCGATGCCGTACGCTCGAATTTTTTGCGCAGACTCGCAGCGTTTTTGTTCACGATCAAGGAAATTTCCTCGTACGTCTTTTCTTCCACGCCTCGCAGTAAGAGAAGCGTTCTTTCCTCCACGGAGAGTGTCTGCATGGCAAGAAATACATCCTCACTGAAATAAACATTTTCAATATGCCGCTCGATGTCTGATTGAGGCTCTTTGTCCTGCATCAAAAATGGCAACAGCTTTGTCCATTTCCTTTTTCTGATGAGATCGATGCAATGGTGATAGGCTATTTTATAAAGCCAAGCTGCAAAGGGCATTTTTGGACTGTACTTTTTCAAGTTGCGATAAGCCTTGAAGAAGACCTCCTGTGTGGCGTCTTCCGCTTCGAATCGACTCCCCAGGATGTGATAGCAGTAGTGAAATATGGGGGTTTGGTAGCTTTTCATGATGTCGGCGTAGCGGTCATCCGCTCCCTGTATGATCTCGTCCAGGAGTTCTTCTATCTGATTCGTGTCCACTCTCTCCCTCCTTCCAACTGGTATAACGCACCATATCCCCCTTTATGTGACATCAAACGCAAAAAAAATGCCGCGAAGCATGTTCGCGACGTTTGAAAGCCTTATTTTGTGCCGAGCTCCGGCTTGTCTTGGTAAAAGAAATTCGGTGTATGGATTGTGTTGTCGTACAGACTGTGGAAAATGTGTGTAGCTGTTCCGGAGATCGGCGGAACCAGCCATGTCCAGTCACCAGTAACAGCTCGACCACATTTCTCTTCTCTTTCCTCAAATCGCTTGAATTGCTGGCTCGCTGTGTGATGATCGACGATCGATACTCCTTTTTCCTTGAAGGAATGCAAGACCGCTACGTTCAGTTCGATGAGTGCTTTGTCTCTCCAAAGGGTCACTTCCCTGCTCGTATCGAGCCCCATGACCTCTGCGACCTTTGGCAGCATGTTGTAACGCTCTTGATCAGCGAAATTACGCGCACCGATCTCGGTTCCCATGTACCATCCGTTAAAAGGCGCCGCCAAGTATTCCATGCCACCAATCTCCATACGCATATTCGAGACGATCGGAACCCCATACCATTGCAACTCCAAATCGGCAAAGCTCGGTAGATCAGGATGAACGATTGGCACCTCCAAAACCAGCTCCTGGGGAATCTCAAAAAACTGCGGCGTCCGATCTCCAATTTGCACGACAAGTGGCAAAACATCATAGTGAGTGCCTTTGCCTTGCCATCCCAGGCTCTCGCATAGCTTCGTCAACGAAAGCGAAATCGGGTCACCCAGTACGCCGTATTCCGTTTCATATCCCGCATAGCGAATCAACTGATCGTTCCAAATACGCATGTGCGGTCTTCCTGTCATAGTAGGTGCAAAAACGGTGATGGTTGGGCGGATTTTCCCCCCATTGGTCGCAAACTCGATGTGACGAAGCATAGCTTGCGCCATCTCTTCTTCTGTCTCTGCCTGCCGTTCATCTAACACAATCAACGATTCCCAAAAGAATCGACCAATACATCTATTGCTATTGCGCCAGGCCATTTTTGCCCCATGACGAAGCTCTTCGGTCGTGTGCTCATAATATCCCTGTTGCTCGATCATTTGACGGACTTCTTGTAACCGTCGCTCGGTTTCGTCGGTTGTCTTGTCCAGTTCACCATAGCATGTCCGGATAAATTGCTCTGCCGCTTCCATCAGTTGAATTGGTTCCATATTACCCTCTTTTCACGTTGAAGGGTGCCTCTTCGCTGTTATTTTCTTCATCGTAGAATTTTGTTACCTACATTATAAAATTACTCGTGATTGATTACCAATCATGTAGGCATTTGGACACATATCTGTAAGAAACACGGAAGCATTCAACCTAACTGTAACATCAAGGTCTTTTCGCCGATGAAATAAACAAGGATTACCAGAGAATGTCAAGAAAGGTAGGAAGGGATATGAAACGCCTCATCCTCTTATTAGCACTTATTATTGGACTAACAACCTTTCAGCAACCTGCAGCACTGGCTGCACCAGCATTTAAAGACGTCGATCCCAAACAATATGGCTGGGCAATGGACGCTATCTCCTTCATGGTAGACAATGGGGTCGTCAGCGGCTATCCCGATGGAAGCTTTCAGCCGGGAAGATGGGTGGACAAAGCTGAAATGACGGTGATGATCTATCGCCTGTTTGATCGCTACAGACCTTTCGATCCGAATGGTAACTACTATATCCCACATTTCCAAATTGATCACTTTGCCGATGTGCCGAAAAACCACTGGGCCTATAAGGAGATCAGCTCAATCGTGACAATGGAATTGTCGAATGCCGTTTTTCTTTCTCCAAACGGCTACAACTTCTATCCAGATTCCAAGTTAAATCGCATCGGTACAGTCTACGTCCTCCCAGTTTGGTTGCTAGAAGGCGAAATCGATGACCCTGCCGTGGTTCTGTCTATGCGTGATATCCCCATTATCATTGCTCCCGATACAGATTCACCGTCAACAGACGATTTACTCTCAGATGGACGCTATGGCTTTGATGATGACGGGGAAAACCGGACGAACACACTTTTCCCTTTCATCGTCAAGAAAAAAGGGGACTTCTATCGCTTTCATGATACCTACAGCGTAAATACTGCGTTCAACATCGCCCTCTTGCAAGAAAAAGGGATCATGACCGCATGGAATGGCGAATTCGAGCCTAACGAAATGTTAACTCGTGCAGAAGCAGTAACCATTTTGTATAGAATGTATCTGGATATGAAGGAATTAGGCAACTTACACTTCTACTCGAGCAAATAGAAGACCAACTTGTTACTCCCATAAAAACACCTCCACTTCCTCAATGATCTGTGACCCGTATGGTGGACACTTTTAAAAAGTGACCCCTTGCGGGTCATTTGTGTTTTAATCAAAGTAATCAAGAATACACAGAGGGAT
>NZ_JBIAOR010000024.1:0-53093 GCF_042878995.1 Brevibacillus sp. NPDC003359
TTTCTGCTTGTTACTTGATACTCGGCAGTAGCCAATTGTTATTCTTTCCTGCTCGACAGCAGGTCTTCGCAGATACTCATACAACTGTTCATCCGAGTAATAACGATACCCATTTTCTTTTACTAAAATTGGCGTAACACCGATCATCTTTGCAAACTTCCCTATGGAGTACATTTTTCATCACCTGATTACATTGTACTACAGGTCGATTTTTGTATAAAGTTGTTTAATGTTATATATTTTTGTTGATCACCTCCTTATGCGGCTTAGTTTAATGGTAGTTCCTTGGATCAAACATTATGCTTAAAAAAATGGCGCAACTGTAAAGCGTTATGTGTAATGAATCGAAAGAAAGTTCCAGTAAAATAAATAGCCAGTATACAGGATGGAGAGTACCGCTGCTGTGCCATTCGCTACCTTCCAGCGATCGCGCTCCTTGGCTGTTCCGATTCGCAGTAGTAAATAAGCGGAGACGGCCAACGAAACAATCGGAAGGGATGCGATAACCACTTGGTAGAAGGCCGGGTAGCCGTATACCAGTGCTTCGTTCGCATAGGTGAATTGGATGATAAAAAATAAGCTATGAAGCAGAGCCATAATCGGAACGATCTTCGAAATGGTGTACGATTGTTTGCGCCATTTGCGTAGCCCGAAACGAGCGATCCAGACGAGCGAAAGAAGGATGAACGCGATTCCGGGAATCACATATAGAGCCAGTAGAACAGGCGGACTTTCGATGAAGGAGATACGAGGGAGTGAAAAGTTCATCGGTCCTGTCATATAGAATTTCCCTTGTTCCTCGTGAAAATATAGCTGTTCCTCACCGTCGATCTCTTGAAAGAAATGATCGTCTACCTGCACAAATTTTTTCTCAAGGGATTGTTGTCCTTCATTCTGGAACAAACCAGTCACGGATATCGTCTGTCCATTCAATGCCTTCACTGTGTAAGGGTAGCTACTGAGTAGCCGAAGCCCTTTGCCCCAGCCATTCTCGGGCGTCAGGGTAAGCAGATATTGACCTTCCAGCTTTTTCATTTCGTCTATGGTGCCATCAACAGGAGTGAGGGGCTTGCGTACTTGCTCTGTCAGTAGCTTGTCGGTAAACGCGTTCACGACCTTGCCGTGCAGCTCCAAGCCCGGATGCGTGGCGTTCACCGTAACAAAGATGCCGATTGATTCTGAGGGAATCAGCACCATTTTCGAGATAAAGCCATCAATCCCACCGTTTGCCCATAGGGTAGGAATGCCGTTTTTCGTCTCTCCTTTAAAAAAGCCGTAGCCGATCCCGTACATGCGTTTATGGGCCGCGAATTGTTGGGCATGCATAAGCTCGGCAGTTTCTGGTTTGAGCAGAGATGTGCCGTTATAGCTGCCGCCTGAAAGATGAGCGATCATATAGGGAGCGAAGTCGACGGGTGCCATATTAGCCGCGCCACTCCCCGGAAAAATAATCCCCGAGTAAGGAATCGTTTGATAGCTGTTTCCGTCGTAATAATAGCTTTTGGCCAGATTGCTCCTGTCCTGTGGGAGATACAACTCGGCGGAATCCATACCTAGCGGGCGGAAGATATTCTCCCGCATATAGTCATGCAATGATTGACCGGAAGCTTGCTCGACTACACTTCCTAACAATCCGGTGCCGGCATTACTGTATTGAAATTTGCTGCCTGGCGTGAAAATCGTCTCCTGCGACTGAAGCGTTTCATTTACGGTCTCGGTCGAGAATTCCGGTATCACAGTCTGGCGGTTGTCTCTTTTATAAATCTTTTCATCTAAGCCGGCTGTATGTGTGAGCAGGTGGTGGAGTGTGATCGGGCCGTAACGACTATTGGAAATTTTGTAGTCTTTTACTACGGTATTCAAATCGTCGTGTAAGGAAAGCTTGCCTTTTTCCACTAGTTGCATCGCTGCAGTAGCAGTAAGCGACTTGGTCACGGAACCGATTCGAAACACCGTATGCTCAGGATCAACGGGGATTTGCTGTTCGACGTCGGCTAAACCATAGCCTTTGCTGAAAATGATGCGATCACCCTGGGTAATGACAATGGCTGCTCCCGGGATATGCAAGTTGTTCATTTCACTTTTCATGAGGGGATCAACTACTTGTTCGATGGAAGGAGCCGTAAGTGGCGAGCGAGCATTGACCACAGATAGGGGCTGTATCAGCATGAGGCAGGATACGAGAAGAACGGCAAACCAATTTCGCAGAGCAAATAATGTCATGTTCATCACCTTTCGCATTTCGCGATTATCGTCAGTCAGTTGTTGTAAGCCAGCGATAGGGATGAGTATAGGACGATGAGTATCACGGAGAGAAGTAACAGAATGTCATTGTTTATCGTGATAGTAGCTGGTTGTCATCTGATAATATAATGGGGAAAAGTTTGGGTGTAGATGAGGTGTGCCAATTGCTTGCATTTGTTAAACGATGGTTATGGGTCGACTGGATGATCTTCACCATCCACTTTATGTGGGGATTGACGATTATTCTCGGCTTTGTCCGCCATCAAGATCAATTGCCTTATCCGATAGTGATTACAGTGATCGTTTCGTTCTTAGTGCTTGTCGTCCCCAGTTGTTTGCGTCGATACTCTCGTAACTTATATTTGTTCGCTGAGATTATTTTGAGTGGAGGCTTGTGCATTGCCTTGAACTTCTTTTTTGAAGGAGTAAGGTGGCAGTTTATCCCCATCGCTTTTCTCATCGGATATCACAGTGTGGAACGATCTTATCGCTGGACGGGACCATTGGCGATTTTGGTGATTCCGGCGATGCCATTTCTTGTGGGCGAGGCAATTGGGTTTGATTTCGAGCCTATAGTCGTAAGCGATCTAATTGTGTACCATTTCGCGGCATATGCGCTTGGTTTTGCCTTTCAATTGCTTAGCCGTATGCACAAGCAAGGCCTGATTATTCAACACCAGAACCAGATATTGGAGCAATACACTTCCCAGGTGGAGGAAATCACGCTGCTGGAAGAACGGAACAAAATGTCCAGAGAGCTGCATGACACGATCGGACACACGATGACATCGCTCATTATGGGTATGGAGATGCTTCGGTCTAAAATACCAGATGCGGAGGCTAGTCGGCTGGACATGCTTTTGCAGATGGCCCGACAAGGTTTGGACGAGTCCAGAGGGATTTTCCACAAGTGGGCTCATAATGGCTATGAATCTGCTACGACCATGGAGTCCGCCTTCGTTGAACTGATCGGGCAATTTCAAGTGGCTACAGGGCTGTCCGTCAAGCTGCGTATGTACGGCGCTGAGTATGCGTTGAGTCGTTCCATGAAGCTGACTTTGTACCGCTGCTTGCAAGAATCACTGACCAATGCTGTGCGCCACGGAAAAGCATCACAAATTCAAGTGGGGCTTTACTTTGAAGAAGTCCAAATCCGTTTGCAGGTCGAAGATAATGGGGAAGGAAATGGGACGATCGAATTCGGATTTGGTTTGCAATCGATGAAGGAAAGGCTGGAAGCACTTCAGGGACGATTATCGATCCATTGTATGGAAGAAGGAGGCGTGACGGTCATTTGTTGTCTGCCAGCTATGCAGGCTGTACAAAGTGCAGGCATACGTATCCTGATCGTCGATGATCAGCCCTTTGCGAGGGAAAGCTTGCAACTCGTTTTACATAATCAGCAAGATTTGCAGGTGGTCGGGGTCGCAGAGAACGGCTTGGAGGCACTGGACATCATTCCAAAAGAAAAGCCCGACGTCGTACTTTTGGACGTTCAAATGCCTGTCATGGACGGAGCGAAGACGCTACAAGCGATACGTGAGCGGTGGCCGGATATGCGTGTCATTATGTTGACGACCTTCGAAGAAACAGCCCTTGCGACAGAAACGCTAGGGAGAGGCGCGAATGGCTACTTGTTAAAATCAGTTAGTCCGGTCGAGCTCGTAGAGGTGATACGAATTGTTCATCAGGGTGAAGCGTTGATTAACCATAAGATTGCTGATGTCCTTTTCAAAGAAATGCGCTTGCAGCAAGAAGAGCTGAATGGACTTCGCAAAAAGCAAGGGCGCGAGTGTCCCTATGGGCTGACGGAACGGGAAAGAGGCATACTGGCATCGTTAGTAGAGGGGCTTCGCATGAAAACAATCGCGGAGAAAATCTTTCTTTCGGAAGGAACGGTACGCAATTGCACCACAGTGATTTATGCAAAACTGGGTGTGAAGAATCGCGAAGAGGCAGTAAAAAAAGCACGGGACGAAGGGCTTACTGGTTAGGTAGCCAGGTTTTCAGGCGAGTTATGATAGAATGGACAGTATCGAATGGAGGTTATATCAAAGATGAGTCAATTACCAAATTGCCCAAAATGTCATTCGGAATACACGTACGAAGATGGAAGCTCCTTGATTTGCCCGGAATGCAGTCATGAGTGGACGCTCCAAGCAGGCAACGATAATGGTGAAGAGGATAAAGTCATCAAAGATGCAAATGGAAATGTTCTTAATGATGGCGACACAGTAACGGTCATTAAAGACCTCAAGGTAAAAGGAACTTCATTAGTTGTAAAAATAGGAACAAAAGTAAAAAACATTCGCCTGATTGATGGGGACCATGATATTGATTGTAAAATCGATGGTTTTGGCGCGATGAAGTTAAAATCGGAGTTTGTGAAAAAGGTGTAAGCTGGGAATGTAACGCACAAGAAAAAGCTGACTGCATGTTAGATTGCAGTCAGCTTTTTTTGTAAGGAGCGTGGTGTTAGCTGAGGCGATGAATGGACCAGACGATGCCCTCGCCGCCGCCAGCTTGGAATCTACTAGAGAGTGATCCAATGCCATTCTCAGGAGTGAGTGAGGTTTGTTTACAGCTAACAAATTTCTGTAATGACAATGGCTAGTCAAAGGGGCAGTATGCATGATGGCGTTCACCAAGTAGCAGTGTACGCCTGCCAAAAACCGGTAAGCTCCGTGCTCATCAAAAAATAGACCACCATTGCTTATGGCATGTTTACATTCACCCACAGGGTGGGTAACTTTTTCATGATCACGAGGGAAGTCAGGTCAGAGAGTCAAAATACCTTTTGTTGTAGAGGATGCTAGGGTGGGTTGGGTTGTATGAGTTGGCGATATCATTGTGGTGACGTGATTTCTCGTTATCCCCCATTTGAGAATAGCATAAGCAGAGTTGAAGATGAGGTAGCCACGTCCAGGAAACGTGGTCGATGTGTGCGAGCTTTTCAGCAGGTTTCTCCACTTTTGTTGCGAGATCATACCAAAAAATGGCGAGTAGCCAATTTTTATCTTCGACATGAAAAGCTCCGATCTGGCAGCACGCTTCAGCCCGTGGGCGATCGTAGTGGAACGTACGATATAGCGATGACAAAACATTTTGTCTCTCGTATAGATGAGAATAGCAATTCGCCAACTTCAAGCAAGCGTTCATGTTGTCTTCTACCCAGCCTTGTTGGGTGTTCAGGAACTTCGTGTAAAAAGTAATGGCCTCTTCATGATACTGATTGTCGCGCAATTCATTCGCATAATAGTACAAGTCCCGTGGAGAGAATTCTTCCCCTTTGGCATCCCTGCGTCGATAGATTTGTAGATTGCGGTCCGTGTATTTCTTCTGCTTGCTATGCGTGATGGATATATCACTGTTGATGACGTTTCCGCTCACTTCCAAATACTCATGGACGGGTCCGATCCAGCGAAAACCTCGGTCGCGTTTTACGAGGCGATTGCGGCGAATACTGTATGCCACATTCCCATTGCTGTCCACAGAAAGGTTGTAGTTCATCGTGACACTATCGATGCTGTAATTCAAAGTAAGCTTCAACTCGCGGAAGAGCTGACGGTCTTTTTTCAGAAGGATATCGTCTGCATCCAGCCACAAAATATAGGGGCATGTTGCTTTGCTGAATGCGTAGTTTCGTGCAGCTGAAAAATCATCAATCCACTCGAAATCATAGATGGTGCAGCCATAGTTAGACGCAATTTCTTTCGTCCGGTCTGTTGAACCCGTGTCGACGATAATGATTTCATCGACGAGGTCCGCAACTGTGGATAGACAACGCTCCAGAGCATCTTCTTCATTTTTGACGATCATGCATAAACTGATTGAAATCTGATTCGCTTTCCCCGCGGTCATGCCATTTTTTTTGCGATACTCGCTTACTCCTGCCAGATCCGACTGACGGTAGATGTGGTACCCGGGAAGGTGCGTATCCACATGCAAAGAAAAGCCCATAGCTACTGCCCGAACGCAAAAATGCCGATCTTCTCCCCAGAACGACAAGTTAGCTATTCGTTTAAAGCTGACCCCTGCCTCCAAAACCTTTCGATGGATTAACGTGCATGCACCGAGGCCTCCTACCTCATACACACCCGGTTTGTGCAGCATCTCTAAAAAGTCTTGGTTCTCCGCCGATTCGGACGCGCCTTCGCGTGTCAGCGTGTATTGATCCATCAGCCAAACTTGAGGAAGCTCAATCGAATCAGGCTGCCAACGCGTCCAGTAAATGTTGGAGATAATATCTTGATTGGCTTGAAGTAATTGTTGAAGTGTGTGAGGGTGTAAAACGAGATCGGAATCGATCAAAAACAAGTAATCGAAACCTTCCTTGAGCGCATAGGAGATAATCGTATCTTTCATTTGCGCTACTTTCCAAATATTCCGTTCCGTCCAATAATGGGTCATTTCATTTCGGACATACGTGTCATCGTCTGTGTTTTTGAGGACGACTGTTCGTTTGTTCGCCTTCTCGAAATCAGCTAAGAGTGTACTGGATAGTGGGTCTTTGTTATCGTCAATGAACATGTAATGAACCAGTTCGTTTTTGGTAGTCAGCTCCGTGAGGGATTGAAGGAATTCCTCCAGAATGATCGGGAATTGTTGAATGGGACTACCGATCAAAATACGTTTTTTACCCATGGTACACCCCCATATATCACCTTTGTTCAAATGGTTGCCGCAGATTTACTGAATAGCAGTAGACCATTGTCCACTTTTGCGACAATTCGTTTCTCTTGCTGCAGCTCTTTTAAATAAGAGCGGATGATCGAAGTAGTCAAACCGTAGCGGTGTAAGTCATCTTCAAACTTATACTTTTTCATGACTGTTTGGACTACTTGTTCGAGAGTGCTTGGCTGCTCATGAATCAACGCTTCAAGAAAAGCAGAGGTGTCTTTCATAAGGGTGAGATGCTTGTTAATTAAATCGGTTACTGTCTTAAAGGCTCCACCATGGTAAAGCACGTAAGCGTTCAATTTCATCATCGAGAGCTTCTTGAAGCTTCTTCTTGCAGCCCTCAGATCGTTAAAAAAAAGGAGATCCTGCTTGTTCAATGTTTTGGGACCAAACAAGGCATCTCCGCAGTAAAGGACATGATCAGGGGTCACAATGCCGACCATTCCCGGCGAATGTCCAGGTAAGGAGACGATTTTGAAAGGAATGGTATGGACGTGAAAAATACCATCGGTGGATGGAAGATAATCCGTTACGAGCGCATGTGCATTCTCTTTGTTTTGATCAGGCTTCGTATCAGACTCTCCACCTGCGTCGAAAACCAAAGGCTCGAGATGCGGATTTTCAATGAGATAGGATGCCAGATGTGTCGCATAGATGCGAAGGTTGGGGAACCTCTTTTTCAAATAGAGATCGCCACCGTGATTAACAGCGTGACCATGTGTATGAACAATGGCAAGGATTTGATACCCTCGATCACTGATTCTCGTGCATACTTTCTCGATGACAGTGGCATTCGGTCCGCTGTCAATGCATACAGCCGTTTTGCTGGACCTATCCAAATAGACACCGATCCCGTATTTACCGGAGACCACATAACTGTTGCCGGCCACTTCGATCAATTCCAAACGATCCATATACCTTACTCCTTCATTAGATTCAGGTTCATATGTGGATGACCTTGGTGACATTGCCGATGCGTACCTTTACGGAGTTTGGTACAAAGGGAGGTCGTGTATGTGCAGACACTCGCGTAGCGAGCATTTTTTTCCTGCCGCGCATTTTTACCGCGCTTTCTGCAGGCTTGGAACGCACGGATTTGTTTTTATTGGGAGTAGGGATATTCGTACCTTGTGCTAATAATGGGGGTTTTGGACGTACTGATTTTCGATTGTTGGCTGTATCAATGCGTGCGTTGTTTGTGAGCAATGGAGGAGTTGGGGGAGGCGGAGGTGGAACGTCTGTAGTTTTCGTTTGTTCACCCGGCTCCAACTGTATTGGTTCGTCATTTGGGAAATCTCCTTCCAGCTCCAATTGCATCGGCTCGTCGCAGGAGGAAGCCTCTTCCGGTTCCATAGACTTTGCTTGATGGTGGGAATGGTCTTCTATCAAGTAAAAAGCTTGTAATTGCCGCAAATGATCTTCAATGAATGTTGCGATTTGTTTATGTGGAAACCTCCATGTCTTTACCGATTCTAATAACTGGGCAATCGAAGCAAGGACATGTGTGTATGTTTCGCTTGTGGGATGGAGAGGGTTACGCGATTCAAAAAGAAAGCTGTGAGCAATCTGCTTATTATGTAGTTGAGTATGCAGTCTGACGAGCAGATTGATCATCGTTGATATTTGGTAGCCAAACAGCATAAGCTCATAATCTTTGGCATGATGAAAGCGGGATTCCAATCCTTTGATCAATTGGACGATGGAATAGGTCAGCTTTAGAACGGTTTGGTCATCGATACCTCTGTTCTTCATGGCAATTGACCTCGAATTCCTGAAATGAACAATCGTTAATAGTCGATGGTGATGTCATCCAATTCATCCCCGGAATTGGATTCTTCCATCTCAAAATTTGCTTTAAGCGCCACAGGGTACATGTGAATGGCTGCATCCAGCTTTTTAAACAAAAGCCACTCAGCCATCAATACCGAATCCAGAATCGAAATGACTGTACGATTAAAGGTGATGATCTCATCATTGGAGGGTTTGTTGGGGAAGTCCAGATTTTTTCCAACGAAAGCAAGGGCTTTGTCAGCTTCAGCGTTTAGCAATCTGGACAAGGCTTCTTCCTCTAGGGCAATCGATTGCAGCAAATGACTCAAAGCTTCTTGGCGCGAAGGCACATCATATGATGGAACTTTATCCTGTAAGGTCATCATCATCCCTCTTCAATAAAATTAGGATCCCATGAATAGCAGTGTGAGTAGTGAAGGTTATTCTTCGAAGCTTGGAAGGTTGGGCAAGTCAGGTAAGTTATCGTGATGATGATGATCATGCATCTGCTCCAGCTTGATAATGTCCTCCAGCTTGAATTGCAAGAGCATCTCGGTCTTGATGACATTGCGCAGCATTCGTTCTACGCTATTGTTTAGGGCAAGCGCATCATTGAGCGTGAGGCCTTGCTCCTTCACGATCTTTTGGATCTTTTCCCCCTCCGCGTTAATAATGTGAGAAAGTCCGATTTCCTCCAGCGCAATGGAGGTGAGAAGCAGATTTAATACTTCGTTGCGTTTCAATATGATTTCCGGTGTTATATTGGGGACCGTGGGCATTGACATCTTTATCTACATCCTTTGTTTGTATGATTTTGTATACAAATAAGACTTGCCTGAAGAGGAAGGCGATCTGCTTTCCTTTATTTGCACAGAACGCCTTCGGGCAAGTTTCTTACAACGTACTTAAAAACGATAGGATCGCCATAGGATCGCGTAATTGATAGTGAATAAATGGAAACTTCCTCGCAGTACATGTTATGTAACCGCGATCTTAATATGACAACTTAATCGTATTCATGCGATAACGAAGTAGAGGTGCGTGGGATAATACTAACCACATTTTCTAGCTTGAATTGCAAGAGCATTTCTTTTTTGATGACATCTTGCAGCGTTCTGCGAACACTGTTGTTAACAGCAAGAATGTCAGAGATGGTGGGGACAACTCCATGTGTAATCCCCAATGTACCTACCACAAACTGGATCTTTTCTGCCTCTGCATTCATAATATGCGCCAAAGCCAATTCTTCCAGAGCAATGGATGCCAGCAGTAAAGATACGGATTGCCCAATCGTAACGGAAATCGTTGGGGTAATGTTAGGGATGGTAGGTTGAGACATGAGATCACCTCTTTGAAGTAATGGATAACTGTTTTACTCGTTTAAGCCTATCGCTTCCTTCTAAACTGTGAGCGCTAGCTATTCCTCCCTTCGTTTTAACTATGGTAAGTGTATGCATAGGTGTGTGTCCCACTGAACTGTTTATTTGTACACATGCGTAAGGAAGAGGAGAAAAGGAAAAGCCCGGATCGATTGACCCGGACTAGTGGGATTGTGATAGTTTCCATACGAATGAGGCCTATTAAGACGAAGGAATCTGTGGAAGAAGATTATCCACGATATTTTCCAATTTGAATTGCAGGAGCATTTCCTTTTTGATGGCATCCTGCATGGTTTGGCGGACACTGTCATTGACGAGGAGGAGGTCGGAGAGGGAAGGTGCGGGTGTGAGCGCTAAGCCGCCCCCAAGAGTACCTAACGAATATTGGAGTTTTTCAGCCTCTGCGTTCAAAATGCGAGCCAAAGCCAGTTCTTCTAAAGCGATGGAAGCTAGCAAGAGGGCAACGGTTTGATCGATCGTAATCGATATAGCCGGTGTAATATTTGGAATGGATGCTTGGGACATAATCATCACCTCATGGATTCAGTTGATTAGCACACGCTTGTGGGAGCGATGAACCATCAAACATACGATGTACCCTTTTCTGTCTTTGTCGAAATCAAGGTATGCAGGTGAGCCTACCAAGGTGCATGTGTGAACGGGGGAAAAGCGAATGGTCCGAGGTGCGCGACCTGGACCATGTGTGGAAAGCCGATATCATGATTCTATGAATGAAACAAGCTGGTTAGCTTGGAGTGATCAGATTATCAATGATGTTCTCCAGCTTGAATTGACGAATGCTTGGGACATGATCATCACCTCATGAATTTATTAATCAAACGTTTCTTGTATCCTGTTAAAAAACTGCGTATGTAACCACCCTTTCAAACTTTCTCGAGAGTAGGATATGTACAGGTGCCTATGGCGGTGTTTGTCTGAATGGATGGCCGCCCATTAATTTTTGTTGCCCTGTAGCCTTACCAATACCCAGCGACGATTTCCAGCAATCTCTCGAAAAAGTTCTTCGTAGTGATAGATTTTTCCGAGATGAGCTAGAAAAGGATAGTGATCAAAATCATCTATGAGAATAAGCGCATCTGGTTTGAGAGTGTCACTAAATAGTGGATAGGCAAGAGAGCGGCCGTTGCCATGCGGGCCGTCCACAACCATGACATCTACTGATTGAACGGAAAGCGATAGTTGGTCCAAATCCGCGTAAAATGCATTTTGAATGGAAAAATGATCAAATTGATTCTCGGGAACATGCTGTCCGATGGCAGGCCATAAGCTCCTGCTCTCTGCTGGATTGTCGAAGATCTTGTTCCATTCTTCTTCGGATAGTTGCTTCAAAGAGCTGGTCACCAGGGCGACATGCGGGTCATCCACCAGGCTCTCCTTGATTTCCTTTGCACGAATCGGATGATGCTCCACAATGGTTGCTTGAATCGGGAGCAGCTCAAGCTCGCCAATCGATTTCCAAAACAGAGCGGAGTCACCTCCACCCAACTGAAGCACCTGACACTCCTCCTTTTCTTTCTTGATATGACGGCATACATGTACGAGGGCTTGTTTGCTCAACGTGAGAGAGTTGTATCGCCAGTGATTGCAATTGGACTGCTGTAAGGCCTTTTCTATATCGCGAATGATCATCTTGATTCCACCCATTCCATCAGATTGGGATGTTGATCCAAGATCGATTCATATTGTTCCTTCCAGCCATATCTGGCGTCGGGGTCGAGGAGCTGATATCGGTTGTATTTGCTCTGCCTGTCTTCTGATCGGGCCCAGCCGAAATGTTTCACGCGTGATGGATGGCAAAGATAAGGGAACTGGTTGATCGAGAGAGGGAATCTGCCGCAATGCTGAGGGGTTTCCTTCCATATATAAGGGAAGTCAGGGCGGTACTTGATCATAAAAGGACGGTAGTAATGATGGGCATTCCAATACGCATCTTCGCGATAATGCGTCTCACTCCACATATCGTACAAACGAAAATAGATCGCCTCGCATGCTTGCTGTTCCAAAATCTCGGAAACTTTCGAAGGAAAGGAGCTATCCATGATTTCATCGGCGTCCAGATTCAAAATCCATCCCGGATCAGTCTGGATCGTTTCTTCCCATTGTTGTTTGCGCAAGGTGACTTCGTTGGAAAACTGAGAGGTAGCGTTTTGTACCAGATGAAGAGGAATGTCTTGGAGAACCTCTCTACAGAGATCCACCGTATGATCGATACTGCCATCGTCGATGATGACGGCTGCGTCAATAAAGTCTTTATGTGCTTCCAGCGCTCGTCTCAAATAGCGATTGCCTTCGTTTTTCACAATCATGGAAAGAGTCAGTTTGGCTCTGGTCATCTACGTGCTGCACCTCCTGCCCATATGAATATTTATTACGGATGGCAAGTTAGGCTTGTCGTGTTGCGATGCAGAAGATCTCATGGCCTTGGAATGTCGACTGGAGATTCACGGCTAGCTTCATGATGTCCTTGATTGGTAAAGGGGTTTGGGTGGTTTTGCGCAGATGGTTTTCCAATCGGTTCGTTTCTTCTCGAGAAAAGATCGAGAGAACCTCCCAGCCACCTTGATGAAGCAGTGAGATGAGATTGTCACGGGAGTAATGAAAGAGGTGGTCATTCTCGGTATACAGCGGGGAATACACCCCAAACAGCTTATTGGTGAACGAGTTTTTATTTGGCACGCTAAAAATGATTTTTCCTCCTGGTTTAAGAAACCCCATCAATTCTTCAAGGTATTGCTTCGGATGCGAAATATGCTCAAGGACGTGACAAAAAACGATGGCATCAAAAGTACCCATGTGTTCTGGGGCGAGCGAGGAGGAGTTCCATAACGAATGAACCAGTTGTAATCCATACCGCTCTTGGGCGTATGCGCATGATTGGTGTGACGGCTCTACCCCAATAACCTCCCACCCAGCCTCACGAGCGAGGAATAATAACTCTCCTGTTCCTGGACCAATTTCGAGCAGCTTTCCTTTTTCCGAAAACCACATATCGAGCAGTAATGTATTGAAAATCGCATGTTCTGTAAATGTATTTTTGGCGTATTGATCTCGCATGGAAACCCAACTCGCATCATAAATGTCTGCAACCAGCTGTGTCACGTTGACTTGATCGAGGTGAGGTTGAAAAATGAGATCACAATCTTTGCACGTAAGGAGCGAAAAGGTAGCGTACTGGTGGAAAAGCGCAACCTGAGAACTGTTGCACAAAGGACATGAGTCATGCATGGATACGATCCCTGCTTTCTATGTAATATTTGCCTACCACTACCTATGCGCTGTTCCAACAAAAGGTTCGGAAACCAAGGAAATGGCGCTGTTCTGGAAGGAGCAGTCCGCTCATATAGTAAAGGGGGGATATACTACGATCTCAGTGATGTGTGTAAAAGGAGATGAGCAGCATGTCTGAGGCACCGAAAATTTCCTTATGTATGATTGTAAAAAACGAAGAAGAGTGCCTTCATAAGTGTTTGGAAAGTGTAAAAGATCTTGTGGATGAAATGATCATCGTTGACACGGGGAGTACCGACAAAACGGTAGAGATATGCAAGTCATTCGGAGCGGTCGTGCATTCGTATGAGTGGCAGGATAACTTCGCAGAAGCACGCAACTTTGGGCTGGAAAAAGCAACAGGCGACTGGATTTTGTGGATGGATGCCGATGAGGAAATGAATAAGGAAGACAGCAAGAAATTGAAAGAGCTGCTCCGCGATCAAGAGGATTCTCTTTTTTATATCCATCTAATAAATTACATTGGAGATGAAATAAATGAAGACGATGCTTTTCATATCGCTCACTCACGTTTATTTCGCAATGGCATCGGTTTTCGCTTCCATTTTCCCATTCATGAAACGCTCAACGTAGAAGAGGTTCTTCCCAATCTGACCAAAGACCTCCACATTCAAATCTTGCCTGTACGGATATACCATTACGGTTACATGAATGAATGCACGGGTAGAAAGAACAAATTCGAGCGCAATATTCAGCTGCTAATGAAGGAATTGGATAAAGAGGACCACTCTCCATGGATTGAGTACCATCTTGCCAGTGAATTCTCACGTATCCAGGAGCATGAGAAAACGTTCAAGTTCGTGAATCTGTCTATTATCGGGTTTCTCGAAAAACATAGGATGCCTCCTTCGCTTCTCTATAAGCTCAAATACTCTACGTTGATCTCGATTGGCAGTGCGGAGGGATCGTGGCCAGGGATTGAAAAGGCAATCGAGATATATCCTGACTACGTTGATTTGCATTTGTACAAAGGGATCATTCAGTATTTGAAAAAGGACTATAAACGAGCATTGATGACGTTCGATCACTGCTTGGAGCTAGGGGAGAGCAACATTCGTCATCTGACCTTGAAGGGTTCGGGAAGTTTTCACGCCTGGTATTACAAAGGGCTTTGCTACGAAGGATTGGGTCAAGTGGATGAAGCTGTGACAGCTTATCAGACGTCATTGGCGATGGCGGGGAATTATGCACCTGCCCAGGAAGCATTAGAGAAGCTCAGCCCAATGTCTGAAGTAAGTCATACGCAAAACAGCAAATAGGATTATGGTGAAAAGTCGTTTACGTCGCTTGTTCAGGCGTAACGGCTTTTTTTGCGTAATGGCGAGGCGTGAACAAAATGACGTTAATAACCTTTATTGCGGTAAAAGGTTTAATCAGCACAATGTTTCATTTGCGGCAGCGGATTGTTACAATAAAAAACGCATTTCATCGGTAATAATAATCATTATCAATTACATCAAGTGAGGGACAAAAGATGAAGCGAACAAACGGAATGAAACGTCTCGGCTACATGATTTGGACGCTTGCACTGGCAGGCACGGTATTACTGACTGGGTGCGGCAGCGCAGAGCAAAAACAGCCAGCAGCAGGTCAAGATAGCACGCAAACCGCTCAAAATCGCATCGTGAAACACGAGTTGGGCGAAACGGAAATTACCGGAGACCCGAAACGAGTCGTCGCGTTGGAGTATTCCTTTGTAGACGGGCTATGGGAGCTGGGAGTGACGCCTGTAGGAATCGCGCAGGAGAAGGATAAGGACGTAGAAGGACTGGTCGGCAAAAAAATTGAGTATACCCCTGTTGGGACACGCCAACAGCCGAGTCTGGAAGTCATCAGCTCATTGCAGCCGGATTTGATTATCGGTGATTTGAATCGCCACAAGGACATTTACAAGGATTTGCAAAAAATCGCTCCGACGATTATTTTGAAAAGCCGCAACTCGACGTATCAGGAAAACTTGAGCTCGTTTGCATCGATTGGGGAAGCGCTGAACAAGCAAAAAGAAGCAGAACAACGCCTGATCAAGCACAAGGAGATCATCGCAGAGTTTAAGAAGAAGGTGCCAGCTGGGGATTCCCGCAATGTCATGCTGGGTGTATTCCGCTCAGATTCGTTGTCCGCACATGGCGCGAAATCGTTTGATGGCGAATTGCTCGAAATGATTGGAATCAAAAATACGATTCAAGAAGCGGCAGAACCAACGGTAAAAATTAGTCTGGAGCAAATGGTGCAGTGGGACCCGGATGTGATTTTCTTGGCGGAGGCCGACGACGCGCTGTTGAACGAATGGAAGCAAAACCCGCTCTGGAACAATATCACCGCAGTTAAAAATCAGGAAGTACACAAAGTAAATCGTGACCTCTGGACACGCTATCGCGGACTGAAATCCGCAGAACGAATTGTGGAAGAGGCAGTGACCGTATTGTACAGCAAGGATAAATAAATACATGCGATGCAAAAGCTGGAAAGACCGATCACCTGATCTGGTCTTTTCGGTGTTCATGCACGTAGTAGTTGATCGAGGTGGCTTGTATTGCAGAAAACAACGACACGACAACCGAAAGTTACCTTTGTGCTCATTGCGATCAGCTTGGCGATACTCTTGTTCATTGGTTTGTTGCTGAGCTTGTTTACCGGAGTAGCGTCGCTTCAGATCCGATCGTTATTGGCGCATTGGCTATCGGGTGAATACTCCAAGGAGCTGCTTATTTTCCAAACCATCCGAGTTCCGAGAGCAGTACTGGGAGCCATCATCGGGGCGAATTTGGCTGTGGCAGGAGCCGTGATGCAAGCCGTTACCCGCAATCCACTGGCATCCCCGCAAGTATTTGGCGTGAATGCGGGGGCTTGTCTGGTGGTCGTACTTGCGATTGTGTGTTTACCGGATATCGGGAAAGCCAATCTCATCTATTTTGCATTTGCTGGAGCAATTCTCGGGGGACTTACTGTTTTTGGATTTGCAGCTTCCCGCGGGATGACCAATCTCAAGATCGCTTTGGTAGGAATGGCCATCCACCTGCTGCTCACCTCCATTACGAAGGGAATCATCATTTTTAACGAACACATTTCGAATGTATTGTACTGGTTGTCTGGCTCCATTAGTGGAGCCGCTTGGACGGATGTGCAATTGATTTTGCCATGGTCGATGGCGGGACTCCTGCTGGCGATCTGGCTGTCCGGTTCTTTGTCTGTGTTTCGACTGGGGGAGGAAGTTGCGATGGGGTTGGGGCAAAAAATTGCCCGCGTCCGACTGCTATCTTATGTTGTGGTCGTTATTTTGGCAGGCGCCTCTGTCGCTGTCGCCGGAGCTGTCGGATTCGTCGGGCTGATGATTCCGCATATCGCAAGGAGGCTCGTGGGTACGGATTATCGGGTCGTTATCCCTGTGTCTGCGCTTGGCGGCGCTGTCTTGGTCACCTATTCCGATGTCCTGGCTCGCTTGATTTCCTATCCGTTTGAGTCTCCAGTAGGGATTGTAACGGCTCTCTTGGGAACCCCGTTCTTTCTTTACTTGGCGAGAAAAAAGGGGAGGGAAATGGTATGACTTCGCGGAAAAACACCCTGCTCCTGATTGGTCTCGGTGCCTTAGTCATCATGGTAGCATTGCTTAGCATGGGGGTCGGCCCGATCTTTATCGGCCCTGATCAAATCGTTCGGGTGATCATGGGCGAACCTTCGTCGCTTACTTTTATGATTGAAAACTATCGAGTGCCGCGGGCATTGCTCGCGATTCTTGCCGGAGCAGGCTTTGCGATCTCAGGTGTTATTTTGCAAGGAATGATCCGTAATCCGCTGGCATCACCGGATGTCGTAGGTGTAACCAAAGGCGCGGGCTTGTTCGCGGTTGTTGTCATCATTCTGTTTCCGACCGCTTCACCGCTTCTTCTCCCGATTGTCGCGTTTTTGGGAGCGCTGGCGGTAGCGATTGCCCTCATCTATTTCGCTCGGAAAAGCGGTGCACAGCCAACGACGTTTGCCTTGGGCGGCATGGGAGTAGGGGCGATCTGCCAAGCGTTGACGGAATTCATTATGGTGAAGTATCCGATGCAAGCCAATGATTCTCTTGTCTGGCTGGCAGGGAGCTTGTGGGGAAAAGGCTGGGATGAGATTTACGCTTTGCTGCCGTGGCTGCTCGTATTCATTCCCATTAGCCTTGCCCTGCATCGAAAGCTGGATATTATCAGTCTGGATGAAGGAAGCTCCACGGGGCTTGGACTGAATGTCGTGCGGACACGCTATGTGCTCTTGCTGCTCGCCGTTGCATTGGCAGGCGCATGTGTAGCGGCGATTGGCTCGATCGGCTTTGTGGGATTAATTGCGCCGCATATGGCGAGAAAGCTGTTCGGTCATCAGCATCGGTATCTGTTGCCAGGTGCGGCGGTATTGGGAGCGTTGATTCTCGTAATCGCAGATGCATTGGGGAGGGGACTGAATCCTCCGATCGAGATTCCTGCGGGAATTGTGACTGCGGTCATCGGTGTTCCTTACTTCTTGTATTTGGTGCGTCAAGAGAAGAAAAAGTAAAAAGAAAAGCCATCTTTTCCTCTAGCTTAGGAGGGAAAGGTGGCTTTTTGCTATTCGGACTCTTCTTCGAAAAAATCACCTTGTTCCAAGGCATACACAAAATTTTGCAACCATTCGTAATACTTTTTGGCATGTCTGAGCTTGTGCAAATCTTGGAGGGCGAGCTTTCGTTCCTCATCAGAGGTACTTTCCTGAAGAATCAGCTCGGTTAATTCTGGCATTGCTCGGTCAATGGCACCGGTCATTACATCGACTTCACGCTGTAGCTTGTATGAGAAGAAGTTTTGGAACGCTGTGAAAAAATCCGTTTCTGCGGCATACAGCTCTTTTCGTTCCTGCTTTTCCTCGAGCTTTTTGACCATGCGGGATTCCATTAAGGATCTTACCGCATAGCTCATGTTACTTTTGCTCATATTCATCTGTATTTTCATCTCGTCGAGCGTCATCGGACGATTCTCGAAGAACATGACACCGTAAAGCTGACCCGAAGAATGAGTAGCGCCATACAAGTCCATCGTTTCCGCCATGGCTTCGATCATTTGCTTACGGATTTGGAGGTGTTTTTCTTCTGGTACATTTTCCTCGTTCAAAGACATGCGATTATTCACTTCCCTCTCGTGCCACCGTCATCATTATTTCGTTCAATTCTTTTTGTATGATACTTCCATTATAGCAAAAAGTTTTTCTGCACGGTGATAAAGCTATTGTTATGAGCATTTACGTAATCTTAATGCTCAATTAACAGTGGTTTCATGGGCGAAACACAATGCGAATGTACAATAATTTTTGAACACAGATGGTTTTTATCCGATACTTTCTTTCAGAAAAGGAGAATCACAGTGAAAATCAAGTGGAATGTGATGGCAGCAACGTTGGTCGTTACGAGTTTGTTGGCAGGCTGCGGAACACCGAAGACAGAGGGAACAGCATCGAGCAGTGGGCAAACTGGCTCGGAGGCTGCTGTGTCTAACGCTTCTGGAGAAATCAATGTGTACACGGCAATTGAAGACGAACAGATCAAGACGTACCTGACTTCTTTCAAAGAGCAGTATCCGGATATCAAAGTAAACATCGTTCGTGACTCCACTGGCATCATGACAGCCAAGCTGATTGCCGAGAAGGACAACCCGCAGGCTGATGTGATCTGGGGTCTGGCTGCCACTAGTTTGCTAGTGATGGATGATATGGAAATGCTGGAGTCATATGCTCCCAAAGGCGTAGATCGTGTACTGCCTGAATTCAAGGACAAAGCCAACCCGCCGAAATGGGTCGGCATGGATATTTGGGAGACAGCCATTATTGTCAACAAAGCAGAGATGGAAAAACGCAATCTGGCAATCCCACAGTCGTACGAAGATTTGGTCAAGCCAGAATACAAAGGCTTGATTGCGATGCCTCACCCGGCCTCTTCTGGAACGGGCTACTTGACCGTCAACGCTCTGCATCAGTTGTATGGCAAGGACAAGGCATGGGCTTACATGGACAAGCTACATGAAAACATGATGGTCTACACGCATTCTGGTTCCAAGCCGGCGAAGATGGCGTCCTCAGGTGAAGCGCCAATCGGTATCTCTTATGGATACAGCGGCATTCAGGAACAGAAAAAAGGAGCTCCAGTCGAAGTCATTTTCCCGAAAGAAGGCTCGGGTTGGGATATGGAAGCGAGCGCGCTCGTAAAGAAAAAGGACATCAAGCCGGAAGCAAAATTGTTCCTCGACTGGACGATCAGCGATGAGCCGATGAAGGAATACAACAAGAACTACGCGATTTTGAGCATCAAGCAAGAAGGAAGTCAAATTCCGGAAGGCTACAAACAAGATCCTGTATCACAGCTGACCAAGCTGGACTTGTATCAAGCTGCAAGAGACCGCGAAGGCATTCTGAAAGAGTGGGAGCAGAAGTACGGCTCCAAAGCTGAACCGAAAAAGTAAAAAACAAAGGAGCATTTGTGATGGAGCAAGGCTATTTATCATTACGCAATCTCGATAAGCGATTCGGGAAGCACACAGCGCTTCAGGACATTCAACTGGACATTGCCAAGAATGAATTCATCTGTCTGCTCGGACCGAGCGGTTGCGGTAAAACAACGTTGCTTCGTATCCTTGCAGGACTGGAAAAAGCGGATCATGGGAGCGTCGTCATTGCCGGGAAAGACATTACCTCGCTGCCAGCAGGGAAACGGAATTTTGGCATGATGTTTCAATCGTACGCTTTGTTTCCGAATTTGACGGTCAGTGAAAACATTGCTTACGGATTGCGTCATCGCTTCTCCAGGGCACAAATTGCTGATCGGGTAGAGGAAATGCTTCATCTGGTTGAGCTGGGAGAACACCGCAACAAAGTCCCGGCTCAATTATCAGGAGGGCAGCAGCAGCGGGTCGCTCTGGCGAGGGCCTTGGCGTTTTCGCCGGACTGCTTGCTCTTGGACGAGCCATTATCTGCGCTAGACGCCAAGGTTCGTGCCAAACTCAGAAACGAAATTCGTCGGCTCCATCATCAATTCGGGATGACGACGATTATGGTGACGCACGATCAGGAGGAAGCGTTGACAATGGCGGATCGCATCGTGGTTATGAACCAGTCGCGCATCATTCAGGTCGGTACGCCAAAAGAAGTGTACGAGCGTCCCAAAACGCCATTTGTCGCTGATTTTATCGGAGCCATCAGCTTTATCCAGTCGGATAAGCACTCGGAACAGGCTATGCTCGCCATCCGTCCGGAGCATGTCCAACTGCTGCGTGACGGCCATGAAAAAGGCAGACAAGGAATCGTGCGCGAGCTGGAATATCGCGGTACGCATTATCGGATTGTGGCAGAGTTGCTCGGTCCACAAGGTAATTTGTTGCAACAGTTTGTCACGATTGATGTCCCGGCACATGCTATGGTATCTCATCATGTTTGGCCGGATCAAAAAATTGCCTTCACTCTGCCGCCAGAGCATGTCATCCGTTTTGATGATACGGCAGACCTAGCTGTTGGCTAAGGAGCGCACACGATATGGACACCTGGTTAAAACGAATACGCCCAGATGCCAACCAATGGAGCCAAAACGCGATCATTGTCTGCATGACCATCGCGTTGTTGTTCGCCATCCTGCTGCCGCTTGGTGAGCTGGTGATCAAGGCAGTTACAGATCAGGACGGGAATTTCATCGGACTCATGCACTTTGCCAATTACTTCTCGACGCCGGCTCTCGTGATGTCATTGTGGAATTCCATTAAGGTGTCGGCTGTCACGACGATCATTGCCGTTACGCTAGGCTTCGGATTTGCTTACGCACTGGAGAGAAGCGCAATCCGTGGCAAATGGTTTTATCGGTCTGTTGCGCTCTTGCCACTATTTGCACCCTCCATGCTACACGGCTTGGCGTTGATCTACTTGTTTGGCAATCAAGGGCTGATTTCTACCGGATTTTTCGGGCTGCTGCCGGAACTCCGCATCGAGCTCTACGGGCCCATCGGGATTGTGATGGCGGAGGTGCTCTATACGTTTCCGCAAGCGTTTCTGATGCTATCGGTGGCACTCGCAAGTGCAGATTACCGGATGTATGAAGCGGCAGAGACGCTTGGGTCATCCAAGTGGCGCATGTTTTGGACGGTCACGGTACCGGGTACGAGATTTGCGTTGATCAGTGCCATTTTTGTCTGCTTCGTCTTGACCTTTACCGATTTCGGGGCTCCGAAAGTAGTCGGCGGGCAGTACAACGTGCTGGCAACAGACTTGTACAAACAGGTCATCGGGCAACAAAACATGCAAATGGGTGCGGCCGTTGGGGTGCTGCTGCTGATACCAGCCGTCATTTCTTTTGTGATCGATCGCATCTCCCAGCGCAAACAAAGCGGTTGGTTGAGCGCGAAGTCTACCCCTTACCGAATAGGACGCAACAAACTGCGGGATGGGTTGTTCTACGTGCTATGCTCCGCCGTTTCCGCTGTGATCATCGGAATTATCCTGGTTGCTATCTACGGCTCCCTTGTAAAAGTATGGCCGTACAATCTGTCCATTTCCTTTGCGCACTACGAAGGCTTTCTGGATGGCCAAGGACCGTTTATGACGAGCTTGCTTATCGCGTTTGCTACGGCATTGATTGGCACAGTCGCTACCTTTTTGTTCGCGTATCTCATCGAGAAGTCACGCGGGAATCGTCTATTGCGTCAATCAGCGTATTTTCTATCCATGCTGCCGCTCGCATTGCCAGGACTTGTGCTCGGTTTGATCTATGTGTTCTTTTTCAACAATCCGAATCAGCCACTGCACGGCATTTACGGCACGATTTGGATCGTCATTTTATGTAACATCGTTCACTTCTACTCGGTTTCTTTCCTGACGATGACGTCCGGTCTGAAGAAGCTCGATAGCGAGTTCGAGGCTGCCTCGGAATCGATGAACGTACCGTGGTATCGGACATTGCTGCGGGTCACGGTTCCGCTGTCATTGCCGACGATTTTGGAAGTATTCCTCTACTATTTCATCAACAGCATGGTGACGGTCTCGGCCATTATTTTCTTGTATGCACCGGACCTGAAACCGGCTGCGGTTGCGATTGTGAATAAGGAGGACTCGGGAGATATCGCGCAAGCTGCTGCGATGTCTACGTTAATCATCGTGGCGAATTTGTTGGTTCGCACCGGGATCATGTGGATCTCAGGCAAGATTCACAAAAGAATAATTAGCAATCCGAATCCAATTGACATACAGGTGGGAGAAAGATGCCGGATTTAATTGTGAACAACAAGAGATATACGGTCAAAGCGATTTTGTTCGATAAGGATGGTACTTTACTGGAGTTTGTTCGGCTCTGGGGTTACTGGAGCGAATCCGTACATCGTCATTTTGCCAGCCAGCTTCCGTTTCCGGCCCAGATCGCTCCTCTCGCAGAGCTGTGGGGGACTGTTCACGACGAAGACGGGCACGTATGCGATTACAGCATCAATGGTCCGTTAGCGATGGGCTCGACTGGCGATTTGCTTGCGATCCTGGCATGGCAGGGATATCGCCAGGGGCTATCGTGGGGAGAATCCATTCGACTCGCCCGAGAGAGCAAGGAGCAAGCGTATCAGGATATGGACCAGGCTCGTCCTGCCTATCCCATCCCAGGGCTGATCCCGTTTCTCGAACAATGTCGTGACCTCGGAATGTTTATGGGGATTGTAACCGCAGACGAAACAGAGGAAGCGATCAAGCATATGGAATGGATGGGCATTCGCTCTTATTTTCCAGTCATTATCGGGAATGATCAGGTAGAGCGTGGCAAGCCTTATCCCGACATGGTGGTAAAAGCTTGTACCCAATTGGGCTTGAAGCCGAGAGAGGTTGCTGTCATCGGCGATACGAGCGGTGACATACGCATGGGGAAAAGCGCAGGGGTCACTGTGACCATTGGCATTGTGAGCAAGGAAGACTCGTCCGACCGGATACAAATCCTGGAGGATGCAGAGGCGGTGATTTCCTCCTACGCGCAGCTGAAGGTGGAGGCATCACGGCATGAATGAGGGAATCGGGTGGGGATGGATTCTCCTCGCATTCGCTATTCTTTTGGAGCTAGCAGGTACGACTTCGATGAAACTATCTGCGGGCTTTACCAAGCTGTGGCCATCCATCCTGATGTTTTTGTTGTACGGTGCCAGCTTTACCCTGCTTAATTTTGCACTCAGCTATATACAGGTCGGTGTCGCTTATGCGATCTGGTCTGGTGTCGGGATTGTTCTGATTACATTCGTCGGTATTTTCTTATTCCAAGAAATGATCAATCTTCAGCAAATGCTTTGGATGTCACTCATTGTGATTGGTGTCATTGGTCTGAAAGTCAGCAGCAAGGTCGTGTAAAAATCATCAGTCGGACTCTATCAATCTGATCGAAATGAGGTGCGCGTTTATTATGAAAGTGATAAACAAAACGATGTCAATGGTACTGGGTGTTACGGTTGCCTTCATGGGAATGACCCAACCTTTTATGGTCCAAGGTGTTCAGGCAGCTGGAGCGCAAAGCGTGACGATGGACAAGCAAGCTTTCTTGTACGGTCAGCCGATTACTTTGTCTTATACGGGAGCTTCGCTCAAGGATTGGATCGGACTGTATAAAGCAGGTGCGATTCCACAGGGCAGCAACCCTTCACTTACCTGGCAATACACGAGTGCAGCCGGTCAGCCAAATGGTGCGATGAGCTTGACGAAGTCATTGCCAGCAGGTGAATACGAGGCTCTGTATATGCAAAATGACGGCTACAACATTTTTCAGCGTGCTCCCTTTTCAATCATTACATTGAATCCTCCTGCGGGTATTACATTTGTCGATACGGATGAGGATGCTGACCAGATCGCAGGCGATGTAAAAATCAAAATCCCTGCTGATCCCGCGAATGTGACTCATTACAATCTGTACTGGGGAAATGACGTCGGAAAGCTGGCAGGAGAGCCGATCATCGCACAAGTAGAGCCTCCAACTACGCCAGGTGAAACGTATGCCACTTATACAATCCCAGCAAACACCGTCATTCCGAAGGGTGCGACGAAGCTCCTCGCTTACTCTGACTCAACAGCGGGTGAAACGACTGCCAGCACTGAATTTGCGATTCCAGGAATGGTGAAAGAGAAGCCAATGGTCAGCTTCGAGGTCATCACCGACATGCACGTACAAACCAGCAAGGATCACGTTCATAACAAAAACCTCGAAGATGCCTTCAAAGATATGATTGCGCTGAATCCGGACAGTGACGGAATCATGACCATCGGGGACAATACCGAGAACGGAACCGAAACGCAATATATGGAGCTGGCCCGGATTTTTAACATGTACAAGGACCAACTCCCGGAAACGTATTTTGTTCAAGGGAACCACGATGTTCGTTGGGGGGACTGGACGCAATTTTCGGAGCTGTTCCACAAGTACACCAACATGAAGTCCAGCTACTACAATGTGTGGATTAACGGCTACCAGTTCATTTTCCTTGGCACGGAAAAAGGGCTGAAGGACTTCTCCTACCTGTCGGAAACGCAGTTGAAATGGCTGGACGAGAAGCTGGCTGAGTCTGGGGGCAAGCCGACGTTCATCTTCCATCACCAGCCGCTGAAGAATACGGTAGCCGGTGCCAATGATGGCTATCTCAAAAGCAATTACTGGTATGGTGTCAGACAAGATACGGAATTGAAAACGATCTTGGCTAAGCATCCTGGAGCCTTCCTGTTCAGTGGACATACACACTGGGAGTTGGGTGCGAAGGATACGATGTACAACGCCAAATACGCCACGATGTTTAATGCAGGTGCGACCTCCTATTTGTGGACAGATGCGAATACAGGCAAGGACGGAAGCCAAGGCTTTTTCGTGGAAGTCTACGGAGATAAAGTCCTGGTAAAAGGTAGAGATTTTAAAGACGACACATGGATCGCCAACGCACAATATGAAATTGATCTTTCAGAGAAAATTCCAGTGGTAGACCCTTCTTCCGATCCAGATTTGACCCTGAGCAATCCTAAGGTTCATATGGTGAAAGAGAAGTACCTGTCGTCAGAAGCGATTGAGGTTGCCTACACGAGCTCGGTAAGAGAAGACTGGATCGGTATTTTCCCTACAGGCACGAAGTTGGGCAAAAATGTAAAAGCAATCGCCCAGCAAAAAACGAGCGGCGTGAAGCAACCAAACGGAACGGTCTCCTTTAAGGATTTGAAGCTCGCTCCGGGCAAGTACGATGCGGTTTATGTCGGGGAAGCAGAATATCGCACAGATAACGATAATCTGGAGCTTGGCCGCGTGACCTTTACGATTGTCGATGAAACGCAGGCACAAGCACCACAGGCTGTATCTTTTACCGATGCGGACACAAATAAGGGTGTGATTGGCGGTGACGTCACGATCACTCCTGCGGCAAACGAAACGAACATTGACGAGTATGTACTCTACTGGGGGAACGACGAGGGTAAGCTGTCCGGGCAGTCTGCCATTGCATCTGTAGCCAAGACTGGCGATAAGGTCGTCTACGCGATCCCGAATGGTACGGCGATCCCGAATGGCGCGACGAAAGTTCTCGCTTTCTCCAAGCAAAAGGACACAGAGTCAGAGGACTTTGCTCAAACAGCACTGAAGGATGCGTTTACCGAAGTGCCACCAGTCACACCACCGGTAGATCCGCCTGTACTCACGCCAGATGAGGAGTTGCGCCAAGCCAATCGTGCCGCTGCTGAAGCCATTAAGAACGCAACGGATGAGGATGTGGTAGAGGAGCAGGCAAAGAATGCGATCAAGCAATTGACCAAGCTGATCAAGGACGACAAGCTCAGTGATTCTACGCATCTTGCTTTGGTTTCCGATGCAACGGATACCGTGCTTATGGCGATGGTTTCCAAATGGAAAGAGGATATCGTCGATGAGGATCAAGTGTTAGAACAGACTTACTCTCTGTTGAAGGACGCTTTCTTGCCAGTTGTAGATGAGATCGAGAAAAACGATCAAGAACAATGGGAGCAAGCAGTAAAAGTCATGGCTCATGTAGTGGAGACGACGATTGCCAAGCTGGATAAAGACGATCTCTCCGAAAAAGGGGTGAAAAAGCTGAAAGAACCGATCGCGGAACTTTTGACACAAGTCAGTACAATCGAAGCAGACGATAGTGAAGATACGGAAAAGGTAGTCGCTCAGATCGAACGCTTTGCCCAAGCAGTAGAGGCTATCGGGACAGCACTGGACAAGCAGGCATCACTGTTTGACTTGGAGAAGACAATCGAGATTCGCATGGATCGCGACCGTCATGAAGTGCGTGCAGCGAAAAAATCGAAGGAAGAAGAAAAATCTTCGATGACACTGAACAGTGATATCGTACATGCATTGGCACAAAAGCAAATCAATGTAGCGCTGGTGAACAAGGAAGACGCAGGTGTTTGGCTGTCAAGCAAGCTTCTCGAAGAGTATGAAGCTGCGGATATCAACGTCGAGCTCTCGAAACCGGACGACATCAAAAAGCCTTCGAAGACGGGCAATGTCAGCGATATGTACGAAGTTCGCCTGGAAGCAGACAACAAGGAATTGAAACGCTTTGACAGCGAGACTGTCCGCATGATTTTGCCGTACGAGCATAAGGAAAAATATTTGACGGCTCAGTACTATGATCAATCGAAGCGAGTATGGAACGTCCTCGAGACCTCCAAAGGCAAATCAGTAGATGTCATCAAAACGGGTGACCGCGCAAGCTTCGAAATCGAGAAGCCGGGCATCTACATGGTAGCAAATACAGGTCTGCAAAGAGTGAACGTGACACCAAGCCGGGCATCCTTGTTGCCGGGTGAGAGTCTCCAGCTCCAGGTAACCGGATGGTTCTCGAACCGCACTGAGCAGGATCTGACCGATGAAGAGAGCGGTACTGTCTATGAATCTGACAATAGCAGCGTCAACGTTGATGAAAACGGCTTGATCGAAATTTCCGAGGATGCGCGACCTGGTAAGAAAGTTACAATCAAGGTGAGCAACGGAGAAAAATCGACCAAAGTGACGTTCACGATTGCAGAGGTCAAGAGTATCAACCTGTCCGCCAAAAAGAGTACAGTAAAGCCTGGTAGTACGGTTCAAATGAGCGTGTCGGCTACCATGACGGACCGCAGTCGACGCGATATGACCAAAGAAAGCACAGGAACCACTTACAGTGTCGTGGAAGCAGAATATGCTGAGATTAGCGAGGATGGTCTGGTAACCGTCCATGAGGATACGCCGGACAAAACCACAGTGACGATTGTTGCCGAAAACGATGGTCATACGAGCGAGTACACGTTGAAAGTGAGAAAATAGTTTTACCGATTTACTAGGAAGAGCCTGACCAGTGATGGTTGGGCTTTTTTTTGTAGATCGGACTTTGGCAAACCATAAAATTTTTAAAAGACAGCCATAAAGGCGTTCTATTGTACGGCTGCTCACCAGTCGTAGTAGTTTTAACATAAACCGGATTGAAAACGTTATCAAAGAGGAACAAAAGCAATGGAGGGATAGTGTGATTCCAGCAAAAGAGAGCATTTACAAAACAGTCGATCATTTGCGAGAGCTTTTGATCAGCATCAATGATTATATCCATGACAACCCTGAGCTGGGGCATCAAGAGTTTAAGGCTGTTGACCTTTTGACCAGTACGCTGGCAGAGTGTGGATTCCAGATCGAAAAAGGTGTTGCCGGTTTGCCAACTGCTTTTACGGCGAGATACACGAATCAAGAAGGCGGGCCAGTGATCGGTTTGATATGTGAATACGACGCTCTGGAAGGGCTGGGGCATGGTTGTGGTCATAATCTGCAAGCCGCGTCCATTACGGGAGCAGCTATCGCGCTTCGGAACAATCTCGGTGACCTCCCCGCAACGATCATCGTTTACGGTACGCCTGCGGAAGAAACGACTAGCGGCAAAGTGCCTATGGCGGAAGCCGGCTTGTTCGACGGTCTGGATGTCGCCATGATGATGCACGGTGGAGACCGGACAACAGTGGACGGAAAGTCGCTCGCCATTAACGCTGTGGAGTTTGTTTTCGAAGGAAAGCCGTCTCACGCTGCAGTCGCCCCGGAGCAGGGAATTAGCGCCTTGGATGCCGTGCTGCTTACTTTTAATGGAATTGAATATTTGCGGGAGCACGTACGTTCTGATGTAAAAATGCATGGTATAATTACCGATGGCGGAACGGCGCCGAACATTGTTCCAGAGCGGGCTGCATCCAAATTTCTTATTCGAGCTGCTGATCGGGCCTACCTGAACTCCGTCGTGGAACGGGTCTACAATGTTGCCCGCGGAGCGGCTCTTGCAACCGGAGCCAAACTGACGATTCACGAAGGAAAAGCACTGGACAACAAGCTGAATGTGCAGCGTCTGAATGACCTTCTTTTGGATCATGCACGGCAGGCGGGAGCCAGAGAAATTACACCGCCGCGTCAAAGCACGGGATCTACCGATTTCAGTACAGTGACTCATCGTGTTCCGGGTGCATGCCTGCGCGTTTCTTTTGTTCCATTCGGTGTATCGAATCATACCAGGGAGTGGGTAGAGGCAGGCAAGAGTCCAGATGGATATGCAGCCATTATCGCCGCTGCAAAAGCAATAGCGGGAGCAAGCTACGATTTGATTACCCATCCAGAAATACTGAAGGAAATTCAGGACGAGTTCCAGGTAGCCAAGGGGCAACAGGTTGTGCTTGAGAAATAAAACAGGGGGAGATTTGTTTGAAAAAACTGATTTCATTCATGATTGCTTCACTCATGGTGGTGCTTTCCGCTTGTGGGAACAATGCTTCTGGGGGAACAGAACAAGCAGCGGAAGGGCCAAAGGATCTGGTGGTCGCTTTGGGATCAGAACCGCTCAGCCTGGACCCGCAGGATGCGTCAGATGGGATATCCCTGCATGCGACTGAACTGATTTACGACAAGCTGGTTACCTTTGACAAGGACATGAAAATCGTCCCCGAGCTGGCAAAGGAATGGAGCTCTTCGGAGGACGGAAAAGTATGGACGTTCACTCTGATCGAAGGAGCCAAATTCCAGGATGGGGCGCCGGTAAATGCAGAAGCAGTGAAAACGAGCTTCGAGAGAATACTGAATAAAGACAATAGACTGAAAAGGCGCTCCCTTTTTGCCGACTTCATCGACAAGGTAACAGTGGAGAGCGAGAATAAAGTAACGTTTCATCTGAAATTCCCGTATGCACCGATTTTAGCTACGCTGGCTCATCCAAATGGAGGGATTCACAGTCCCAAAAATATTGCAGAAAAGGGCAAAGGGGTCAGTAAAGCGCCAGTCGGTTCCGGCCCTTACAAATTCAAGGAATGGGTTTCGGGAGAAAAGCTCGTTCTGGAGGCTAACCCGGATTTTTGGGGAGAGAAGCCAAAGCTCAAATCGATCACGATCAAGCCGGTGGTGGAAAATGCAGCACGTACATTGATGCTGGAAACAGGCGAAGCAGATGTCATTCTCCCAATTCCTGCAACTGATATCGAACGGCTGAAGAGCAACGATCAGCTCACAGTGAACATGTATCCGAGCAATCGCAATTTGTACATGGGGATGAACACACAAAAGGCCCCCTTTGACAATGTAAAAGTACGACAAGCGCTGAACTATGCAGTCGACAAGGAAACAATTGTCAATAAAATCATGATGGGCAATGCCAAGCCGACACAAGCAGCGATTTCCGAACTCACCTGGGGCTTCTCACCTGCTGGAACGTATGAATACAATCCGGAAAAGGCCAAGCAACTGTTGGCGGAGGCTGGAGTCAAGCCGGGTACGACGATCAAGCTCTGGACTCCGGAAGGGCGCTATCTGATGGATCGACAGCTATCCGAGTTTGTCCAGGCGAATTTGCAAGCAGTCGGATTCAATGTAGAATTCCGCAAATGGGAATGGGGCGCCTATCAGGATGCCATTGACGATCCGAAGTCAGGCTACGACTTATTCCTGCTAAGCTGGGCTGTCCCAACAAACGATGCGGACTGGGGATTGCGTCCGAACTTCTCTTCGGAGGGGACGAACAACAGAACCTTGTTCAAGAATACAGAGCTTGACGCTTTGCTGGACAAAGGGATGAAGACTACCAATGAAGAAGAGCGCAAAAAACTGTACGCACAAGCGTTGCAGATTATCAAGGAAGAGGCTCCGTGGATATTCCTGGTAGAGATGAATCAGTTCATTGGTGTCCGCAAAAATGTAGAAGGTGTCTATGGCTCCAACACAGAGCGGCTGATTTTGCGCCAAGCAGACAAAAAATAACGAATGGATGAGGCGGGGGATGGACAACCATCCTCTTCCTCTTAGATGAGGAGGCATCCAGTTGTTTCATTACGTAATCAAACGGTTATTGCAAATGATACCGACTTTAATCGGGGTTTCGATTCTTACCTTTCTGATGGTTCATGCTGTGCCAGGTGATCCGGCCCGCATGCTTGCGGGGCCAGAAGCATCCTCCGAAGAGGTGGCTGTTGTACGGGAAAGTCTGGGTCTTGACCAACCCTTGTATGTTCAATACGGCAAGTACGTCTACAATCTTTTGCAGGGAGATTTGGGTACCTCGCTACGTTCTGAACGTCCTGTTCTAGATGAGATACTGGGTCGCTTCCCCTCGACGATTACATTGACTGTCATGGCGATTGTTGTCATGGTCGTTATTGGTTTGTTTGCAGGGATTTTCTCTGCAACGAGACCGAATAGCCTGATTGATAATACGACCATGATGATTTCTCTCTTTGGCATCTCTTTGCCTGTCTTTTGGCTTGGCCTGATGCTGATTCTATTGTTTGCCTATTATTTGAACTGGCTCCCCTCTGGCGGGAATGACGGGTTCAGTCACTTTATTTTGCCTGCCGTCGCATTGGGGCTGTCCTCCTCTGCTATTTTGGCACGCTTGACCCGCTCCAGCATGCTCGAAGTGATCAATCAGGATTTCGTTCGCACAGCGAGGGCAAAAGGAGTAAAGGAAAAGCTCGTCGTTTACAAGCACACGCTGAAAAATGCACTGATCCCCATTATTACAATAATTGGGTTGGAATTCGGAACTCTGCTGGGCGGGGCGGTACTGACCGAGACGGTGTTTTCGATTAACGGACTGGGACGCTTTATTATTCAATCCATTCAATTCAGGGATTATCCGGCAATCCAGGGAAGCATTTTGTTTGTCGCAGCCATTTTTGTGGTGGTCAATCTGATTGTGGATCTTTGCTATAGCTTGGTTGATCCGCGAGTGAAATACGACTAGAGAGGAGCACACCATGAGTCAGATGGATTTGGCACTTCAACCGGAAGAAGGCAAGGTAGAGCAGACCTATGCCAGCCGGTCACAGTGGAAGCTGATGCTAAGCCGCTTCAAGAAAAACAAACGCGCGTTGGTCGGGTTTTGGATGGTTGTATTTTGTGTGGTGGTTGCCTTGTTTGCCCAGTGGGTTGCCCCGTATGACCCCATCGAGCAAAACATGGAGATTATGCTTGCGGGGCCTAGCTGGAGTCATCCGCTGGGTACGGACGAGTTTGGACGGGATATTCTTTCGCGGATCATTCACGGTACCCAGATTTCGTTGATGACAGGAATTGTGGGCGTGCTCATCGCGGTTGTATTGGGTGTTGCACTTGGTACCATTTCCGGTTATTTCGGAGGATGGGCAGATTCGTTGATCATGCGCCTGATGGATATATTTATGGCCTTTCCGAGCTTCTTGCTGGCTTTGGCGATTGTCAGTGTGCTGGGACCTGGGATGGTGAACGTGATGATCGCCATCGGTATTTTTTCTGTGCCGACCTTTGCCCGACTTTCCCGCAGTTCTGTCATTGCGATTAAAGACAAGGAATACATTGAAGCAGTCAAATCAATGGGCGGGAGCCATTTGCACATTATTATGAAGCACATCATTCCCAACAGCATCTCACCGATTATCGTCTTGTCTACGATGCGTATTGCCACCGCGATCATTACGGCAGCAGGCCTGAGCTTTCTCGGGATGGGGGCTCAGCCTCCGACACCGGAATGGGGCGCCATGCTCAGCACAGGAAGAGAATATTTGCGGGTAGCGCCCCATGTAAGTACCATGCCGGGGTTGGCCATCATGTTCCTGGTACTGGGATTCAATATGCTGGGGGACGGATTACGCGATGCGCTCGACCCCAAAATGAAGCTGTAAACATCTGTGCAGGGGAGGGCTAGCGTTGAAACCAAAATTGCTGGAAATCAAGGGATTAAAGACATACTTTCAAACCGAGGAAGGGACAGTGCCTGCGGTAGACGGTGTGGACATCACGGTTTGCGAAGGGGAGACCGTCGGCATCGTCGGAGAATCAGGCTGCGGCAAAAGTGTAACGTCCCTGACAGCTATGAGGCTTACGCCGGGAAAAGTAGTGGCTGGCTCCATTACCTTTCAAGGAAAGGACCTTCTCGCCTTGTCCGATGAGGACATCAGAAAGGTCCGGGGCAACGACATGGCGATGATTTTTCAGGAACCGATGACCTCACTTAATCCGGTGTTTACCATCGGACAGCAAATCGGTGAGGCGATCGAAATCCATATGCAATACAATAGACAGCAAGCTAAAGCGAGAACGATTGAGATGTTAAAGCTGGTCGGTATTCCCCGCGCTGAACAAATCGTCGATGAATATCCTCATCAATTATCCGGAGGAATGAGGCAGCGGGTCATGATTGCGATGGCAATGTCCTGCAATCCCAAGCTGCTGATTGCCGACGAACCGACAACGGCTCTGGATGTGACCATTCAAGCGCAGATTCTCGATTTAATGCGGGAGCTAAAGGACAAGCACAGCACTGCGATCATGATGATTACCCACGATTTGGGTGTGGTCGCGGAGATGTGTGACCGTGTCATTGTCATGTATGCGGGAAAAGTGGTGGAGGAAGCAGATGTCGTGACCTTGTTTACCAACCCCAAGCATCCGTACACGCAAGGGTTGATGAAGTCGATTCCCCGATTGGATGGTCAAGAGCAGCGATTGTATTCGATTAAGGGAAGCGTCCCCATACCGGGAAGCCTGCGCAAAGGCTGTACATTTGCTCCTCGCTGCGAATTCGCGATGGAACTTTGCAGAGAGGGCATGCCGGAGCTGGCTGAGATCGGAGAAAGGCACTTTTGCAGATGCTGGCTCTATGAGTCGAAGGGGGAACAGTAATGCAGCAAACACCATTTATCGAGGTTCGGAATCTGAAAAAGTACTATCCGATCAGAAAAGGCATGCTCAAGCGGGTAGTCCATCAGGTCAAGGCCGTTGATGGTTTGGATTTTACAATCTATCAGGGAGAGACGCTAGGACTGGTAGGGGAGAGCGGATGCGGCAAATCAACGACAGGTCGGACGCTGCTGCAATTGTTAAAGCCTACAGAAGGCGAAGTGATCTACGAAGGAAAAAACCTGGTGAGCATGCGTCCGAGCGAACTACGTTCATTGCGTAAAAATATGCAAATGGTATTTCAAGACCCGTATGCATCACTTGATCCGCGCTTGACTGTCGGTCAAATTATTGCGGAGCCCATGGAAATTCATCGTCTCTATTCAGGAAAGGAGAAGGATCGGCGCGTCGATGAGCTTTTGCAGGTTGTCGGGTTGAGCAGCTACCATGCCAAGAGACATCCCCATGAATTCAGTGGCGGTCAACGGCAGCGTATCGGAATCGCCAGAGCATTGGCATTGGAACCGAAACTGATCGTGGCGGACGAGCCTGTCTCGGCCCTCGATGTTTCCATCCAGTCGCAGGTGATTAATCTTCTTCAGGATTTGCAAGGACAGTTTGGCCTGACGTACTTGTTTATTGCCCACGACTTGAGTGTCGTCAAGCATATTAGTGACCGCGTCGGCGTCATGTATTTGGGCCGAATGGTGGAATTGGCCAGCAAGCATGAGCTGTACGATTCTCCTCTGCATCCGTATACAAAAGCACTTCTGTCTGCTGTTCCCGTTCCGGACCCATTGGTCAAACGAGAGAGAATTGTCTTGCAGGGAGATGTCCCGAGTCCAGCCAATCCCCCCATGGGATGCACGTTTCATCCGCGTTGTGCAGAATGCATGGAAATCTGCCGTACGGAAAGACCAAAATGGACGAATGTGAACGGGCATTATGTAGCCTGTCATTTATATCAATAAGGGATCGACGAAAAAAGACCGAGTTTGCCGGATGGAGAGGCTACTCGGTCTTTTTGATGTGCTGTGCTTTCACATAATCAACAAAGTGCTTAACAGTAGAAAGCTCCAGGGAAGACTCCCTGTAAAGCATCCACGTTCTCCTCAAAAGCGCTTCGCCATTGTTGAAATGCAGGTTAATGGTGTAGAAATCATCTTTGTCGGTGATGGCGCCACCTGGAACGATCGAGTAGCCCAAGCCATTTGCGACCATTTCCTTGCAGGTCTCCACCTTGTCCACGTTCATAATAATGAAGGGAGGCTCACTGAAACGATCCAGCCACCAGTTATCAATCGTTTTGGATATGAGCGGATTGGTTGGATGTAAACGGCTTTTGGCTGGCACATAACTGATGCGAGCCAATCTCGGGAGATCCTCCAAACGGATTTCCTGTTTGGAGATGACGCACAGGGTCTCTTCTGTTATCAGGGCTTTCTCTTCCATCCATTTGTAATCGCCAGTTACGATGCCGACATGGACATCCTCGTTTTGCAGCAACTTGACGATTTCTGAACTCCATCCTGTATTTACATTGATTTCTACCTTTGGGTACAGGACGAGGAATTGCTTGATAAGGGGAGGCAATTTGTAGAGGGCAAAGTTACTCGAACAACCAATCCGAAGCGATCCTTGAACATCGTTGCTCATATTCAGGACATAATCCTTCACTTTGCGTTTTTCCAGCAGCATTTTCTTGGCGTACTTCACCAGGTGCTCGCCTTCCGGAGTGAAGCTAATTTTTTTGTTACTGCGAAAAATGACCTTTACCCCGAATTCCTGCTCAATCTGTTGAATCCGATAGGTGAGAGCAGGCTGGGAAATGAACAGCTTTTCAGCCGCTCTCGTCAGGTTTTTTTCGTCATAGATCGCTTCCAGCAAAGACCAATCTTGATCGTTCACAGATGTCGCCTCCCTTTGCTCATTAGGGTTATTCTACATGAGAGACTGTCAATTTGAAATCGTCCGTCATCTTAGGAGGATCAAAAAAGTGCAGATAGGGTGAGTCCAGCGCGGTGAAGATTGTCCTTCATAAATTGGCGTGCAGCAGCTCATGATACTACTGACAGCTCATTCCCGATCATTTCCTTCCATGGTAAACTGTCATGTGAGTGTAAAGATTCATCCATTCTTTCTTACTAGGTGGTACATACATGCGGTCTATATGGAAGATTTACAAAACGGACTGGATTAACATTTTCAAGGTCCCGACTGGGATTTTTCTGATCATCGCCATCATTCTCCTTCCTTGTTTATACGATTGGATCAACATCAAATCGGTCTGGGACCCTTACGCCAATACGCAAGGTGTCAAGGTGGCGGTGACGAGCGAGGATCAGGGAGCCACGGTTGGCGATCAAAAGGTCAACATCGGAGACGAGCTCTTGAAGAGCTTGCAGAACAACAAGAAACTAGGGTGGACCTTTGTGGACAAAGAAGAGGCCAGGCGGGGCGTAGAGCGAGGCGATTATTATGCCAGCATCTTGATCCCGGCGGACTTTTCCACAAAAATCACGGGAATTGTCCATGGCAACCTGAACAAGCCCGAAGTGATCTATACGGTCAATGAAAAAGTGAACGCCGTCGCACCCAAAATCACCTCGTCAGGTGTTTCAGCGATTGCCAAGCAGATCAACGAGAGTTTTACCGAAAGTGTCAGTGAAGCCTTGTTGACGAAGCTTACAGAGATCGGCATAAAAATCGAAGAGCAATTGCCGACCATCCGCAAAATCGAGAGTGGCGTTTTCCAACTGGAAAAAAGCCTGCCTGAGATTCGTGCTGCAGGGCAAAAAGTATTGGAGATTGAGAAGAAGCTTCCCGAGATTCACGAGAAAGCGCAGATCATTCTGGAAGTGGAAAAAAGAATCCCGGAGATCAATCAAGCTGGGCAGGCAGTGCTCAAAATTCAGCAAAACTGGCCGAAGATCAATGAGGCGTCGTCGGTCATTATCGCGATGGAAGACAAACTGCCGGTGATTGAGCAAGCCGTCGGACGAATTGAAGAGCTGGATCAAAATTTTGATAAAGTCGCAAACGCTGTGACTACGGCTACAGAAAAGGCGAGTCAGGCCATTGAGATCGTTTCAGCTGCTCAAGATGCGTTGCCGCGTATCGCTGATCTGACTGATAAGGGTGCGGCTGTTGCCGATCAGCTAAATGACTTTTTTGCGAAGCATGATGGTGCCTTTGAAACGATTGCACCGGTGATCAAGCAAAATCTCATGTTAGCCCAGCAAGCCACGGACGCGCTCACACAACTCACAGACAGACTGTTGCAAATCAATCCGGATCGCTTGCCTACTGCGAGTGAAGTAAATGCCGTGAAAGACAGGTTAGCCAGAGCCGCAAATGTTTTGGGGCATACCGCATCGCTTGTAGAGAAAGTAAACAGCTATATTCCCGGACAGCCACTGAGTCATTTCGCAGAGAGGCTGCGCACGATTGAAAACAGAATGAACCGACAAATTGAGATTCTCGGCATGATATCTAGCGCGCTGGAAAACGGCAAGCAGCCCGCGAAGGACTTGGTCGAGAGTCTGAATCAGCTATCGAAAAACACCAGCGCGGAATTGGGAGATATCCTGTCCCGTTACGATAGCGAAATCGTCCCGAAAATATCCGAGGGCATTGAAAAGCTGAAGGTGATCACGGGAGAATCCGCCGATCTACTGCATAAGGCCCAAGAAAAACTTCCGGATATTGAATCGATTCTCCAAGAGACAAAGACGGGCTTGGAGCTGGGGTTGGCAGAATTGAAGCGAATCCAGCAGGAAATGCCGCAGATACAGAAGCAAGTCCACGAGCTCGCGCAGACGCTCAGAAGCAAGTCGGATGCTTTTGCAAATGCCATTCGCGTAGCAGCTCCATTCCTGAAGAGTAATCTTCCTGCCATCGGGAAAAAGCTCGACGAGGCAGCGGCATTCGTCCAGAACGATCTGCCCAAAGCGGAGGCGGATTTGACCAAGCTGGCTGATTTTGTACGCTACAAGCTCCCGGAGGTGGAGACAGGAGTCCACAGAGTTGCCACATTGGTTCGCGATGATTTGCCCAAGCTGGAGAGTGCCATTGGACAGGCGGCCGACAAGCTGAGAGAGGTCGAGGCGAACAACAACTTCGCCGATCTTGCCAAGCTATTGCGCGGCGACATTAAAAAAGAGAGCGAATTCCTCGCAAGCCCCGTGCAGATCAAGGAAAACCGCCTATACCCGATACCGAATTACGGTTCGGCCATGTCGCCGTTTTATGGTGTGTTGTCTCTCTGGGTAGGCGCAACCTTGTTGATTTCCCTGCTGAAGCCGAATGCGGAAAATCCAGGCGGAGTATACAAGCCGTATCAGTTGTACCTGGGCCGCTTGGGAACGTTTGTGACAATCGGGCTACTTCAGGCGTTGTTTGTCACGCTCGGTGATATTTACATCCTCGGGGCCTATGTAGCGGATAAAGCTCCGTTTGTGTTATTCGGTATGCTGGTCAGCCTGGTGTTCGTCACGATTACGTACACGCTGGTATCCGTTTTCGGCAACGTGGGCAAAGGCATTGCGATCATCTTCATGGTGTTTCAATTCTCCAGCTCGGGCGGTACGTTCCCGATCAGCATGACTTCACCGTTTTTCCAAGCGCTGAACCCATACATGCCCTTCACGTATGCAATTAGCCTTTTGCGTGAAGGGGTGGGCGGCATTCTCTGGCAAACGGCGATTCGGGATATACTCGTCTTATCCGGCTTTATCGGTATCAGCCTGTTTGTGGCGCTCGCACTGAAGCGTCCGTTGAGCGGACTCATTGAAAAGTCGATGGAGAATGCGAAGAAGACCAAGATCATTGGGTAAAGGTTATACGGAAGTTGATTTGAATAGAGCAGGGTGTCCTCACGTAGATATCACTACTTGAGGGCACCTTTTTTTAAGGACAAGTGATTTTATGGTTTAGTAAAATATGGAGGATCAGTGAATCGTAAAGGGGGAGTGAACCATGGGGATATGGTTTGGATACATTCTACTGACGATTTTGATAGGCGGTGTGTGCTAGAAGTGGATGGTCTAAAAGGAGTAAGAGACCGAGAAGGGAAATATAATAACTTAACAGATAAGTATAACGATTATATTGTTGCGTCATCCTACTTGGCACTACAATTTTGGGGTGTAAAGTAACATAAAAGTAACATTAATCTGAACACAACCTTACTCATCTAATAGTTTAAGGTTGTGTTCAGATTTTCCGTTACCAAGATACTAGGGGGATAATATGAAAAATTTAATTATTGAGGAAGGGCACTCAATAGATGTAATTAAGCTTGGAATGACTAAAGAAGAAGTCGAGAGATATGTTCAGTTGAGTAAGAATGAATCTATTGAACCGTATTTTTATGAAGATGTTCAATGCGAATATGGTGCAGGTATAAAAGTGTCCCATATTCATATCTCCAATTCATTGAAAGACTATTACTATTGTTTGTTTAGAGGTATTGATGTGTTTAATACGAAAGCAAGCAAGCTCGTAGAAATACTAGATAAGATTTCACCGTTCGATAGAAATGAAGATGCTTCATTAGGCTACTCATATACCTTTCCGCAATTGGGATTGTCCCTTTGGAGAGGAACCGTACTTAATGATGAGGATTTAGAAGCAGATTGGTTTAAAGAACTTAAACCAAGTATACAAGAGGATGAGATGAAGAATTTGTATTTTGAAACTGTAAGTATTTATTCGATTTCTAATTCTCCAAAAGAGTGAACTTGCTGTCTGGCAACCATTACTCCCGTTTGTATTACCATCTTTGTGTAGGTCATCCTGCTGGGCGCGCACCATTAAAAACAGGGTCATAGAGTTACCCATTTTTATACGTATTTCGGCTGTAGCCCAAAAAGAATCCCCCAATTGATAGTGCCGGCAATCCTTAGCGTACAGGATACCGGCGTTTTTTCTGTCATCCAGGGCTTAGCGTACAAAATTGTTACAATGTTGGCGGTCCCTCCAAAAAAATACATGCGGGGTGTGGCTACGTTTGCCACAAGAGGTACAATTCGTAACAAGCGATTTTACTACTTCTGATTAT
Organism: Brevibacillus sp. NPDC003359; assembly: GCF_042878995.1. Taxonomy (NCBI): domain Bacteria; kingdom Bacillati; phylum Bacillota; class Bacilli; order Caryophanales; family Paenibacillaceae; genus Brevibacillus; species Brevibacillus sp. NPDC003359. Next base: position 39,587 of record NZ_JBIAOR010000024.1, read on the forward strand.
CTTCAGGAAGTAGCGAATATTCTAAGCCCATAAAACTAGCTACAGAGAGCTTTTCTTCGTTTATGACCTGAAATCGGTAATTAGCAGGAGACAATAGCGCCTGGGTATCAGCTTCTGTCAAATTTTCTTTTAGCTTTAGCTGTTGCGAAATCGTATACCGATTCTCTTTACTGTTTAACTCAATTTGAACGTGTGAAGGAGTCTCAGCAAGCAAATTTTTAATGGTCTCGTTACCTGGCATATCTGCAAACGAAAAGTAAAAGGGTTTTTCCGTATGCATCATTTTTTCTTTCAAATCGTCCGAAATTGAGATTCGTAACGTGAGTTCTGCGGTATTACTGTTTTTTGTTATTTGAAGCACGGATGTTTTCAAATTCTCCCCTGTAATTTCCTCGAAATAGTCGTAGACGCTGACATATGACTTCTCTTTAGAAACTTTCACTGTTTCTGATGAACTACCCGCGCTACACCCACTAAGGAGAACGATGAACAGAAGGAGAAGCGTATGAAGAGATCGTTCAACAATCGAAGGTTTCTTAATATTCATTTTCTCCCCCTGTATATTTTATGAAATTTCAATAAGGATTTTAACATATATTACCAGTTTATTTGCGGCTACCGCCAGCATAAATCGTGTTTACGGTTAAGCACTGCCGAAGCTACCCGCCTGATCCAGAGCGTGAGGCACCACTGGTCAATGGAGTCTATCGAAAATGACTTAATCCTTAGCCTACGATTTTTCCCTTTTCGTGAAGTTACCCCAAGGTGTCCTTTTTTCTTGAACAGGTACGGAACGTGTTGCCAGTCGGGCAGCAGATACCAGCCCTAGTATGACAATGAACGTTTGAAGGAGCAGGGAAGCGGTAATGCCAACAGAAAGTGAGAATTCAAATGTAGTCATCACAGATACGATGGCTCCTCCCATCCCAATGACAATCGCAGGCGTAAACGTATCAGCGATAGATATTTCAGCAGATACTTTTCCTTCTTCACCAGGTTTTGCAAGCGAAAACGCAATGGCGCCGCTTGTCGGGTGAGCCAAACCGATTCCGAAACCCATAATGATCTGGCTAAAAATCGCGAGCACGATACCGAAAAGGTCTTGTTGAATCAATGGCAGTGGTACGGTGCAGGCGACTCCAATAAGCATAATGACGAGACCAGTGATAATTCGTTTTTTTCGACCTGCTCCTTGGTCTCTTTTGTCCAGCTTTGCTTGTACATTGGCTGCCAGCGACCAACTGATTGCTGCGGAGGCAACAGCTAAACCAGCTTTGTCGGCAGTTAATCCTAAAATCGAAGTGAGTCCAAGGACGAGATACGTTTGTGTGCCGTAATAGGCAGCGACAAAAAGACCCCGAGACGCGATGACAGCAGGTAAGCCTGAGCGTGCGAGGAGCGTTCCTTTAGGTATCAGCTTATACAATGGGACACTCAGGGTGAGCAAACCCGCGATGGATAGCAGAAAACCGTAGATGGAGGGAATTTTGCCGAGTCCAAAAAGCAAGGCTCCAGTCCCTATGGCCAAGAAAAAAGGCAGAAGAAGACTACGATTGTTTGCCACGCTTGCTTTTGATGGTTGTAAGCCTCGGAAAGAGGGGGTGGTTAAGAGTGCAGACAGAAAGATAAAGGGAAGGATCAACCAGAAGACATATCTCCACGACAACTGTTCAGCAATAATTCCGGCGACATACGGTCCAAACAGGCCTGGAAGGATATAAGCGCTGGAGAATACAGCAAGAATTTGCGGGCGCAGGGAATCGGGGTAACGCAAAGTAATCATGGTATACACGCAATTGACCAAGGCACCGGCTCCGAATCCTTGCATCACTCGCCCAAGCAGTAAAGTAAGCATATCTGGCGCAATTGCAGCAACTACAATGCCAACAGCAAAGAGCACGATTGTGACAATGAAAGGCTGGGCAGGTCCTTTTCTATCGACGAATTGACCTGTGACCACGGTTCCAATCAGCTGAGCCAACAAATAAGCGCTGAATACCCACCCATACAGATCCTCACCCTGTAGCTCTCGGGAAAGACCGGGGGCGATTGTCGTGACAGCCAAGCCTTCAAATGCTGTAGCTGTCACCACCAGAATAATACCGATCGTCAAAGCTCGGTAATGCGTGCTCCATATGCCTTCTGTGCTCATCATTTTCACTCCTTTTTGTATATATCTTGTCTAGAAAGTTGTCATAAAAACTGTTGTTACAACAACTAATTATATACAAAAGAATATATCCTGCAATATGTTTTGTTTTACAAGTTTTTCACGTTCTGATAAATGATATTGAGTGTTCTTCGAAATTGGTTCACTTCTTCTTCGGTCAATCCTGCAATGGTTTTCTCATATGCTTCAATGGAGGGAGGAAGGACCTCGTCTTTTAAAAGTCGCCCTTTTTCCGTCAGATAGACACGAAGGGAGCGGCGATCCTTTTTATCTGTTTCGCGATGAATGAACCCTCTTTCTTCTATGAGAAAGAGCATCCGCGCGATATTCGTTTTATCCTTATAGGTGCGTTCTGCCAACTCGTTCTGGGTCAGACCTTCTTCTTCCCATAACACGACAAAAATCATCCACTGATCGATGGTGATGTTATACGGATTGCATACTTTTTGATAATAGTTGTTCAGTTTTAAATCTGTACGTTTCACGATGACGCCGATATATTCATCCAATTTCATTGCGAAACCTCCTACGTTAGGTAGTCAGAGCAACTGTTGCTAATGACAACTATAAGGATGCCTCGTACAAGTGTCAATTTGCAGGGCTGATATGTTGAACGCATGAAAAAGCCAAATTTGCTCAAAATAACAGCGGGATTCATTACATACCAGAAAAGGAGAAGGAATAAATGACTCCAATACTCAGGAAAGTAACACTGTTGATGATTTGCCTTACCTTGCTAGGCGTACCGATCATGGCTGTAGCCAAGGAAGCACAAAGAAACGGTCAGCAAGGGGAGTGCATAAAGCCAAAAGAAGTTAAGTTGCAGGGCGATATGAGAAAGCTTTGGATCGACCATGTACTATGGACGAGGAGTTATCTGGTCAGTGCTTTAGCAGGGCTGGAAGACAAAGACAAGGTACTGGCACGGCTTTTGAAAAAACAGACGGATATCGGAAATGCGATCAAGCCTTTCTATGGAGAGGAAGCGGGCAATAAGCTCGGCAAGCTTCTCACTGAGCATATCGTCCTTGCAGGCAAAATTATCGATGCAGCAAAAAATGGCGATCAGGCAAGCGTGGCAAAATTAAATAAAGAATGGTACCGGAATGCAGATGATATCGCCAAGTTTTTAAGCAGCGCCAATCCCAATTGGACCGAAAAGGAACTAAAAGATTTGCTGTACAAACATTTGGAGCTGCTCACTGGAAATCTCCAGGCGAGATTGAAAAAGGACTGGGAAGCAGACATTGTTACTTTTGACCAAGGTGAGGATCACATCATCTCGTTGGCGGATGTGCTGACGGCGGGCATCATTAAGCAGTTCCCGAATCAGTTCTAATACAAAAAAAGTACGCCAGCACCCGCTTCATTCGGTGCTGGCGTTTTCCTTATTTCAATAGCCGCTTGATAATCTCGTTCGTCACAGAAGGGACAACCTCGGTAGAATACGTGATCTCCATCCGTTCAAAACGGTTATGCGCATCGTACCCATACGGGCCGATGTTGATGCACGGTACATTGATGTCGCGAATGTCCTGGTACTCGACGTAATGCTTGCTGCCCCAGCTCGGATTGTTCTCTTCGATCGCGAGAATGCCTTCCTCATCGTCTGAGAGGGCGTACGTGTCGCCCTTGCCCCTGCGTGAACTAATTTTGTGCCGTCTTTTTCAAATATGCTCTCCAGGTGATGCACCATTGATCAGGATCATCGAGCACGGATTCTAGGACACGGTGACCTGTACTATTGTGCGGCGCTGTTTTTACAATCTCCGGATTCTCATAGGCTTCCTGCGAAATATGGGTCAGTGCTGCGATGTATTCGTCGAGCTCTGCCATGGAGTAGGACTCGGTCGGTTCCAGCGTAAACGGCTCCGGTACGACGTATGGGTGGTGACTGGTCCAGTAATGGTGGGCAAAGTCGACCATGCGGCGCTGAACATCGTACGTGGTGACGCCCGTGTCTTCTTTTAGCTGCTGCCAGCTGTAGCGAACCTGCTCCAGACGTCGGCCTTGAATATAGGGCGCGCTCGCACCGCGAATTTGCAGGATTTTGTGATAGAGATAGTTGTTGTTGAGGCAAGCGATTTCGGCAACTTCCTTCAAGCCGTCAGCGCCAAGCGCACGGACCCAAGCGTAGGAGCGCAGGACAGCGGGTGGTACGCCGTAAAAGCTGCGGACTTTCCCGATGCTGTTTTTCAGATCACGCTTGTAGAAGTAACGCTCTCCGTCGAAGTCTACGATCGGGCCTGGTAGGAATTGCTCCAGCTCGGCAGTGACACCGATGGCTCCTGTTGCAGGTCCACCGCAAGCGTGTGGGACAGAGAAGGTTTTGTGCAGGTTGAAGAAGCACATGTCAAAGCCAGCTTCCAGCGCGCGTGTAATGCCGAGCAAGCCGTTGGCGTTCGCTTGGTCGTAGCAGCACAGCCCTCCTGCTGCGTGGACGACGTCTGTGAACTCCTTGATGCGGGAGTTGTAAATGCCTGTATCCTCAGGATTTGCTACGGCAAAGGCAGCGGTTCGCTCCGATACAAGTCCCTTTAATGCTTCCAGATCAGGGTAGCCGTTTTCGTCGGCAGGTACATAAATGATTTTGAAGCCTTTGACTGCGGCGGTCGCTGCTTGGGACGGGTGGGAAAAATGGGTGGTAATAAACTCGTTGCGCTGCTCCCCTTCGCCGCGAGATTCATGGTATTTGCGCACGATAGAGGCTTGGGTAAACAACGCCTGTGTGCCACTGCCCGGTTGGAACGAGAATTTGTTCATTCCCGAAATCTCGCGCAAGTACAGATCGAGCTGATACGTCATCTCCAGCATCCCTTGTACAGTGGACTCGTCTTGCAGTGGATGCAGCTCCGCCATTTTCGGCGAGCGCACGAAGCGTTCATTGATTTTCGGAGAGTATTTCATCGTGCAGGTGCCTTGCCCAATCTCTACGTTGAAATCGGACCCCAGCACCTCCTGCGAAATGCGGGAGTAATGGCGGATGATACGGTATTGGCTGATCTCAGGCAGATTCGGACGTTTTTTCCGACGGAGGCTGTCTGGCAGCGAAGAGATGCCATCGCCTACGGTCTCCACGATTTGTGGTTCGACGGGTGGTACCTCGACGCCACGCTCGCCGGGCTGGCTCAGCTCGAAAATGACAGGCTCATCCCATTTTGCTTGGTGGAAGCGGCGCACCTTATGGTTTCTCGGAATCCGTTTCATTTTGTCGATGGTTCCTTCGGATGTTTTCATGGTCGGTTTCCTCCTTTTTCAATGGTCTTTTTACAAGATGCTTTTTACGGCAGCAACGAGCGTATCAATATCCTCCTGGGTATGAACCTCCGTGACGCAGTAGAGCGCACATTGACCCAATTCCGGGTAGTGTTCAGTCAAGTCAACTCCGCCGAAAATTCCTTTGGCGAGAAGGACAGCGTTGATGTCTTTGATGGTTTTACCTGTTTGCGTGAAGTCGATCACGAACTCCTTGAAGAAAGGAGCTGCGAATTTGACCTCGATGCCGGGAATGGAAGAGAGCTGCTTGGCTGCGTATTGGGAGCGCTGCATGATTCCTTGGCCGACTTCTTCCATGCCCACAGGTCCCATCGTCGCCAAGTACACGCCTGCGGTAATACCCCATAGCGCGGTTTGCGTTCCGACGGATTCCTTGCCTTTTTCACGTTTGGCAAAAGAAGTGCGGTCGTACGCGACGTCTCCGAAGCCGTACTCGCCTTCGACTTCTGTCGGAGCGATTCCGAACAAGCGGGACGGATATTCCATGACGAAGGTCGGATCGTCATGCGTCGCGATAAAGCCGGATTGCCCGCCGCCGTAATGCATGTGTACGCCAAGCGGCTGCAAATCTCCGCACACGATGTCCGCGCCGTAATTCGCCGGAGATTCCATAACGCCGAGCGAAATGGGATCGACGCCGACTACACAAATGGCACCGGCTGCATGAGCCAAGTCTGCGATCATTTGTCCATTTACTTCCACGGAGCCGAGGAAGGTCGGGTTTTCGAAGTAAACCGCTGCTGTATCTACACCGAGCTTTGCTTTTAGATCAGTGAGGTCGAGCGTGCCTGTTTCGTTCTCAAAATCGATCAAGGTGACGGTAAGATCAGGAGACGTATAGTTTTTGATGATCAAGAGCTTGTCAGGATGGATGTTTTTCGAGATCAGAAGCTCCGTGCGTTTGGTTATGCGTGCTGCCATGCGCAGAGCAGTAGAAGCAGCCTGTGCCCAGTCAAAGGTCGGAACGTTCACGACATCCATATCGACTAGCTCTGCTACGAGGCTTTGGTACTCGAACAACGCCTGAAAGCGCCCCTTGTCTTCATAAGGCTCTCCAGCATACGCCGTCACAAATTCCGCGCGGGAGTTGATTTCATCACAGACAGCCGGAACAAAATGCGGCCAGCAGCCTGCGCCGAGGAAGCTGATATTCTCCTGCGTGGTTTGGTTTTTATTCATCAGCTTGTTGACGTGGCGCTCCAGCTCGTATTCGGTCATTGCTTTCGGGATGTTCATTTTTTCTTTTAGGCGCAGCTCTCCGGGAATATCGGCATAGATATCCTCGATGCTGGCAAAGCCGATTTCAGCAAGCATTTTCTTTTTGACTTCAGGTGCAGAATTCGGAATATACGGGTGGGCATAACGCTGTACGCTCATCTCATGGTTCCTCCATCTCTTCGTTGGAATATTCAGTCTGAATTGCGATAATTTAAGCCAAACCGCCGCCGTCGACGACCAGTACGGAACCCGTCACCCAGGATGACAGGTCGCTGGCAAAGAACAGAACAGCATTGGCAATATCTTGCGGAGAACCGAGACGCTCCAGCGGACGCCCTTGGGCGGAGGAGACGAGGAATGCTCCTTCTTCTTTTTCCAGCTGGCGCGCTTCTTCACGCAACAGAGGTGTGTCGGTATCGCCGGGTGATACGCAATTCACACGGATGTTTTCCGGACCGTGGTCTATCGCCATTGCCCGCGTCAGGTTGACGACGCCTGCTTTTGCCGCGCAGTAGGCCGCAGCCTTGTCACCGCCCTTGATGCCCCAGCCAGAGCCTGTGTTAATGATGCTGCCTCCGCCTGTTTTCGCCATGACAGGAATGACGAATTTCGAGAGGTTGTAAGCCCCCTTCAAGGATACATCGACGACCAGATCCCAATCGTCCTCTTCCAGCTCGACGACTGTCTTTCTTCTGATCACGCCTGCATTGTTGAATAAAATATCGATGCGACCATAAGCCTCCTCGATCGCTTTCGTTACTTCACGACAGTCCTGTTGGGAAACTACATTGCATGTAAAATAACGGGCAGAGCCGCCCTCCGCTACAATTTCTTGGGCTGCCTTTTCTCCGAGCTCTTCGTTAATATCAAGCAGCATGACGTTTACCCCGAATTGTGCCAGTCTTTTCGCTGTTGCAAGTCCGATACCGGAAGCAGCACCTGTCACCAAGGCTACCTTTCCTTGCAAATGGAATACTTCGTTCGTGTTTACCATGGTTGATCACTCCCCCTAGATGAAACGTTTATAATGCAATCACTGTGCCAAGTGCGGAATGGACTCGGCTGAGTTTACATGCTCCTTGTTTACTCGCAAAAAAGCTGATTTTACGAGGTTCCGATTGTGTGTCGTGCCGTCATGGCGGTGACAAAAGTGGCAACGAGTTGTCATTATTGGCAACTATCAGTGGTAAAATGTTTGTGAACTATCTAAATATTTCATAAAATAGAGAGCAAGGACATTAAGCAGGGAGGAAATCCATGGTTTCGTTGGATCTGTGCAAACCAGCCATCGAAAAGGTTATTACAGGCATTTCAGATATATTGAACGTGGATGCTGCGGTGATTGACGAGCGCGGTCTATTGGTCGTAAGTACGGAACGCTACTTGAAACAAAAAGGCGAAAATGTGCATGTGCCCTCGATTGAATTCGTGTTGGCAAAAGGACAGTATGTGGTAGACAAACCAGGCTCTATGGAGATGTGCAAAGGATGCCGATTTCTCGACAGTTGCCCCGCCAAAGTAGAGCTACTCTCTTCTATTAAGGTAGCCAATCATGCAATCGGGGTCGTTTCCCTCACATCCTTTACGAAGGAAGGTCAAAATCGCCTGTCCAAGCATACAGAGAAATACAAACAAATCCTAACAGAAGTAAGCGAGATGATTACGGCGATTGTACAGTCCCATGCGACGAGACAGATCGAATCATCTGATGATTCCATGCGGCTGTTAGAGGGAGCGCTGGATACCGTAGCCGATGCGTATTTCACATTTGACCGAAGTGGCAATGTCATTCACACGAACGCCAGCGCTCGTAGACTGCTGTCCCAGCATGAACTGCTACCAGCGGAGGTTTCACGGATGTTGCTGCCGTCATTATCCGGGATGGCCGCGCATTCCTTGCCAATCGCCAATTGTCTCGTAGACAAGCTGGATGCTCCGACCGAGGCCACGCCGATCATCGTCAACAATCAGCTCATTGGCGGCGTGCTTCGCGTGCAGAGGGGATCGCTGACGGTTCCGCGTTTGATGGATCTTGAAGGGAGCCGTTTATCTGGCAAAGCAGATAGCCTGGCTCAAATCATAGGAAATAGTCCAGCCATCAAACAGGTCAAAGAAATGGCGAGGAAAATCAGTAACAGCAGCTCTACAGTACTGATTACCGGCGAAACAGGGACAGGCAAAGGCCATCTGGCAAAAGCGATTCATGAGGCAAGCATGCGAGCCTACTATCCGTTTGTCGCAATCAATTGTGCCAGCATTCCGGAAAATCTGTTCGAAAGCGAATTGTTTGGTTACGAGGACGGTGCGTTTACTGGAGCCAAAAAGGGAGGAAAGCCCGGGCGGTTCGAAATGGCCGAGGGAGGTACGCTTTTTCTGGATGAAATCGGCGATATGCCGCTCTCCTTGCAAACGAAGCTGCTGCGTGTCCTGCAGGAAAAGGTCGTGGAACGCATTGGAGGCACGCGGTCGTTTCCAATCAATGTGCGAATCATCGCGGCGACCAACCAAAACCTGGAGGAGCTCGTGGAGAAAAAAGCATTTCGTGCCGACTTGTACTATCGGTTGAACGTCATTCCGATCCACGTCCCATCACTCGCAGAGCGAAAGGAAGACATCGAGCTCTTGGCCGTTTCGTTTATGGAAAAGTACGGGGAGCAAGCAGGGCGTACCTTCTTCGGGATAGCAAGAGAGGCGATCAACCTTCTCACGCACTATCACTGGCCAGGCAATGTGCGCGAGCTGGAAAACGCCATCGAATACGCCATGAACATGGAGCAAGACACGGTACTGACTGTCGACAGCTTGCCGCCGCGACTTCGTGCCCGTGCTCCAGTGGCGCTTTCACATGCAGGGCCAGATATCAAAGCGAGGGTCGCGGATGTACAAGCGGACGCGATTCGCGCTTCGCTGCAAAAGCACGGCAGCGATTTGAAAGGAAAGCAGCGAGTGGCGGAAGAACTCGGGATCGGGCTGCGCACCTTGTATCGGAAGCTGAAGCTGCTCGGTATATAAGGATTCGGGCAGGAGCCTGGCGAATATTTGTGGGAGAACCTATTGGGGGGAAGAAGCATGAGTGAGCTGAATGCCTTATTTCGGAAAAGAATCGGCATGTCAGAAAGTGAAACGATTACCTTCGATACATTGGATCGACTGCTTGATCTGACAGCATTGGCGATTCCTTTTGAAAACCTGTGCATTGTGGAAGAGGGAACATACGTAATCTCGAAACAGTCCGTCATGGAAAAGATACTGGTCAGAAATGAAGGTGGTCTTTGCTACGAACTCAATGCGATGCTGTATTTCTTCTTGCTGGAAAATGGCTTTGACGCCAAGCTGATACGGGGAGTTGTTTACAGGCATGACGTTGGCGCATATTACACCATTGGCCGAACGCATGCCACGATTTTGCTTACCTATGAGGGACAAACGTATTTGCTCGATACGGGCTTTGGTTCGAACCTGCCGTTGAAGCCTGTTCCGTTAACCGGAGAGACCGTCTCTTCGCGCAATGGTGAGTTTCAGATCAAGAAAGAGCAGACGGAGCATGGGGATTATGTACTCGAAATGAAGCTGCGGCACAAGGATACGGACTGGAGGATCGGTTATACGTTTGATTCGCAGAAGCTGGTAACGGATGAAACGGAATTAAACGAGATTCAGACGATTATCGCGGAGCATGAGCAGTCTCCCTTTAACAAAAGCCCTTTGCTTACACAGTTGACGGAGAGAGGCAATGTTACGTTGACGAACAGTTCTTTTACGCAATGGGCGGATGGGGTCATGACAAAAGAGACAATTGACGATGAACGATATAAAGAGCTGGCGAAACAGCATTTTGGTTTGTAATGATTTAAATTTCCTACCAGCTGCTCTTGAGAAAAAGAGACGATACAAATGCAAGGAGTGCCAGTACGATCAAGACGTTGGTTGTTTGGGGCGATAGACGCTTTACCTCCTTGCCTTTATACCAGCCGCTAAACTGGAGCTTGTTTCTGTAGAGCACAAGGATCAGCAACAAATTCGCAAAAAACAACAGGAAAAACGGAGTTCCCTCTAGTGTTATCAAGAACAGTTTCGATTCAACAAAAAACAGCAACCATAAGCCTGCAAACAAGATGATGATGACTCGGATCAACTCTAATAGAAACCTGAAAAGATTCGACATGACGAGACTCCTTATTTTTATTTCAAAATATAACCCCATTAGGAGCTTTTGTCCTGATGGGGTTTATTAGTTCTACTATTGTGTCCTTACATCCTCTAAGTGCTTCATAGGATCAACAGGTATACCATTTTCGATAACCTGAAAAGAAAGATGCGGTCCTGTGCTGCGTCCCGTACTTCCTAACAGACCAATGAGCTGACCTTGGGTCACAGTAGCTCCAGCGGTGACCTCCAGCTTTTCCAAGTGGGAATAAACCGTTTGATACCCGCCTTCATGCTCCAGAATGACCTGGTTGCCTTTCCCCGTTTTTGTATCGTATTCAGCCTTGACCACCTTACCAGACCCGGCTGCTTTTACAGGAGTGTTCAGGGTGTTGATGATTGAGAGGCTGGCATGATCAGTTGCGCTTCGCATTTCCCCTTCCGCTGGTACGGCGAAGGTGACCTCATTCCCTAGTACTTTTTTTGCATCGGTCAAAGTGAAGACACCTAAAGCTAAGACGACCACGATTCCAGATACTGTCCACGTATAAGCCCGTTTTTTAAAGTGACGAATCATTTCTATTCTCCTTTTCACTTGTTTTTTGGAGCTGGAGAACCCGGCTGTGAAGCGAATCTGTTTGGGACAGGCATACAGCTCGAGCATTTTGATCATGGTGTATCCGTAGCGAGGTACCTCTGTCTCCTGCAAATAAGTCAAAGCCAAGGCATCACAAGCCATTTCCTGATCCTTACGCATGCGGGAAGCAGCGTACCATAACAGCGGGTTGAACCAGTTGAGGATCAGAAGCACGCTCATGATGCTGTTCACAGGAATATCTTGTCTTTTCCAATGCGCCAGCTCATGCAAAAAGATGTGGCGCAGCTCATGCTCATCGAACTGGTCCAAAAGATTTTCCGGAAGCCAGATTTGCGGTCGCCAGATCCCCATCAAGGCAGGACTTGTCATGCGATGACTCATGCGTAAGGGAATCGATTTGGTGATGCCCATCTGTTTTTTACATTGGGAAAAGACGCGCAAAATGGCTTCATCCTGTAAAAACGCATCGTTTTTTAGCTGAGAGAGCAATCGGTATGTACTGAGAGTCATGGTGATAGCGAAAATAACGACACCGCCGATCCAGACGAGGGAAAGCAGGCTGATCCAGGAAAAGCTTGCTTCGTTTGCTAGAGAGATATCTGGTAGAAGGGTAGCGTGAGGCGGATTCAAAGCCTCTGTAGTGAAACCAATGGCTTCCGCTGGTGGTCGGAGCTCCTGCATGGATATCCAGGACGAAGCAGGCAGCCAGTTATACAAACTGATAGAGCTGTCTAGCGACCAAGGAACCGCGAGCTTCCAGAGAAGAAGGAACCATACGGCGTAGTGCCAGCGGATGGGGAAATGATTTTTGCCTAACTGCTGGCAGAGAAGGATCAGGATCACAAGAAGACTGGCCTCGATGGAGTTATACAGTGTCCACGCAAACGCTTGATTGAGGGTGAGTGTGAGCCATTGCCAGTCCACCAGCTTATTTCTCCCTTTCCGAAAGGATTTTTTTCAACTCGTCAATCTCTTGGGAGGAGAGCTTTTCTTCTTTTAAAAAGTGAATCAGCATGGGCTTTAAGGCTCCGCCGTACACGCGCTGCAAAAAGGATTGGCGCTCTTGGCGTTTGCACTCTTCTTCCGTAAGAACAGGAGAGTAATAGTAGACTCGATTGACCTGCTCATAGGTGAGAATGCCCTTTTGCAAGAGGCGGCTGAGCAAGGTTTTGATTGTTTTGTCTTTCCACGTCTTATTGTCTCGCAGGGCATGAATGACATCGGCTGCTGTAGCGGGTGACTTTGCCCAGATGACCTTCATAATCTCCCACTCGGCATCCGAGATTCGCGGTTGCTCGTCCAAGTTAGACTCCTCCTTCGATTACATTTGTAGTCGTTGGTTATGCTTCAAAGATTACGCTTGTAGTCGATAGGTGTCAACTATCATTTTTGTACATCCATTCCAAGTGGGCATCATTGGAAGATGACAAGCGAATTGGTACTCTGGAGAAAAAGCGGATAAAGGATGTGATAAACATGAATCTGGCCGAGCAGTTTGGCGATATGGATATTTACTTGTTTGATCAGTTGTTAAAGGGACGGGTTACGAAGGACATGAGGATACTCGATGCTGGTTGCGGTTCGGGGCGGAATTTGGTCTACTTTTTACGAAATGGCTGAAACCCAATCGAGCTCTTGGAACAAGTCAAGATTAATGAGAAATCTCTTGAAGAAATATTCGACACTAATGAATTTGAGCTAATCACTTTATACTAGAGTGGGGCCCGATAACATATTTTATTTAAATTAACGTCCAAATGTCCAAATTCGGGCGTTTTTCGTCGTTTTCAGCGATTAGCGATCGAGGGAGATGACGATTGAAACGTTATTTCCAATTATTTCATTTGATGAGGCGAACAGCTCGTGTTATATTAGTGATCCGCCTTTGAAAAAGGGCGAAACAAAATTGAAATTATGATGCAATCCGATTATTACCGCTTGACTTGAAACAATCGTGCATGGTATATTGTGATTCCGGCACTTTTGAAGTGCTAGTGAAAATGTTCTTTGAAAACTGAACAGCGAAAGCGTTAATGAGTCTATCATTAAATGATTTGCCAGCTTTGAACCAGTAACAAACTTTATTGGAGAGTTTGATC
>NZ_JBIAOR010000025.1:0-50523 GCF_042878995.1 Brevibacillus sp. NPDC003359
TCTCTAGTAGGAACGGACATTAGGATTTGCTGCATAGGCCGTCCAATTCACCCGGTAGATCGGAAAGAGGCCAAGGCGAAGCTGTTCTCAGAGCGGCGGAAGAAGCTGAAATTAGAAATTATGTAGGAGGGGAACGGGATGAATTTACAACCACTCTTTGAAAAGCAACGGCAGCTTGATCAATACATCATCAAGAAAAAAGGACTTGAAGGGCAAGACTTGTTGCCAAACAAGATTTTGGCATTGCAGGTGGAGCTCGGGGAGTTGGCAAACGAATGGCGCGGGTTTAAGCATTGGTCTGATAACCAGGAGCCGAAGCACGGATATGAGCCCCTTATTGAATGCGATAAGTGTGGCGGGAAAGGCTTCTGGTTCTCTGGCGAGCGCATTCATTGCCAGAAGTGCAAACAGACTGGAAAGGTAACAAATCCCCTTCTGGAAGAGCTTGTTGACTGCCTTCACTTCATCCTTTCAATTGGAATTGAGACTTGGCATGAACCAGGATTAGTTGAACCACTAAAAGCTAATACAGGTGTGCTCCAGCAGTTCCTATCTCTCAATCAACATGTTGGCAGTATGTCCTTTGCATGGTCAGTAGACGAGGCTGGCGATTTCACTACAACAAATTTTTATGACAGATATGACCAATCACTAAAGCTGCTGCTCGGCCTTGGCGAAATGCTAGAGTTCACCTTTGATGAGATCGAACAAGCATATAACGAGAAGTGGGAAGAGAACATTCGCCGGCAGGACGCTGGCTACTGAGGAGGGGAACGGGATGCAAGCAGGACGTGAAGTGAAGTACCAGGCATGGATCATACCAACCCGAGAAATGAAAGTTGTCACATCGTTGCGATTCGACGAGAACGGAAAATTGTACGGGATCACTACTCCTGATACCCCAGTAGGAGGGTGCATAATCTTAAAGTCTGTCAGGCTTCGTCAGTTCACTGGCCTGCGTGACAGGAACGGCAAGGAGATTTACGAAGGGGACATTATCAAAGGAACAACTTATTTATACGCGCATGAATTAAAGAATGGAAAACAATTTGACTATTTTGGTGCTGTTGAGTGGGGCTCTCAGGCTGACGTTGGTCTATGCTGGCTGGTATCTGATAAGCAAGGATCATGGGAGTTGCGACAAACGGTTCACCGAAACGACATCGATTATTGCACAGGCGAGGTCATCGGCAACATCTACGAGAATCCTGAGCTGCTGGAGGTGGGGAAGTGATGCAAGTAGGACTCGAGATTGAGTTCAGAGCTTGGGACGATGAAAAGAAACGGATGTATGATGGCGACGCAATCGAGACATACGATTACCTCGTTACGGGATTATCATATGGCAGGCTGTTCGTAGCACTAGAGGACCCAGACTGGCGGGAACTGACGGTTATACAATTTACCGGACTCCACGACAAGAAGGGTAAAGGTATCTATGAAGGAGACATCCTGGCAGATTGTGTTGAGGGGTCTACGATTCGTGGCTATGTAGTCAGGCAAAAAGGCGCTTTCTTCCTCGAAACTGGTCAAAAGTGGGCGCCATACCTACATGTGATTGCTACTAAGCATAACGAAATTAGCGAATGGGAGGTCATCGGCAACATATACGAGAACCCTGAACTGGTGCCGGCTGCTTAACATAAGAGAAAGTAAGAAAACGAGAGCATGATCGCTCTCGTTCACTGAAAATAGCAATTAGCAAAGAGCAATAAAGGGAGGGCACCCGCCCCCCGGCCACCACCAAGCGGAAGCAGCACTTGGAATAGAAGCTACAATCATCACAGTGAAAACAACAGCAAGCAACTTTTTCATATGTATCACCTCCAGTCGAAGTGTTCTGAATATAATATACCATTACTTACAAAATATGTAAAAAGTATATTAGTGCAGGGAAGTGAAATTGTGTTCGAGCACATGTGGTGGATCGACGGAGAAGAAAAGCTGTTTTGAGTTAAGTGTGGGCAGGCAGCGGAGCCAAAGTATTTAACACAATATTTCAGGAGTGAAGGAGGAATTAAGGCTGGATAAGACAAACGGCAAGTTGACGGCAATCGAATGGCAAATGCTCATCGATAATATCATCGAGGAAATGCCCTATCAAATCAAAATACACGTTGAAGTATCAAAGCTGTACAAGGCGAGGTTTGATGCGTTGGTTTCATCTGGATTTACAGAAAATCAAGCATTAGAAATTTTGAAGGCTAGAGGTCTAACGTGGCAATAAACAAGATACTTCAGCAGGAGTACATATAAGGAGGGTCGATGATGGTCAATATCAAGGTAAAACGAATTCACCCAGATGCTGTAATTCCTGCTTACGCAAAGAATGGAGATGCAGGATTCGATTTCGTTGCGGTAGAGGAAACAATCATACAACCAGGAGAAAGTGCAAAAATACGTATAGGGCTGGCGATGGAAGTGCCAGAAGGGTATGAGATTCAGGTCCGTCCAAGGTCAGGAATCGGAGCCAAAACAAAACTTCGCATTAGCAACGCACCAGGAACGATCGACAGCGGTTTTCGCGGGGAGATCGGAGTCCTTTTTGATAACATCAACAAGCGACCTGAGAAATTGACAAAAGACAATATAGGATCATTCATGGGAAAATCTCTCGATAATGAAGTCGTCCGGACAAAAACAAGCTGCATCGAGGGTGCGTATGTCATAAAGAAGGGTGATCGGATCGCCCAAGGTGTATTGGCCAAAGTCCCAAAAGCAAAGTTTGAAGTAGTGGACGAGCTATCAGAATCTGCGCGCGGCACAGGCGGATTTGGTCATACAGGAGTAACGGCTTAAAAACAGAAAGCCCCCATGCTGGGAGCTACTGCCAAGCCCAAAATCAAACAATACCCAGCAGAGGGAGGATGGACATGGGAGCTGAACAATTGTCGTTCTTGGACCCGGTAAATGAAAAAGCAGTGAGGAAAGCTGTAGTCAAAGAACTGAAGGCGTACAAAGCACTTCGGGTGGCCGTCCAGAACAAGCAGGAACAAGAACAGGAAGGAGTAACCAACCTTTTTCCTTCGCTACAAAAGTCCGAAACCAAGAATGAGGTCAAAGTAAGACAAATCGAGCGCGCTCTGCAATTCACACTTGATGAGATGGAACGAAAGATCATCGAAGAAAAGTACCTAAGTCCATGCAGAAACAATGACATTAACATATACCTGGATCTAGGCCTGACAAAGGACCAGTATT
The DNA here is from genome assembly GCF_042878995.1 of Brevibacillus sp. NPDC003359. Lineage (NCBI taxonomy): Bacteria > Bacillati > Bacillota > Bacilli > Caryophanales > Paenibacillaceae > Brevibacillus > Brevibacillus sp. NPDC003359. The sequence continues at coordinate 3,202 of NZ_JBIAOR010000025.1, forward strand.
ACATAAAGAAACGGGATGCGATCTTTCAAATTGCAACAGCACTTAGGATTATCTGAGTGCTGTTTTTTTGTTAAAAACTGCGAGAAAAACCCGACAAAAACCGGACAAAATCAAGGATAAAAGACGGACAAAATGCTGGACGTTTTAAAAGTGGGAAATCGGTACTCTTGAAGTAAGGGGAAACCCTTGGGAGACACCGCCTATCCCTTATCAACGGCGTACCTGAGCGAATCTATGGATGTTGACGAATGTGGCCTTACGAGAGGGGGCATTCTGAGTCTGAACGCGCTAGTCTTGCGATGATCGTAGCAGGGAACATGCAATTATTTTCTTTTTATTGCTATGTAGTACTAGCGGTTTTCAAGTTTGGGAACCCCTCTCGGATCTTTGGAAAATCGCTTATTAAAAAGGTAGGATCGTCCTATTGTCGAAAAAGGTATAAGAAGGGGGCGATTCAGTGGGAACAAAAAAATTAAAATCTCACGAAAGAGAAGCATATAAAAGACAGCTTGGAATTAGAGATTACGAGAGAGATAAAAAGAAGTGTGGGACCTGTTTCAATTACAATCACAATTTATGTTCCGTTCACCTTTTGGTAACTAAAGCAAATGAAGTGTGCGATGCTTTTTCCGCCCAGCAGATAACGGTTTTCAGAGGCGGTAGTGTCTCGCCAAAATAGATCGTCTTTCGAAAAGCGCCTTAGCAGAGGTGCTTTTTGTTTTTACATGGGATATACCGGACAGGGGATTAAATGCGAGACCTACGGCTCCGGCCCCTCGCCCCTTGTCCAGTACTTCTCATTAATTTGTAACGTTAGATAAACGGGAGGTGAAGATAGGAATGGAAAAGGCGAAAACGCTTGTCTCTCAAAGCTTTGTGAAGAACGAGTGCATGAATTGCGTCTGGGGAAAGAAAGTTGGGACAGCCATCCATTGCCTTCGGATGCCTTGCGTGAAAATTGATTATGCAGTTAAGGGCAGTAAGTTGTTATGAAGGGAGAGATTCGATTGAATACTCCAGAGCTGCCAAGCTATGAGCGGGTAAAAAACTATGTGCTCCACTTGGGAAAACACGACTCAGCTATTAGTGTGATGGCAATTAGACAGCATTTCAAAATCAGCATGCCCGACGCAGCGCGCTTTGTAATACAACTAGAGAACGATAGAGTGATAAGCAGGCTTGTAGGCGGAGAAGGTCGGAAGCTACTCAATAAGGAGGAGCAAAGCTGATGTACTGTTGTCCTGGTTGCTTGGTGACAATTGAAAGTCGTGAGGAGCTGTTCAAACACCTTGATGAGTGCAACCAAGACGACGCCAAAACAATTTTAACTGGAGAGGATGATCCACATGGTAAAAGCCATTATGAACTTGTTTCGGAAGAGTGCAACAAAGAAGAAGCTTGAACCAAATAGTGGGGCCGACATCTACATAAATCCAGAACCGAAATTGAGTCGAGCGGAGAGGCGGAGAATTTGGAAGGAGTCTTGGACGCTATACAATCATGATGGATCAGGTTACTAGGCAGCGGATAAAAAGTTGAGTCCGATAGGAAGTATTATGTAAACAAAGGGGTCAAAACCCGATTTTCAGCCGTTTTGAGCGATTACTCGCGATTATGGCTTTTTGACATGAAGAAAAGCGAGGCAAATTGTCCACCTGCCGTGGACAAACCGGGTTGAATGAGGCTCAAAGTACAATCTCGCGTTTGCTCGCGTTTGCTTCGTTTTTCGTATCACGAATTTTGAAGGAGGAGAACGCCGTGAATATCCGAACCATTCCCGTTTCCATGATCAATGCTGCTGAATACAATCCGCGTCTCGACCTCCAGCCCGGCGATCCAGAATATGAAAAGCTGAAGCGATCGATCGAGGAATTTGGGTATGTGGAGCCAGTGATCTGGAACGAGACAACCAGTAACATCGTCGGCGGGCATCAACGGTACAAAGTCCTGGCTAACGAGCTGGGGCGAACCGAGATCGAAGTGGTTGTCGTCAAAATGGATCCAGATAAGGAAAAGGCGCTCAATATCGCGCTGAATAAAGTCGGTGGCGATTGGGACCTGCCCAAATTGCGCGATTTAATGACTGACCTGCAGGTGAGTGATCTCGACCTTTCGCTAACCGGCTTTGATACGGCTGACTTGGACGAACTGATCGAGCAGTTTTCTTTTGAGCCAGAGATTGTCGAAGTGGAAGAGGATGACTTCGATGTGGAAGGCGAGCTCTCCAAAATCGAAGAGCCAATGACTCAGCCCGGCGACCTCTGGATCCTCGGTCGGCATCGCTTGCTTTGTGGTGACTCTACCAATTTGTCGGATGTGGAACAACTCATGAACGGACAGCGTGCTGACATGGTATTTACCGATCCGCCGTACAACGTGGATTACACCGGGAAGACAGAAGATGCTCTCAAGATTCAAAACGACAAGATGGCGGACGGACAGTTTCGTGACTTCCTGGTTACTGTCTACCAAAACCTCTTTCACGTTTCGAAGGAAGGCGCTGCGATCTATGTTTGTCACGCCGATTCGGAAGGCGTCAATTTTCGCTCATCCATGGTGGAGGCTGGCTGGTTGCTGAAGCAGTGCTTGATCTGGGTGAAAAACGTATTTGTTCTTGGTCGTCAGGATTACCACTGGCGACACGAACCTATCCTTTATGGCTGGAAGCCAGGAGCTGCACACAATTGGTATTCCGACAGAAAACAAGACACCGTTTGGGAGATTGACAAGCCAATTCGTAATGGCGAGCATCCCACGATGAAGCCGATTGCCCTGGTATCCAGAGCTTTACAGAACAGCAGCAAGCGCGGTGATATTGCGCTCGATCTGTTTGGCGGCTCTGGATCCACGATGGCTGCAGCTGAGCAGACCGATCGAACCGCCTACCTCATGGAAATTGATCCAAAGTATTGTGATGTGATTGCCAAACGTTGGGAACAACTCACTGGTGAAATAGCTGTAAAGGCATAAGAAAAGGAGAGTGCGCTAACACTCCCCTTGCTCCTACCAGGCAACCCTGGCAGAGATAGTGGAACCCGTGGCCACGGAATGCATTAAGCCACTATCTCGTTTTCCATTCTACCGGAAAGCCGAGGAGTTGTCACATTGAATAAGGATCAACGCGATGATGAGCTAGACACCATAGATGCCATTATCGAATCAAATGGGAAATATCGAAAGATTGTTCAGGCGGCCATAGCTCAATGGGTGAAGGACTATCAGAATGGAAAGATTCAAATCAATACAGTTAACGATTTGCGAACGTTAGTGCAGTTGGACACAGACCTTCAAAAAGGTTTGCTTCTCACTAGAAAAATGAAATCAAACAGGACTATGCATAAATAACAAGCAAAGGATGGGGATGGCCTTTGAGGGTTGTTGAACCAATTAGAGACCGGGTCTTGTTAGAGGAATTCAAAGAATATCTGAAAGAATGGAATGGACGCAACTACATCATGTTCATGATCGGTATCAATACCGGATTGCGGATAACTGATATTCTGCGATTAAAAGTCGGGGATGTAAAGGGGAGTCACATTGTCATTCAGGAAGAGAAGACAGACAAGTGGAGGAAGATCCTTGTTACGAAATCTCTAAAGAAAGAACTCCAGGAGTACATCGATGGTAAGAAAGATCATGAGTACCTGGTAAAAAGCCGGCAAGGTCATAATCAGCCAATCACACGAGACATGGCCTATAAGATATTGAGAACAGTTGCAGAAGAGTTTGACATGGAGCGTGTAGGTACACATTCCATGAGGAAGACCTACGGGTACTGGTTTTATAAAAAGTACAAAGATGCTGCAGTCTTGCAGGATCTATTTGGTCACTATTCTCAAGAGGAAACGCTGACCTATATCGGAATCAACCAAGATACCCACGATAAATACATGGCAGATTTTAGTCTATAAAAATGGTTGAATTCTTTTCTATCCAGCTTTGTATAACTCATTTAATAGACAAGGTATAAAGCCAGATTTATCAAGGGATTCGGGATTTCATCGACATATACTGTACCATAGATATGAATAAGTGAAGTTGACATAATACAGGGAGTTATGAACATGGCACAGAGACCGAATAAACCGTGCTCGAAACCAGGGTGTCCGGATCTCACACGAGAGCGATATTGCCAAAAACACACGGAAGAGCAAGCGAAAATTTACAACAGGCATCGAGGGTCCTCGTCGGAGCGGGGCTATGACGCTCGATGGAGAAAAGCTAGGACAAACTACCTTTCACTAAATCCTCTCTGCGTTCATTGTTGGAATGATGGAAAGGCTATGGCTGCTACTGTGGTGGACCATATCAAGCCTCACAAAGGGGACAAGCTTCTGTTTTGGGATCGAGCAAACTGGCAAGCGTTATGTGCAACATGCCATAGCAAGAAAACAGCGAAAGAAGACGGAGGGTTTGGGAATGGATGAGCAAGCGAAACTGTATGTGGAGCAGATGAAACTTTGGTTTGAGGAACACAAGGCGCTTGGTGAACAAATCGAAAGGGCAGTTGATCTTCACAAAAGGCTGGCTGAATTAAACAAGGGTCAGTTGGCGGCGCACAACCTTCGGATGGCACTTGCCATAGAAGAATATAATGCATGGGCAGAGGAAAATGGCGTATCTGAATATGCTTCTCTCCCCTTGGGGTAGGGGGGGTCAAATCTCTCCAGTAGTTCGGCTATAGACCGCGTGGGACTCTAATGCAAAAAAATGTCCCCATGGAGATTTTAAAAAAGGTGAGGTGCTGATTGTGGCCCAAGTCACTCGTTTCAACAAAATGCGCGTTGGGCGTAGGGGCGGCGGCAAACACTGGACGAAAGAAGAAGTCGAGCGCAGGGAAGCTGCCGCAAAGAAACTAGAGCGCAAAAAGAAAAAGAAGTTACGAATGCCTGATTGGCTGGATAGAGAAGCTGAGAAGGTATGGAAGAAAACAACCAAGGACATGGATGCTTTCGAGATCCTTGATAAAGTGGACGAGGACGTGCTTGCTACTTATTGTGATACAGTCGCCCGGTACAAGGAAACCACAGAGCTTATAAAAAAGAATGGGTATACAGAGATCAATGCAGCTGGTTCATTGACAGTTAGCCCCTACGTCAAGATGCAGCAAGGCTATGCGAAGCTCATGATGCAGTACGCAGATAAACTAGGGCTTAACGCGAACGCAAGAGCCAGATTAGCGAAGAACATTGCAGATGGAGGGGAGCAAGATCCAAATGCAGATCTCTTCGATTGATTTGAACGAACTGGAGGATCTCCATCCGACCACTAGGTATGCCGTTGAAATTGTAGGAGGAATAAGGCCGAGTTGTAAAAGAGAACGTCAAGCCTGTGAGCGGCATCTAAGAGATTTAGAACGGCAAGGAACGGATGACTTTCCTTTTGTTTTTGATGAAAGCAGGGCTGACCGGATTTTTGATTGGTTCGAACACTGTTGTCGTCATGTTCGAGGCCCATTTTCTGGACATTTAATAGAGTTACAGCCATTCCAAATGTTCGATTTGGGCTGTATCTTTGGGTGGGTAGATCTTACTACTGGTCGACGAAGGTTTAAAAAATGCTTTAATATGCGCGCTCGGGGTAACGTAAAGTCAACGGAGATGTCAGGTCTTGCACTCTATGGTATGTGTAGCGACTGTGTGTATCCTCCTGGACAGCCAGAACTCAGGCGGTATGAAGATAGCCCAGAAGTGGAATGTGCTGCGGTAGATAAAGGACAGGCTAAGCGGGTTTGGGGCGACGCACAAGAGATGGGAAAAAAGAGCCCTGATATCTTGAAAAGGCTGATCATCAAGAAAACATTCATCGAGCATGCAAAACGCGGCGGATGGTTGCGACCTTTATCTAAAGATACAAAAAACAAAGACTCGGGTGCACCTTGTATGGTTATCATTGATGAGTATCATGCACATCCTTCTAGCGAAATTCATGATGTCCTGTACTCAGGATTTGGAAAAAGAGAGCAATCTCTGATGATGATTATTACTACAGCTGGTAAGGATTCACAGAACGGTCCTTGCAAAAAAGAGTATGATCACCTTTGCAAGATGTTAGATGGCGACAAGCCGATGAATGAAAGTTACTTCGCTATGATAAGGGAACTTGATAAAGAAGATGATCCTCATGATGAGACAACATGGGTAAAAGCAAACCCAATCTTGCAAGAAGACAACGAATATTCACGTATTCTAAAAAATCAAATTCGTGCGGAGCATGACGAAGCATTTGATTCCGGTGATCCAGATAAAATTCGTGAGTTTCTGATTAAGCGCTGCGACAGGTGGCAAGCGGACAGCGAAAATAAATACATGTCTGGAATTATGGATAAATGGAAGGCGTTAGGTATTCCACGAAATGAATTCCTTGAGCTGGTTAAAGGGAAAAATACATGGGCTGGTCTTGATTTAGCGAAAACGACGGATCTAACCGCAGACGGAAATGTATTTTTACTGGATGATGGACGGATTGCGATTACTGCCCATGGCTTTATGCCAGAGGAAACAGCGACAAAACACGAACATACAGACCGCGTTCCTTATCGGGACTGGGCAAAAGATGGATGGTGTACGTTAACCGAAGGAGCCGTCACTGATTACAAGTATATTAAAGTTCACATTAAAAAGATGGAAGTTGAACAAGAGTGGAAAGTGGAAGAAATTTGCTTTGATAACTACAATGCGACACACTTCGTTCAGGAATTAGAAAACGATGGTTATGAGATGGTGAATATTCCGCAAGTGATGAAGCATTTATCTGCTCCAACAAAGTTTTTACGTGAACTAGTGCTTCAGGGAAGACTTGTTCATGACGGAAGCCCACTTCTCACCTGGTGTATATCGAATGCAGTAGAAATTTCGGATACAAATGGCAACATTAAGCTATCAAAAAAGCACAAAGATGACAGTCAGCGGATTGACTTAATTGCTGCTGTGATCAACGCGTTATCTAGGGCCATGATTGCCGACTATCAGCGCTCAATTTTTGAGAAGAGGGGGCCAAGGACGCTGTGAAAAAATCAAAAAACATACTGGAAACAGTCCGAGAAACCTGCCTTTTGGTGGGTTTTTCTAGTTTTGGGTATGGTTTATGGCTCATTTACCCTCCAGCTATGTGGCTGGTGTGCGGTTCGATCCTAATTTGGGTCGGATTTCCCCCAAAAAGGAGGGGTGATTGATGGGGTTTTTAAGCGATTTGGTCAATAAATCAGCCTATTCGATGGAGGATTTTAACCGAGATATTCGTAGTTTGTTGGGTGGTCATTCCACGAAATCAGGGCAAAAAGTCAATGAGGAGACGGCGTTGCGCTATATTACGGTCTTTTCCTGTGCCCGGGTGCTTGCCGAAACATTGGGATCTCTCCCATTTTTCGTGTACCGACCAAGAGAGAGTGGAAAAGGCAACGATAAAGCAGTAGATCATCCAGTCTATGGACTGCTGCATGATGCACCTAATGACGAAATGACCTCTCAGACATGGCGAGAAACAAGTATGGGTCACCTAGTCTTGTCAGGAAACACCTACTCCATCATCACCATGGATAGGAAAGGCCAAGTGACTGATCTATATCCGGTTCCCTGGAACACAGTGGAGCCACGTAGGAATCGATCAACTGGAAAGATCGAATACCAGATCAATGACCGAGGTAAGATCGATGTTTTTCCAGCAGAAAAGGTGTTCCACATACCAGCATTCGGCTTTGATGGTATCAAAGGGTACAGCCCGATCCGAATGGCTTCCGAAGCAATCGGTTTAGGAATGGCTGCCACTGAGTTTTCTGCTCGTTTCTATGGACAAGGCATGAATATAGGCGGTGTCCTTGAACATCCACATGCTTTGAGCGATCAAGCTTACACTCGATTGCAGAATTGGCTGGAAGAAAAGGGTTCAGGTCTGGCGCATTCATGGAAGCCACTTATTCTCGAAGAGGGTATGAAATTCAACCGTATACCGATGCCGTTGACCGATGCCCAATTTATCGAAACGAGGAAGTTTACGAGGGACGAGATATGCGGGTTGTTCCGTGTTCCGCCGCACATGATCGCCAACCTGGAGAGAGCGACCTTCTCCAATATCGAACACTTGAGCATCGACTTCGTGCAGCACTCGCTGCTCCCATACGTAACCCGTTGGGAACAAACAATCAATTGGAAGCTGTTCACAAAGAAAGAACGAGAACAGGGATATTTCGCAAAAGCAAACGTCGATGGCTTACTCCGTGGCGATTATAAGAGCCGTCAAGAAGGGCTGGCTATCCAACGTCAAAATGGCATCATCAACGCGGATGAATGGCGTGATAAAGAGGATTACAACCCAATCGATGGACCAGAAGGCACGGCTTACCTTGTGAATGGGACTATGATTCCAACTACAGTAGCTGTTGGCAAAGGAGGTGAGAATAAATGAGCGTAAAGATTGATATCAAAGGGGTCATTGTCTCGAACGACGATATGTGGATCTACGAATGGTTTGAAATGGATGCTACAAGTCCCAAGTCAGTCATTGATCAAATTAACACAGCCAATGGAGACAGTCTGGAAGTGATCATCAATTCAGGTGGTGGCAGTGTCTTTGCTGGTTCAGAGATTTACACAGCTTTAAAGGAACATCAAGGGGAGGTTATTGTTAAAATCCCTAGCTTTGCAGCAAGTGCGGCTTCGCTAATTGCAATGGCTGGAGATCGAGTGATGATTTCTCCAACCGCACAAATTATGATTCACAACGTTTCCTCTGTCGCACGTGGAGACTATAGAGACCTTCAACATGGAGCCGATTTCCTCAAAAACTACAATACTTCCATCGCAAATGCTTACATGTTGAAAAGTGGGATGACACAAGAAGAGTTGCTTGAACTAATGAATCAAGAAACATACTTCAATGCCCAACAAGCACTGGAGAAAAAACTGGTCGACGAGATTATGTTTGAGTTAGGCTCCCAGCCAAACCTTATCGCGAGCACAGGAATGGCAAAGCTATTGCCGCCAGAAGTCATCGAGAAAATGAGGAACGAATTGGCGAACGGTCTAAAGCCACAGCCGCCACAACCAATGAATCAAACTGAACATACACCAGCAACAGAGCGACCAAGTGGGTCGCTTTCTTTGTATGAAAAAAGGCTTGCCCACAACAAACACAGGAGGTTTTAAGAGTATGAAAATGACCAAACAGAATGCACTGTCGTTTGCTTTCCCAGTAGTGAATCTGCAGCATTTTGCAGAAGCTACCACGCAAGACTTGTTGCAAGCACGCGCTACAAAGATCGAACGTCAAGGTGCAATCCTGGAAGCAGCAAAAGCGGATAACAACCGCGATCTGACTAACGAAGAAGACCAAGAATTCGATGCACTCGATACCGAAATTGTTGATTTAGACAATAAAATCGCTTCAAAAGAGAAGCAAACACAGCGGGAAAACACTGTAGCTGCTCGTTATGCCTCGATTCAAAATCAAACCGCAACGCCATATCGTCCAAGTGCAGTATTTGGCGGAAATCCAACACAGCACGAGCCAAAAAACGATAATGGCTTCGCATCTTTGGGTGAATTCATAAATGCCGTTCGCTTTGGAGATACAAAAGGCCGGCTGGCAGAAGTGCCTGTAGGACAAGGTGAAGGCGGTGGCTACAAGGTACCAGACGCGTTCCAGGCTCAGATCTTGCCAAGTCAAGTATTGAACCAATGGTCTATGGGGACAGGAGGCGAAGGAGGCTATGCCGTTCCAATCGAATTCCGTCCTGATGTTTTGATGATTAGTCCAGAAGCTGCTATTGTTCGTTCTCGCGCAACAGTAATCCCGGCAGGGGAAGAAGCACCAGATACGAAGATCACGATGCCTGCCCTGGATCAAGGGACTAAAGGTGTTTTCGGTGGAGTAGAAGTATCATGGATCGGAGAAGGACAAGAGAAGCCAGATACTGGCGGTGCCTTGAAAGAGGTCGCTTTGCAACCGCATGAAGTAGCGGCTACTACTGTGGTAACGGACAAATTGCTTCGTAACTGGTCTTCAGCTAACTCGTTTATTAGTTCTTTGCTCACCAAAGCCATGATGGCGGCAGAAGACATTGCGTTCCTGACTGGAAACGGAACAAACAAACCAACTGGCGTGGTTGGTGCATCAGGATCCCTCGCAGTGAATCGAGCTACAGCAAACACCGTTACCTATGATGATATCGTCCTGCTGCTGGCTTACTTGCTGCCGGATTCAGCAAGTAGCTCCATTTGGGTTGCGAACCAATCCATCATGCCTGACTTGGTGAAATTGAGGGATCCTGCAGGTAACTACATCTTCATCCAAGGTAACGCGACAAAAGGCATCCCGGCTACATTGCTGGGCATTCCGATCCGATTCACGGGCAAAACGCCAGCAAAAGGTCAGAAAGGCGACCTGGTGCTTGTTGATCTGTCTTACTACCTGATCAAAGACGGATCCGGACCATACATCGCTGCATCTGAGCATGTCTACTTTAAGCAGAACAAGACCGTCATCAAAGCCTTCTGGAACGTGGACGGTAAACCATGGGTTATTGCTCCACTTACCCTTGAAGATAAAGTGACAAAGGTAAGTCCGTATGTCGTACTCGATATTCCAAAAGTGTAGAAGGAGCCTATCCAGGCTCCTTTTTCTCTAACAGGAGGGCATGAACATGAAAAAATTCCGTGTTACATCTGATTTTATTGATATAGATACTGACGAGTTGGTCAAAGCTGGTGAAATTATTGAAGCGGATGACGATCGAGCCGAACAACTGAGAGAAAAACAGGTCATTGGTAAGGAAGTCCAAGAGCAACAAGACGACGATGCTGATCTAGATGGTCTAAAAAAACTGGCGGGCGGATACTATGAGCTGCCAAATGGTGACAAGGTGAGGGGAAAAGATAACGCAATTGAGTCGTTGAAAGCCCTGAATGCAGCTACCACGGGAACGGATCCAAAAACTGACGGTGAACAATAATGTTGACCACCGTCGATAAAGCCAAGTCACTGCTTGGGATCTCAGCAGATGATGAAACAGACAACGGTCAGGTGGCTCTCTACCTTGCAGCAGCCACCTCGGCTATTGAAACTTACTGCCGCAGGTCTTTCCGTCTGCAGGACTACAAGGATAGGAAGCACGATGGAGTCAGAGGGAAGGAATTGCTCTTGGAAGGATACCCGATTGTCCAGGTATCCAAGGTGCAAATTGATGGCGTTGATGTATCTGACTACGAAACGGTCGCAGAAAAAGGGATTCTTTTCCGAGAAGACGGTTGGAAAGCTTCAGATCGGCAGATCACCCTGACTTACACTGCTGGATATGTGCTGCCTGATGATGCTACTCCAGAAAAGCGTCAGACTTTGCCGGAATCCTTGGAATTGGCATGCGTTTTGTTCTGCCAAACTCTTATGCGTACTCCTGGCGTTACTTCGGAACGCGTTGGCGATCTGGCTGTTTCCTATGCTAATGATGGTGAAGGTTTGCCGGCAGCAGTGAAAAGCTTGGTAAATCCTTATAAACGTTGGGGATGATTGAATGGCAAGAAGAAGACAAAGATCAACGAGAGCTAACGTGACCATAGATGAAAACTCAAACATTCCAGAAATAAGAAGGGCATTAGAAAGATTGGCTGCAAAAGAGACACATATTGGCATGGAAGGTGACGCGGAGCTTGCTATGATCGCAGGTGTTCATGAGTATGGCAGCGCGAAGATGAAGATTCCGGCGCGTAGTTTCATTGGGGTGGGTAAGAAGCGATCTGCTGCCCCAATCAAGAAGCATGTAAAGGACAAGATACAGGGTGTTGCTGATGGTAACGTGTCACCAGAGGAGCTATTGCGCGATATTGGCCAGATCGGATTGGAACGAACACTCAAACGGTTCGATTCAATTCGTCAACCTCCCCTTTCTCCAACCTATAAAGCTATCAAAAATGGCAGAAAAATTCTCCTGAGAGACAAGGACTTGCGGGATTCACTAACATTTAAGATCGTCCAAAAGGACGGAGGAACATGACACTCTTTAGATTCGCACCTATGTTAAAAAAGTACAACAAGCCTTATCTTTTGATACGTCCCGGAACCGGAGAATATGATCAGGACGGTGTGTGGCAGGCAGTGGAACCAACACGCATTACCCTGAGAGGACACTTCCAGCCTGTAAATACGAAGCTGCAGCAGGCTGAAGGTGGTGAATACACCGAAGATGACCGAGCACTTTACACCACAAACAGTCATGCTTCCGGGGATTTGATCGAATACAAAGGTGTTCAGTACATCGTGGATGCCTTGGATGACCGGGATTACTGTGATGTTAATAAGTATCTGGCAAAGAAGGTGGTTGCCAATGATCCCGTTTAGGGCCATACGTTCGACCATTGTCCAGGGGTTGTCCAAATATCTGAGTTTGCCAGTGATTGAACTAAACGGCGGGGGAGACATCCCGAAAACTGCCTTTCTGACCTACGATTTTGAAGAAGCAATTGGCGAGTCGACGGGATTACCTGTTGAATACGAAGTTGGCGATAAAATCAGGCAAGTGGAGACAGTTCCGTTTACTGTCTCTTTTTTGTCGTATGCCGACGACAAGGCGACAAGCGTTGAGAATGCCATGAAAGCTCGTGACTGGTTCAAAACGGCAGGCTATGAGGTGTTGAAAGACACAGTCAATGTCATTGTGGCCAACTACGGATCGATTGAAAACCTGGATATTAAAATCGGTTCCGAGTGGGAACGGCGCCACGGATTTGAAGTAGAATTTCGAACGATTGCTGAGACAGAACGCGATCTCGTTACAATCGACAAAGCAAATGTGAGAGGAGTGGATGGATTTGGCGGTTAAAAGTGATGTTATCGTAAGGATTGAAATTCAAAGGCCAACTCCAAAGTTGGGCTTTGGTAAAACACTGATCATTGGATCCAGTGTGACAGGGATGGACTATAAGACTTATTACGACCTAGAAGCCATCCAGAAGGATTTTGCGCAGACTTCCGAGGTTTATAAAGCAGCTTTTGCCTTGTTGAATCAGGGGGACAATTCACCGTCTGAGATCGCCGTCATGTTACATAAGACGGAAGGCGAACCCTTGGCGGACTTCTTGCCGAAGATTTTCGAAAAGGATTGGTATTTTCTTGTATCCACAAGCAGCCAGAAAACGAATATCCTGACGATTGCAGATGCTGTAGAGCAAAATAATTCTCGCCAATTCTTTGCCAGCTCATCGAGTCTGGAAGACTTGGCTACAATCAAAGCAAAGAAGTACACACGCACAACGATGTTTTACCATACGACGACAGATAACTATCCAGAAGCTGCATGGTTAGGATCTTGCGCTGCCGCAGATGTAGGGAGTATCACATGGAAGTCAAAAACACTCAAAGGTATTAATGTTCTCGATATTAGCACTACAGAATTTATGGCTATTCATGACGCAGGGGCAAATACCTATGTCAAGAAAGCCGGGGATGATGTTACCAGCGAAGGGAAAACGGTATCTGGTGAATACATCGACATCATTCATGCCCGTGACTACCTGGTATTCAGCATCCAATACGCGATTCAAAAGTTGCTGAATCGATCGCCTAAGATTCGGTATGACAACACGGGCATTTCACAAATCGAAGGTGAAGTTCGAACCGTCCTGAAACGTGCTGATTTGAACGGGATGATTGCTCATGATGACGATGGACAGGCTCTTTTTAGTACCAGATTCAAAAGTCGAGCAGAAGTAGACCCAGCAGACCGGGAGAAACGTGAATATAACGATGGGACGTTCCAATTTGAACTGGCTGGCGCTATTCACAGTGCAACGGTGATTGGGACCATCATTCTGTAAAAGGGGATGAGGATGAATGAGTAAGGCAGCAACTTATGATCCGAAAGACGTTACTGTTACGGTAGATAGCGTCTTTCTAACAGGCTTTTCAGAAGACATGGTCGAGGTTGAAAAGGCAGAAAACAACTATGAAACAAAGGTAGGTGCACAAGGGGATGCCGTTCGTACCAAAATCAACAACCCGTTAGGAACGATTAAGGTTACGTTGCTCCCTAGCAGCCCACAAGTTGCATATCTGGATAAACTCGCCAATTCAGGCAAGTTAGTTCCTGTGAGCGTAATTCATTCCGGGACACCCAAGGAAACGACAACCACAACGGAAGCCTATGTCACCAAGCCTGCCACCCGATCATACGGAAGCGAAGCAGCAGACCGCGAGTATGAAATTCAGTGCCTTGATATTGATATGCAGTAATCAAATAGACAAAAGAGGAGAAGATCGCCAATGCCAGCATTCAAACAAAAGAAATTTGCTTCGAAACAAGGAAATGAGTACATTTTCCAGCATCCTGGTGTACGTATGGTGTCCAAAATCAATGATGCCTGCAAGAATAAGCACGGGGTAATGATGGAAGAACGGCTGTCTGAAGAAATTTTAAAACATGTCATTGTCCACCCGAAAATGAAAATTGACGATTTTGGCGACTATCAAGAGTATCAAGAGACGATTAACGCCGCCTACGCCTTTATTGCAGGGCAGGATCATGACGATGATCAGAAAGCGGGTGATCCGAATGATCGACAAGCAGGAAGCGAAGCGGAGAGCTAGGGAGCGCTGGTCATACTGGAGGCTGCTTTTGTCTGATATGAACATCACCTATGGCGATTTGAATAAGATGGATGATGACGATATTGCCGAAGCAAATGCGGCGCTGGACATTCACATTGAGCAACAGGAAGAATTGAATAAGAAGTGAGCGTCCATATGGGCGCTCTTTTTGTTGCCGAAAGGCAGGTGGAATAAGTGGGTGTAATCAGCAATTTAATGTTTGCGGTTGGCTTTAAGGTCTCAGATAGCGGACTACAGGACGCCGAAAACCAAGTAGAGAATACGAAAACAGCAGTCATAGGTCTTGGTATTGCAGCCGGAGTTGCATTGGCGGGATTTGGAATTGCGGCAGTCAATGCAGCATCCCAGTTTGAACAAGCCATGTCACAAGTACAAATGGCTACGGGGGCTACCAATGATCAGATGGGTGAAACCAGAGAAATTGCAAAAGAGCTGTACTCGCAAAACTTTGGGCAGGACTGGAACGATCTAGGCAGCGCTATTACTTCTGTTCACTCGATCACGGGGCAAGCTGGGGATGCACTAAAAGAAACGACGAAAAATGCGTTACTTATGCGGGATGCGTTCGGTCAAGAAGTCAACGAATCGGTGAAAGCCGCCGACACAATGATGCGACAGTTCGGTATTACGAGCACTGATTCGTTCACCCTTCTTGCCCAAGCCCAGCAAAAAGGTATGGATAAATCCGGCGATCTACTCGATACAGCGAATGAGTATGCCAACCAGTTTAAAGCCCTTGGGTTTACAGCTGAGGAGATGTTCGACACATTGGCAGCCGGCTCCCAAAATGGTGCATTTAATTTGGATAAGGTCGGTAAACAACAGCATTGCCGACTTAAAATCGCGGGATAAAGCAAGAAGGGTGAGAATCCTAACTTGAACCGAAGGCTATTCGAAGAATGGTCAGGGGCAGAGCATAGAGGGTGAAAAGATATAATCCCTCCACGAGACCGCGACACTGAACTAAATCAGTGAAAACATATGCCGACCTTACGGGAAAAAGGAACCGTAAGAACCGACGGATAAAAAGCCATCGGGATAACACAAGGATGCTGTCAAAGAGTTTAATATCCGGGCAAAAGATGGATCTAAAACCACGACAGAAGCATTTCAAATGCTCGGATTAGATGCAGATAAGATGGCACAGACATTTGCACGAGGCGGGCCAGAAGCAAAAGAGTCCTTCGGTCAAATCATGCAGATGATTTCCGCGATTGAAGATCCAGTGCAAAGAAATACGGTTGGGGTAGCCCTTATGGGTAGCCAATTCGAGGACTTGGAAGCCCCTATTATTGCCGCAATGGGGACAGCACAGAGTCAGTTTGACATGACAAAAGACACCATGGACAAACTGAATCAAGCCAAAATCGATTCTCCTGCTCAAGCACTGGCATTGATTGGACGGCAAATCGAAACGGGTTTGCTCATTCCGATTGGGCAGTTTCTGCTTCCGATCCTCATGGATGTGTCGAAAGGGATTGGCTTCTTTATTCAGCATATAGATGTATTTGGTCCAGCAATTGGCGGGATTGCTGCCGTCCTCATAGGCGCGATGGTCCCGGCAATGTGGGCAGCAGCTGTCGCTGGGTGGGCCATGA
The DNA here is from genome assembly GCF_042878995.1 of Brevibacillus sp. NPDC003359. Classification (NCBI taxonomy): domain Bacteria; kingdom Bacillati; phylum Bacillota; class Bacilli; order Caryophanales; family Paenibacillaceae; genus Brevibacillus; species Brevibacillus sp. NPDC003359. Next base: position 19,395 of record NZ_JBIAOR010000025.1, read on the forward strand.
TGGCACCATTCTTGCCCCTTATTGCAATTGCCTTACTCGTAGGAGCTGCAATTGCTGGCGTCATCCTGATTTTCAAGAATTGGGGAACAATCGGCCCGTGGCTCGCACAAAAATGGCAAGCTTTCAAGACATGGACGGTCAACATTTTCAATAGTGTTGTGCAGTTCTTCAAAACATGGGGATCAACAATCCTGGTCATCCTTGGTGGTCCAGTTGCTTGGGTAGCTGCTCTGATCTATAAATATTGGGATCAGATTAAGGCTTTCACGTTTTCTGTATTCTTAGGAATCTGGAATTATCTCACCAGCACTTGGAACAACATCATCAACACGGTTGCCAATGCCGGGACCACCATTTGGTCGAAAATCCAGTCCATATGGAGCCAAATTACCGGATATCTTACAGGAATCAACCTATTTGATATAGGAAAAAACATCATTCAAGGCATGATCGACGGAATCGGTTCGATGGCAACCGCGCTTATGGACAAGATGAAAGCTATTGGGGACGGAATCACCGATAAAATCAAGTCGATCCTGGGCATTCATTCACCGTCTCGCGTCATGATGGAAGTCGGATACTTCACCGGGGAAGGATTAGCGAAAGGGATTGAGAACACGCAACCGATGGTGGCGGCAGCCTCCACAGGGCTTGCTGATGATGTGACTGCACCATACGAGTACGACATGCCAGTAGCGAAATTACCGCCAGCAAAGGCAACTGGCGCACAGCCAGGAGCGGGTGGCGGAACCATGAAAATGGAGGTTGTCATCAAACTCGATGTAACCGGTGGCGCCGATGCGAAACAGGCAGGTACAGCGATTGCTACAGAGCTAAAACCTGCTTTGCAGGAGATCATTCAGAGCGCCGCACGCATATTAGGCGTCTCTTTGGTGGTGGAACAAGCATAATGGCGATGATTAACGGAATGTATGTCCTTGTTGAGAGTGAAGATCCAAAATTTGAGGTCGATGTTACCGATCAGCCTGTCGAAGATGGCATTAATGTGAGTGATCATGTTCAACGAAAGCCGTACACAATGGACATTAGCGGCTTTATTGTTGGGGACGATGCGGCACAGATACGCGAGAAAATAAAGGCGATCGCAGCGAATGGCGAGCTAGTAGAGTTTCAGGGCCGGAATTTATTTTCTGGCCTGATTGTTTCGTTTGTAACGAGCCACACCAACCGAGTAGCCAATGGATTTGCATTTTCGCTTTCGATGAAAGAGATCCGAACCGCAAAATCCTCCTATGTAGAGACATTACCCATGCCGATTAAAGCGCAAGTCGCACCTGTAGTCAGTGCGGGTAGGAAACAAACGAAGAAGAAGAAGGGAACAGCAGAAAAAAAGGTTGAAAAAGTGAAATTTAAGGCGGGCACTCCCTGGGCCGAGTAGGTGACACGATGGAATATCTTGACATTGAAAAAGAACAAGTGCCGTATCGGTTTGAAATAGCTCTATCCGGTACGGTTTTTACCTTTGAAGTGAATTACAATAGCGAATACGACTTTTTTACAGTCGACTTAGAACGAGATGGAGAGGTACTCGCAACCGGAAACAAACTGGTGTATGGCGAGCCTCTTTTTTCGTATAGTGCGGACGAAAGGTTCCCACAAGTCGAGATTATCCCGTTTGACGAGGCGGGGATCACCCAAGAGGTTACTTGGGCCACCCTTGGCGAGACAGTCTTTTTGTATGTGTTTGAAGAGGAGGAGGACAATGGCTAATTTCGGCAGGGTTGTTGAGGTTATGGTCAATAATATGTCTTTCTCAATGGATCACTACGCAATAGAGGGCACGATTCCGTTTGACAACGACCTGCTGCCTAACGAATCAGAAGTGAAGCTCTGGAATCTCTCAAAGGATACACTCAACCGGATCAAGAGAAATGATGTGCTGATGATTAACGCCGGGTATCGCGGCGATGTGGGGGTTATCCTACACGGCTTTATTTCAAGGGTGATTACTCAGCGCGATGGAGTAGATAAGATCACAACGATAAACGTCTTGGACTCCCAAGACCTTTCCAGAAGAAAGGTGGAGGATGTCGCGTATGCATCTGGTACGCTTGGAAGCTACATTCTAAAAGAAATGGCGAAGCAATTGGGGCTACCTATCGCGCAATTTCAGCTCAATCAAGATTATCGGTATGACGAAGGGTATACAGCCAGTGGTGAAGTGACAGAGATCATCAGCAAAGTGGCAGCCGATTGCGGCACCAGCGCATTCATCAACAAAGGGAAGCTCTATGTCAGGAATTTGCGAAAAGGTGCCGATGATGTTTTTTCTTTGTCTGTCGATACAGGCCTGATTGGTACGCCAGAACCATTTGAGGACGACAAATTCAAAGGATACATGGTGAAGTCACAACTACAATACCGAATTACGACTGCTTCTGTGATTGACTTACAAAGCAAAGATTTTACAGGACGAATGCATGTGCGAAGCGGTAGTCATCAATTTAGTAGAACGGGTGACTTCATCACGGAAGCGGAGGCGATCTTACCATGAACGCAGACCCGTCAGGCGACCTTGCCAAGTTGATTAATGCTGTCATAACAGAGCGGCTTTCAAGCATGGCGGTAGCTCAACCGTGTAAGGTAATATCGTTCGACGAACTAACCGGAATTGCGGTTGTGCTGCCTCTCATTCAACTGACTGACAAGCCTCCATCCCCCATTCAGACAGTTCCAGTATTGGGTCATAAATATCGAACAGATAGCGGAGTCATTAAACGCGAGAGGCACATCCTAGAGCCGGGGGATACGGTCTATATCGTCTGTGCGGATAGGCAAATCAAAGACGCAATGAAAGGTCAATCTGGAAAGCCTAGCAGCCTACGTATCCATGACAAAAACGATGCTGTTATTGTGGGGGTGTTCCCATGCAGTCTTTAAAATTGGTAAACGGAGACCTGGTAATCGATGACAACGGGGAGCTGGTCTTGATCGACGGGGACGAGGAAGTCGCGCAATGTGTCGCTTGTGTTCTTGGGACCAACAAGGGCGAATGGTTCCTCAATCCAGACTTGGGAATCAAGTTCCGAGCATTCCTGGGTAAGAAACTGTCGGAAGAAGAAATGAGAGAGGAAATACGCCAGGGACTCTTTCAGGAGCCGCGAATCAAAACAGTCGAGTCCATTGAATTTATCACGGATCAGAAAGCAAGAACAATCGAGGTGCGATTTATAGCAACTGCTGTAACAGGCGAGACAATCGCAGAGGCGGTGAATGTAAATGTTGGATGAAAAAGGCTTTAAACGAAAACGTTTTGCCGACCTTTTTGCAGAGATGGAGGCGAAAACCAAAGAAGTCTTTGGCGAAAAGATTAACACCTCTGAGAGATCTCCTCTTGGAATCATCCTCCGCCTGTTCGCTTGGGGCCTCAATTTACTATGGCAACAGTTGGAAAATGTATACAACAGCGCATATGTTGACAAAGCCATCGGAAGAAACTTGGAGTATGTTGGGAAATATGTCGGAATAAAAATCCGTGGAGCTGAAAAAGCAAAAGGTCATGTGATTGTCCGTGGCGATCCAGGTATCCCGATTGCACGAGGTAGTCGTTTTTCTACCAGAACAAACATTGTCTTCGAAACGACAGAGGAAGCCACAATCCAAGCTGCTGGCGAGGTTTCAGTGCCGATTCAAGCACTGTTGTCAGGACCGATTGGGAATGTACCAATCTCAGCTATTGAGGTTGTCGTCAATCCGACGATAGGCATTTCATCCGTAATCAATACGGTAACAATTACAGGAGGGCGTGCGAAAGAAACGGATACTGAATTTCGTCAAAGGTATGACAGATCTGTATCATCAGGTGGGAGCAGCACGGTTGAAAGTATTGTGGCGACTCTTTTGGCATTACCCGGCATGAGAGATTGCCTGGTAGAAGAAAACGACTCAATGCTCACAGTGGATGATATCCCACCTAAATCGATTGCCCCATTTGTTTTTGGGGGAGAAGATGAGCAAATCGCTAAAGCTATTCACTCGACAAAAGCTGCTGGGATACGCTCATGGGGCGAAACAGAGGTTCAAGTCACAGATTCCAAGAGAAAGAGTCACATCATCGGATTTACAAGGCCTAAACAGGTCTCTGTCTTTGTTTCTGTGACATTGGAAACCAATCAGAACTTCCCGATAAATGGTAAAGATTTGATACGAGCGGCATTGATTCAGTACATTGGCGGGCAAGATGAGGATGGTACGATTTATAGCGGGGTTGGCTTGGGCCAAGATGTCATTTATACCAAAGCAATCAGTGCATTGTATAAAGTCGAGGGAATCGCAGATGCTCAATTGCGCCTTGGAGTTGATCCAAGCGCCCTATCTGCCAATAACGTAGAGATCGGACCAAGACAAGTAGCTGAAACTGATTCACTGAAAGTTGTGGTGAACTAAATTGAAGTTCATGGACCTCTTGTTAAAACGTTTGACAGATAACTACAACAAAAGATTGACGGGGAGTATCGGCAAGCTATTTCGTGTTTTTACAGACCAATTACAAGAAGTCAAAGAAACGATAGAAACGATAGAGTTGTATCGAGACATTGATCAAGCAAGAGGATACACCCTGGATAAGATCGGAAGGAATGTCCTACAGGCTCGTGGTGTCATGAACGACGAAGAATTTCGCAAAATGATCAAAACAAAGATACGAGCAAACCTTTCTCCTGGTGATATAGAGACGATCATCGAAATGGCTAGCGTATTGATAGGCGAAGGATTCACAGGTGTACAAGAAATGTGGAGTGTGAAGGAACACCCAAGGGCTGGAGAGCCTGCTGCTATCCTCCTGTTCGTCAATCAAAGCAGCATGACCACCCTACCCTACGAAACTATCAAACGCGTTGCTGCTGGAGGCATCAGCGTCTATTTTCATACCATGGAAAGACCAAGTATTCTTGAGTTCACTTCCGGTCAGGCTGCGCCTATCGTTCTTATCAGCACCTATCAAGCATGCGGGACATTTTCGGCTGGAGGTGAATTCGAGCTATGATGACGCAATTAGCTTTAGAGGAACAGGCGAAGCACCTACAAACGCTGTTTAACAACGCAGAGATCGAAATAAACGGAGCCATACAAATAGTCAGCCTCACCAGCAGCCGCGAAGGTAGCAAGGTGAGGTTTTTTATTGACGTGCCAGCTAATGTGGTCGGCATAATCACCAAGCGAACCATCAAGAATGCAGGCGGTCAGGTAGTCTGGTCTGATCCGCCCGGGAAAATCAACATCGATAAGCCGGACACTGACTTGCGGCTTGAGATACCGATTGAAGCTATTTGGAGGGAGGGAGCTGCCACATGATGGAACATTTTACGGACAGAGTGTACAACTTCGGAGACGAGAAGAAGTATCTACTCAGGAAACAAGATGGTACGACAGAGATTGTCGAGCTCGAGAAACAGGGCATCGTAGAGCTGGGTAGCCGAATTAATGCAGCCGCACTTAATCAGATTGTGAACCATGTGAATGACGCGAACCTGCATGTGCCACGCACGGAGATCGTCGCATTAGAAACCCGGGTAAAAACGCTCGAAAGCCAAATGGCAAATGACATGCGCGACAATCAGTTTGTTTTCGACTTCTCATCGCTGACAGGATTGAAGATCGAAGAAGGCTGGGTTGATCAGACAAACGCACAGTTGGTGATTAAGTGATGGTAGAAACAGGAATGGGTCGCAGTAGCGGCCAATCCATCCGGAGGCGAGGACCTTGTTTTTATATCTCTCATTGAATTTATTTTTTGGATTGATGGCATTTGCTTTGGTCCGAGATATAGATAGGGTTGTGAAGAAGTTTGAAGAAAGAAAATCGGGGACTGCTAATGAAGAGGAGAAAAACAGCGTGGATGTGCGATTCCAATATGAGGAAACCTGCCGATAACGGCCATTTACGGAAGGAAGGGGGAGGAACATGCCAACGGTTGGTAAAGACGGACAAGGAAGAACAACATACACCTTCAGCTATACCGGAGCAGTACAAAACTGGGTAATACCCGCAGGGGTAACGAAAATTAAAATTGAAGCGTGGGGAGCTCAAGGCGGTAGATCTGACGGTGGTAAAGGTGGATATGCATATGGTGATTTGAATATTACTCCGAGTCAATCACTTGATATTTATGTAGGAGGACAAGGGCAAGCTGCCACAGGTTCAAGCGGAGTAGCGGGAGGATGGAATGGCGGCGGTTCAGGTGGTGGAAGTAACGGTAGCGGTGGTTCAGGTAGCGGTGGTTCAGGTGGTGGTGGTTCATCTGATGTTCGTTCTGGCGGCACTGCATTGGCAAATAGGATTTTGGTTGCCAGTGGTGGTGGTGCAGGACATGGTGGTCACATCGGAGGTTATGGAGGAGGCACAACTGGAGGTACAGGATCGGCAGGGCAACCATACAGCGGCGCGGGTGGTTCTCAAACTGCAGGTGGAGCAGGTGGAGCAGGAGCGAGTGCCGGTGCGCTCGGCGTAGGTGGTAACGGACGAACTAATACTTCCAGCGCATACGGCGGTGGCGGTGGTGGTGGCGGATACTATGGTGGTGGCGGCGGAGATGCAATCGGAGGCGGTGCAGGCGGTGGTGGCTCTTCTTATGTTGGGGCACTTGCCAATAATGGCACTACAGCAGATCAACGTACAGGAAATGGTCTGGTTGTAATTACTGTCTATAATACACCACCAACACTCGCACTCACCTCGCCTACCAACAATCAAACATTATCGGAAGGCAGCACGTACAATCTGGAGGGAACCATATCCGATGTAGACGCGGGACAAGCGCTATCTGTCAAATACTCCATAGCTGGCGGACCAACTCAGACCATCGCTCTTGGCACATCTGATGGGGCAAATCCGAAGTCATTCAGTAAGATACTGACCTACTCGCAAGGCCGTTTCTGGGATGGCTCCACAGACGTTTCAGGACTTTTACCAGCAGAGGCATCGTCAATCCAAGTTTGGGCGAATGATGGCAGCGATGACTCAACCAAGGTGACAAGGAACATTACGGTTGTGCAAGAGGATGGCAAGGTTTTCGTACCTGTCAACGTGGTATCGTCTGCTTACCTTGTTTCCCGTATGGCTCCACCAGTGAGGTTGAGCAATGGGTGGTTGGTTGGTGCGGTGGTAGACGCATTTAAGACGTCCGTCAAATTTTATAAATCCAGTGATAACGGAAAAATTTACTCATTATTGACGTCATTTAATATCGGTGTGAATGGATCGTATTCAATACTGTGTAAAGGTACGAATGTTTACTGTGTCGCAAATGGTTCGGCTAAGGTATTTGTTGCAAGGTTTGATGCCACCAATGTAGGAGCCACGATTGCGAGCGCTTATGATTTGGACGTGTCTCAATCTGCCTTTCAGGGTGTCTCACTCGCCATCACTCCTGACGGCACAAAAATTTGGTGGGCAGCTAGCACGAAAAACAGCAATTACCCGAACAGCTTTAACATCCGCGCTGGTTCCATTCCGATCAACGGGGACGGGACGTTAGGTACTCCGAGTGCTGTTGCGCAAATTTCCAACTACAACACGTCTGGATGGTATGTTCAAAATCCTAGTTTGATTATTAAACAAGACGGTAATCCTGCATTAATCGCAGAAGCGTACAATGGATCGAATCGGTTCATTTTAGCAATCTTGTATGACGGTGCAAGTTGGTCGAGTACAGGAACAGCTAACTCCATCATCACCACGACTTATACACAATCCTCACCCATGGCAATCCGGACACCAAACGGCAAATTACACGTTGCATGGCACGGCACAGACGCGAGCGACACCGTTAACCCGTGGATCAGGTACAGTAACTCAGCAGACGGTTCAAGCTGGCTCCCGGCGCCGAAGAAGCTCGTCAAAGGCACAAACGCCAGCATCACCAGCGACAAAAACGGCAAGCTGATCATCACATATGAAGACGGCGGCTACATCAAGCGCATTGAGTCCAGCAACGAGTTCGTCTCATTCAGCGGACCGTTTATAGACGGCGTTGGCACCATGCCAGCAACGTTCTATGACCAGACGTTTGCAACAGATTTCTCGATTCCGCCAACAATCTACCAGACAACGGGTGCAGTAAAGTATCGCGGCGTGCTTAACCTCAACAAGAAGCCTGTCGTCACCTTGGACACGCCTGATAACCAGACGTTGACCGAAAATTCAACGCTCAAGGTATCTGGTCAGGCTGTAGACGAGGACGTGGGGGACGTAGTCTCTGTCTTTTACAAGATCAATAGCGGACCTACTCAGGCGGCTGCATCCAGCATATCGGATGGTAGCACGCCTATTTTGTTTGACAAGACGCTGACCTATCGAAACAAGCGGATTTATCTCGGAGATACGGACATCACAGGCATTGACCTTGCCGAAAATACCGACCACATCCTCACTGTCTCGGCAGAGGACAACAAGCAGGGTAAGAGCCTGGAGGTCACACGTAAACTCCGTGTTGTCTGGAACCGTCCTCCGGTGATCGATGGTCAAAACAAAGACCTCGGAATCATGGAAGCACCGCCAGTCGAGACTTACACGGTTACAGAGCCCGAGAGCAACCCTTTCACTGTCACCGAGAAAATCAACGGTGTAGTGATCCGCACATTCCCAGGCGTCGCTGATCGTCAGGAGTCAATCACGATTCCAAAGGACTTATGGTTACGTTTGGAGCCGGGCGTCCCGCATACGTTGACGATCGAAGCTACTGACAATCAGGGCATGAGTTCAACGCGGACATTCACACTGACCCGATTCGTAAATAAGATCGTTTTCAATGGCATGGACTTCAACACCTTACCTGAGGCTGTAAAACTAAGATTTACAACAGATGTGGCAGCGAAACGCATCTTGTTCACACCAACTTGGATTATTCCACCTGGAGCAACAATACTAGTAGAGGTCTGCAACAATGCCTACGATGCTTTACCAACTTGGGAGGACGCCACGATAGTAGTCAAGTTGGGTCGTGCACATTTGTTCAATAACGTATCGAAAACAGCAGACAAGTGGGGCATAAATTTCCGGTTTAGAATTGATAAAGCCAATGCTAACAGTTCTATTTATGCAAAAGGCGGGGGAGGTGCTTTCGACTAATGAATGTAGAGTTTTCAAATGAACGTCCATGCAGCGAAATCCAGAAGGAGAAGGCCGACCTTGAAAATGAAAATAAAGCATTAAAGAATCAAGTCAAGCAGCTCACTGATGAGAAAGCAGTTTTAGAAGAAAAAAATAAAAACGTCATGCTAGCAGTAACGGAATTGTATGAAATGTTTTTACCGTTTCTGCCGCCTGAAGGGGGAACATCCTGATGCAGTCTATCTTGCAGGTTTACGCAGACTTGATCAAAGATGGCGTAAAAACCATTGAGCAAGTACCACAAAAGGACCGCGCCGATGTACAGAAGCTACTAAACGCCAATGCAGCTACTTAAGAGAGCTGTAGAAGCGTTTTTATTATGGCTACTCCTCACATTGAGAGGAGGTGAAGGCAACATGGCAATCGCTGTTATTTATGTAACGCTGATCATTGAAGGAGACAAGACTTATCCTCAAGTCCCTTCCAGAATCAAACCAGAAGTAAAGAACCAACTGGAGATCCTGGGCTTTCCGGAATTGGCTCAGTAATAGGATGACGGGGGACTGCTGATGCAGTCCCTTTACTTTTGCCCCCAGGGGGTGAGGAGGATGAACAGATGAAGTTTGTACAGAGTTTAGAAAATCTATTTACCCCAGGGAACGGAGTGGCAGCAACAGCAGGAGCCATTTTCTTATCGATGTTTCAGTATTTTTATGGCAGTGATCGTTTGGATATCTTGGTGGTTTTGTTCCTTATGATTTGCCTAGATTGGGTAACAGGCGTAAGAGCTTCCAAGAAGGACGAAACGTACTCCTCTGAGTATGGCTTGAGTCGAATTCCACGTACATTATTTCTCTTTGCATTACCAGCACTAGCAAACCTACTGGATAAGGTCATGGGCACGCCAGGATTCCTGTTTTATGGAGTCACATTCGGTCTAATCTACCACACATGGAACAGCCTAACCGCCAACGCCCATCGAGCCGGCTGGCCTATGCCGAAGTCCATCGTTAACCTGGTCGGATCCGAGATCAAAGCCAAGGCCGAGAGAGCGGCGAGAAAGGAGTACAAATGAATCAAAAGGCTTTCATATCTCTCGTTGCACCATTAGCCATGGAGCAAATGCGGAAATCACGAATACCGGCTTCTCTGACAATCGCACAAGCCATCCTGGAGTCAAGTTGGGGGAAATCCGAGCTTGCTATCAAAGCAAATAACCTGTTTGGCATCAAAGGGACAGGCCCTGCTGGGAGCTATTACAGAGTGTCTCGTGAATTCGAGGCCAATCAAAAGGTCGAAAAGGGCTCCTTTTTCAAAAAGTACCATAGCTGGGATGAGGGCATCCGAGATCGCACACAGTTTCTGCTCAAACCGATATACGCCAAGGTTATAGGCGCGGACTGGAGGACAGCATGCCTGGAAGTGTACGAGGCTGGCTATGCCACGGATCCAGAATACCCACAAAAGCTGTTGCGATTGATCGAGCAGCACAAGCTCTACGAATATGACCTGTGTGGAGAGGATGAACAAAAATTGAAAATCATAGATATGTACCTGACTAACAAAAACGCACGCCCTGGGAGGAAAATTACACCCCAGGGCGTTGTCATTCATTGGACGGCAAACGAGAAAGAGGGTGCGGACGCTGAAGCTAACCGGCATTACTTCAACAAACCAACGACAGTCGCCAGTGCCCACTATTGCGTAGATGATAAGGAGATCGTCAGGTGCCTGCCGGAGAATGAAATGGGCTATCACGTTGGCGCTAAGTCGTACGCGCCTGCAGCTTTACAAAGGCTCAGCTCATATCCAAATGATTGCACGATTGGGACTGAAATGTGCGTGAACAGTGACGGCGACTTCGATGCGATGTATCAAAACACACTGGAGCTGACAGCCGACATCCTCAAGCGTTACGGATGGGGCGTGGATCGCCTGTGGCGTCACTTTGACGTTACAGGCAAGAATTGCCCTGCCTACTTTGTCTCTGATGATTTTGCAAGGCGATTCACGGGCCTGACAGCTCAACAAGCATGGGCGAAGTTCAAGGATGATGTACAGCGGGTACTCAAAGGTAATCCACAACCAGCGGAAAAATCTGTTGATAAACCTGTGGATAAAGTATCCATCGAGATCAACGGCAATGTGCTTCCGGTGCAAGGATACCTCAAAGATGGCGTCTCAACCCTACCAGTACGTGCGGTAGCAGAGGCTACAGGTGTCACGCCAGGATGGTGCCCAGACAACAAGGCCGTGACAGTCAACGACAAGCAGCTGACCGTTACCATCGAGGCAGGAACATCCTATGCACCAGCTAGAGAGATCGCTGCGGCGCTCGACCTGCAGGTGGAGTGGATCCAAGAAACCAAAACCGTGAAATTGAAAGGATGTGTCTGTAAATGATGATCTTTGAGCAACTGATAAGCTTTTTTATGGAGTGGGGCTGGCTGATGGCTCTACTCCTTTCTGTTGGCCTCGTTATGGCTGCCGACCTTTTTCCTCGGATATACTCATTCATTGCTTACATCGAGAGTGAGCACCCTGCATTCAAAGAGCTTCTTTATACAAAAGAAAAGGACTTGATTGATCGTTACGAGTTTTTGCCCGCGCGGATCCGCAACGGCTTCGCCCTTATTGGTGGCAAACAGGCATGGGCGTGGCTGGTTACGCGAATGTATCGATTCTTGCGAGAGCAAACGAAACCACCACAAAAAGAAAAAGAACTGGATGTATAAGCAACAAACCCTCTTGGGATCATCCCAGGAGGGTTATTTTTATTTAAACAGTTTCTTGATCACAGAAAAAATATCAAAGGTGGTCTGCTGATACACTTTGTTATAGGCGTATTTCTTCGGATTCCTCAACCATCCCCAGCCGCGAGGCATCTTTAGACCTGCACGATGAACAAGCTGACGTTTCAGACTGGTTCTAGCTGCGATCCTTTTCTTCAAGCTAGGCTTCCGCATCCCAAACTTCATAGTAATCACCGTCCTTTCCCATATTGTACCATCGGCATAGAAATAAACTGAATTACAACTTGCGCGTTCGTATGTTGTTCGCATATAATACAGGAACAAACGTTCGTGAAAATAGGTGATAAAATGGAGAAAATAAACGCTGTAGTTGATGGCCAACTGTTAGCTGTTCCTGTTTTAACTCCAAAGCATCTTAAAGCGATAAGCAAAATTCATACTGGTGTAAGCCCTGGTTGTGCTCCTGACATCCTTCGAGATTTGATAGAGGCTGGACTGGTGGAGGACGGCAAATGAGCTTGTTGTATGAACATCATTATGAACAAGTAGTGACCCCGTTGCATCCTGTCAATCCAGATGCCCGAGCTACGATACTTGCCATCATTTATGACTCAATTCATAAAGACTATGCGATCAACGTCATGTGGCAAGCGGAAGGTATCCGGGCAGAATGGGGAATTGTGAAAGACATTGACCACAGTGATCACAAGTTTAAACTGGTTCGTGTTGATGGGATATGGTGGGTGCCAATCGGAAGCTTGCTGCAGGTTGAACGAATATGATGCAACCTGACCAATGGCGGGAGATCCTGCACGAAGCGATCCTATATGGCTTACTGTTTAAGGCCGTGGCACTTGACGCAAGCAATCCTATTCAAGACCAATTCAAGATGTCATACCGCCCGATGTTTGATGCAATATCGATGTGGGCCGAGCGGGAGCACCATAAGTACCGGAGTCAATTCGGGCGACTGGGGGGTAAAATTCACTCCCAGAGATCGCCAGACGGATTCCAGTACGTTGTGACCATCACCGTCCGCGGGCGGCAGGAGGAAAGCGTGTATAACGTAGAGATCCTTCGGGCAGAGTGCCAGGTGCGGCTCGACAATTACTATAAGCGCACATGAACACAAGAACATAAGATATACCGAGGGATTATAGCAGTAGACAACCCGCCCAGAAAGATGAGGCGGGTTGTTCATGTGCGGGTCGTTAAAATTCGGCATAGTCACCAAGATATTTGAAACTGATAAACACCAGGTCTTTCGACAAATCCGCTGTTGCGTAGTCCTTCAATGCCGTCTTAGCCTCATCCATTGCCTGGTCTTTCACTTCTTCATCGGTCAACTTATTCTTAGCATAGACCGTCAAAGTGATTAGTCGATCACCCGTTTGTAGATGGCATTCGTACCTATGAAATTCTGCCATGAATACTCACTCCTTTTCTTTTCACAATCAACATTGTGTTACTTTATAGAATTTGGGAAATGACTAAGAAAAAATCTCACTTTACTTGAGGTAATTGAATGCATTTCTACTGTAAAGCCCTCCTGCTTGTTATACATAGCATAATAAACACTACCTAACTTACTCTCAACGATATAAAACTTCACGAATTTTCCGCCATCATCTACCAAAAATGACGAAGCATATTCAGGACTAAAACGAATTTCAAAGTCACTTACAAATTCTGCGCTGGTAAGCGACTTAATGTAATCCCAATCAACAAACGCTTGATTTCCATTGATTTGGATGATCTCTTTCATAACTTCTCCTCCAACTTTTCAAAATGAGGATTTTGTAAAAAAACACCAAGAGCCTTCCATTTGCCCTTGGTGTTTGTCATGTTGGTCTATAACTTCGAAAGAAGAGATTTTCCTTCATCGCTCGGTGGTTGCTGGTTTACAGCTGGAGCTGGTGTATATGTTCCAGCGGTCATGGCTTCTTGCTTGTGGATGTAATCTACGAGTGCTTCAATGACTGTAAACTTTTTTGGTCGTCCGTCTTTGAAAAACTTGATAACCTTATCTACCTTTTCACTTTCTCCACCAAAGAGTTTGATATGGAGAATGTCGTCAGGTTTTTTTGCTTCAGTTTTTTTTGCTCCTGCCAAAGTTATCCCTCCCTACAGCGTTAATGATTTTATGTAGCAGCCAATAGCGTTCTGAATCTGAGGACGTTCCACCTTAAATGCATTCACGCCTTCCAACTGTGGTTTGAGATTTTCAGCCAATGCTGTTGTTCCTCCACCACCGAAGACAGAGAACTCATATTCTTTCAATTCGATACCATTTCCGCCGAGCTTCGCCATTATTTTTGAAGCAGCGTATGCAAGAGCATCTTTTTTAATCTGTTTGCAATCGTATTCAACATCGCCGTACTCAAAAATGTCGCCTTTTTTCAATTGCGATTCTAGGGAGAATAAAGGAATTTTTCTGTTTCTGAGTGCTTCGTACTTATCCTCCAACATGTTCAAGACATAATCGTAAGCATCTAACATCGAACCGTCTATCGCAATGTTTCGTTCGAGATCAAGACCATTCAAGATGGCAACGTCAGTCGATCCCCACCCAATGTCCACCACAATTTTTTTCGCTTTCAAAAGCCCACGGTTTATTACGTTTGCATTCTGATCAAATATGCATGGGATGATAGTTGCGACAGGCTGCAAGATTGTCCCGAATTTGGTGACGTTAAAGGTTAGAGGAACGCCATCCTTATAAACAACGTGCTCCCCCATAATGTCGTTTTTTAGTGTCTCCTCAACGCCTGGAAGATCGTAATGTGCGCTTGGCAAAGCAGTTACTGCTACAATCTCATCGCCATTCTCTGCGAATCTTCTAATTGCAATTTTAGATGCATCAAGGTACATCACGTTTTGGTAGCGACTCTCATTCCGATCTGTGTTTCCCAGGCCGTCAGGCTCGCTTACCTGATATTTACGACCATTGATAGAGTAAATAGATTTTGTAGATCCTGCGCCACCATTACCAAGGACGTTCTCTTGGCGCGAATGATGGACTTCTTTCAGTGTGTTCAGGTATGTAGACTCTCCACTTGCAGCTTTGACCTTTACATATGAATTTGCCGTTTCATAACCAATATTTTTAATTGCCATCTGCAACGCCTCCGTAAATGTTGGTAAATGTTTTCCTAGGAACATAATAAACCACTAGGCAACATCAAGCAACACCAAAATATTATTTACGATGTTCTTTAGTTGTCCTATATGTTTCTTAGTGTTGATTAAGATATATCTAGCAACATCTTAGGCGAGAAGCAATTACAACGGCCACAAATCATGTGCCTTCGCGCTCTTCCAACCACGCCGCCGCACGAACTCCAATAGCCGTTTTTGCGTCCCTGGTGATGGCAAATAACTGTCCTCGTTACAGGCTTTCTTGATTATGGGGTTACTCAATCGAGTCTCTTCCTCAACCTCTTTTTGCATGATTCGTTTACTATCAATAAAGTTCCCAAACGGCGTTCTTGTCTTGCCGATCCCAAACATATCGATCACCTCAACAGCCAGTCTCGCCAATATGGGCACAATTCAAACAGAATTTTGATTCTACCCAAAAATCTATTTGAATAATGGACAAACCGTGCCGCATCTTCTTGTAGCAAAGGAGGCGGTAACCATGTTCAAGATCGAGGGCGACGAGGAATTTGTGGAATGGTACGAGAACGCGAGCGAGGAAGAGCGGCAGCTCAACTCTGTATGGAAATTTAGCCTGGCGTTGATCCTACTGAGCGCGATCATCTTCGTAGGCACGCTAGGACAAACGGAAACAGCCCCAGGCGCTTATGAGGTGCGCGGGGTATCGAAAGGTGCAGTGCATGTCATAGAACGCGCTACAGGAGCGCACACGGAGCTAAGAGCGCCTGATCTGGTGAAGCAGGCACTTGCTGGCAAAATCAAACGTGGAGATATCATTTATCGATGACCGCCTGCAGAGGCGGTTTTTCTTGTTCTAATCGAATCAGTTTTTGCATAGTGTCATCGTAAAGGTGTTACACCGTAATCGATGAACAGCGTAACTACGGGACAGTGTTCCTGAGATAACCGCCAAAGAGAGGGGCAAATTTGATGCAAATTAGAGTAGGGCAGGGCCAACCGATACCCGTAAGGAAAGTACGGTCAGACAAAAAAGTCCGAGTCAATTCATCGCTGTCCAAAGACACCCATGACAAACTCGTTATGCTGGCGACGAGCTGCGGCATGACGAAAACAACTCTTGCCGAAATCATGATCAACGCATGCGTAAATTCTCAAGACTACGTGAAATACATCCAGGATAAACACAACAAGAACCCTAAGTACCGGGTATCACCGGTCATTGTAGACAACAAAAAAGTTCAATACATGTTCCTGGATTAACCATCCTGTTTCTTCAACCAGGCAACGAACTTCTTCATAGTCTTCTGACAAGGAGGACATTGACCATTCCGATCCTCATACCCTTTATTGGAGGTCTTGTCTCCGCACAACACACACTTTGCCATTTCGCGCCATCCCTTTCCAGTAACGATCTATTAGAAGGATTGGCAAGCTTTTGACAGTTTATACCTTTCTGATATAAAATTTGTTCGCACAATAACTGAATCGGCTCCTCAAGGGTGGTCGGCTCATCCCCGATAGAAAGGGGGTGGCGCTGATGGAGGTCTTTCAAGCACTGACGCTAATGTTCATGTTCGGCATGTTCATTCTGGCTTTGCTAACGTACCTCAAAAAGAAATAGATCACCCTTGAGCTTACGAGGCTGGGTGATCTATTTCTGATCGCGAACCTATTTAACTGAGCCGCCCCTTTAGGGGACGTCTATTGTGCAAGGCCGTAGGTGGTGGAACACCTGCGGTCCTTTTTTATCTTATGCTACTATTCATAGTTTAACACGGATTGTCCCAAAAAAGAAATGATCACCCTTGAGCTTGACGGCTAGGTGATCTATTTCGATCCTACGCTTTTGAGCCGTCCCTTTGTGGGAACGTATATTTGTGCAAGGCCGTAGGTGCGCGAACACCAGATTCACGACCTCTTACATATTACCACAATTTGTATAAAGGATGATCGGTAAAGGCCTAGATGTGGTATCATTTCGGAAAATACATCTATAAAGAGGGTGGAGTAGTTCTATGAGAGATTCTGCAGAAACTAATGAGATTATCACTAGCGATCCAGTCGAATTAAAGAAAAAAATCGATAGTTATCTAAATCCTAGTCCATTTCCGTCTGAGGATCATTCTAAACGAGAAATCCCTGCACATATCAAAGAATTTTTCGAAAGCCTACCCGCAATCATAAACTTTACCCCAAAAGTCTGTGAATTAGTCCTAACCATCCGTGACACTCCAGAAATTCTAAACAAGGTAACGTTGGTCAAACATTTCCCCAAAGGCAACTTGAACATCTTAGCTAGACCAGATGGAATGGCTGTAATGTATCCAAGGGAAGATATCATCAGCGGAGAAAATGATGACATAGATACAGATACGGTTGAAGGTTTGATACACATTTGCGAAAAGTACGAAAGAATCTATTTGTGTCTTGATTTACGCACAAATGCCGAAGCGTTGTTTGAAATGGAAGCAAAAGGGATTGTCTTCTAATCTCGATATAGAACGCTTATTAGACTGGGAAATTTCTCTACAGTAACCCTTTTAAGCGCGCCATAAAATAAACCACAAAATTTATCAAAGTCGCGTTCTTTGAGTAGGTGGCGCGTTCTTTTCCATGCATGCCAACCTTCCGAATAGTTACGTTGCTATGAGTATTACCGCACGAGGGCATCATACGATCATCGGCGAGAGCGTAGTCTCTGTAAACGGTCAACAAATTCCGGGAAGGCGTCAATTCCTTGACCTTCTCCTGCGACAATAGGTTTGCCGAATGAGAGCGGAAGCTTGTCCTGTTTGAGGAGCGTTTTTCTCGATGTATCTATTAAAACCTGTAAAGCTGGAACATCCTTGATCAATTTTTCTTCTGATTCCTGAAGTAGACTAGCTTGCTCCATTTGCCATTTGACTCCAGCAGGGAGATCGTCTACAAGCACATTTTCGTATTCAATCTGAGCAGACAACATTGTCTTAGTTGATCCTGTCAGTTGATTGTAAATCGCGCCATAGAAGTAACGAGCTGGTTCATCAGTATCGTTCTTTTTCATTTTTTTCTGTAGAGACTTCACAGCATTGCGTAGCTGCATAACACCGATCGTTGTTCTTTTGACTTTCCTCATCGCATAGATAAGACTTTCCCAAAGGTCAGCTATGAGAAGAGGATCATTTGCAAACGGCTTGATTAAGCGAGAAAACCAAGGTTGAATTTCAGAATCAATTTCCAGAGTAGGAGCCTGAACGTTATTTACGTTATTCAAAACATTATCGGAAGAAATTAAAGATAAAGAAAAAGACTTAGTTTCGGACACGTTTTTGTTTGGTCGAACCGTTGGTACGTCTGGTGTTTCTGTAACCTCACGGGAGGTCATTTCTGTTTTTATCGGCAGGTCATTCGGCAGGTCATCTTGGGTAGAAGAAGGGAGTTCCTTCTCATATGCAGCTGGCTGAATAATGTACACTGCACTGCTAAATTCGCCATCACCTTTTCGACGTTGGGAAGAGTCAGCGCGCAAAATAATACCAAGGGTAAGCAAATGCTTTCGTGCACGCTTAACAGTCGATTCGGATACTTTCAAAGCTTGGGAAAGCACCCTCAAGGATGGCCATGCAACACCGAAGAACTTGCAACTGTATTGGGATATCTTTTTAAGAAGGGCTTTTTCGATTTTGTTTAGTTTGTGTCCTTGGAAATAGAGGTGTTTGCGGACAGCTTCGTTCAGCTCATGCTTGCTGGTGAACGTGGCTAAGGATTGGCTGATTTGCATATGTATTCTCCTCCATGCAGGGGAAGGAAAGAGCAAACCCTAAACTCGATTTTTTGCAATAGGAAACTAGACCTTGCATGCTCGCTTTTTTCGCGATATAATGAAGGCAACAATTTGAGTATGAGTTTAGTTCGGGTCCGGTGCTTCCAACACCGGGCTTTTTCCTTTTCTGCGGCATTTTTTATGATAGGAAACCAAAAAGCGCTCTGCACCGATCCAACTGGATGGCAACAGAGCGCTATGAATGTCGATGTATGACAAACATTACCGACACTTTCGCCTTGATAGAATAGCCCGAAGTAGGGTATACTAATAACGAAAGATCGGAGCGTTCAGTTTACCGAGATGGTTCGGTATCTGGATGAATCTGAAGGGAGCGCCAACTCTCTTAGATTCCCGATCATTTTTTGTTTTCCAAATCTTTCTGTGGATAGTTTAGCATGAAGCCAGTAGAGTTGTCCACATGTGGATATCACAAAAATCTCACTAACCAAGCGAATAAACAATAGATGTAACCCAAAGACCGGTCCTATGGACGGGTCTTTTTTTGTAATTGAAGGGGGGGGGAGGAAAAATCAGTTACGATATTCATTCAGTTCTCTCTTTTCCCTCATCAAGCTGTGGATATCTAAATTGTAAATGAGATTTTTGGTCTGTCGTTCGACCAACAAGATAATCCACAGAGACATTGAAGAAATCGGCGATTTCAAGAAGATTGTCAACAGTTGGGAATGATTTTCCGGCTAGGTAAAGACTGACTGATGATTTATGTAATTTAAGATGTTGGGCAAGGTCTTTTGCATATGTACCGTTTCTATCCAGCAACAGACCTAATCGCTCAGAGAAAATCTTTTTTCGTTCCAACAATTTCTATCACCTCTTGACAGTTGAGTTACCCTCAACTACTATGATTATAGTACATGAAACAATGTACCAGCAAGAGCAAGTAGATCGGAATCTACTTACGCCTACTGCTTCGCTCTTTTCTCAAGTTATCTACTGAGACGACTTCTAGTTCATATAGGCTTTCTACTGAGCAACCTAATACAGCAGCAATGTTGATCGCATTCTCAAGCGTCATGACTCCGCGATTTCGAGCGTAATTGTTTATCTGCTGTTTAGTCATTCCGACACGATCAGCTAACTCTTGTTGAGTCAGATCAGAATTGGCCAAGTGCTGAAGCAGCAAGCAGCGGACGACTTTAAAAGCCATTGCTGCCTCCTGAAAATAGTAAGTAAGTCCTGATTATAGCACAATCGATTAACAGATGGCAGGTTTGTACCGATCAATAGGGAGGATACATAATGTCTATAATTCAACGGGATATTGCATGCCAGGTAAGCGAGGCGGTAGACAGATCTGGGATGCAAAAAACATTTATTTCCAATGTTTTGGGGATTTCTTTAGCACAACTTAGTAGGAATCTAAGTGGGATTCGTCCATTCGATTTAAAGGTTCTTGATTCATTGACTGCATTATTACAGTTGAAAAAAGGTTTTTTCTATGATGCATATTTATGGGATTGTTGGAATGCCCCCCGGAATCGAGGAAATAGGATTAAAGAACTTATTCAGCACTCATTTCTAACAGGGATTCCGGAGTATGCAAACCAAATGATCAGTCTTCTTTTGGAGAGCGGCAAAGAATTATGTGATCTTTATAAGGCAGCACGTGATCTGGAGAAACAAGGCAAAGACGAAGAAGCTCTTAAGCTTTATGACATAGTCATTAAAAATGAACGAAACAGATTGGTGGATTGTCTTGCATTAAGTTATTATCGTCGATTTATGATCGTCAGAAATTGGGATCTGGAACATGCGTTTGAAGCAGCAACCAAACTAGGCGAACATGTTACTTTGTTACCAGGAAAGCATATGTATGAAGCATATCTTAGGATGTTGACGGTTTTTTATGTGCTTGACAAATGGGATCATCTACTGAAATACAGCGGAGAGGTTCAAGAAGTACTGGAGGGGGCAAAAGAATACGACGTTTCTTTATATGCCGAGTGCCTTTCCTATCAAGAAATATCTCATCGACATAAGCGAGAGTTCGATAAAGCGCTGAAAGTTAATAAGACGTATTCAATTTTAGGTGATGAGTTTAAGAAATGGTCTGAACTAAATGCGTGTATTATCTTTATGGAAGCCGGAGACAACTCAGCTGCAAAAACATTATGGGCATTAATGGAGATTCACAAAGAGGACGCCCCTAATAATATTGAGCATTTATTGAGATTTTTTATAAACGATAAGAAATACAAAGATTTCGGAGCTGCACTAGACACCTTCTCGGACTCAATTACAGTACTTTTTTCTAGGACTGACCCACTTAGTTGCAAGCGATCAATTATGGTTCGGTGTTTGATCGCAGAATGGTTAATTAACCAAGGTAAAGTACATGACGCAATTACTCTAATTGTTGAATCACTGGAACAATCAAAACGGCTTAAATTAGGCAACCAAACCAACGAATGTTTACGGCTGTCAATGAAACTATTCGACCAAATCACAACAGAAGATAAAGACAAAATTTACTCATTGATCTAACAAAAAGGAGCATCGAAGAACGATGCTCCTTTTTCATTCACCATCTAGGGCCATTATCAAGCGGAGTAACAACGCCACTTGAGTTTTTTGGTCCATCTATTTGAGTGGACCATTTCGGTCCGTTATCGGCTGAAGCAATTACAGCAGCGGAAAAAATCGAAATGATACAGATTATAGACGTAATAGATTTCTTCAGTGAGATCACCCCCTTTTGTAGTATAGATATTACAAGAAAAACAAAAATAAATCTACACAAAAGAATATTTCCATTATTGTAAAATTATAGATAATGGAAATTTAGTTTATGATAGAGTCAGGGAAAATTATTGTCGACATCAACTTAATGTGTGACAATAAAAAATACAGAACGTTCGTTCCTGACGTGGAGGGGTATGATTGGTGCTTGAAAAATTAACGACAGAGGAAATCCGAACGCTGCACGAATTATTAAAAGACAATAACCCTGAGTCATTAGTTGAGATTGAAAAAATAGAAAAAGCTATTCTCCAGAAATAGGAGAATAGCTTTTTCATTTCTTTGATGCTTTGAAGTTCTCTAAAATCCCTTTGATCAACACCATTTGTTCATGGTTTAGATCAGAATCACGAAGTTTACGTGCTATCTCTTTCTTTTCTTCTGTTAACTCTGGATCTTCCAAGATGGCGTCGAAAGGATCGGTCTCGGTAGATACAAAGCCCGCAAGCTTCATTAACTCGTCATACGAGCCGTCATATGCAGATGCTAGTTTCTGTAGTGCTTGAGGGGTAGGGATTATCGGAAGTCCTGTTTTTCTATTCTTGTTTAGTTCTAAATCTCTAATGTACGCATGACTCAATCCGGACTTATGAGCGGCCTGGCGTAAAGTATATTTTTTATTTAATCTCAACTCTTCTATCTTGAGATTTAACTCAGTCCTAGGGTTACTGGTCATTTAAAGTACCTACTCCCGTGTAAGGTTTACTCTACAAAATGTAATATATGTACGACAATTTTGGAAGAGGAACATACGTTTCTAGTATTGACAAAATGTAAGGTTGATATTACAATTTGTCTTGTAAGGTCGACTCGACAAGAATGGTGGTGACAAAACTGATGAAACTGGAGAATAACATCAAGTTTCTTCGAAGAAGTAAAGAATTTGACATATCTCAAGAGTTACTTGCTAAAGCATTGGGAATCACTCGACAGCGGGTTATTCAAATAGAGAGTGGCGACGCACCTTCTGCCCTATTAATGCTGAAAATAGCTCATTTTTTCGATAAAGATCCACGTGAAATTTGGTGTTCAAATCTTGTCGTATCGAGCATACAAGAATTGAAATCCCCAAAAGATACAAAAGAAAAGAACATAAGTAAAAAGTTCATTCGGATAGACGACGAGTGAAGTGGGTTGTTTCTTCGTCTCCCCGAGCAGGGACCATGTAACCGCGAAAGCGGAATACCAAAATCGAATCTTTCCATGGGCCTTGCTCGGGTAGACGAACCACTTTCAAGGTCTATCCTGTGCTACAAAGATTTCTGAACAGAGGAGATGAGATAGCATGCAACAGACATCAAGCTTGGCAACTTTCAATAGCAGGATGGCTGAATTGATGGTGAAAGATTTTGAAAAGGAAGCTGCTCTCATGCTTCCACACAGTGGACAAGCTGTCTGTGATGACTTCAAGAAGCGGGTAACAGCTTTTCACAATGAGCATTACTCACCAAGTATCAAATGAGAAAGAGAAAAGCGAAAGCGGCAGTAGAGCCTGCACCAGTTGGTCAGAGAGCTGGAGTTTGTCAATGCGGTCACGCTGGACCATTTCGTCTGACCATTCAAAATCATCGATTGGAGAGGACTTGCATATGCGGGGAAATCAAGCAAATGGACAAGACAAACGATTGACCGGATTTGAACATTTGATGGGCGATATCTACATGATCGGCGGGTGTCGCTGGAAGGTGATCAAGTTGCAATACAGGAGGAAGTGCATCTTCGCAAGACTTCGTTGCCTAGATCAGAAAAACACCCACAGGTCCACCACAGTTGATTTCCTGCAAATGATCAAGAAGCAGAAAGTCTCCTAGAGATCCAACAGGCGCAGTCGCCGGAGCTGCATGGGGGCCGTAGAGGTAGGGGCGGTCCTGGACTCATAGATCGGTGAGGGGAGGTGATATGGGATGAATGAGCAAGAGCTAAAAAGCATTTTCGATGATTCTATGGGAGCTGTTAAGGAAATGCAGCGGATTTTTGAAGAACACGAAAGCATGGACACAGTAATTGTGGAACCCAATAGTTGGGTGGGGAAAGAGTTGTTGCTACAAACGAAGAGGTTGATTGACCTCAGAGAAGACATTTTTTCCCTGAGTACATCAATCAACCAATTGAATAAAAAGCTATCTTTGCTGTTGGATGCCAGGAAGTAAAGAACCGACAGCTATGGAGCATTAGATCGAGTGAGTGGAGGTGAGTGGGGATGGATGAGCAACGTGTTCGCGAGATCATACAAGAGGAACTTGAGAAATTTATGGCCGACAGAGAGCCGGCCGCAAAACAGATAATCTTTGAAATGCTTAATTCTTCTGCTGTGATACTTGGTGTAGGGAAATGTTCTCGTGATACTCCTTAATTGCCATAGTTGCCACTTTGACTGCGACTGAACTAATCAGATCGGCTAACGCATTAGCATCTGCATTTTTTTCCGAGTCGTCCATGGTACTTCTGAATTGCTGCAATAGCTTCTTTTCAAACTCTGCAAAATCGATGTCCACTGTTCTCACCTCCTTCCTGTGAGATTTTGGTAAGTCTGGACAACGAACCAATTCGACAGAAGGATGGAAAATCCTACAAAAAAAGCCCTGCGCCGTTAACGCAGAGCATTTACAAAAATTGATTACTCCCATTATACCACAGAATGGGAAAGGAGAAAAACGGATGGCCTCATATCGGCAACTACAGACATCCTTCTGGCAGGACACATTCGTTCTCGATCTTACTCCAGAAGAGAAGTACTTTTTCATCTACCTCATGACCAACTCGAAAACAGCACAGTGCGGTATTTACGAACTACCGAAGCGGATCGCGGAGACAGAGACTGGTTACAACCGAGAAACGGTAGAAAAACTCCTCAAGCGTTTTGAAGAGTACGGGAAAATACGTTACTCCGAAGTCACAAAAGAAATTATGATTCTCAACTGGGTCAAGTACAACTGGATCAACAGTCCGAAAGTTAAAGCGTGCATTAAAAAGGAACTGAAAAAGGTGAAAAACCGTGAGTTTGTAGAGGATTTCCTCACTCAGTGCGATAGGTACGGATACCATATCGATACCCTATCCATAGACTTGGGGGAAGAAGAAGAAAAAGAAAAAGAAGAAGAACAAGAAGTAGAAGAAAAAAAAGAACAAGAACAAGAAGAAAAGCATGCGCTTGCGAATGATGATAATCCATTTCTCGTTTACCAGAAGGAAATCGGGATTGTATCTCCCTTAATAGCAGAAGACATTTCGAAATGGATCGATGAGAACACATTCGACGAACCAAAACCGATCATCATTGAGGCTATAAAGATCGCAGTAATAAGCGGTGTTCCTAAGTGGAAATACGCCACCAAAATTTTAGAGGATTGGGCAAGACGCGGACTTCGTACTCTTCAAGAAGTAAAAGCATATCAGGTTGAGTTTGACAATAAACGCTCGCAAAGCAGTAACGTTTCCGGGAACCGTGGGGGGAGAACAATCCTCAAAGACAGTTTGCCAGAGGGTGTGCAGTGGCAGCTGGAACAAGAAAAGAAGCAGGCGAACAGTCAATCTGCAGATGTAAAAAGCATCGCGGACTTTCCTGATCTTCAGAAGCGGTTAACTGAAATGCGACGAAAGAGGGGATCCGGTGATGAATCACCCAACGATCCATACTAATCGTGGACAAGCATTCGAAAAGGCCATGAAAATCACGCACAGCCAGTACAAAGAAAAGCGGATCGCGCTTATTGATAAAATCTCTGGAACCAGTCATGTCGGAACGTATAAGGGAAGAGCCCTTTACTTCGAAGCGATAAGCACAAGAGAACGAACGCGATTCGATCTATCGAACATAGATAAGACACAGTACGAACGCATGGAAGAAGCGCAAGCGCATGGCGCTATCTGCTTTGTACTAATTGATTTCGCCGTCTTCCACGAAGTGATGTTTGTACCGTTCTCGACGTTTCAGATTAACAAGCTTCATGCAAGCACGGGTGGACAGGGCAGCATCCCCAAAGATGATTTTGACCATTACGGATACGTTGTCCAAAAGACCAAGAGAGCGCGACTTGACTACCTGGTTCTGGTAGACATGATGATTAACGCGAAGCCGGTAGCCATATGAGCGAGGGGGTAGCGGGCTGGATTAAAAAGCAATACATGTCACGAGAGCGGTTAAATACATACATCGCTTGCGAGGACTACGACTTCACTTGGGATTTATCAGAGGTCAAACGGTTCCGCGATCTGTGGCGCGAAGGCCATTCAATCATCGAAATTGCAAAAGAGCTGGGAAGGCTCCAAATTGAAGTGGCGATATTGGCACTTGATCAGGGAGAACAGACCCGAATCCATCCGAGGATCGGCGGAGTGTTCGGAAATCCAATCGAAAGGGCAGATGAAGATGATGACTCCAGAAGAGTGGATGGATTGGCAGAAGAAAGTCATTCGGGAGGAAATGAACACCAAGTAATCGCTTAAAAGCTTTTCCTGACTATCCATGTGATCGCGCTCAATGTTGCACTACTACATGCCATCGTAACAGGAAAAGGGGGATCCAGTGTGAACTTTGTAGAGCCAATACGTGATAAAGAAAAACTCGAAGAACTAAAAAATATGTTGAAAAAGAATTCAGCGAGGGACGGATTTCTCCTAACGTTTGGCGTTAACACAGGCTTACGAATCTCCGATATCTTGCCTTTGAAAGTATCTGATGTCAGAGGCAAAACACATCTTGTCATAACAGAAAAGAAGACGGGGAAACCGAAGCGATTCAAGATCAACAAGAATCTAAGGACTTACATCGAGAGGTACATAGTTGATCTGGATGATGACGATTACCTGTTCCAGTCAGTAAAAAGACCAAAGCCGATTACGAGGGTACGAGCCTATCAAATACTCAACGGAGCTGCTCGAAAGATCGGACTTAGCGAGATCGGGACACATTCGCTTAGAAAAAGCTTTGGGTATCACTTTTACCAGCGCACGCGGGACATTGCTACGCTACAGATGATTTTTAATCACTCACACCCGGCTATCACACTGAAATACATCGGGATTACACAGGACCTAATAGACAAGGCGGTTGAGGATTTCAGCCTGTAGGGCACACAATCTCAATTATGTATAGCAAGGAGGCAGTACACATGCGGATGCTATCTCTCTGCTCGGGTATCGACGGAATCGGTTTGGCTGCTAAATGGGCAGGGATAGAGACGGTGGCCTTTTGTGAAATCGAGCCATATCCAGTAAAGGTACTCAACAAGAGATTCCCAGGAATACCGGTATTCGATGACCTAAGAAAATTGAACAAACAAATGCTAATAGATGCAGGGGTGATTACAAGTGATGGCAGCCGAACAATTGACCTTATTTGCGCCGGATACCCTTGCCAACCTTTCAGCTACGCCGGGAAGCGAAAAGGCGCAGAAGATGACCGCCACCTCTGGCCGGAAGTGCTTAGACTTATTCAAGAGCTCAGGCCCACTTGGTTCCTTGGAGAAAATGTTGCTGGACACGTCACTCTGGGCCTCGACGATGTGCTTGCTGACCTGGAAAACGAAAATTACAAATCAAGAGCGTTCGTACTTCCAGCTGCAGCCGTTGGTGCACCGCACCGACGAGACAGGGTCTTTATTGTGGCCCACGCCGGATACAAACAATCATCGGGATGGAACGAAACTCAGGAAGGACACGAACATCCAACGCGGAGGTAAGCATGGAGTCAGCTTACATCACGCTGTGGCGATGTGGCCAACTCCAACATCAAGGGATTATCGAAGTAACATGAGCTTGGAAACGGTAGATCGTAGGCAGCAAGAGTCATCTCGTGGAGTGAATCTAAGTGAATGTATGCAAAGAATAGACAGGAACAACGGTCAGTTAAATCCTGATTGGGTAGAAAGCTTGATGGGGTTTCCGATCGGGTGGACGGATATTGATCGTGAAGAACCCGAAGTACACTGGATTGATCACCCGCGCTGGCCTGTAGGAATAGGCCAGGAACAGTATGAATGGGAGCCACCGCGAGTCGAGGCAGGGGTAAAGAATCGTGTACCAAGATTAAAGGCATGCGGCAATGCAGTGGTGCCGGCGCAAGTATTCCCGATACTGGCAGCAATTAAAGCGGTACACGATTCAAAAGTGACCTACGGAAATGGTGATTTATGAATCGTAATGAGGTGTCTACTCTGGCAAAAGCAAAAATTGATAGTGAGACAGTTACACTGATTTGTCAGTGCTGCAGAGAAGTCATTGTTTGCATGGGACTTGAAGAATATTACCAAACCGATCCGAACAAAGATGTTGTGTGCATTAAGTGCGAGATTTAACAAAATGCTCATTATGTAAAAAAGTAAATCACCAAAGTGAAGACTATCGTTTGTATCAGAGCTGTATTGATGTCTTGTTTCCAGCTTGTATTTGAAAAAGGACTCCTTTTGTTCCTCAAAAAGCTCATCAGTCGGTAGATTAGGAAAAAGCAGAGAAAGACAACAAGCATTTTTATAGGGGGAAGCATATTTTCACCTCAGATCAAAGATCAATATGATTCTCACTATTTTACCAAAAAATGGGTTTCGATTAAACAAAATGTGTATTGAAGAAATGGAGGGGAAAGCACTGAAACTCGCGGAGGTTAGCAAAGATACGGTATACACCGATAATTGTGGAAGATTTCGCAGGATCATCGATTTTCTCGACGGAGACCTGGAAGGGAGTGTCCTTTACAAGAAGGGCTACTTTGATAGGGAAGGGAACTGGCGATATTTCGGTGAGCTGGCGGACTGCAAGAAGCAATCATTTGCATCATGGGCAAAGGCTTGCGTTGATGCCACAAGAGGTGGTCGCGATGTTTGAGTGGCAATTGGCGATCAAAGGAGAAGGAGCTTGGGGGCGGGGGACGGTTGTAGCTGAGACAGCAGGCAAAGCCAAGTACAAGCACTTCCAGGACATGCGCGAATTTTGGGACGTAGATTTTCAGGAATTTTTGAAGTATGTGACTTGCTGCAAAGTAGGACCTGCATCGGCGAAAAGTTTCTTTGGTAACAAGGAACAATTTGAGCGGAACTGCATTTATCGAAACATTCCGTTTGCAAATCAAGGGATGCGTATTGAAGTTGCTGGAAAGATGGGAACGATTGTCGGGAGTAACAATAGCTGCAACCTGGACGTTGTCTTCGATGGTCGATGGTACGCAGAAAACTGCCATCCTTGGTGGGAAACAAGGTATTTCGATGAAGCTGGCAACGTGATTAAGGATTATCGGGAGCAGCAAGTCGATAAGGTTCGGATGGCGAAAGAACAGGCTCGTAAGAACGTAGAGAGTTTTATTGCGAAGCGCGCATACACATACACGGTTGATCGGGTGGTAGCAAGCTATCTGGAGCACTACCAACAAGGGTTTTATGTCAGCCACACGATGAAAGATTGCATCAAGCATTTGGAACAAGAGCTTGTGGTTTTAACACAATAGTTAGGGAGGAAAGCGGAATGATATGGACGGCTGGCAGAAGCGGTGGAACAGCACTAAACGTGTTTGGTGAAGATGGCAGGTGGATCGCAACGGTATACACGGATACACCGGACCAAACATTTCGCACCAT
This sequence comes from Brevibacillus sp. NPDC003359, assembly GCF_042878995.1. Taxonomy (NCBI): domain Bacteria; kingdom Bacillati; phylum Bacillota; class Bacilli; order Caryophanales; family Paenibacillaceae; genus Brevibacillus; species Brevibacillus sp. NPDC003359. The sequence goes on from NZ_JBIAOR010000025.1 coordinate 48,470, forward strand.
CCTAAAGGCACCTGAAATGCTCGGGCTGCTGAAAGCTTCAGATGATCCAGAGTCAAAGAAGCTTGTGGAGTACATCGAGAGCGGCAGACTTCATCACAAGAAATAAGGAGGGAAGGTTATGTCGAAAAAATATGCAGTACAAAACAAGGAAACTAAGACGTTCTTAAAGCATAACGGGAATTACAACCCATGCGCTTATCCATATGACGACGTAGAGAAGATCGAGGATGCTACGCATTGGAGCGACTTCAGGCACGTTTCATACGTAGCTAGGTGGCACGCCGACAGCTTTTGCAAGTGGCAGATCGTGAATGTGGATACAGGGGAAGCGTTGGAACCGATGAAAATAGGGCTAGGGGGGTAGCGGAAATGACCGATCTTCAAATCACCAAAACGCTGGCAACCGAGGTGATGGGGTGGAAGCTCACTACTTCTCCCATCGACGATGAATTTTGGGCTGATGCCGAAGGGAAATTCGTGGCATGGCGCGTATCATGGGACCCTACCCAAAACTTAACGCATGCGTGGCAGTTGGTGGACAAGGTAGGAGAGAAAAAAATCACCACAAGATTAACGAAAAGGGCGATAGACGGACGCTGCTTAGCTTCCTTCAAAACCGACATTAAACTGACAGCCAGAACACTTGAAATTTGGGGTGAGGGAGAGACGCCCCAAGAAGCAATTTGCAACTCGGCCATGAAATTGATTGAACGGGGTTATTTAACAAATCGGTAATCGTGATTAGAAAATAAAAAAGAGTGCAGCAGCACCCTTATGGCTAACTAGAGCGAATGGCCTTCCACGCATCAAAAAGTAATGTTAATGCACAGAGCATAGCTCCTAAAAAGCCAATCCATCTAATAGCAAAAATTATGTAGTAAGCGTTGATTCCCAAATCATACATGAATCTAATATCAAAATTCCAGCTAACCAGAAAAACACCTATAAGAAAACCTAGAACAATGCTTATCTTCTTTTCCATAAGTCCTCCATTACTTTTTGAGGTACAGCATACAACATAATAGTATGACGATTTAAAAGCAAAAAGGTCTCGATTTAAGGTTAAACAAAACACACGATTTGTAAATGGAGAGATGTAGCGATGCCTATTTACACGCTATGCAAGGTTTCCTATGGCGGAGAAGTTGGAGTTTATGCGATCTATGGCGAACCTATTGCGGCATCTACAGATAAGAATAAGTTGATAGATTGGGCAAAATCCAATGGTTATGACATTTCGTCTAGTTGGCCTAATTTTGGAATTAAAGAAGTCAAAGCGGTTTGACAAACCAATCGATTTGTAAAGGAGGAATGGATGGTGGACCGTAGCGAGTTACTGCCGTTCTGCATGCGGTGCTTTGGAGTAGGAGCTGTGGCAGATGAAAAATCGAACTTCTGTCATCAATGTGGAAGCGAAGGAACGTGCGTGGAATTAAAGGGATCGGAAGTGGAGTATTTACGGGAGAACATCGATTTTTGTCTGAAGGACGCACGACGATACACCCAGGAGCAGTGCAAAAAAGACACGATCGAACATATTAACCAAGTTCGCGAAATTATGATGGTAGCAGCTAGCGAACTTTTGCAAAGGGCAACTGTTCACGATCAATCCAAATTAGAGTCTCCGGAATTAGAAATCTTCACAGAGTTTACACCGAAGCTGAAAAACAGCACATATGGCTCCATTGAGTACCGAGATTTTCTCATGAAAATGCATGATGCTTTGAAGCATCATTACGCGAAGAACAGTCACCACCCAGAACACTATGTTAATGGCATTGATGGAATGGATCTGTTTGACCTTCTTGAAATGATTTGTGACTGGAAAGCAGCCGTCATGCGACATGCTGACGGGGACATACAGAAGAGCTTGGAAATAAACCGAGCGCGGTTCCAGATCAGCGACCAACTATTCCGAATCCTTAAAAATACAGTGGATCGATTCGCTAGTTAGCGCAACTTTACAAAACATTACGTTTGTACCCAGGGAGGGGAAGAGGTGGCAGCAGATCGATTAATTGTAACGGTTAAATCTGAATTCCGACTCTTTCGTC
>NZ_JBIAOR010000026.1:0-40073 GCF_042878995.1 Brevibacillus sp. NPDC003359
CCGCAACCAAATATGGAGCTGTGGTGAAGTTGGAGTTCACGCCGGTCTGTCACACCGGAGGTCGCGGGTTCGAGTCCCGTCAGCTCCGCCATTTCTAATCAAATGAAAATGGCGCGCAAAGCATGTATATAAGGCTCGGTAGCTCAGTCGGTAGAGCAGAGGACTGAAAATCCTCGTGTCGGCGGTTCGATTCCGTCCCGAGCCACCTTTATAGGGGCATAGTTTAACGGTAGAACGAAGGTCTCCAAAACCTTTGGTGTGGGTTCGATTCCTACTGCCCCTGCCATTTTTCAAGACAATAGTAGTAATCATGGCGGTCGTGGCGAAGGGGTTAACGCACCGGATTGTGGCTCCGGCACTCGTGGGTTCAAGTCCCATCGATCGCCCCATAAATTTATAGTTGGGGATTACTTATTGGGGTATAGCCAAGCGGTAAGGCAACGGACTTTGACTCCGTCATTCCTAGGTTCAAATCCTAGTACCCCAGCCATTAAAATGCGGACGTAGCTCAATTGGTAGAGCGTCGCCTTGCCAAGGCGAAGGTCGAGGGTTCGAGACCCTTCGTCCGCTCCATTTCTCAAATTGTTTTAACTTATATCATGGAGGCATAGCCAAGTGGTAAGGCACGGGTCTGCAAAACCCTTACCCCCGGTTCAAATCCGGGTGCCTCCTCCAAAGTATTTGCCGGTGTGGCGGAATGGCAGACGCGCGCGACTCAAAATCGTGAGGGAAACCGTGGGGGTTCAAGTCCCTTCACCGGCACCATACATTTATAAGCTAACCCTGAATGTCAAGATATCTTGATGATTGGGGTTTTTTTCTGCGTTGATATGCACATAGTGTAGACAGGGGAAATAGTCAACTTGTGTAAGTAAGAGGACGAGGTGGTTGAGGTGTTTTACAAACTGCAAGACAAGCCGCCAATGGGGATCACGACGCTATCTGTATTGCAATGGATGATTGTAACTGTTTCCAGCAGTGTTGCGGTACCACTAATGATTGGAGATATGTATGGCTTGCAGGCTGATGAAATTGGAAAGTTGATGCAGCAGACCATGTTTTACATTGGACTCGCGTCACTACTGCAAGTATGGATTGGACACCGCTATCCGATGATAGAAGGACCAGCTGGATTATGGTGGGGGATCTTTATCATTTTGGCTCAACTTGGAACGAGCATGGGTCTCCATCCACAAGAAATTGGCCAATCCTTTCAAGTGGGGATGATATTAGCAGGCCTACTCTTTTTCATTTTTGGTTTATTAGGCTGGATTGGCAAATTACAGAAGTGGTTTACGCCGCTGGTTTCAGGCACATATATGATTTTGCTTGCTGTTTCTTTGTGTAGCAACATTCTCACGGGCATGCTCGGTATTGGTTTTCAGCATTCAAAAGAGGTACAACCGGGTGTAGCACTCGTGTCCATAGGGATCGTAGCCCTTGTTGTGTTCATTATGCGAACGAAGCGATTCTCAAGTTTTGCCGTATTGTTTGGCATGGTTGGGGGCTGGATCGTGTACGCGCTTCTTGGATGGACCGAACCTGTTCGGCCTACTGAGCAATTATTTTCATGGCCGTCTATTTTCTTCTGGGGGCCCCCACGCTGGGATTGGGGTGTGGTATTGACGAGTATGCTAACAGGATTCGTTCTGCTAACAAACCTCATGACGAGTATGTCTGTCATGGGAAAAGCGACAGACACTGTGCCTACTGAAAAGCAGTACAATCGCGGTGGTATTTTTACAGGGGTATCTCATTTTCTGTCAGGCTTGAGCGGTGTTGTTGGCATGATTCCACTTTCTTTGGCAGCAGCAGTTATTCAAACGACGAAAATGGCTTCACGCCTGCCATTTGTGATAGCGATGCTGGGGATGATGCTGATTGGGCTGATTCCTACTGTTGCCCATTTTCTGGCGGCATTGCCTACCCCAGTGGCTTATGCGGCGATGTTCATTTCTTATACGCAACTGCTGGGCTTCGGCTTGAAGGATTACGTGAATGTGAAGATGGACGAACGGACGATTATTGTTGGAGGCAGCTCGCTACTGGTCGGAATCGGAGTCATGTTCGTACCTGCTGTAGCTTGGCAGCAACTTCCTGCATTAGCCAGCTTTTTGTTCGGCAATGGCTTATTGCTCGGAGTTATTGTGTGCTTGGTCCTGGAACATGTCGTTTTTAGAAACAAGGAAGAAGATAACGTAAAAAAAGACGGCCACGCTGCATGACGGGCCGTCTTTTTCTTAGGCGGTAACAATAGATGAGTGAGTCAGCTCGCCCCCGTTGATTTCCGTAAACATGCGACCAACTGAACCCACGATTTCTTCTTTTTTAGATGGTTCCATTTTTTCATGGAAAAAGATGACCTGGAGCAGCGTGCTGCTTTGTTCCGTTACACATGAGCGCTTGGAATCTACGATGGGACTCCCAAATGCGCCGTTACCATCAGCAAGCAACAGTTTCCCTTCCATGTTGACTTCGCGTCCGTTTAATCCTTCATAGACATCATCGGCGTGGCCGAGACGACAGGTGATATCACCCGTTAAGTGATTGACGTCATAAATCCCAAAAGGAAGCGCGTGCAAAACGGAGAAAAAATTATTAATATCAACTGCGCTGTTAATCCAGAAAAAAGGATTTCCCTGCAGCAGTCGACGCAGTAATGCTTCTGAGGAAGGGCGGTATCTGGACGGATCTATGCCAAATTGCTTAAAGCAGGCTCTCCACTCGCGGACGCCTTCGATTTCTGTCAGGTTTGCGGTGTTGTGATCCAGCCGCAAGCTCTCCACATAATAATTAATGCGTCCTTGCAGCATTTTAGGGGAGTCACTGACGGAAGCATTGCTGTATTGTAAAATGCCGAGAGATAATTGCGGTAGACGCTCGGACACAGAAGAATCTAGCTGTACTTTCATCTATAGACACTCCTTACTAATCCTATTTTTGGTAGTATAACAAAAAATTTTTGTGGAAGCGACTAAGCTTCGATACAATAGAGAGAACAGAGGAGGGAACCCCTGACGATGACAATGCGTGAGGTTGAGATTTATACAGACGGAGCTTGTTCCGGCAATCCAGGACCAGGTGGTTGGGGAGCTGTACTGATGTACGGCCAACACATCAAGGAAATGTCCGGTGCCGAACCACATACAACGAATAACAGAATGGAATTGTTGGCTGCCATCAAGGCGCTCTCTACATTGAAGGAGCCTTGTAAGGTGACGCTGTACAGTGATAGTGCATATTTGGTTAACTGCTTCAAGCAAGGCTGGTATAAAGGCTGGCTGAAAAACGGCTGGAAAAATAGCAAAGGTCAGCAGGTGGAAAATCAGGATTTATGGAAAGAACTGCTGCAATTGATGGACACCCACAAGGTAGAGTACGTAAAAGTCAAAGGACACGCCGACAACAAATGGAACAACCGCTGCGACGAACTGGCGACAGGAGCGATTAAACAACTGTGAATGACTTGCTGTACTGGGAGCAGACAAAGCAGTCCATCATTGACTATGCCAAGGAAATCGGAATCGATAAGATTGGGTTTGCCAGTGCCGATCCATTCACGACCTTAAAAGAACGTCTTCTTGTACACCGGGAAAAGGGTTATGAATCTGGCTTTGAGGAGCCTGATTTAGAAAAGAGGACGAACCCGGAACTGTTGTTGGACGGGGCACGTTCGCTGATTTCAATAGCACTGGCATATCCATCCAAGCTAAAAAATCCACCGAAGTCGGAGCCAGGTGCGTATCGGGGAATCTTGTGCCGTGCAGCATGGGGAACCGATTACCATCACGTGCTGCGTGACAAGCTGGACAAGCTGACTCGATTCATCAAGGAGCTGGAGCCAGGGGCTCGGATCGAATCCATGGTAGACACGGGAGCATTGTCAGATCGTGCAGTAGCAGAACGGGCTGGGATTGGGTTTGTAGGAAAAAACTGTGCCATTATAACGCCGGAGTTCGGATCATGGGTGTACTTGGGAGAACTTGTTACGAATCTTCCGTTGCCAAGCGACCAACCGATCGAAGAAGGCTGTGGCGACTGTAATATTTGTGTAGACGCTTGTCCGACCGGAGCCTTGATTCAGGGCGGGCAGCTTGATGCACAGAGATGTGTTGCTTATTTGACTCAGGTAAAAGACTTTATTCCAGATGAATTCCGGGGGAAAATCGGGAATCGGCTGTATGGTTGCGACACTTGTCAGACTGTTTGTCCTAAGAATCGTCGCATCGACAACGACCATCATGCTGAATTTCAGCCTGATCCGGAGATTGCCAAGCCTTTGTTGATTCCGCTGCTTCAGATGAGCAATAAGGAGTTCAAGGAAAAGTTCGGCCAATCTTCTTCATCTTGGCGGGGAAAAAAACCCATTCAACGCAATGCCATACTTGCGCTTGCACATTTCAAGGATCGGACGGCTATTCCTCATTTGGAGCGTCTTTTGTTCGAAGATCCCCGTCCAGTCATTCGTGGGACTGCTGCATGGGCACTTGGAAAAATCGGAGGAGAGCAGGCACAAGAAGCGCTCATTTCCGCAAAAGCCAAAGAAGCGTCATCAGAAGTGGTGGAAGAGATAGAAAAAGGCGTGCGCATGATTCGTGCACAGGCTTAGTTTGAACGTGAGAGGGAGGACGTAAAATGGCAAAGGAATTAGGCTATACCATGATGGATTCACCGATTGGACCATTGCTCTTGGCTTCTACAGAAGAAGGGCTGTGCTACATTCAGTTTGCCAATGAACAAGACGGATTGGCGCCGCTTGTGCGCTGGTGCAAAAAAACGTTCTTAGGACTTACCCCAACGCGTAACGATGCGATCAATGAGTCTGCAAAAAAACAATTAGAAGAGTATTTTGCAGGCAAGCGCAATACGTTTGATGTTCCAACCGTGCTGTACGGGACTCCCTTTCAAAAAGCTGTATGGAATGAGCTATCGAACATCCCCTATGGAGAAACTCGTTCTTACAAAGATATCGCCTTGGCTATTGGAGCGGTGAAAGCTGTTCGGGCCATTGGTGGTGCGAACAATCGCAATCCGATACCTGTCATCATACCGTGCCATCGTGTGATTGGCTCGAATGGTGCCTTGGTCGGATACGGCGGTGGCTTACCCATTAAAGAATATTTGCTTTCCTTAGAAGAAGGTCCACTATTTGCTCACGCTTCTTCCAAATAGGCTGTCTGCTTGCTCGGACAGCTTTTCTTTTTCTTCTGAATGCCCCACGAGCGACATATTCTTCATTGAGATGAACGGTTCATGGGTCTATGTCGCAGGCAGGAGGCGGAAAGGAGGAAATGAAATTGGAATGGCGTGAATTTGTTCAGCAATACTTTGAAGCAGTTCACCAGTCATCTATGGATGGAAAGTTTGAGAGGCTGCTGCCTTTTTATTGTGCAGGAGAGTCTGGCGCACAGGAAGAATGGGATCGACTGAACCGGGAGAAGCGGAAAATCGCGGAGCGGGGAGTCAAATTATTGGCTGTCCAGGGACACGTAACGCCCATGTGCTGGGTAGATACCGATGCCACCATGGAAATCACGGTTCAATGGCAAGAAAAGAAAACGCTGGGGATCAAGCATACCGAGTATAAAGAGGCAAACAAGCGATTGTTCCAGCTCCAGTTGCTTAAAACGAATGAAAAGTGGTCGATAATAGGGGCTAGGGAGTCGAGCGGAGATCAAAAATTGGTGGTCGAGGAAGAAGAGGAGCCTGTCATCGTTGTGTCAGGTGTCGAGGATGCCATTGACCAGCCTATGCTGATTGTACATGGAGCGGGGGGATACAATGCCGCAAATGCAGTCGCGTATGCGGAACGCTATTGGAATACGACCAATCCGGTGTATCCTCGTTTTACGGATGACTGCACGAATTTTATATCGCAGTGTTTGCACGCTGGCGGAATCCCTATGCTGATGTCGAAAGAGATGGGCAAGGGCTGGTGGATTCGCACGGGAAAAGGCGCCTCATGGAGCTATAGCTGGACGGTAGCGCATAGCTTGTATTTGCTTTTGAAATCGGGTGGACCACCTATGCGGGCGGTTACGAAAAGCTCTGCGGCTGAATTGGTCCCAGGTGATATCATTTGTTATGATTTTAACGGGGATGGACGCTTTCAGCACAATACGATCGTGGTCGCAAAAGACGCGAATCAGATGCCGTTAGTGAATGCCCATACGACAGATAGCAGCATGCGTTATTGGGCATATGAGGATTCCACAGCCTATACACCCAAAATGCGCTATGCCTTCTTTCATATAAGAGGGGTGTAGCCAGAAAAAAGGATTCGTCACCGCTTGCGAAAAAAAGCTCTTCGCATAAAAGAGATACTGCGAACCAACCAAATTATTGCTGCGAAAATGAGCATGTCTGAAAAGGTATGCGGTTCTCCTTTGATGGATTGGATGTAAATCAAGCCATGGAACAAGACGATGACAAAAAGCCATGGATTGGCGAGATGAAGCCTTTTCCAACTGGAGCCACCTAGCCATTTTTCTGCGCGTGCTGAAGAAGTCAGCCACAGGGCCAGTAGAATGAAAAAAGCAAGCAGCCCAAGGTAGTTCGCAATGCCTGTGAGGGTCCAGTTGGGAGATGGCCACATGGTTGAATCAGAGGAAGCGAAAAAGAACAGACCGAGCCATCCATCAGCATTTTCAGAACGGTTTTCATGTATGATCATCAGCCTGGGCTCACTTTCAAAAAGGACGAGTACAAGAATGACGTGCAGCAGACCCGTTACCCCCGCCCATATGCCAATATCTCGACGGATGGACAAGCTGATAGCCATCCAGCGAGCAGGGAGCCAGGACTGTAGTGGACCAATCAGTAAGGTGAAGCCAATGAAAATAAATGAGAGATAGCCGAGAATCATGCTCCATGTTTCCATGGCAGGGAACGAAGAAAAGTCAGTCCACATCCAACTGGCACCTAACAGGATCAAACTCAGGATGCTCACATGTGCGACAAGGCGTCGCCAAAATGAAATGTTTGTCCCCATCTAATCGTCACTCCTTTGATAGCCAAAAGTTTTCTGATTAGATGCAGCAGGCACTCCATTTGTTACAGAGGCTGGGCTCGGTGGTATAATAGGACGTGTACAAGTATCAAGTTCGCACTTTACAAGGAGATTTTCAGATATGCCGTTACATATTGTTTTGCATGAGCCGCTCATCCCGGCCAACACTGGTAATATCGCCCGTTCATGTGCAGCGACAGGAGCGCATCTGCATTTGATTCATCCGCTCGGATTTTCAACGGACGATCGTTACCTGAAACGGGCTGGTCTCGATTATTGGCATGCGGTAAATGTTCACCATCATGAGAGCTTTGAACACTTTGCTGCGGCACAAGGAGAAGGTACGGGCACCTTTTACTTTGTGGAGACCTGGGGGGAAAAGCTGTATACAGACGTTTCTTTCCAGGATGGCGACTACATTATTTTGGGCAAGGAGACGACGGGCTTGCCAGAAGAGCTGACAGAAAAATATCGGGAGCAGACTATTCGCATCCCGATGGGCGGTGCGACCCGTTCTGTGAACCTGTCCAATTGTGCAGCTATTGTCTTGTTTGAGGGACTTCGTCAGTTAGGTTTTCCATCGCTATCGTAAGGCATTTGGGAGGGAGAGAGCAATTATGACTGTGAACACCATCCTGTTTGATTTGGACGGTACGTTATTAGAGATGCAGACTGAACCCTTTGTCAAAAGTTACTTGGTTGAAGTAGGTCGTCATGTCGGAGATAAGTACGATACGGAAAAGCTGTTGGCGCTGATTTGGGATGCGACCAAGGCAATGATCATGAACCAAGAGCCTGACAAGACGAATGAGCAAGTTTTTATCGAACATTTTACCAAGCACAGTGAGTGGGATCGAGAGGAAATATGGCCGCTGTTCGATTCGTTTTACCGCGATGTATTTCCAACACTTTCTCACCTGACGTATCCTTCGCCATGGGCAAAGCAGATTATTGCTGCTGTCAAAGAGCAAGGATTTCGGGTTGCAGTAGCGACGAATCCTGTTTTCCCGCGTGATGCGATTCACCATCGCCTCGCTTGGATCGGAATGTCCCCGGATGATTTCGAGCTGGTTACCGTCTACGAGGAATCGCATTTCACGAAGCCGAATCCTGGATATTACAATGAGATTTGCCAAAAGCTCGGGGTTGAACCGACAGACTGTGTCATGGTCGGGAACCACATGCAGGAAGACATGGTCGCTTCCAAGCTGGGGATGAAAACGTTTTTGGTAACGAATTGGATGGAAGACCGTGGTGAGCCTCAGTATCCGGTAGATCAGCGTGGATCATTAGAAGAGCTGTTTACGGCGATTTCTGAAAAAAGCGGTGTGTTTGCGCGCTAAGAAATAACCATGAAAGAATAGGCGAGAAGCAGGCTGTCCGTTTAAAAAATGGTCAAGCCTGCTTTTTCACATACTTTTCCCAAAATCATCAGGTAGGCTAGGATTGTACGACCACGTTTTACATAATAAAGGAGGAAATCCTGCATGAAGAAACTTGTTTCGTCTCTGGTGATGGCTACCTTACTGTTTAGCGGTATCTCGGTAGTGGCTGCGGCGGATACAGCGGTGGCACCTACAGTTAAGCACTCGAAAGCGGAGAAAAAGGAAGAAAACAGAGCCAAGCTGAACGCGAAGGCTGCCAAGTGGGGCGTAGAAACCACAGATAAAACAAATAAGGAAGTAAAAGTAGCCATTCAAGAAGCAAAAGTAGCAAAGAAAGCAGATAACGCTGAGAAAAAAGCAGCAAAAGAAGCGAAGAAGCAAGAACAACTCGCCAAGCTAAACGATAAAGCTGGAAAGCTGGGCGTTGACACGACAGGTAAAACCGCGAAGGAAGTAAAAGCGGCTATTAAAGATGCAAAAGAAGCTAAAAAAGTAGAAAACGCTGAGAAAAAGGCAGCAAAAGAAGCGAAGAAGCAAGAACAACTCGAGAACCTGAAAGAAAAGGCTGCCAAGTGGGGCGTTGACACAGCAGGAAAGAGTGCAAAAGAAATCAAGGCCGAGATCGAAGTGAAAAAAGCAGAAAAGAAAGAGAATAAGAAATAACAAGAAAACAAAAAAAGCAGGTTGCCCTAGTAGGCAGCCTGCTTTTTTCCCTGGATGATCCTTACATGTTCCAGGTTTTGTCCTCGTTGTAGCCAGCTGTCAGCATGAAAAACAGAAAAGCTCCGAAGACCAATGCTACGATAAATGTACCCACGTTTGACAGCTCCTTTCGTAAACAAACTACTTCCATTATAGCGTAGCCTGCCCACTTTGCAAACGAATTAAAGCTGCTGTGCCCTGAAGTGAGACAATTTTCGATAGTCATGTACAAGTTTCAAAAAAGCACTAAGCGAAATATACACACTCAGTATTTCACCCGTATCGAGTTCCATTCCTGTCACTGCTTGGTAAATAAATATCGCAAGGATCACCAAGCTCGCAATGCCGGTCAAATAAAGTCCTTTTTTCACTTGAATGCGTTCTACTTGAATGTCCATGATCGTTCCCCCTGTTATTTTACGCCAATCCGTATTGGCCTCCGTGTATGCTGCTTATGATTGTATTTTACAGGGGAGATGTGCTTACAAACCATCGAATCAACTTACAGCTACGCTTGTTAAACCTTACAATTCCGTAATCTTCCGAGCTGTAAAAAAGCAGTGTGCCGTATTTTTATGGGAAGATTGCTGAAACTTGTGTTGATGTCTCGCATACACATATGTAAAGGCTGTAAGAGCCTGTTGGCAACCGGAGAAAACGGCTTGCACGTGAATGCGTGACCGCAGGCGGACATATACATGAGAGTACATTGTAGTTGGGAAGAGAGAGGGGCTTAAGAGGGAGGAGTGTCGAACATGGACATTTTAAAACGGATCGCTGAGCACCGGGCCCGCGAAGAAAACCTGATGTGGAGAGGAACATTCGCTGAATATTTGCAACTGGTACGTAAAAATCCGCAAATTGCCCAGACGGCGCATTCACGCGTCTACAACATGATTAAAAGTGCGGGGGTTGAAGAGAACGAGGACGGCTCACGTTCGTATCAATTTTTTAGTCGAGAAATCTTCGGACTGGATCGTTCTGTTGAGCGCCTAGTAGAGGAATATTTCCACTCAGCTGCACGTCGTCTGGATGTCCGCAAACGCATCTTGCTCTTGATGGGACCTGTCAGTGGCGGTAAGTCTACGCTCGTGACGATGCTGAAGCGAGGACTGGAAGAGTATTCCCGGACGGAAGCTGGAGCGATCTATGCATTGGATGGATGCCCCATGCACGAAGAACCACTTCATCTCATTCCGCACGATCTGCGTCCAGAGGTGGAAGAAGAGCTGGGAATCAAGATTGAAGGAGAATTGACGCCCTATAACCGGATGAGGTTGGAGAACGAATACGGAGGGTGCATCGAGGATTTCCCTGTTCACCGGATTTTGTTTTCTGAAGCCAATCGTGTCGGGATCGGTACATTTAGCCCTTCCGATCCGAAGTCACAAGATATTGCCGATTTGACGGGCAGCATCGACTTTTCGACGATTACGAAGTACGGCTCTGAGTCCGACCCTCGTGCTTACCGTTTTGATGGTGAATTGAACAAAGCCAATCGCGGATTGATGGAGTTTCAGGAAATGCTGAAATGCGACGAGAAATTTTTGTGGCATCTTCTGTCGCTGACACAGGAAGGAAACTTCAAGGCAGGTCGTTTTGCCCTCATTTCTGCAGATGAGCTAATTGTGGCGCATACGAACGAATCGGAGTACAAGGCATTTATTGCGAATAAGAAAAATGAGGCACTGCAATCAAGGATTATCGTCATGCCGATGCCGTATAATCTGCGTGTCAGTGACGAAGAAAAAATATACGCGAAATTAATCAAGCAATCCGACTTGGGTTATGTGCATATTGCTCCACACGCGCTCCGGTCAGCAGCAGTCTTTTCCATTATGACCCGCCTGAAAGAATCGAAAAAACAAGGGGCAGATCTGCTGAAAAAGATGCGGCTGTATGATGGTGAATCGGTGGAAGGCTTCAAGGGAGCCGATCTGGAAGAGCTGCGTAACGAGCATGCCGACGAAGGAATGTCCGGTATTGATCCGCGTTATGTCATCAACCGTATCTCCAGTGCCCTGATCCGCCGCGACACGGAGTGCATCAATGCGCTTGATATTCTTCGGGCGCTAAAAGAAGGCTTTGACCAGCATCCATCCATCACCAAGGAGCAGCGGGAGAGGTATATGAACTTCATCTCTATCGCGCGCAAGGAGTACGACGAGCTGGCGAAAAAAGAAGTGCAGAAGGCGTTTGTCTACAGCTACGAAGAGTCGGCTAAAACGCTCATGGATAACTATTTGGACAATGTGGAAGCTTATTGCAACATGAACAAAATCCGCGACCCCGTTACAGGTGAGGAGATGGATCCAGATGAGCGCCTGATGCGTTCCATCGAGGAGCAAATCGGCATCTCAGAAAATGCCAAGCGGGCCTTCCGTGAAGAAATTCTCATCCGTATTTCGGCCTATGCGCGTAAAGGGAAGCGTTTTGACTACAGCACACATGATCGTCTGCGGGAAGCTATCGAGAAGAAGCTGTTTGCCGATCTGAAGGATGTCGTCAAGATTACGACTTCGAACAAAACGCCTGATGAACATCAGCTCAAGAAAATTAATGAGGTCACCAAGCGCCTTATCGAAGAGCATCAATATTGCCCGGTTTGCGCAAATGAGTTGCTGCGCTACGTGGGAAGCCTGTTGAACAGATGACAGATCGTTGGCGACATGAGGAGCACGTCATATTCGGCGCAGATTGCGCCAGTTGCTAGGAGGAGACGGCATGAAAGATGAATCGTCGTTCATTGTCTCCCGGGAAGACTGGTCGCTGCACCGCAAAGGGTACCAGGACCAAAATCGACACCAGGAAAAAGTGAAAGAAGCGATCAAAAAAAATCTGCCCGATCTCGTCAGCGAAGAAAACATCATCATGTCGAATGGTCGGGAAGTCATTAAGATCCCTATTCGCTCCCTGGATGAATACCGATTGCGATTTAACTTCCAAAAGGGAAAACATGGCGGTCAAGGTAAAGGAAACAGTAAAGTAGGCGATGTCGTAGCTCGTGACGGCGATCCAGCGCAAGGGCCTGGAAAAGGTCAGGGAGCCGGGGACCAGCCAGGTGTAGACTACTACGAGGCAGAAATCAGCGTAGAAGAATTGCAGGAGATGCTTTTCGCCGAGCTGGAGCTGCCGAATCTTCAACAAAAAGACGAGGATCAAATCGTCGTGGAAGAGACTCGGTTCAATGATGTCAGGAAAAAAGGCTTGATGGGCAACATTGATAAAAAACGTACGCTGATTGCGGCCATCCGCCGAAATGCGCTGGCAGGCTACAGTGATATGGAGCTGGGGATCACGGATGATGACCTGCGTTTCAAGACGTGGGAAGAGATTATCAAGCCTCATTCCAACGCAGTCATTATTGCGATGATGGATACTTCCGGATCGATGGGCGTGTTTGAAAAGTATATCGCCCGCAGCTTTTTCTTCTGGATGGTACGATTTCTGCGCACCAAGTACGAAAAAGTCGAGATCGTCTTCATCGCCCATCATACGGATGCGAAGGAAGTGACGGAGGACACCTTTTTCTCGAAAGGCGAAAGCGGGGGGACGATCTGCTCCTCTGCCTACAAAAAAGCGTTGGAGATCATCGATAGCCGCTACCCGACATCACAGTACAACATTTACCCGTTCCATTTTTCTGATGGCGACAACCTCACGTCTGACAATGAGCGTTGCGTAAAGCTAGTCAAAGAGCTCATGGAGAGATGCAACATGTTCGGCTATGGCGAAGTGAATCAGTATAACAGGCACAGCACCCTCATGTCAGCGTATCGCCACATCAAAGAGCCGAAATTCATGCATTGTGTCATTCGGGAAAAGGGCGAGGTATACAAGGCGTTGCGTACTTTCTTTGGCAAGAAAGAAGCGGTGAAGTAATCTATGGAGGCAACCGGGCGAGAAATCGTCCGGTTGACTTATATTTGTTAGCATGAGCCACATGAACAAAATGTGAGGGGTGTTACTATGTATCCACAAAAGCATCGGATGCGCAACACGGGGCCTTCACTTTCTTGGCATACTTTACATTAGGCGCAGGGGTACTGCTATTTTCCATCGGTTTATACAATGCAACTGGTCTTCAACTGCACGAAAAGGGGTACTATATCGCATGCATGCTTCTGGTAGCAGTTGGATCGATTTTGACGCAAAAAGTAGTGAGAGATAATGCAGAGGATCGAGCGATTATCGAGGAGCAGGATCGAGAAATTAACTTGAAGGTATCGAAAGCGGAGAAAGACACGAACAAATAACCTGGTTACATATTGAGGGATGGCTGATAAAAGAAGCCCATGAATCAATCATGGGCTATTTGTCAGGAAGAGGTAGAGCTTCGGGAAATGGTAACGGTTCAGACTACAGCCACATAGGATCGAGTAAATTAATCATCATCGTCGTCACAATCATCGTTATGATGGTCTTCCGCCTCTTCACGGATAAATCGTACTGAGTTTAAACCGATGATCTGTGCCGGAGTGGAAGTGTTACCATCAGGTAGGATAGGGGCGATGGATAGATCAGCGACTTTCAGGTTTGTCGTCCCAAAAACATTCAGGTGTCCATCCACAACTCCTTCGAGAATACTCTTATCCATTTTGCATTGCCCGCCATAGTGAGTGAAATTATTTAATGATGCTCGAACATAGGCTGCGGGGGAGGAAGCCAATAGATCGCAAAATGAAACCGCCAGGGTCATGCCCTGACGGTTTTTCGAATGAGCTGTACAAACTCCTCTGCTTTCTCGATGTGTGGTGCGTGCCCCACATTTTCCATGACAATCTCCTGATAGGAACCACCAGCTCGCTGATATTGTTCCAGCACATCCCGAATTTGTGAGACCATCGGCTGCGGGGGATATTCGTCTTCCCCCGGCCATCCGGGTACATAGCCAAGCTTGCCCAGCGTACCGAAATCAGCAAGCGATTGATCCGAGATAATGGCATCATCCGCACCGCGAATCCACAAAATCGGGCATTTCGGTTCCATCTGGACAATCCCGGACAAATTAACGTATTTGGGAGAAATCGCATTCGTAATCCCCGTCGTTCCAGGAGCAACACCGGGCCAATCGTTTACGTAATCAAAGGCACCAGGGTAAAAGTTCTCTCCAATCCTAGTGGAGAGTATTGCACTCACATAACGGTCTTCCTGCTCTGGGGCAACTTGGAACGGGGGCTTAAAATATAGCTGGTTCATGACATTACGAGGACTGGAGGGAGATTCATTGCCCATATCTTTGGCTGCTATCCTTTTGACCAGCTCGGAGTTGACGGCTCCACCACCCGAGCCTGAGAAGCTGTTGTAGCACGGGGTGCCAGCTATATCTTTGGTTCCACCAAAGCCGTAAGGGGACATGGGGGCTATTAGAATCAGAGAGCGGACTTCCTGCGGGTAATCGATGGCAAACTGCATTGAGATCCCTCCACCCAACGACCAGCCGGCAAGATGGACAGGTGTTGGCAAGTCCAATGCCCGAATAAATGAATGAAGGTCATCTGACCAGTCTCGCAAACCGCGTGTTGCATCGATTGGCAATGCTTCACTTGCTCCATAGCCACGCATATCAGGAGCATACACACGGTACTGGTCACACAGCGCCGCAATGGTATCATCCCAGAACAAGTTGGAGGATGCATTGCCGTGAATGAGAAGAAGCGGTTCTCCATCCGGTACGCCTGCTGTCAGATAGGAAACAAGCAGGCGATTGGTCTGAATGGTTTTTGTTTCAATTCGTGCATCCATTAATGATGTGCCTCCTTTCATTGTGTAAGATATTAAATATCAGAATATTTACATTATATATCTGCTCGGTTACAAAATGAAAAAAGAAAACAACCGCCCTTGAAAGGCGGTTGTAGGAAGGTTACATATGGAGACCACGCATTTGCTGTTCGATTTTCTCAAAGCCGCCAGAGACCTTAACGACTTCTTCTTTTTGCTCAGAAACGAGAACAAGCACTTCTTCCAGGCTCTCTTTGTTCTTGTCGGTAATATCTGCGTTGACTTCAACTTTTGCGCCGACTTCCTGAATCATGCTGTGAACATGGATGATGAACTCTTGCAGGTTTTTCGTTTTATCCGCAAAGTTTTGCATGTAGTTGTCTACATTGGTGAACATTTCTTGTACTTCGAGGATGCCCTCGCTATTTTTCTCAAAAGAAGTTTGTGACTCGGAAATCATATCCGATACGAGCTTCATTTTTTCGCGTATGGTCATGAGCAGGTTCGAGATCGACTCAGAGGATAGCTTGGAGGATTCAGCCAGCTTGCGTACTTCATCCGCTACGACAGCAAAGCCTCGGCCGTGTTCACCTGCGCGAGATGCTTCAATCGTGGCATTGAGTGCCAACAGATTGGTTTGTGCAGAAATCTCGGAAATAGTTTGAATGATTTTCCCAATCGATTCAGTTTCCTTATTGAGCTCTTGGATCAGCTGATTCGTACCTTGGATATCCGTGATGAATCGTTCAAAGTCATTGCCGATGTTGCCGATGCGTTTGCCGCTCTCGTTAGTGGCTTCTTTGGTCGATTCTACGTACTCATGCATCTCCGTAACAGAGCGGGTCATGTCCTCAACTTGCAGATTCGTCGAGCTCATTTCCCGACGCAGCTCGTCCGTATTGCCGGTTTGGATCGTAAAGGACTCCATAATGTCTTGCAGGGAAGCAACTGTTTCCACAGCACGAATGTTCACGCCATCCGTCACCTTGTTCAAATTCTCTTGATAGTCTTGCATAGAGCCGAGTGATTCATTGATCTGATCCAGAACACGTTGCAACGATTCCTTCGAGGCAATCGCTTCTTGCTTTTGTTGCTCGCTTTCTTGTTGCAGCTTGTTATTGAATACTGCATGCATCATGCTCGTGACAGAGACGAAGCAGAAGGTAAGCAGGAAGTACATCAGATCAAGATTATTAGTCGAATGGAAAATCGTCTCTCTTTGTGTCAGGAAGTAGTAAGAGACAATACCCAATGTTGATACAATCGTCAAAATATTAATGAGTCGGTCTTGATAAATCCCCATGACTGCTACAAAGAACATAATGGTCATGATATTGATCATATGCGGGTCTAGTCCAACTATGATGAACATGAAAATCCCGATTACGGCGAGGTTGAAAAACTTCATGAAGGGCGCTGCTTTTTCACGGAAGCTCGGGCGATTGGAGATGTAAGTAAAAGGTGCCAGCACGCCATACAAAATACCCAGTATCGTGAGAACGAATGTGTACGATACGCCTAGAAAAAGGTTTAAGACCTGAACAACCGTAATAATACTTGCGAATACGATTACGACCCAATTGTTTCTTCTTCTCAATAGATCAATGTTATCCATGTTACCCACCTACCTCAACTTTTACTTGGTTGGATGACGAATTGTACCAGGAATATTTGGGATCGTGCTTATTTTCATAGACTTCTTTTAAGTGGAAAAGGGTCGGAATGGCGTCGGCCCCTTTGTAAAAGACGATATCTCTGGTCTGAGTTGCCTTTACTTGGTATTTCTTGTTAACAAACTTAAAAAAAGTAGGATCTGCTACACCGATTGCGTGGGTGTAACCATGCTTTTCAGCGAAATCTATCATCAGGCAAATGCCTTTCTGCCCTAGTTGTCCGCGGTATTTCGGCAAAACAGCGAGACTGTCTACCTCCATTACTTTCATGTCTGCTGTAACAGCATCTTGAAAAAGTGATTTCATATAAGGACTTGATTTGGAAAAGGGTGTCATCTCAAACGTTCCACCAGCTTCACCATCATCAGCGATTAAAAGGAACAGAGCAGAGCCTTCTTTCGCGTACTCCATTTCGAAGCCCATGCTTGTCCAGACTGCTTCTTTGATTTCATGAAACTTTGCTAAATCTTGTACGGTTTCTACTTGTTTGTACATAACTTCTCCACTCCATCATTTTCTCTGATTGAATCATGTTGTGTAAGTTTGACGTCTCAAAAGTTATGCTTTGCCATCCGTAATGAAAATGAAAATGCTTTCATCCTCCTTTCAAAAAAGTAAACACAAAAAAAGGCCGTTCCATCATAATGGAACAACCGAAGCTACCAACATCAAAAAATGGTCACAAGATGATGGCAACCCGGCTATCATGGTCAAAGACTAGACTGTAGACCCGTGGTTTTGCGTCGCCACCTTTCGATGACTTTGCCTTTTTCGGTTTATAGAAAAAATTGTAAATATGTGTCGAATTTTGCTAGATATAATTATGGAAAATATAAGCCAAAAGAAATATCCTTGTCAAGTTTTGGTAGGGAAAATTAACTAATTGTTCATAAAGTATTTCCCGAAAATCACCCGTAACAAAAATTTTCCAACTATCCGATAACTAGAAGGAATAGGAGGGGATTTTATGAAGGAAGTAAAAGTGATTCAATTTTACTTTTCCGGGGGCGGCGAAACGATTAGCATCGAAACGACGGAACCGGAAGAGATCATTCAAATGGTCGCAAATCAAGATGGCGGATGGTTACAGTACGATGATGTTGTCATCAACGTCAGAAATGTTTCGTATATCAAAGTAACCAGTCAGGCGTAAAGATAGAAAAAGCGCAAAAGCGCGTCAAGCTCTTCAGGAAAAAGCTCTCCTTTGAATGGAGGGTTTTTTCGTGTTGGAGGTAACGCTGCTGGTTATCCTATTAATAGAAGAAAAAGGAGGGTAACAAGATGACGCTGGAAGAAGTCATGCAGAAGCTCGAAGCGATGGGGACAGAACAGACGAAAAAAACGTTATTGCGGCATGGGGCTAAAGAGCCTTTGTTTGGCGTGCGAGTCGGTGATATGAAAAAGCTGGTCAAGGAGGTAAAGCGTGACCAGCAGCTCGTCCAGGCGCTGTACGACACGGGAAACTACGACGCCATGTACTTGGCCGGATTGACGGTTGACCCGAAGAGCATGACAAAAGAGCGGCTGCAGGCGTGGGTAAAGAAAGTATCTTGGTACGCGCCCGCCGAATATACGGTTGCGAGTGTAGCAGCTGAGAGCAATTTTGCCATGGAGCTGGCACGGGAATGGCTCCAATCAAAAGAAGAGATGGTAGCCACATGTGGGTGGAATACGTATTCGAACTACCTGTCGATTACTCCCGATGAACTGCTAGATAAAGAAGAAATCAAACGGCTCCTCATGAGAGTGAAGGAGACGATTCACCAGGAACAAAATCGCGTACGGTACACCATGAATCAATTCGTTATTTCAGTAGGCGCGTATGTACCAGAACTTCATCAGGAAGCGTTGGAAGTGGCCGCAGCGATTGGCAAAGTACATGTGGACGTCGGACAAACAGCGTGCAAGGTTCCGTTGGCTACGGACTATATCAAAAAGATAGAGGAACGAGGGAGTGTCGGAAAAAAGAAAAAGACGTGCATCTGCTAGTCGGACATTTTTCTCATTTATTTGGCGTATATTTCTAAGGTGCTTTTGTTTGCTAAAGTATCGACTATTCCTTGCTAATGTGCTATCATGATACCTTGTTAACGTATTACCACTTTATCAGAGTAAAATATAGAGTAGGGACACGAGGGGGATCATCACGATGAAAAAAATAGCATGGATGTCATTGTTGTTGAGTGCGATGGTTTCATTGGTAGTGGGCTGTTCCAGCGCAAACACTGGCGCTGACGCGAATAAGCTGATTATCGGAATTGATGATAAGTTCGCACCAATGGGATTTCGGGATGAGAAAAACGAGCTAGTCGGTTTTGATATTGATTATGCGCGTGCGGCTGGCGAAAAAATGGGAAAACAAGTCGAGTTTCAACCAATCGATTGGAGTGCGAAAGAGTCTGAACTAAACAGCGGTCGTATTGACTTGATCTGGAATGGATATACGATTACGGATGAGAGAAAAGCGAAGGTTCTCTTTACCAAGCCTTATCTGAAAAACGCGCAAGTAGTTGTCACGATGGCAAATAGCAACTTGACCAAGCTGTCAGACTTGGCTGGTAAAGGAATTGGTTTGCAAAAGCTGTCTTCCGCAGCTGAAGCGATTAATGCGAATGATATCAAAAATCAGGTCAAATCGATTACGGAGTTCCCTGATAACGTACTGGCACTGAGCGATTTGAAGATCGGTCGTGTAGAAGCAGTCGTCATCGATCAGATTGTGGCCGATTACTATATGGCAAAAGAACCTGGAACCTTTAAGCAGTTGGAAGAATCGCTGTCCCCTGAGGAATATGGAGTAGGCGTCAAAAAAGGCAACGAGGCATTGTTGAATGAGCTGCAAAAAGCGCTGGATACGATGAATCAGGATGGAACAGCTGCAAAAATATCGGAAAAATGGTTTGGCGAAAATCGTGTATTGAAATAAGAGGAACAGCGATGGCTTCGCCGAATGGTTGGCGGAGCCACGCTTTTATTTTCAGGATTAGGAGCATACCAAGATGAGCGTAGACTACATTCTCTCCATTACGAAGCCCATGCTAGAGGGGGCGCAGATGACGGTGCTGTTGTTTATCATCGCCATTCTGCTTTCCATTCCATTAGGTTTTCTGATTACCTTACTGGCAAAGAGCAGTAATAAGGCGCTTTCCTGGTTCGCGCATACGTACGTGTATGTGATGCGAGGAACCCCTCTCTTATTGCAGCTGTTGTTTATTTGCTTCGGGCTGCCGCTCTTGCCTGTAGTGGGAGAGTATTTAGTGCTGGATCGGTTCGTCGCTGCATGTGTCGGCTTTGTGCTGAACTACGCAGCGTATTTCGCGGAGATTTTCCGTGGAGGACTGCTATCGATCGACAAAGGACAGTACGAAGCAGCGCAGGTTCTCGGCTTTAGCAAATGGCAGACAACCAACAAGATTATTTTGCCGCAAATGTTTCGCGTGGCTTTGCCTGCCGTCGCAAATGAATCAATTACCCTCGTAAAAGACACAGCGCTGCTCTATGCGGTTGCTGTCCCTGAATTGCTTCACTTTGCTCAAACGGCCGTGAACCGTGACTTTACCATCGTTCCGTTTTTTATTGCAGGAATCATTTATTTGTTGATGACGCTATTGTTGACGTTGTTTTTTAAGTGGCTGGAGAAAAGATTCAAATTCGAATAAAGGGCTGGCGCTGCATGGATATCATTCAAGTATCGAATCTAAAGAAATCGTTTGGCAATCAGGAAGTTTTGCGAGATGTCTCGTTTTCGGTGAGTAAGAACGAAGTCGTAGCGGTTATTGGACCGTCTGGCTCCGGTAAAAGTACAATGCTGCGCAGCTTGGTTAATCTGGAACACGTGGATGGTGGCAGCATTCGTGTGCAGGATGATTTTTTGGTGAAGGACGGCGTTTATGCCAGTAACCAGGAAATCAAGCAGATCACATCGAGAATGGGCATGGTCTTTCAGCATTTTAATCTGTTTCCTCATCTCACAGTAAAGGAAAATCTGGAGATCGCACCACGCGTAGTCAAAGGTGAGGCGCCTCAGGACATCCACAGAAAGAGTTCAGAGCTCTTGGAGAAGGTCGGTCTGTCTGATAAGGCAGAGGCGTATCCGGCGAAGCTCTCAGGCGGACAGAAGCAGCGTGTGGCGATCGCCAGAGCACTGATGATGAATCCGCAAATCTTGTTATTTGACGAACCTACGTCTGCGCTCGATCCCGAACTGACAGGTGAGGTACTGCAAGTCATCAAGCAGCTTGCCCAGGAGCATATGACAATGATGGTTGTGACGCATGAGATGGGATTCGCGCGAGAGGTAGCGAACCAAATCATGTTTATGGACAACGGAGAATTCGTAGAGTCGGGGACACCTGAGCAATTGTTTACAAACGCCAAATTTGAGCGAACCAAATCTTTTTTGCATCGCGCATTAAAATAGAGTAGATCAACAACAAATGCCCTCAGTGTCGAGAAGACATGCTGAGGGCATTTTGTATAGGCAGGCTACATTACCTGATAGTTCAAGTACCGTTGGCTGATGAACGAATGAAAATGATCGCTGAACGATTCAGCATTTAAAAACGCATTGTAAGCGTAAGGAGTGACCCGACAGTAAACGACCTCGCGTCCATCGTGAAAACGGATGTAGAGGTGGCTTGCAGCTAGATCGTAGCGAGCAGCTCTGATCAATTTCGAATCCAGTTCCTTGTATGAAATTTCTTGAGGTTGATTCTGACGTGGCAGAAATTGGCGGAAATAAGATCTCAATGTACGTGCAAACTCCTTTATCTAAAAATCGGGTTATCTATTTCTACGAGTCTTCATTTTACGCAAAAATTTGGATTCGGAATACAAAAATAGCACACCGATTGCAAAATAGGCTAAGAGAACCGCATTCAGAATGAACGTTGGAAAGTCGGCAAGCATGTAAGTGCCTCCTGTTTAAGAGAATGAAGTCACGAATTGAATGTAACCCGCTCCAAAAAAGTGAAAATTTTCTTTTTGATTCGTACAATGGGCCTATTATCTGTTTGCGTGTAGAAAAGAATGATCATCTGAAAGTATGTAGACTCATGAAAAATCTTGTCGAATATAGTCTATATTACCCATTTTGTTATTGTCAATAATTACATAGAACTAAAGCTACTTCCCTCGAATTTCCTTAATGATCTACCTTGTATCACGAGGTATAGTGTGATAACCTCTAGGCATGTCACTGGGAGGAGTGCTTTTGTGAACAAGGAGCTGTTGAAAGGAAGCATCGATTTATTGCTTCTCTCTCTGATCGCACAGAAAGATCAGTACGGTTATGAATTAGCCAAGAAGATTCGAGAGAAGAGTAATGATCTGTATGAAATCGGTGAGGGCACACTCTATCCTGCTCTGAAGCGACTGGAGACGCAAAAGGCCGTCGAGTCTTATTGGGGAGAAGCCAACGAAGGTGGACGCCGCAAGTATTACCGGATAACCAAGACAGGGCAGGGACTTCTTCAAGATAAGATGAAGGATTGGCAGAGTCTAACCAGATTAGTCACGCTCTGTAACGAGGGAAGTGAGTAATCTCGTGAAGATCGAACAATACGCAGAGCAGGTTGTCAGTCACTTGCCGTGTTCCAAATGGGAAAAGCAAGATCTCAAGGATGAACTGCTGGATCATTTAAACAGTATGAAGGCAGAACTAATCGAAGAGGGTTACGGAGAACATGAAGCTGTCTCACAGACCATTCAACGATTCGGTCCCGTCGGGCAGATCAGAAGGCAGCTGTCCGAATCTCTGCCCTTACTGGATAAATACATGCGCAAATGGTTCATGCTCTTGTTCTACTTGTATGTATCCATCGCCAGCTATCTTCTGTTATTGTCTCCTGACCGTTGGAGGCGCAGAGCATTTTCAGTGGAGTGGAAACAAAGGATGATCGAGTACGGTGTCCCGCAATATACCCATCTGTTTCAAAACGCAAAACCTTTTCAAACGCTGTCAGATTACATTTTTCATTACGACAACTACAGCTTTGGCACAGTTATGTACAATCTGGTTGGAAATATCGCGGTGTTCGTACCGCTCGGCTTTTTACTGCCATTGCTCTTCGTGTCCTTTAAAAACATGCATCGCGTGTTTTTTCTCACGCTTGGTGCCAGCCTGGTGATCGAAATGCTGCAATTTTTGTTTGCTCTGGGTAGCATTGATGTCGATGATCTACTACTGAATGGACTCGGAGGATTGGTGGGTTATGGGCTGTTTCGAATCGGAACATCCATGATGGACAGATACCGCCGGAAGATACAATCCGATGATGATCTGACTGCGACACCGTCTTAATCGCAATAGAAGAGTCGAAAAGAAGAGGCCTTCCTTTTCTTTCGACTTCTCATATTCTTTAACATCGTATCACGATGTACATAGTTATTCGATAGAGGAGGAAAAGATGAAAAAATCAACGTGTTTACTCATTTCATTAACACTTATGCTTCAGATGGTCGTGGGCTGCGAGAACAGTAGCGCAGCTAATCAGGGGAGCGGACAGACTGGACAGCCAGTCAAGCAACACGAGAGCATCTATCAGTATTCGGCTTTTTCTTTTGACGTAAAACCGGAGACCTTCGAAGTTTTTGTGGAAAAGGACGGGGTCAAAGAACGAGCATCCGAACCGATGGCGCCGCGCAAAGTGACAAACCTGAATAAAGGGGAAAAGGAGATGACATGGAGCTATCCAGACGAAAAGCTGGACGTGTCCATCAAAAAAGAAGAAGATCATTTGCAGATTACACTGACTTCGACCGGAGCGGAGAGCTTTTCTTGGCCAACCGTAAAAGGACCGAGCTACATGCTGCCGATTGGCGAAGGGAAGTGGATTCCTGCTGACGACAAGCAGTGGCAATCTTTCTATAAGGACGAGAGCTTGACCTTTGCCGAGTCTTTCTCCATGCGCTTTTTTGCCGTGAACAAAAGCAAGTACGCACTGATGTACGTCGCGGACAACTTGTTTAACAATACGGTGGATTTTAAGGTTGATCCGGCGCTTTCCTTTGCGTTCACACACGAATTCCCGACGGTAAATCCGGACAAGACGTACGGCTTCCGATTATATCTAACAGACAATGACCCTGTGAGCATAGCAGGCGTATACAAAAATTACGTCAAACAAAACGGAGAACTGCTGACGCTGGCCGAAAAAGCAAAAGCCAATCCGGACGTAGAAAAGCTGTATGGCGCTCCGCATTTCTATGTGTGGAACAAGAGCTTTTTGTCAGAAGCCGATGTGAAATGGAATGCTTTGAAAAACAAGCTGAATGAGAGCTTCATCGAATGGATGGAGCATATTTTGACCAACAACGGAGCAGATGGAAAAGAGAGCATACAGCAGTTCAGAGAGATCAAAAAGCAGGATTACGTCGCGGCCTACCAGAAGAAGGCGATTCTGGGCGGTTTCAACTATGCCTTGCGTTCGCCCGCGTTCTATAATCCAAAGCTATTTACGAATATCGACGCGAAGTCCCAAGAACTGATCGCAAAAGGAATGGACACACTGAATGAATCACAGTTGTATGACTTGAACAAACGACTGCTGAAAAGTGTGTTGCAGGAAGTAGTTCCGCCGGTAGAAAAATGGGGAAATGCGGATTCGACTGATTTGCTAAAAGACATGAAAGCCGCTGGAATCGACCATGCATGGCTGGGATTGCCGGACTGGACTGCCGCTTATATAAAGCCGGAATTCATCCAGCAAGCTAATGACGCAGGTTATTTGATTGCCAGCTACGATTCCTACCATTCCATTCACAAGGATGAAAACCCGGATTGGAATACGGCGATTTTCGCGGATAAAAGCTTATATGAGAATGCTACGATAGCGAAGAAAAACGGAGAAAAGAAGGGCGGGTTCCTGCAACAAGGGCGCTTGCTCAATCCGACCTTGTCGCTGCCTAGCGTGAAGCAGCGTATGGATGAAATCATGAGAAACGATGTGGCGTTCAACTCGTGGTTTATCGACGTGGATGCGGCAGGCGATTTTAACGATGACTACACGCCGGAGCATTCGACAACACAGGCGCAGGATATGAAGTCGAAGCTTGCGAGAATGGATTACATTCGCGATGAAAAGAAGTTGGTCATCGGTTCTGAGACAGGTAATGACTTCGCTAGCACAAATATTGCTTATGCGCATGGAATTGAGACGCCTGTGATCAAATGGGCAGATCCGGACATGCGCAAAAACAAGACGAGCCCGTATTATATCGGAGGGTATTGGTCCCCGGCGGGTGATATTCCTGAGAGATACGCGAAGCAGGTTCCAATCAAGGAAGAATACCGACATGTGTATATCGATCCTGCCTATTCATTGCCGCTGTACAAGCTGGTGTACAACGATTCCGTTATTACTAGCCATCATTGGGAGTGGAGCAGCCTGAAGATCAAGGACGAAGTAGGAACGCGGATGTTAAAAGAGCTCCTCTACAACGTTCCACCACTCTATCATCTGGACCGGAAGATGTGGGATACCAATCAAGACCTGATCTTGAACTATTTGAAGGTGTGGTCACCGTTCCACAAAAAAGCCGTGCTACGTGAGATGACGGATTTTCAAATGCTGACCCCTGACAGACTGGTACAAAAGACGTCTTACGGGGATGACATGCATGTCATTGCGAATTTTTCAAAGCAAGACTTTACGTACGAGGGTCAAGTGGTGAAGGCCAGATCAGCTCTAATCATCAACGGTAACGATATCCAGACCTTCCTAGCCCCTGCTCAGTAGGTACGATTTGAAAAAGGCTGTCCGCGAAAATGAAGCGGCAGCCTTTTTTCTCTATGGAGTGGGTGGGTATTTCTTGCTTTTCAAATCGTATTGGAGTCGATTGATAAAGTTCATCGAAATACGAGAATAATGCCGTTCCTCCGAGCGTACCCAGCCATAGTAAATAGGTTGCTGATAAGGAATATCCAAATCAAGCGTGATTGAATCGGAGTCTTGCAAATGAGGTTCATGAACAAATGAGTAGTCCAGTCCGATGGTTACCGCGAGATTTTGCCGGATTGCATTGCGGAGTGCTTCTGTGTTGTTCGTCGTAAACAAAATGTCGA
The DNA here is from genome assembly GCF_042878995.1 of Brevibacillus sp. NPDC003359. NCBI lineage: Bacteria > Bacillati > Bacillota > Bacilli > Caryophanales > Paenibacillaceae > Brevibacillus > Brevibacillus sp. NPDC003359. The sequence continues at coordinate 25,558 of NZ_JBIAOR010000026.1, forward strand.
GGGGACCATAAGTAGCGGAAAAATCCTCTACGAACCATTTGACATAGTCGTCGTTGTACAGGACGAAGGATTGCTTGCGAAGCTCTTCAGGTGTGACGGAATCCTGGTAGGCAAGTGGCGAGTTTTTGCCTACACCTACGACCATTTTTCCCTCTAGCAACTGTTCGAACACCAAGCCTAGGCCCTCGCTCTTTTTGAGCAGGTTTTCGTGGATAATGATCAGACCAATGTCCAGTTTGTCCTGAAGAATGTCCTCTAATATTTCCTGTGTGCCTTTTTCTGCAATTTCGGTACGGATGTGAGGGTAATCTTTTTTAAAGCTCGCGACGGCATCGACCAGTAGGTTCATGGGACCGGGTATCGTGGCGAGCCTCAGCTCTCCACTTAACGTGTTTGTGTAGTTTTGTGCTTCTTCCCAGATCTCCTGGATCTTTCCCAATGCTTCAAACGCTTTTTTGATGATGATGCGCCCTTCAGGGGTCGGTACCGCTCCAAGCCGCGAACGTGTAAAAAGGGAGACACCCAGCTCTGCTTCCAGACTGGAAAGCGACTGGCTGATGGCGGAGAGGGTCACATGCTTGTTCCGAGCGGCTTTGGTCAGGGAGCCTGTCTTCGCTACCTCTACGATGTATTCGAGCTGTTCCAGATGCATTTGGTAACATCACATCCTTTAGTGGTGCTTAAGGAAGGCTAAGTATGTTTACATATTTTTAAATATAAAAGAGTCCTATAATGAAAGCAAGGCAAGAGATCAGGTACAAAAGACATGACAAATGGAGGCGTTTACAATGGCGAGACTCGAAGGGAAAGTAGCCTCGGTACTGTCGAGGATGTAGCCAATATGGTGCTGTTCCTCGCTTCTGATGAGTCTTCCCATGTCACAGGTGCGGAATTCGTTATTGATGGCGGCGCAACAGCGCGATAAAACGGCAGGAATACCATTTTCGAAAAATAGGAGGAGTTATCCATGCGACTGGAAAATAAAGTAGCGATCGTAACAGGTGGAGCAAGTGGAATCGGTGAAACAAGCGTCCGCCTCTTCGCGAAAGAAGGGGCGAAAGTAGTGATTGCTGACTTCTCTCCACGTGGAAATGAATTGGCGGAAGAGCTCAATCAAGCAGGCTTCGATGCGTTGTTCGTGAAAACGGACGTAACGAAACAAGACGAAGTGAAAAACATGGTGAGCGCCACTGTAGAAAAGTTCGGAAAGGTAGACATTCTGTTTGCCAATGCAGGAATCGCGAAAGACGCACCAGGCCATCTGTTGAGTATGGAGGACTGGCAAAGAACGATTGATATCAATCTGACCGGCGTGTTCTTGTGCGATAAATACGTCATCGAGCAAATGCTGGCGCAAGGAACTGGCGGCGCGATTGTCAACTGCGGCTCGATCCATAGCCATGCTGGAAAAGCAGGTGTGACGGCATACTCCTCCGCCAAAGGTGGCGTGAAGCTCCTGACCCAGACACTGGGACTTACGTATGCCAAGCAAGGGATTCGCGTAAATGCGGTCTGCCCGGGCTACATTGATACACCACTGATTGCTGGGCGTAATGAAGCCTTGAATGAGCACCTGATCGGGTTGCATCCGATGGGGCGCTTGGGTAAACCAGAAGAAGTCGCCAAGGCTGTTTTGTTCCTTGCCAGCGATGATGCTTCCTTCGTCACAGGGACAAGCCTGCTGGTCGACGGCGGTTATACCGCGCAATAAAAAGGTTTTTCTCCTCGTGTAGATTTGTCTACTCGGGGAGATTTTTTTTGGGGTAAGACCACATCAGACAAATGCCCTCAACCATCGTCCAAGCGGGCGCAAAACCGTTCGAATATGATAGGTATAAGCCATTACGCAACGGGGAGGGAGGAGTTTTGCCGACTTTTGTGGGCAAGGTGACCATTACCAATAATGTCGGGAATATCAACTTTGGCGATACGGCAAACAACTCTCCGAAAAGCGTAACCAAAGCGTTTTCCGGTTCGGGTGGAAACAATAGCGGCAACGTAGTGAAGGTCATCAATGAAAATAGCCAAACCAATACATGGGTGGGTTCAGGAGCCGCTGGAATGAAGAAAGTAAAGACAAAGAAACGGGTCCGTCGCGCAGCCCGAAAAGGCAAAAAGAAAAAGTAGCCTTGAAAAAGGCGCGTGAGAGAGTGGACAAGCTCGATAATAGAATTGAGATTAAGACTATTGCGAATTTATGAGAATTGAGATAAAAAAGATGAAAGACGATCGCAGAAAGGAAGCAAACCAGATGACGAAAACAAACGAAGAATCACTCTTATTTACCCGTGTGAACAAGGACACGCAGGCATTGCCCATTTCCATTGAGGATTGGGAGAAAAAGGCGCGCGAGGTTTTGCCGGATGGACCATTTGATTACATTGCCGGGGGATCAGGGGCAGAAGAAACGCTGGTAGAAAACCGGGTAGCTTTTTCCCGTTGGGCAATCATTCCACGGATGATGCGGGATGTGACGAATCGCACGCTTGGTATTTCGATGTACAATCAAGCGTTGCGCACACCGATCTTCTTGGCTCCTGTTGGCATGCAGACGATTTCACATCCGGATGGAGAGCTGGCATCTGCCAAGGCGGCAGCAGCAGCCGGAGTGCCATTCGTAGCCAGTACGGTTTCTGCTCACTCGCTCGAACAGATTGCCGAAGTGATGGGTGATGCCCATCGTTGGTTCCAGCTCTATTGGTCGAATGATCGAGAGGTTTCTGCGAGCATGGTTAGACGAGCTGAAAAGTCTGGCTATTCTGCTATTGTCCTCACGGTAGATACCGTCATGCTAGGGTGGAAGCGCAGAGACTTCCGCAACGGGTATTCGCCACTGCGCGAAGGAAGAGGACTGGCGAATTACTTGACAGACCCTGTTTTTTGCTCACGACTCCCCGAGGTAACGCCGGAGAATGCAGTGGAGGAAGTATTGAAAAACATTTATCATCCAGCGCTGAACTGGAACGATATCGCCTTTTTGCGTGAGCATACTCGTCTGCCGATTCTGGTAAAAGGCATTTTGCATCCGGATGATGCAAGACTTGCCTTAGAACATGGCGTAGATGGAATCATCGTCTCCAATCACGGTGGGCGTCAGATGGATGGCGCTATTTCTACGCTGGATGCGTTGCCAGCGATCGCCGAGGTGGTAGCTGGCAAGATACCTGTCTTGCTCGACAGTGGCGTGCGTACAGGAGCAGATGTCGTTAAAGCGATTGCTTTAGGTGCCGATGCCATCCTGATTGGTCGCCCTTTCTTGTATGGACTAGCTGTTGCTGGAGAGCGGGGCGTAGCAAGTGTTCTAGACACACTCATCCATGAATTTGACGTCGCGATGGCGCTGTCTGGCAGCAATTCTGTCGCAGATCTCAATCGCAGCATTCTTGCTCGCTTGTAAGGGAAGCAGTCCGGTTTACGCAATGTTGAAAAAAGTGAGCCAGGCTACGTGCACTGGTTCATTTTTTTCGCATGAACCCCGCAAGAAATTTGCAAAAATGTTGTTTCTACCGCAGCTATCTCGTTGAACTTTCGGAAAAACATGGTAAAATGGAGCGAACTTGTATTCAGAACGTTACGATCCTTCTATAAGGATCATTTTTTTTGACTGTATTCGAAAGTATAAACAGGAGATTGAAATGAAAAACCAAATGATATCTTCACTGACACCCCAAGATTGGGTAGGGCTACTACGCGAAAAAGATGGTGAGCTGAACATGGTTGTGAATGAGCTGGCAGATGTCAAATACGCTTTGGACCAATCCACGATCTTGGCAATTACGGACCATATGGGGATTATTCTGCGGGCAAATGAGCAATTTTGCCGCATATCAAAATACGAACGAAGTGAATTGATTGGAAAGGACCATCGTATTCTTAATTCGGGTTACCATCCGAATGGCTTTTTTAAAGAAATGTGGTCCAGCATTCGATCTGGCCAGGTCTGGCGTGGGGAAATTCGCAATCGCGCAAAAGATGGCAGCTATTATTGGGTCGATACAACGATCGTGCCATTTAAGAATCAAGCGGGCGAAATCTATCAATACCTGTCCATTCGCAGTGATATCACATGTCGCAAGCAGATGGAAGACGAGCTCAAGCGAAGTGAAGAAAAGTATCGCATTATCGCGGAAAACACGTCGGATATCATCAGCATCATCAACCTGGATGGGGAATTCCTCTATTTGTCCCCGTCACACAAGCGTGTATGGGAGCATACTGTTCCAGATGAGGAGATCCACAACCTGTTCGAGTGGATTGTGGAGGATGACCGAGATATTTTTGCTTATGCGATTCAGCATGCCTTCTCTACGCGTAAAGAGTACATGGTAGAGTGCCGGATTAACACGCAAAGAAACGATGTGATCTGGACAGAAAGCAAAATCAATCCGATTATGGATGAAGAAGGAAATGTGACCAAGCTGCTACTCGTAACCCGTGACGTCACAGACCGGAAACAGTCCGAAGAGACGATTCACCACTTGGCTTATCACGATGCGTTGACAGACCTGCCGAATCGCCGGATGTATGTCCAACAGCTCAGCAAAGAAATGATGCAGGCCAAGCGTTTCCAATCGAGTCTGGCTGTGTTGTTTTTGGATTTGGATCGCTTTAAGGATGTGAACGATTCGTTCGGTCATGACGTAGGGGATATGTTGCTGATCGAAGCATCAAAGCGTCTACAGGCATGCCTCAAGCCAGGAGATGTCGTGGCCAGGCTGGGTGGAGACGAATTTACGATTATGCAGAACCAGCTGCAAGATCGCAGCGAAGCGACCGCATTGGCAGAGCAGATCATGAATCAGTTGCAGCGACCGTTTGAATTGGATGGTCATGTGTTCAACGTGTCGTGCAGCATCGGAATCGCCTTGTACCCGCAGGATGGGGACAATCCCGAAGATTTGCTGAAACGGGCTGATACGGCATTATATACAGTGAAATCACGCGGAAAGAATGGCTATGACTTTTTCGATCCGACGATGGAGGCGAAGTCGCTGGAGCGCATTTTGATGGAAAATGAGATGCGGAAAGCCATTGAACAAGAGCAGTTCCAAATTTACTACCAGCCCAAAATCGATATCGCGACAAGTGCGATGACGGGCATGGAGGCGCTCGTCAGATGGGTGCATCCGGAGCTCGGCATCATCCCGCCGAATCGCTTTATTCCAATCGCCGAAGAGACAGGGATGATTCTGGCGCTCGGGGAATGGATTTTGAAACAGGCGTGCAAACAAAATAAATTCTGGCACGATCAAGGATATACGCTGAAGGTCTCTGTCAATTTGTCAGCGAGACAGATCTATCAAAAAGATCTGGTCGAGATGATCAAGGATATTCTTCGGGAAACAAATCTGTCTCCTGATTGGCTGGAGCTCGAGATTACGGAGAGCATTTTTGTTAAAATGGAAGAGGCGACGGCAGTCCTGCAACAGATTCGTGATATCGGTATCCAAATATCGATTGATGATTTTGGGACAGGCTATAGCTCGTTTAGTTATATTAAAAGCTTGCCAGTCGATACAATCAAAATTGACGCTTCGTTTATTCGCGACATTCATCACAATCAAGAGAGTCAAGCCATTGTAAAAGCGATCGTCACAATCGCGCAAAGTCTTAAAATGAATGTCATCGCAGAGGGAATTGAGCTGCATGATCAAGTAGCGGCTTTGAAGGAAAATGGCTGCGACCACGGTCAAGGCTATTTGTTCAGCAAGCCGCTTCCGATTGATGATTTTGACCAGTTCCTGCGTCAGGAGAAGCAATAATATGGCAGGAAGCAAGGCTGGGTGAGTACATCCGGCTTTTTCTTTTGTGTGGTACTATAGGAGGCGGACAAAAACATAAGAGCAAGTGTGCAGCTAGAAAGGGAGGCCCCTCGTGGGAAAGTTTTCGGGTAAGACTGTCGTCGCTATTGCAAGTTTGGTATTGATATGGGGATTAAGCTGGTCGATCTACAAAATGTCACTCGCCTATACTCCACCAATTTTATTCGCAGGAATGCGTTCGCTGATTGGCGGACTTCTGCTAACTTTATTCATTTTGCCGAAATGGAAAAAGATCAACTGGCGTGAAAACTGGTTGCGTTATTGTATATCTGCCTTTCTGAATACATTGTGCTTTTACGGCATTCAGACGGTTGGACTCGTGTATTTGCCAGGTGGATTATTCTCTGTATTGGTGTACTTCCAGCCAATCTTGATTGGGCTCTTTGCCTGGTTGTGGCTGGGTGAAAGGATGACGGTGCTCAAGGTCATTGGACTGATCATGGGATTCCTCGGGATCCTTGCTGTCAGTGCAGATGGATTGACTGGACAGGTCTCTATTGTGGGCGTCATTTTAGGTTTGTTGACGGCACTGTCCTGGGCGCTGGGAGTAATCTATGTGAAAAAAGTCAGTGCCAAGGTAGATTCGCTGTGGATGGTTGCCATGCAATGCATTATTGGTGGCGCGGCCTTAACTCTTTTGGGGACAGGTGTAGAAAGCTGGTCCGACATTGTCTGGAATGTGCCTTATTTGATCGGTCTCAGCTATGGCGCGACCTTTGGCGTGCCGATTGCCATAGTCATTTACTTTGGGCTTGTGAATGCAGGAGAAGCGAGCAAGGTGGCAGCCTTTACGTTTCTGGTGCCGCTCATCGCAGTTATCACAGGCACTATTTTCATGGACGAGCCGATTACGTATTCACTCATCGGCGGTCTGGTATTGATCGTGTGCAGCATTTACTTGGTGAACTATCAGAAAAAGATACAAAAGCCTGCTATTGCCAATGTTCTCAATCGTTGATGGAGACGACAAACAAACAAAACAGCCGACACTTCACCGTTCGGCTGTTTTTCTTTTTGGGATTATACGTAGGGCTCTTTGTAGAATCCCTTTTCATAAATGTACTGAAGGCAAGCGTCTGGCAACAGGAAGCTGGGGTCGCCGCCCTTGCGGATTTCGTCGCGGATGTAGGTAGAACTGATTCCCATGTTAATGCCTTTGCTCATAATGAGAAAATGCTCGTCATGATTGCGTAGCAGCGCGTCCTCTGCAATCAGGTCAGCGGTCGGATAACCTTCGCGCGACATTACGATGAAGTTGAAGCCTGCGACAAGCTTTTCCGCGTTGCCCCAGTTCGACAGTCCCTCTAACAAATCCGATCCCATGATGAAAAAGAGCTCGTCGTTCGGGTACTTTTTTTTCATGTGCATCATCGTATCATATGTGTAGGTTTCACCTGGCAAGGCATCCATCTCGACTGTAGAAATTTCGAAAAGAGGTTCGCCAAATTTGTTTGTTTTGTGTGCACTGCCAGCCAAAGCCAGTTTGAGCATGTGCAAACGGTGGACGTCCTCTGTCTGTAATTTTTTATCATGTCGCTTCGAAGAGCATGGTACGAAAATGACTTTGTCCAGTCGTCTCCTGTGAGCGACGGTCGCTGCCGTGAACAAATGGCTGTACGTTATGGGATCAAAGCTGCTGCCATAAATGCCGATTCGCATAAAAATTGCCTCCTGTTCGCCATGAGCTAGTTATTTTTTTCGGACAGTCATGCCAAGCTGGTTCTGAAAATGACCGAGAGCCCATTGGTGACCTTCTGGAAGAAAGCTCGCTACGGCATCCTCGTGGATGATGACAGAAAAGCCGTTATAGAAGCCTTCAATCGCTGTATGCAACACACAAATGTCCGTGCAGACACCTACCAGATGAATCTCAGTGATACCTCTCGTGCGCAACAATAGCGCAAGGTCGGTACCTTGAAAAGCACTGTAGCGCGTCTTATCCATCCAGTGAATCGTATCTTCGAATTCCTCGTAAATGTCCTGAATCCTGCCGTACAAATTCCGGCCAGAGGTACCGATAATGTTGTGCTGAGGGTAGAGTCCTGTCTCAGGGTGGTATGGGTCCTGCTCACGATGAGCATCGACTGCCATGACGACAAAGTCTCCTTCTGCTAGGAAGTCGCGAATCAGTTCCCCAATGCGTCCTTCAATAGCTTGACCAGGCTCTCCACAAGTCAATGCGCCATCTGTCGCGACAAAATCATTTGTGTAGTCGATCACAATCAAAGCTTTCATGGCAAAAACCTCCTGAATGTGAGTGTGGACTTGCTCAGTAAATCATGGCAGTCGGGGTGAAGCCGGTAAAGCGATAGAGCTTGGCTGGCGAATTCGAAAACTCGGTCGAGTAGACAGGCAGCCCGTCAGCTGATAAAACTGGTTCGAGTAGACCTTGCCGTCTGGTTGTCGCGAGCAGGCGCCGTTCAAAATTGCCGCGATCTTTTGCCGAGAAGGATGGAACGACGGTCTCGATCACTTGCAGCAGTTCACTCAAGGTAAACTCATCCGGCAAAAACGCTTTGGCGATTGTCGTTTGCAGCATTTGCTCACGGACTCGCTGTAAGGCGTCCGTCAAAATTTCACGATGATCAAAAGCAAGGTTGAGGGCAAAAGCTTCCTCAATCGGAAACAGCTGCGCATCTGATGCATCGTCGTTTGCTTGTGCGTGCTTCAATAAATCTTCATGAACGAGGGAGACATAGGCAACACTCGGAATCCAGCCGCGAGGGTCTCTGCCCGGCTTGTAGTATGTCTTCAGCTGTTCGATGTGTACATCGCGGTCAATACTCGTCTCTTCTTTCAACTCGCGATAGGCGCATTCGTCCAGTGTCTCCGATTCATGGGAAAATCCGCCGGGCAAGGCCCATTGCTCTGCAAATGTATCGCTTTTTCGCTTGATCAGAAGAACGGCCAATTGCTTGCGTGGCAGCGATTTTGTTTTCGTATGGCGCGGGATGGAAAGGATCGTAAAGAGGCAAATATCTGTTGGAAGTCCATCCGGCGAGCGGTACTTTTTGGTCCGAAAGGGGATGCGTTTGGCTCGAAGGGGAGACATACTCACAAGATCATCCTTTCCGTTTGTTCGAATCTGTTATCATGCTTTTATATTATGAAATCGTTTTAACAATGTCAATATTACAATGTAAAAATCTGTGAAAAAAGACGTCTGTGCATGTCAGACGTCTCTCGAAGAAGCACCCGCGAAAAGCGATTGATTAAACAGCATCCAACGCGAGTCGCAATGTAATGTTAATGTTTTCTTCCGTTTTGGCCACGATCGTATGAGGGCTGGTCAATCCGAAGTCACCAAACGTTACGACGGATGTACCTTCCAACTGTAGCTTGCCTTGGGAATAAATCGCGTCAGCATCTATTTTCACGTCTTTGGCAATTCCTTTGACAGTCAAGACGCCATTGATGGTGAACGAAGCTTTTTGTCCTTCTGTCCACGTGGTTGGCCAGTTTTCAAAAGATTTCGTTTCAAAGGTAGCAGCTGGATGGACGGCTGTATCAAAGTAATCAGGAGATTTGATATGGGTGTCGCGCTTTTCATTACCGGAGTTCAGCTGATTTAAGTCAGCGGAAGCTGTTGCTTTCATTTGATCGGGTGCAGAGAGGTTCACATCCCAGTTGCCGGTAATGCCGTTCATTTCAAAGTTTACCGTTTCTTTCGACGTAGTTACGGAGAAATAGACTTTGGACTGGTCATTGATCGTCCATTTTTTATTCAGTTGATCTGCTGTCAGAGCCGTTGATGAAGCGGTAGATGAGGCTGTGGTTACCGCAGCTGCAGGCTGGATCTCCACATGGTTTCCCGCAAAATAGTCATAGAGCATGTAGCCTCCGATACCGACCACGAGCGCGGCAACTGAGGCAGTTAGAATGACGGAATTCTTTTTCATTATTGTATAACCTCCATTTTTTAAGTGTTTAGATTTGAGTCGTATGTATTTGCCTTCGCAGTGATCATTATGAGAGAGGAAGCTGAGTGGGGCTTGAAAGCTGGCTGAAAGTTTGTTGAATGTGGAATGGCAAGAGAATTATCAACGTTTTCTATGTTAAATTTACATTTTTTGGTTTATTTTTATACAAGAAGCTTTCAGCTTGTACTCAGGGCATATTCAGTAAACTTTCAGCTACACTTGGCCTGATCAGGTAAAATAGAGGTGAGGTGAAAGAAATGAGCCTAAGCAAAGGCATTAAAATATTGCTTGTCGATGATGAACCGACCATCCTGCAATTTTTGGAGATGGGTCTTGAAAATGAAGGCTTCCAAGTATTGACCGCACAAGACGGGATGACCGCTGTGACCATGGTGAAGGAGCATCAGCCCCATGTCGTCATTCTCGATGTGATGATGCCAGGCATGGACGGCTTCGAGGTATGCCGGATGCTGAAAAAGATACAAAATGTAGCGACGATCATGCTGACAGCCAGAGAAGACGTGGAAGATCGGGTAAAAGGGCTGACGCTTGGAGCCGATGACTATATGATCAAGCCGTTTAGCTTTGAGGAGCTGCTTGCCCGTATCCATGCGCGCATTCGCAATCATTACCCGCATTTGCTCTCCAAGGTACATCTCGGCCCATTCCAGATCGATGACAGACGAAAGGAAATTAGCTATGAGGACACACTTCTGGAGCTATCGCCAACGGAATACTCATTGCTGAAATATTTGGTGACGAATCACGGCTTAGTGCTGAGCAAACCAATGATTCTGGATAACGTGTGGGGCTATGATTTTGGTGGGGAGGAGAACATTGTCGAGGTATATATCCGCTCCCTGCGTGACAAACTGAACGATCGTCAGCATCGGATCATTCGCACTTTGCGCGGTGCAGGCTATCGGGTAGATTTTATATGACGATGAATCGAAATAATCTATGGGCCCCCTTTCTAGAACCGAACTCTTTGCGGTATCAGCTGTTGTCTCGTTCGTTATTTATCTTATCCGGGTTGCTGCTTTTGATCGGCATTATTCAATACTTTTTGATGGAGCAGTTCTTGTATCGAAGTAAAGCAGAAAGCTTGTTAAATCTGGCTGTCACTGTTCCTTATCAAGTCTTGGAGGAGACGGAAACACTCCCGAAATACGATCAATATGTCAGTGCGTTGCTCTCCTTGCGCACACCTGATATCAAGTATGCCTTTATTGACAACGACGCCAACTTGACGGAGTTGTTTGCGAATCCGAGCGAAGGGTATTCTCCGCGCTTTCCTGAGAGTCTATACCGCGAGATCCTGGCCAGTGGCGTATGTACTTTTAAATACAAAATTTTGGAAGGAAGCAGTGGGAAAGATTATTTGGTTGTGTTGGCACCAATCCGATCACCTGAACAGCTGCAAGGCATCGTGCAGCTCAGCACACCTGTCGGTTCAATGAGGGAAGTGCTGTTTCCACAGTTGATCATTTTCTTCTCTGCATCGGCACTCGCTCTTCTCATCGGCTTGTTAACCTATGTGCCTGTGCTTCGCCGAACGTTGAACCCACTCTCACGTATTGAAGTGACGGTTGAGCGGATCAATGCGGGCAATTTAGATGAGCGACTGCCGATGGATCAAGGCCAGATGGAAATTGATCAATTATCGGCGGTTTTTAACGGAATGCTGGAGCGGTTGGAAACCTCCTTTAAAATCGAGCAAGAAGCCGGAGAGCGGATGCGACGCTTTGTGGCGGATGCCTCGCACGAATTGCGAACACCGCTGACATCCATCCATGGTTTTCTGGAGGTGCTGCTGCGCGGTGCGGCGGCAAATCCCGAACATTTGCAAAAAGCATTGAAAAGCATGCACGGCGAAACAGAGCGGCTGAACAAACTGGTCAACGATTTGTTGTACCTGGCCCGCATGGATCGGGAACCGGCTTTCCTTTTGCAAGAAGGGCAGTTGGATGCGGTCGTGCACAGTATGGAATCACAGCTCATGGTCCTGGCGGGTGACCGAAAAATTAACTTCCGTGTAGAACCGAATGTTACGGCTACTTTCGACTGTGACGGAATGAAACAAGTCATTCTCAATCTGTTTCAAAATGCGGTGCAGCATACGGACCCTGTGAACGGTGAGGTCGAGCTTACATTGCGCACCCTTGCCAATGGGATTGAACTAACGATCAGAGACAATGGGGCAGGAATCGCACCGGAGCATGTCCCGCATGTATTCGATCGTTTCTACCGGATTGAATCCTCACGCGCACGCAAAAGCGGAGGTGCTGGCCTGGGTCTGTCGATCACCCAATCCATCGTGGAAAATCATCGGGGAAAAATTGACGTACAAAGTAGCTTGGGAACAGGGACCGTGTTTCGCTTGTGGCTGCCTAATGGTTCGACAGAGATCCGAAAGACAGAAGTTGTTGGTTGACAATGAGAGAAAACCTCATTTATAATCTGAGACATTCAATAAAACAACCAACACAGCCGTGAAAAGGAAAGTAAAAAAGGGATTTTGACGTCCAGAGAGTTGCCTGTTAGCTGAGAGGGCAGCCGCGAACTCTTTTTGAAAGCCACCTTGGAGCTCTGCTTTTGAAAATGCCAAGTAGAAAGCAGCGGATGGCCCACGTTATGGGGCGCATGTCTTTGTAGACAGCACAAGTTTGCCTTTTGTGAGAGAGGCAAAAAAGCTGAGTGGTACCGCGATACCTTCGCCTCAGCAATCGGATTCATGGAAATCATGAGTCTGGTTGCTGGGGCTTTTTGCTTTAAGAGGTTTGTGTGTATAAAAAATAAAGAGAAAACTGGAGTGGTGGGGCATGGATCGCTTGAAGCAAAGAGAGCTGTTGCACCTGTTGGAAGAAGACAGTCGCATGAGCGCTGAGCAAATCGGAAAAATGATCGGGGAGCCGACAGAGGTCGTTGAGCAGACGATTGCAGCATTGGAAGCCGAGAAGGTCATTGTCAAATATCCAGCGCTGGTGAACTGGGAGCGTGTGGACGATCATCCGTACGTGAACGCCATGATTGATGTGAAAGTGACGCCGAAACGCGACGTCGGCTTTGATGAAGTGGCGGAGCGAATCTGCCGTTTCCCAGAAGTGAAGGCTGTTTACTTGATGTCTGGTGCAAGCTATGACTTGTCGATTATTTTGGAGGGCAAAACGATGAAAGAGGTAGCTACTTTTGTTTCGCAAAAGCTGTCCACTCTCGATTCGGTTGTCTCAACAGCTACACACTTTATTTTGAAACGCTACAAGCACGATGGCATTGAGCTGGAAGATCGTGACGAAGATCACAGGATGGTGGTTACGCCGTGAGTACACAAGTCAAAGTCAAAAACCGTTTATCCAGTACAGTTCAATCGTTAAAGCCATCAGGCATTCGCCGCTTTTTCGATTTGGCAGCATCGATGGAGGGTGTCATTTCCTTAGGGGTAGGGGAGCCTGATTTCGTCACTCCTTGGCGTATGAGAGAAGCTTCGATTTCTTCGCTGGAGCGTGGACATACAGCTTATACATCCAATGCTGGTATGCTGCCATTACGCGTGGAAATTCAGAAATACTTGGAAGAACGTTTCTCTGTAAGCTATCATCCGGAGACAGAAATTCTCGTGACAGTTGGTGCCAGCGAAGCGATTGATATTGCACTGCGCGCGATTCTCGATCCGGGTGATGAGGTCTTGGTCGTAGAACCTTGCTATGTCTCCTATGAACCAGTCATTCGCTTGGCTGGCGGAGTGCCGGTTTTCCTGAAAACGACGATGGAGAACGAGTTCAAGCTGACACCGGAGGAGCTGGAGACGCACATCACCTCGCGTACAAAAGCAATCATTTTCTGCTATCCAAATAACCCGACTGGGGGGACCATGACGGCTGAAGAGTGGAAAACACTTTTGCCGATCATTGAAAAGCACGACCTCATGGTGATCTCCGATGAGATTTATGCGGAGCTTACCTACGGACGGATGCATGATAGTATCGCGGCTCTGCCAGGGATGAAAGATCGGACGATCCTGATCTCCGGTTTTTCCAAAGCGTTTGCGATGACCGGCTGGCGTCTGGGATATGTCTGCGCGTCACCTGATTTGCTTGCAGGCATGCTAAAAATCCACCAGTACACCATGCTGTGTGCACCGACAATGGCTCAGATGGCTGCGTTGGAAGCCTTGCGTCATGGACGTTCTGATATGGAACGGATGATCGAGAGCTACCGTCAGCGCCGCAATTATGTGGTAGATGGATTCCGTCAAATCGGATTGACTTGCCATGAGCCGGATGGAGCATTCTACGCATTCCCATCTGTTTCGTCTACAGGTCTCAGCTCTTCTGAGTTTGCGGAGAAGCTGCTTTTGGAGGAAAAGGTAGCTGTCGTACCTGGAGATGTGTTTGGCGAAAGCGGACAGGGGCATATCCGTTGTTCTTATGCAACATCGATGGAGCAGTTGAAAAAGGCGCTGGAACGTATGGAGCGCTTGATGGGACGACTGTCATAACATTTTCCGGGAAATAAAGGGGGCGGCTTTCGAAGCTGTCCCCTTTTTTGCAAAGTGGCTGTGGTGGGGAAGAAACGCATTTCCAGTCTGCACTTCGGCCTACGCCCCACAAGGGGGATTGACTGTCCGCTTCGGAAAAAATGGCGTGAGCGCTTCAAACGTTGAAGTTTCGACGAAGGATTTCATAAGTTATCATGAACGAGGACAGCCCCTATTCGTAACTTCGTAGGTTACTCTGGCTACACTAAGGGCAAGTACGCCAATGTACAGAGCGCT
>NZ_JBIAOR010000027.1:0-36105 GCF_042878995.1 Brevibacillus sp. NPDC003359
ATTTGTGAAGAAAGAGCTATTTGTTTTTCGGGACAACAGCATCGACGAACTGGCTGATAGTATTCTTGTTCAATTTGTCTCCGTGTGTCGATACTGCGTACTGCAATTTCTTGCCGGAAGCCTCTGTTACCCAGACAATTCTTTTACTAACCCAGTCTTTTCCAGCTTCTTCTGTATACAGCACTTCCGTTTTGCCTACTTTTATTACCTCTTTTTTCAGTTTATCCAGGTCAACTACATACGTTGTGCTGTCCTCAACGTCTTCGTAATTGGTGATGTTGAAATTTAAATAGCTTCCCTCTGAATCCTTGTATGTCGCATACAAATAATCCAGCTCATTCGTCCATTCCAAGGGCTGCATGACGAATTCTTTCTTTTCCTTTTCGGCCTGTTTATACAAAGCCTCTTTGTCATACTGGTTTTTGATATCATTCGCCAATTGAGCATCTAAGAAGGTAAAGCCTCCTGGCAATGTCTCCGGCACAACAATTCCTTCTCCCACTTTCTTTTGAACGTCAGCCAGGGTGGTATACGAGAACGGCGTTGATACCCTGAAAACAAGCTTTTTCGGATTGTTAGCAACGATATACAGTGTTGCTGCAGTCCCCGGCTCCAGAGAATGCTCGATTTCCCAGCGTTTATTGTATAGTGCATCCGTTTCAGGATCGAGCTCTTTCACAATTTTCGATTTACCTTGATATAGTGATGAATCTTTCTCTTGATACAGCACCTCACCCTTCTCATTCTTCAACTGATAGTACTGGACAGCGGCATAGCCCGTTGTGAGGCTGGCAATCAAGCCAATGGCAACTAATATGCTCACCTTGTATTTCACAAAAAATCTCTCCTTCTCTCGTTTGATCTTTGTCATCACTTGCTTGCTAATGTCAATCTCCTGCGGGATGCGCGGGTCATTGAACAGGTCCTTAATACTCTCGTGCGATTTGTTTGGACTCATCGTGAGCTGACCCTCCCTTCCCTGAAAGAGAATAAGCGGATCGGAACTTCGATGCCGTACGCTCGAATTTTTTGCGCAGACTCGCAGCGTTTTTGTTCATGATCAAGGAAATTTCCTCGTACGTCTTTTCTTCCACGCCTCGCAGTAAGAGAAGCGTTCTTTCCTCCACGGAGAGTGTCTGCATGGCAAGAAATACAGCCTCACTGAAATAAACATTTTCAATATACCGCTCGATGTCTGATTGAGGCTCTTTGTCCTGCATCACAAATGGCAACAGCTTTGTCCATTTCCTTTTTCTGATGAGATCGATGCAATGGTGATAGGCTATTTTATAAAGCCAAGCTGCGAACGGCATGGTTGAACTGTATTTTTTCAAGTTGCGATAAGCCTTGAAGAAGACCTCCTGTGTAGCATCTTCCGCTTCGCATCGATTCCCCAAAATGTGATAGCAGTAGTGAAATATGGGGGTTTGGTAGCTTTTCATGATGGCAGCGTAGCGGTCATCCGCTCCCTGAATGATCTCATCCACGAGTTCTTCTATCTGTTTCGTGTCCACTCTCTCCCTCCTTCCAACTGGTATAACGTACCACATCACCCTGTATGTGACATCGCGCACAAAAAAATGCCGCGAAGCATGTTCGCGACATTGGAAAGCCTTATTTTTTGCCGAGCTCCGGCTTGTCTTGGTAAAAGAAATTCGGCGTATGGATGGTGTTGTCGTACAGACTATGGAAAATGTGTGTAGCTGTTCCGGAGATCGGCGGAACCAGCCATGTCCAGTCACCCGTAACGGCTCGACCACATTTCTCTTCTCTTTCCTCAAATCGCTTGAATTGCTGGCTCGCCGTATGGTGATCGACAATCGATACTCCTTTTTCCTTGAAGGAATGCAGGACGGCTACATTCAGCTCGATGAGCGCTTTGTCTCTCCAAAGTGTCACTTCTTTGCTCGTATCGAGCCCCATGACCTCTGCGACCTTTGGCAGCATGTTATATCGTTCTTGGTCAGCGAAATTGCGCGCACCTATCTCCGTTCCCATGTACCAGCCGTTAAAAGGCGCGGCCAAATACTCGATACCGCCAATCTCCATGCGCATATTCGAAACAATAGGAACCCCATACCATTGCAACTCCAAATCGGCAAAGCCCGGTAGATCGGGATGCACGATCGGCACCTCCAAGACCAGCTCCTGAGGAATCTCAAAAAACTGCGGCCTCCGATCTCCAATCTGCACGACAAGCGGCAAAACGTCGTAGTTTGTGCCTTTCCCTTGCCATCCCAAGCTCTCACATAGCTTCGTCAACGAAAGCGAAACCGGGTCACCGAGTATGCCGTACTCTGTCTCATATCCCGCGTAGCGAATCAGTTGGTCATTCCAGATGCGCATGGGAGCTCTGCCTGCTACAGCAGGTGCAAAAACGGTGATGGTCGGGCGAATTTTCCCGTCATTGGTGGCAAAGTCGATGTGTCGGAGCATGGCCAGCGCCATCTCCTCTTCTGTTTCGACATGCCGCTCATCTATCACAAGTAACGATTCCCAAAAGAATCTCCCAATACATCGATTGCTGTTGCGCCAGGCCATTTTTGCTCCGTGACGAAGTTCCTCTGCTGTATGCTCATAGTATCCCTGCTGATGAATCATCTCTCGTACTTCTTGCATTCGTCGCTCGGTTTCGTCGGTTGTCTTGTCCAGTTCACCATAGCATGTCCGGATAAATTGCTCTGCCGCTTCCATCAGTTGAATTGGTTCCATATTACCCTCTTTTCACGTTGAAGGGTGCCTCTTCGCTGTTATTTTCTTCATCGTAGAATTTTGTTACCTACATTGTAAAATTACTCGTGATTGATTACCAATCATGTAGGCATTTGGACACATATCTGTAAGAAACACCTACGGAAAAGCTCTCCTAGTTCAAAAGTTGTAACGTCACGGTCTTTTCGCCGATGAAATAAATAAAGATTACCCAGAGTAGGTAAAGAAAGGTAGGAAGCGATATGAAACGCCTCATCCTCTTATTAGCACTTATTATTGGACGAGCAAATAGAAGACCAAACCTTGTTACTCCCATAAAAACACCTCCACTTCCTCAACCGGCATGGAGGTGTTTTTATGTAGACGAAAAAAGACAGGTGCTTGCACACCCGTCCTTTTCCTAAACAATCATCTCGTTCCACATCTCTGCCTTACTCAAGGAAACAGCATCTGCTCCACCCTTCAACGCTTCATTCACCTGTTCCCTATTCCAGATCAACCCGCCCAAAATAATCGGCTGCGACAGATGCTCTTTGATAAAAGAAATAATAGAAGGCGCTATCCCCGGCATGATCTCAATCGCATCTGGCTGGTTTTCCAAGACGTTTTTGATGGTCGTCGTGAGAGAGGTCGAATCGATCAAAAAGACGCGCTGGATCGTCAGCATCCCTTCCTTTTTGGCCGCGCGAATCATCGGTCCTTTGGTAGTGACAATGCCCGTTGGTTGAATATAGGTGGACAAGAAACGAAAAGCCTCTTTGTCATTGGACAGGCCATTCATAAGGTCTGTGTGCAAAAAAATCGGCTTGCTCGACTGACGGATCGTTTCGGCCTCCTCCATCAGCTTGGTCAGCTTTCCGTACATCAAAAGGATCGCACAAGCTCGGGACGCCATCGCCTCTCCCAAGCGATCCTGTTCGGTTGCCGCAATAATCGGATTCGTTTTCAAAATCGTTTGCATGTCCATGTTATTCGCCTCCTGCCCGCAGTAGCCGTTCAACACTGACCTCAGCGCAGCCAAGCTGCTTTGTCTCTACAACCCAATGACCTGCGAATCCGTTGTCTTTCAAAAGTGACAGGATCGAAGTAAACGGGATCGTTCCATCGCCTATCGCCAAATGATCGTCAAGCTTGCCAAAGTTATCACTCAGGTGAAGAGCGGACAAATAAGGAAGCACCTCCTGCAATGCATCGATTGCATATCCTGGACGAATCAAATGGGCATGGCCTACGTCGTACACGATCCGCACGCGAGACGAATCGACATTCTGGCATATACGCACGAGATCCTCGACGTTCCACCCCAGCACTCTTGGATAAGGGGGAACATTCTCGACCGTCAGGATGGTTCTGCCCTCTGCGGACAGCTCGTTGGTCAACACGTGGAGTGCCTGACTCACATTTTCCACACCTCTGGCACGCTCGCCTTCCGCGAGTCGATCTGCTACTTCCCCCGCATGCATCACGACGTGCGTGCAGTCGAGAAAGCTAGCAATCTCCAGGCAGCGCTTCATCGTGTCCATTGTTTGCTCCCGGGCTGCTCCTGAGTCCGCCGCCAGATTGCAGCCGCTAATCGGCGCATGAATCGACCAGGCAATCCCTCTCTCTTTTCCCTGCTGCTTCAACTCTCTCAGCTGCTCCCAGGACCAGTCCAAGAGGTCCCCATGATTCTCTTCACACATAATCTCGATGGCCTTCCAATCATGGTGCAAAAGCTGAACGATAGCATCACGCAGGGACAGATCGAATAACGCATAGGTGGATACCGCAAACGAGCTCTTGTCTCTCATCATTCATAACCCTCCCTCTTATTTCACGCCGGAGTGGATGAAGCTGTTGATAAACTGCCGCTGGAACAACAGAAATGCCAGCAACAACGGAAAAATCACCATGACCGTCGCTGCACTTACCTCGGCCCACTGCGCCCCCGTCTCAAACGATTGGGCAAAAATCGCCAGACCGACCGTCAACGGGCGATTTTCCACGGAATTCGTAATAATTAGCGGCCACATGAAGTTGTTCCAATGGTAGCTGACCGAGACCAAACCAAAAGCGATGTAGGTCGGCTTCGCTAACGGAACGTACACTCGCCACAAAATCTGGAACCAGGAGCAGCCCTCCATCCGTGCCGCCTCCTCCAGCTCGTTCGGGATCGTCTTGAAGGTTTGCCGCAATAGAAAGACCCCGAAGGCAGAAGCGAAGTACGGCAGCATAATGCCGATTTTCGTATCCAGCAAAGACAAGTCACGCAGGACGTTATAGTTGGGGAAAATCAAGATATCTGCCGGGACCATCAGCTGGATCAGGAACAGGACAAACAGCACGTCCTTTCCCCAAAATTGCAGCTTCGCAAAGGCATAGGCTGCCAATGTAGCCGTAATGATTTGCGCCACCAAAATACCAGTCACGATCAAAAAGGTGTTGATATAGTACTGGTCAAAGGGCGCTGCGTCCCACACCTTCGCATAGTTATCGAGTGTAAAATCTGCACTGAGCGACCAAGAAGTCGCCAGCTCCCTCGGGCGAAAGGAAGTCCAGACCGCCCAGAGCAAAGGAAACAACCAAAGAACGGCCAAGCCGTACATTCCAGCCGTTGTGATTTTGCGAAGCATCTGCCATCCCCCCTTAGTTGTAATGAATCTTTCTATCCATTCCAAAAAACTGAAAAGCAGCGACCAACAACAGCAACACGACCATGACAATCGTCAATGCGGAAGCCATTCCTTGATCCCAGAAAGAAAACGCCGTCTCGTATATGTAGTACAGCAAGAGATTGCTGGCATTATCCGGTCCGCCTTTGGTCATGATCACCAAATGGTCCACCAGCTTGAAAGAGTTGGTGAAGGCGATAATACTGACAAACATCGTCGTTGGCATAAGGAGTGGAAAGGTGATGCGGCGAAAAACCGTCCACGACGATGCCCCTTCCATAGAGGCGGATTCGTATAGCTCCTGTGAAATGTTTTGCAGCCCCGCCAAATAAAAGATCATGAAATAACCCGCTTCCTTCCAAATGACCATGAAGATCATCGCCCACATCACATTTTTCTGATCGCCGAGCCAGTTCATGTCGCCTTTTCCGAACCACTCCATTACATGACTAAGCGCTCCGTACTCCGGTGTGTAAATAAACAGCCAGATGTTCGCCACTGCAATCATCGGAACAACTGTCGGGTAAAAATAAGCCGTGCGGATAAAGCTCTTCCCTCGTAATGCTTTGTTGGCGAACAGAGCCATACCCAGCGCAAGAGCCACACTCGTCGGCACCGTTCCGATTGCAAACCAGATATTGTTGGTTAGCACCTTCCAAAACACTTCATCTTCCACCATTTGTTTATAATTATCTATCCCGTTAAAAAACGGCTCTGGAGAACCCAGATCCGCTTGATGAAAACTGAGTATGAACGTTTGTATCACCGGATAGAAAGTAAACAGCAGCAGGAAGATGAGGGAGGGAAGGAGCAAGAGCCAGGCGTACATGTTCACTTTCCATTTTGCGCGTAGTTCCCCCATTGTCGCTCCCCCATTACCTTGCTTGATTTATTTGTTGAACGGCGCCAGCATCTTGTCCGCTTCTTCCTGCGCTTTTTTCAATGCTTCCGCAGGCTCGGATTGCCCTGTAATTACCGATTGCAGCGTGTCGTTCAAGAGCTTTGTCACTTTGCCGTTATTGTGTGTAGACAGCTCAGCATGACCGTATTCCAGCTGGTCGCGAGCCACTGCTGCTGCCGGGAAGTCCTTGACGTATTGCTTCATCGTGTCTTCCTCGTAAGCAGATTTGCGTGTAGCAACATAGCCAGTATCGACACTCCACTGAGCAGCGCGCTTAGGCTCGGTCATAAAGCGAATGAACTTCCATGCTGCTTCCTGTTTCTTTTCATCCGTTCCCTTGAACATGTAGAAATTGCCGCCACCTGTCGGGCTACCGTAGTTCTTTTTCGCTGGCAAAAACGCTACGCCAAAATCAAACTTCGCGCTCTTCTTCACGTTCGTCAAATTGCCTGTCGTATGGAACATCATCGCTGCTTTGCCCTCTAAGAAATCAGACGGCACAGTTGCCCACTCGTTGACGCCTTCAGGCATGACTTGATGCTTTTTGGACAAATCTAACCAAAATTGCAGGGCTTCTACATTTTCTGGCGTATCCAAAAACACTTTTTTACCATCTTCGGACATCAGGTTCTTGCCGTTTTGCAGAGCAAGTGCTTGGAACATCCAATACGTGAAGCTCGAGGAAGGAATCTCGATGCCATAGCGTCCGTCCTTTTTCAATTTGGCAGCGTACTGAACCAGCTCATCCCATGATGTCGGCGGTTTTTCCGGATCAAGCCCTACTTCCTTGAACGCGTCCTTGTCGTAATAGAGCACGATGGTGCTACGCTGGAACGGGATGCTGTATGTCTTTCCGTCTACTTGGGAATTCGCCAAAAAGCCCGGGAAGAAATCATTTACGTATTCGCTGCCGCCATCCTTGGCAATAAAGTCGTCCAACGGAAGGATGGCATCCATGTCCATCATCGTATGCAGCTCAGTTGAGAGCATCACCGCTACGTCTGGAGGCGTCTTGCCCTGTACAGCCGCCTGTACTTTTGTCGTCGTATCCTGATAGCTGCCCGTATAGACTGGCTTGACTGTGATATCTGGGTTTTCTTTGTTAAATTCCTCTGCCATTCCGTCCACGATCTTGGTCAAGGGACCTCCAACCGCAACCGGATAATAGAAGGACAGCTCTGTTTTGCCTGATGAATTGGCTCCTTGCGCCGCATTGTTCGTGGACGAAGAATTGCCACTGGAGCACCCAGTGATCAGACTCATACTCATGACGACCGCAAACAAGCTTTTGACAACTTTACGCATCGCAGTACCTCTCCCTTTTCTTTTCTCAATTGGTCGTAACCGCTAGGTTTTTTCCGGTTTCTACATCAAACACGTTCACCTGAGCAGGATCAAAACGAACGTGCATGGTTTCGCCTCTTTTGCAGTGCCATTGCCCGTTCCATTTGGCCTTCCACAGCTTGTCTCCCATGGTGAATTCCACAATGGTCTCCGAACCAAGAATCTCTACGCCCTGCACGGTGACAGGAAGCTGGCAGGAAGCATCGGCAGATCGACCTTCCTCTACAGGCTGTAAGGATTCAGGACGCAGACCGAGAACGACCAGGGTCTGGTCCTTGATGCCGTTAAACAATGGCAGCGGCAAAAAGATCTGATCATGGCTACCTGTCAGCTCAATCCCTGCTTGATCGCCTGCCCGCCAAATGGCAGGTACCGTATTCATCGGGGGTGCCCCCGTAAACTCCGCCACGAACAAATTCGCTGGATGGTTGTAGACGTCGAGCGGTTTTCCGACTTGCTGAACCTCGCCGTCACGCAGGACCATCATGCGGTCTGCCATCGTCATCGCTTCCACCTGATCGTGCGTAACGTAAATCATCGTGATGCCCAGCTCTTGCTGCAATCGACGGATTTCCGTGCGCATGTGCCCGCGCAGCTTGGCATCCAGATTGGACAACGGCTCGTCCATCAGGCAGATGGGATGCTGACTGACGATGGCCCGTCCGAGTGCAACGCGCTGTCTTTGTCCCCCGGATAATTCCTTTGGCTTGCGCTGCAAAAGATGCGCGATGCCCAACATCTCCGCCACACGCTCCAACCGCCTGCCCTGCTCTGCTTTGTCTACTTTTCGAACCTGCAAACCAAACAAAATATTATCTTTTACCGTCAAATGCGGATAAAGTGCGTAATTTTGAAAAACCATGGAGATGTTTCGCCCGCTCGGAGGAACTTGATTCATCGGCTTTCCGCCAATCAACAGCTCTCCCGTGCTGATCTCCTCCAGCCCGGCAATCATGCGCAGTGTGGTTGATTTCCCACAACCAGAAGGCCCTACCAGCACGAAAAATTCTCCTGGCAGAATACGAGCGCTCACTTCATTGACTACCTTCTGGCCCCCATACATCTTGGAAATGCGCCGCAATTCCACTTCAGCCACGACTTTCCCCCCTGAACCTCTCGCTGTTTTTTTACGTATCACTCGACTATAACAATTGCTTACTAAGGTAATATTTGGGTATTGTAAAGTTTTTGTGCATAGTCGGTAATAATCCCCCCGACTCCCGCCTCGGTTGCCCGCTTCATATCTGCTTCCTCGTTAACGGTATACACGGTCAAAATGATTCCCCGATGCTTGGCAAATCGGATTAGCTCTGGCGTGACAATCTGATGGTTGATAAAGTATTGGGCATTCAGTTGAACCGCGTCTGTTACCTGCTTTTCGGCATACTGTTCCAGCTGTTCCTTTGGCTTGGTCCCGCTCAAGGTAAAGCCTAGTCCCAATTCCGGATTCAGCTTGGCGAAACGCTCCAATACTTCTGAGCTAAAGCTGCTGACAATCACATCTTCAACCATGTCGTGCTCCTTGATGGCCTTCGCCATTTCCTTTTCGTACCCAATCCCCTTTGCTTCCAGAATGACCACCGCTTTGCCCTTGGCCGCTTCCAGCAATTCACCCATGGTAGGAATGACAGCATCAGTAATCTCAGACTGGTACCAGGAGGGATTTGCTGGATCGAGCTTGTTAGCGTTCAATTCGCGCAGTTCCTTCAGCGTGAAATCCTTTACCTTCCCTGTCCCGTTGGTGGTACGCTCCAGATCAAAATCGTGGATCAGGACAAGGTGGCCATCCTTTGTTTTGTGGACATCTGTCTCGATGATCTCCACACCCAGTTCCATCGCTTCTTCAAAGGCGTACATCGTGTTTTCCGGCTTTAAAGAAGGGATACCTCGATGCGCCATGACCATCGGAGGTTGCGTGATGCTTTTCTCAGGGTACGCAGCAAGCAGCTCATGCACCTCTTTGGGAACGTGCGAGACAACCCCTGCCACACCCATCTCGATCATTTCACTCGCTTGGCTTTTGTTCGCCCGATCGATTCCCCAGACCGACAACCCGCGATTGCGGAAGTAGCGAATGACATCCTCAGTCATCGCCGTTTGCGAGAGAACGACCACATTGGAACGACTACTCCTGGCTGAGCGTACGAGCTCCCTTTGCTTCTTTTCGTTCAGCTTGCCGTCGACATGCACGAGGGCACCACGGTATTCGTTGTTTTTATCCCGCATTGCTTGGACGATTTCTGGATGGGAAGACACAATATGCACATCAGTGAGGTTCTCTTTCTGAAGCAGGCGATCGACCTCCGCTACCAATTTCTTGTCTTCGATATGAATCACCGGGATCGCCTTGCCCTTGATCTGGTTTAGCACCTCGTCCAGAGGTGTGCCGTCCTGGGTGACGACTCCGTTCTTCCCGGATTTCTTCACCGGAATAAATATGGAAGACGCTTCTGCATCCAAAATCGCATCGATCTCGGACTGCTTGTCGTACATGGCAATCACCGTCGGAGGAAGGACAATTCCTGTCTTGGGCTCAGGGACAATCAGCACGTCGTCCTTCATATCCGAGACCGGAATCTTGTCTTTTTGTGCATTTGGCCCGAACAACAGCTCTCCGGGAGTAGGTTTAGGTTGATCGACAAAATCGGCGGAAGCATCATTCGTGTCCTTTTCCGTCAGGCGTTCCATCGAGTGACCGCCAGCTACTCCCGGATGAGAGGTGACTCCCGGAACCTTCGCATCCATATAAGCCATTGAATCCACCACATTGTACTCAGGATCCATCAGAATGACATGGTCACCGCCATTCGCCAAATAGATGCTGCCTGTCGCCCAATCCGTCGGCAACAGCTCAGGAACGTCCTCCATGGAATCGAACAATTCAAAATCAGGAGTAACTTCATGGCGCTCCACGATTCCGTCTGCATAGCGGGAAATGACAATTGTCTGGTAAGGCTCAATCATCGTGCCTTCCGGAAACGCATGCATCCCTTCATTTCCTCCACGCTTTTCCTCGTCGCCTATCATGTATCCACTCAAATCAATCGGATCGTTGGAGATATTGGTGATTTCGATAAACTCGCCTGTGCTTTCATCAAAAAGCGGATCATTGACGACTTCTGTGATGAGCAAGGTTTTGCTCACCGCGCTTTGCGCCATCGCAGGCACACTGCCCGTAACCAGACTTGCTGCCATTAGTGACCACAACCACTTTTTGCTGCTCTTTCCCAACTCCATCTCCCATGCCTCCTCGTTTTCCTACTCGACTTGCTCCATGGCTTCCATTGTCGGAAGGATGTAATCTGGTTGAATCTCCGTGGCTTCCAGTTCGCGACTGGTCGTCACCCCTGTCAATACCAGCGCCGTTTTCATGCCGCTGTTTTTCCCAAGTAAAATGTCCGTCTCCAAACGGTCACCCACCATGACGCATCTTTCTGGTTGCACATGAAGCTGTTGCAAAACCTGATCGGCGTAGTACCGGGACGGCTTGCCAGTCATCGCCCAGACAGAGGCTCCACCAGCCGTTTCAATCGCTCTCGCCAACGCCCATGTATCAGGAATGGCACCCCCTGGCACCGGACATACCGGATCGGGGTTCGCTACGATCAGGTGGGCTCCATTTCGCACAGCGTCAGCAGCCTGTTGCAGCTTTTCATACGTAAATGCACGGTCCATTCCGACCAATACGTGCGTAGCTTCCTCCGCATCTTGCACCTGCTTTATATGAAAGCTCGCAATCTCTTCCTCCAGGGCAGGCTCCCCAACGATCAGGACACGCGCTTGCTCCGTATTCTCTTGGAGATACAATCCCGCCGCATAGGCAGCCGTCATGATTTCTTCCCGCCGGGCAGCCAATCCGAGCTTCTGGAGGCGAGTCTGACATGCTGTTCTTGTCTGTACCGTCGTATTGGTCAAAAACATGATTTTCTTCTGCTTCTCCCGCAGCGCGGCAAGTGTCTTTTCCACCCCAGGAAGCAGCTCATTCCCAATAAAAATCGTTCCATCCAAATCAAAAAAATACGCATCGTACCTAGCAATATCTAGCAAATCCCCTGCTCGCTCCTTTCATTCGAAAACACAAAAAGCCCTCATACACGGCAATAGCACAAAGAAACAAACCGAACGAACGGTCTTTTTCGAATCTATTGCTGTATGAGGGCTTTCTCCACGTCTCGACCCACTTACAGACGTTATTCATTTAGTTGATAGCTCGATCATATCAGGCCATTGTTAAGAGATTGTTGAGCTACTTTTGGTTTTATGTGAACAACGCCAAAACTAACCAGTGATTGTTAGCAAAAAAAGATTGCAAACTGTCTAAGAAAGAGTAAAATTCTTTGTGGATGATAATGATATTCATTGTCAACATATAATCATATAATTATGCACTCATATTAGATGAAGGGATGTCTTTTCTCATGATTCAAAAATGGAGTTATCCACTCGCCGCAGTTGTTCTCGGCTCTTCCTTGCTCGCCGCTTGTGGAAATGCACAAACACAAACCGAAGAGAAAAAACCAGAAGCTGCTCAGCCTGACAAGCCTGCCGCTGCCGATCAATCTGCGACAGCAAGCAATGCTTCTGCTACTTCTCCTGAATTGCAAGCCTCTATTGATCAGTACCGCAAATGGGTCGTTGACCAAACCGACCAATTCGTAAAAGCAACAGAGAGCTTCACCACCGCCGTCAAAGCAGGCGATATGGAGAAAGCGAAAAAAGAGTATGCTCCAGCCCGTGCTTACTTTGAGAGAATCGAACCTATCGCTGAATCTCTCGGCGATTTTGACCCGTGGATCGATGCACGTGAAGGCGATGTGCCTGATAACGAATGGCGCGGCTATCACAAATTGGAGAAAGCACTCTGGGAAACCAAGTCGGTCGCTGACCAAGGAAAAGTGGCGGATCAACTGCTGCAAGATGTGAAGCAGCTCCGCGTGAAGGTAGAGAGCGTGGAAATCGATGTGCCTATGCTGGTAACAGGTGCGGTTGAGCTCTTAAACGAAGTATCGACGAGCAAGGTGACTGGTGAGGAAGAACGCTATTCCCATACGGACTTGTACGATTTCGCCGCTAACGTAGAAGGCGCTCACGAGATTTACAAAGTATTGAAGCCTGCTGTTACGGCAAAAGACCCTGCTCTTGCAAATGAAATTGAAGCTCGCTTCGCTGATTTGGACAAAGCACTCGCACCATACCGCAAAGGCGACGGCTATATGCTGTACACCGAGTTGAAGGAAGACCAGGTGAAAAAGCTGAGTCAGTCCCTCGATGCATTGGCTGAACCATTGTCCAAAATGGGTACGATCGTAGGAGGCTAACAAGATGAATGACAAGCATCTCGCAAACACCAAAGCAGACAAAATCACACGTCGAGAAGCTTTGAAGTTGGCTGGTGTCGGGGGGATTGGACTGCTTTTAGGGGCGACAGGAGTCAATAGCCTTCTGCCCTCAGCTCCGAAAAATGAGCAAACGAGTGCCACTCCCGCCCGTGCAGATGAGATCATCCCCTTCTATGGCAAGCATCAGTCCGGGATCATTACACCTATGCAGGATTTTATCTGCATGGGTGCTTTTGATTTGACGACGACCTCGCTAGGGGATGTCCGCAAGCTGTTTCAAAGCTGGACGCAGGCGGCAGCACACATGACCGCCGGCAAAAATGTCGATGAGGAGAGCGATAACGCCCTTCTTCCTCCTGTCGATACGGGAGAAGCTATGGGCCTGCGCCCAATGAAATTGACGATCACATTTGGACTTGGCGCCTCTTTCTTTGACGAGCGCTTTGGTCTGGCAGGCAAACGCCCAGCTCCCTTGGTCGATTTGCCTCGCTTCAACAGCGATGAAATGCGGAAAGAATGGTCGGATGGCGATATCGTCGTGCAGGTCTGTGCCAACGATCCACAGGTCGCCTTCCATGCCCTGCGGAATTTGGCCCGGATCGCTCGAGGTAAAGCTGTCCTCCACTGGCTACAGGAAGGCTTCCAGCGTACCAGCGCATCCGACCCGACTGGCTCCACACCACGAAATCTGATGGGATTCAAGGATGGTACGAACAATCCGCAGGTGAACGACCCCGCTACCGCAAATGAAGTCGTCTGGTCTCACACTGCTGAAAGTCCCGCGTGGA
This sequence comes from Brevibacillus sp. NPDC003359, assembly GCF_042878995.1. Taxonomy (NCBI): domain Bacteria; kingdom Bacillati; phylum Bacillota; class Bacilli; order Caryophanales; family Paenibacillaceae; genus Brevibacillus; species Brevibacillus sp. NPDC003359. Next base: position 13,736 of record NZ_JBIAOR010000027.1, read on the forward strand.
TGGCAGGTGGAAGCTACATGGTCATGCGTCGAATCCGCATGCGGATCGAGGTATGGGATCGCTCCTCCCTCACCGATCAGGAGAATACGTTTGGCCGTCATCGTTTAACCGGAGCTCCTCTTGGCAAAGCAAATGAGTTCGACGAGCTGGAGCTGGATCGTAAGGATGCCAAGGGCAAACCCGTCGTTCCTGTGGATTCCCATGTCGCCTTGGCCCATATGGAGGGCAAGGTAAAAATTTTGCGGCGCGGTTACTCTTATTCGAGTGGAATGGATCTCAAGACTGGTCAGCTCGATGCTGGGCTTTTGTTCATTTGCTTCAATCGTGATCCGCGCAAGCAATTCATTCCGATGCAACAAAAACTCGCATCCGTCGACCTGCTCAATGAATATATCACCCATGTCGGCAGTGGTTTGTACGCCTGTCTTCCTGGTGCAAGTGAGGGCGGATACATCGGGGACACGCTATTTTAACCAACTATGTGGGATGGAGTGAACACCTTGAAACGCTATCTGTATATCATTTGTACGTGCATGCTGCTATGGACATCTGCTCTGTCTGCTGCTGTAGCCGCGCCGCTGTTGCCAGAGCAGCTCAAGCAAATGATCGCCCTCTCCAGCGATGCCTTGATTAGCAGCGGAGATAACAACTGGGAAGAAGTAACCAAAGCGATCAGCAGTATGAAGAGCATCTGGGAGGGCAATTCGGAAGAAACCTCCGCAGATGCACAAGCATTGACGCAAGCACTCGCTGAAGCAGAACAAGCCCTTGCCCAAGCAAAGGCGAATCCTGACACTGCAAAAGCAGCCATCTCCAATCTGGCAAAAGCGACGGATCGTTTCGTCTCGTCCAAAGAAGACGGCGGTCAACCAAAAGAAAGAGCACACAAGCAAATTGCAGCATTGCTACCGCTCTTGCAAAACAGCATGACAGCCATCACGGAAGGAGATCTGGCAAAAGCCAAGCAATCGTACAACAGCTTCGTCACCGGTTGGTACAAGGCAGAGGGTCTTGTCCGCGCGGAAAATACCGCGGTATACGGCGATATGGAAATCAAAATCAGCAGTGCCCGCATTGCCTTGAATACAGAACCTCCCGACCCTAAAAAGAGCGCAGAGAAAGTACAGGCACTCATTACCGCAGTAGACAATTATTTGTCAGGAAAGGCAGTCCAGCAGGCCGCTGCGAATCCTTCTTCCGAGCAGCCTTCTATCTCGTCTCTACTGGCACTCCTTGCATCGGTAGAAACAGATATCGCCAATCAGGACGCAACCGCTGCTTCGGGCAAAATGGAGACCTTTATTACTAGCTGGCCCTCTGTAGAAGGTGTGGTCATGACCAAATCGCCTGCTACCTACAGCAGTATCGAAGCCAAGATGGTCGCCGTCCCGACACTCATCCTGTCCAATCCCCCGCAATGGGAAAAGGCGACGGCTCATCTTGTGGAAATGAAGGCAGAGCTTGCGCCATTTGCGACAGCATCCTCGTACACCGCTTGGGATGCAGGACTCATCTTGTTCCGTGAAGGACTGGAGGCCATCTTGATCATCGTCTCCCTACTTACTGTCCTGAACAAGTCAGGCAATGCCGACAAGCGCAAATGGATTTGGTCTGGGTCAATTGCCGGGATCGTAGTTTCCGCTATTCTTGCCGTCATCCTCAGTTTCGTTTTCTCCAACCTCTCCACAGGCAGCTCGCGAGAAACGATTGAGGGAGTAACCGGACTGATTGCCGTCTTCTTTATGGTGACGATCGGTGCCTGGTTGCATAAGAAGTCCAATTTGCAGGCATGGAATCGGTTTGTCGAGAAATCTATCGGCTCTTCTTTGGCAAAAGGAGCTCTGTGGTCCCTCTCATTCACCGCCTTTCTCGCTGTTGCCCGCGAAGGGGCCGAAACGATTATCTTTTACATGGGGATGGCCGCTACGATCTCCATGACAGACCTGGCGATCGGCATTTTGAGCGCGCTTGTCGTCTTGGCCGTGATTGGCTTTGTTATCATCAAGCTCAGTGCACGTATTCCGGTTCGTCCGTTCTTTTTCGTCGCTAGTCTCTTACTCTACTATATGGCGTTTAAATTCGTGGGCGTCAGCATCCACGCTTTGCAGGTGACGGGAAGCTTATCTGCACACAGCAGTGATTACTTGTTGTATGCACCGACTCTCGGCATTTACGCGAGCTGGGAAACGACGATCCCGCAATTGATCATACTGGTGATCGTTCTCGTCAATTTGGTCCTGTATTCGCGGAAAAAAACAGCCGCTCCTATTCCGCGGGTGAACTAAAACAAAACCTGAAAACGCAGCTCCTTCATGAGGGCTGCGTTTTCTTGTAAACACCGATATTATTTTTGGCAATCATTCTTTATCGCAAGTTCACATTTTTTCTGTTATCGTTAAATTTTTATGGGACAAGTTATGTTACCATATTACAGGTGTAACCTTCTTTTTACATTTTTCGTCATTACAATGTACAAGATTCGATACTTGGATAGGGGTTAGATATGGGGGCAACATCAAATTCTGTTAAAGTTGACGTCAAAACAACGCCACGCGTTCGACAAAATATGGTCTATCTATTAGTGAAGCAGCTTCGTCCACATCAATGGACGAAAAACCTGCTAGTCTTTGCTGCCTTGCTATTTTCCTTGCACAAAGTAAGTCCGGATGTCATTGGAAAATCAGTGCTGGCCTTCCTTCTGTTTTGTTTCGTATCCGGCTGTGTCTACATCCTCAATGATTTTGTCGATATCAAAAATGACCGAAATCACCCAGAAAAACAGTTCCGGCCCATGGCTTCTGGTGCATTGCCGCCAGCGCTCGCATTAGCATTCGGTGCGTTTTTACTACTGGGTTCCCTTTTTAGTGCTTATTATTTTGACCGATTATTCGCGCTCGTACTGTTCGTTTACTTTGTACTTAATGTCGGTTACTCGCTGAAGCTGAAGCATGTGGTCATTCTGGACGTCATGATTATCTCAGCCGGTTTTGTTTTACGTGCCATCGGTGGAAGTCTGATGATCCAAACGCCGTTCACGCCGTGGTTTTTGCTCTGTACGATGCTGCTCGCGCTGTTTTTGGCCATCAGCAAACGTCGCCACGAGCTGATTTTGTTGCAACAGGATAAAGGAACACATCGCAAAGTTCTCGACAGTTATTCGTCCGAATTGTTAAATCAGTTGAATACGATTGTGACGACCATGACAATCATCAGCTATTCCTTGTTCACTTTTACATCGGGACGCACGATTCACTTGATGTGGACCATTCCACTCGTGATCTTTGGTATTTTCCGTTACCTGTATTTGATCACCGTCGCAGGCAAGGGCGGCAGTCCGGAAAAAGTTTTGCTTCAGGACAAGCCGATTCTCATTACCGTGTTCCTGTATGTCGTCATGGTAGCCGGGATTATTTACGTATTTGAATTTAAATAACGAAAATCAAAAAGTCGTTTTTTGAACATGAAATTACTTGCACAGATAGGTTGTGGATCAGGCTATGCCATCAATTGTTCTCATCATCATTTCCGTGATCCTCAGTGCGTGTGGACAAGTCGCGATGAAGATGGGCGCATCCTCGCTCACCAGCAACAATGACATGCTGCTACTGAAGTTCCTACACTATTTCACGAACCTGCCGATTATGGTGGGACTTACGCTTTACGGACTTTCTGCGTTTATCTGGATTGCTGCGCTGGAAAAGGTGCAGCTCTCCTATGCTTATCCCATGGCAGCACTCGGATACGTGTTGGTAGCTGTAATGTCCTTCTTGATCTTCAACGAACCGTTGTCTCTTACACGTATTGTCGGTCTGGCGATTATCGTCTTGGGCGTCGTCGTCATTTCCCAGTCATAATCATCACGTAGAGGAGTTTTATCATGTTATATGCGGTAGCGCCGTTTATCGGCTGGCTTTTGTCCGGGATAACCAAATTTTTGATTAATTACCTCCGTTTTGGGTCCCGGGCCAAAGAAATGGTCGGGAACGGCGGGTTTCCCAGCACGCACACAACCGTTATGGTCACGACTGTGTTTTTGATTGGTTTGCAGGAGGGCTTTACTCATCCTGCATTCGGGCTGGGTGTGGCTGTGACGTTTATTGTGATCATCGATGCGACTGGATTGCGCAGAGCGGTAGGAAAGCATGCAGAGGCACTCAACAAGCTCGCAAAGGAACATCCGGACGTGTTACCCACCAAGCCTTTACGTGAAAGCATGGGACATACCAGATGGGAAATTGCCGGGGGTCTGGTACTCGGGGTACTGCTTGCGACTGGATTGCATCTGCTGGCAGCGAACCTCCCTACCCTCATTGGCTAGTAGATTCGTAGACAGGAGATTATGTTCATGAATAACCGTACAGCTACGTACTCGTTTTTGCTCGGGACGGCTATCCTATTGTTTATGGCTACGATTGTGCTTAGCACATCGGTTTTATTTTTGTTCGGCGTATCCGTAACGGCAGCCAGCTTTTGGATTGGCTTGGTTGCCACTTTGGCTTCGCTGGGTGGCATGGTGTTTGTCTTCGTCCGCTCACGTCGCCGAGCGTGGTTTTTCTCCCTGTTGGCTGGACTGGCGATCGTGTCAGGCATCAGCTACTACATCAGTGCTAATACGTTCGATCTTTCTTTTGACGGACAAACCTATCATCAAGAAGCAATCGTGAAGCTAACCAACGGCTGGAATCCGGTTCATGACCAGCCCATCCTCAAGCCTTCTGGATCTAAAGAAGTGGAGGAAATGGATAATAAAGAGGTTCTCTCGGCCTTCCACCTTTGGATCAATCATTACGCCAAAGGCCCTTGGATGCTCGATTCCGTCATGTATAAACTGACTGGTCAGATCGAGGTTAGCAAGATTTTTAACCTGTTGTTGATTGCATCGTCCTTCTTTCTGGCACTCGCTGCCATCGGAACCGCTTTCCCAGAGAAAAATGGGGCGGCGATTGCCTTCGCGCTGCTTGCGGCGTTCAACCCGGCAGTCATCACGCAATCTACTTCCTTCTATATTGACGGACAGCTTGGCTCGCTCGTGCTCATCATCTGCGCTCTCGGCTATCTGCTGTACAAGCGCTACCATGTCTGGACGCTGTTGGCGCTATGCGCAGCGCTCATGCTACTGGCGCAGATCAAGTTCACGGCATTGGGGTACGCTGGATTGCTCGGATTGGCTATTCTCGTGTTCTTCTTTTTCTACGATCGCCGTCAGCACATCAAGAGCATGCTCGTGTGGCTTTCGATTAGTTTGATTATCACGGTAGGGGTCGTCGGGTACAATCCGTATGTCACTAACACACTTTCCAAGGGACATCCGTTTTATCCGTTGGCAGGCAAGGGTGCCGTTGATATCATGACCTCGAACAGCCCGCATGGTTTCAAGGAGAATACGAGCATAGAGAACCTGACCTTGTCGCTTTTCTCCAAATCGGAGAACATTGCAACACCCAATAGTCCTACACTGAAAGTGCCGTTTACGGTCACCATGAAGGAGCTCGCCGTGTTCTACTCTCCTGACGTACGAGTAGCCGGATTCGGCCCGCTTTTTGGAGGAGCAGTAATTGTCACATGCCTGATTCTCGTCGCCTTGCTTTTGGGGACCCATCGAAAAAAAGCGGCACCTTTCTTCTGGATCAGTCTGGGGCTCTTTGTAACTGTACTCATTAACCCGGAAAGCTGGTGGGCGCGCTATGTTCCACAGCTTTGGTTGATTCCGCTCCTGATTGCGCTGGCTGTCTGGGATATCCAGAAGGGCTTTTTCCGCCATGCAGGCAAAGTCTTGATCGTCGTTTTACTCGCCAATATGGTGATGGTAAATGCTTCTCATATCATTGGACAGTCTGGGGCCAATGCATTAGTTAAAAAGCAGCTGGAAGAAATCAAGACAAGCAACAAAACGGTGGTCGTAGACTTCCATCATTTCAATGCGGTGAAAGTACGTCTGCAAGAAGCTGGCATTCCTTTCGTCGAACAAAAGCTGGATCAAGGCGAAGATGTCAAAGGTTTTATGACTACGCGTGCCGTTTATCTCTTGAAATAAAAGACTCTATTAATCAAAAACATGTCATTTATAAGGGGCGTCTCAAGGTCGGGGAATCGACTTTTGAGACAGCCCCCTTTTCATTTCTAGGGGTGCGTGTTTAGTGAATGAGATGCCAATTTGTAAACTGTAAAAATTTTCATAATGAATCTTGGAAAACTATGGTAGAGTTTACTTGTATTGATTATCCAGAAGGGAGTGTGCATCATGCCTGTTGAAACATTCAAAGCAACTGCACATTTACAGAAGGGAATGGTTGTGAAGGCCAGTTCCAGAAATTTTGAGATAACCATCGATGAACCGAAAAGCCTGGGAGGAACGGATACCGGCATGAACCCTGTTGAACTGGTACTCTCCGCATTAGGCGCATGCCAATCGATCGTTGCCAGAGCATATGCCAGGAAGTTTCAAGTTCAACTCGACGATTTTTGGGTGGAAGTCGAAGGCGATCTCGATACAGATGGCTTCATGAACAAATCTGATGTTCGCCGCGGGTATTCTGAAATCCGATATACCTTTCATATCAAAACTGACGCTTCTAGAGAGCAAGTAGAGTCTTTTGTGGAATTTTTGGAACAGACATGCCCTGTTGGCGATACGATCGCGAATCCTGTCACTCTTAAATTAAATGGTATTGTTATTGAAAAACCGAGCGAGTTAAAGGCGAATGATTAAAATGAAATAAGGCTCCCCAATTGGGAGCCTTTCTTGTCTTTTTGATGTTTACATGAACCCAAAGTAAATAACTGCTGCCAGCACCAGGCGATAAATCGCAAAAGGTGTCAGCTTGATACGGTTAATCAGCTTCAAGAAGAAACGGATCGACAGAAGCGCGAACACAAACGCGCTAATAAAACCGACGACGAAAAACGGAATGCTGTCCATCGTAATCGCATCCCAACGCTTCAACAGCGACAAAAAGCTCGCGCCCGCCATGATCGGCACAGCCATAATAAACGTGAAATCAGCCGCCGCACGATGGCTCATGCCCAACAGTACGCCCCCCGAGATCGTGGAACCCGAACGGGAAAAGCCAGGCCACAGGGAGAAGCACTGAATGAGTCCGACCAGCAAGGCATGCTTGTACGTAATTTGATCAACCGATTCGATCTTGGCACGCCTTGGTCGGAACCAATCCGCAGCCAGCATGAGCAGAGCGCCCAGCACCAGACCAATTACCACGGTCTTCGTGGAGAACAAATACTCATCGATGTAGTCGTCAAACAGAACACCCAGAATCCCCGCTGGAATCAAACCGACAATGACCGTAGCCAAATTCAGTCGAGGTCCTGCCGGAATCTCACTCTTACCCGCCAGCTTTTTCAAGCCAAGCAAGCTCATGAAGCGATCCCACATCACAACGACAACAGCCAAAATCGAGCCGAGCTGAATGACAATCTTGAAGGTGTTCGCCACTTCTGGTGAAAACAAATCTTTCGTTTGGAACAAAAAGTCATCCACGATGATCATGTGACCCGTAGAGGAGACTGGAGCAAACTCAGTCAGTCCTTCTACCAACCCCAGCATGATCGCGACAAAAGCTTCCCAGAGACTCAAAAATTTCACGCTCCTATGAATAATGTCCAAAATCATATGTAGCAGCCGCCCTGTAAAAGAGCAGACTACCGCTTCTAGCATTATAACGTTCATCTCTGGTACAAAGTTACACCATGATAGAAAAACATTCTAGCAAATCCCGGATGGGTTGTGCCCACAGTGATAACCATCATGCTTTTCCTGATTTATTTTTAACTCTGCAAGATGTGAATCGAAAAGCCGCGTAGGAAGAAGCGAATTTCCAGTCCAAGCGCCTCTGGAGCCCGCCCCAGCGTAGGAATAAATGGAGGGGAATTTCAGCTTTTATTACATACAAAAACGCAATTGCGTTTTCTGGTTTGAAGCGCTCCCTCCATTTATTCCGAAGCGGACAGTGAATCCCCCCTTGCAGGGCGTAGGCTGAAGCGTAGACTGGAAATTCGCTTCTTCCCCCCACTAGAGCCCCTACCGATTCACATATTGCAACGTCCCTTCCCCCATGTCACCAAGTCGCCAAAGCGCGATTTTCTCAATGCCCGCCTTCTTTGCGACCGAGATCCATTGAGACAGTGTCTCTTCATCCGCATACCAGACTGTGTGCTTTTTGCCGTCTTCATCGATATAGTCAAAGTACAAACTTCCGCTCGCTTTATCCCGCTTTGGCGGCTCGATACTCGAGATGGCAAGGTCTGCTGCCTGCTTTTCCGTCACAGCCGTCACTTTTCCATCACTAGCCCAGTCAAATCCGCCTACAGATAGGGCCATGACCTTGTCACCCGGCACTTTTTGCATGCGATGGGCAAGCTCCTCGATAAATTCATGATCGGCTTTGGGGCCTGGCTCTGTATTCGTACCGTACAAATTATAAGCCATCATGACGTAAGTAGGGCCCTTTGGCAATGCCAAGTCTTCAATCGGAGCGCGCGGCTCCAATACGATGCGAAGCGACTTGCCCTCCTGCTCCATATGCTGATACAAGGTATGGATAAATGTAAGGAAGTTGTCCCAGTCTTTCTTGTCAATTCTCTCATAATCGATTTCCAAACCATGAAAGCCATTCTGGATCACGGCATTCTTGATCTCCATAATGTGCTTGGTTCGGCTAGCATCTGTCGCCATGAGCCGGCTGACAATCGACGGGTCCTTTTGAACCTGCGTACCATCACTGTTCAGACGATCATTCACAATGGTCAAATCGAGATCGACATAGCTGCCCTGCTTCGAGGCTTCCTTGATCGCAGGCATCGCCTTGGTCATGCGGTCAGTAAAATGCAGCTTGTCGTTTTCATCAAAATACGCCGCGAAGACTTGTACACTTGACAAGCCATCCGTCATCCTACGGAAATCCTCCAATCCGGATTCCCACTGCCAGTCTACCACCCATGCAGACAATTCCGTCGTGTCGTTGGCTGCACCTACACTCTCCAAGCTCTCGGTATCATTCCATTTCATCATGTACCATAAGAGGGCTACACACACTACTATCAGTAGAGTAGTCAATATGATCGATCGTTTCTTGATGTTTGACACCTTACACTGATCCCCCTTGTTTCGGATTTAAAAGGTGTCGATGACCCAGTCCATTGTGGCAGAAAAAGCTTTCTTGATCGAACTGACGACTCCTGCAAGCCCTGTCTGCACGTTACTGAACAGCATCTGCTGCTCACCATTTGGTTGCTCCAGGGACCCAATCTGTACGTCCGCAAACACCCCGTCATAAATGTCGTCCTTTTTGTTCACTTCACTATAGGCCGCTTCAAACGCGACACCGCCGCTGCTAATGCTTGGGTCGATCTGTTGCTTATCCAAGAGTGGTGTCTTGTCCACGGAAACACTGAGACGGTCACCTTGTACAGTAATTTCAAATGGACGCGTATTTTTAATGTTGATCGGGTATTTTTCCAGCTCGGGAGCACCAGACTCGCCCTGCTCTCTCGTATAAACAGAGGCACGGTCGAAGGTCAAATCCTCAGGATTCCAAATCACTTGGCTCAATTCCGTCTTGAAAAGCTCCTGAACTTCGCCTTTTTCCTTCTTCTGCTCGACGCGCAGCTCATTATCATGCAAGACGACCCGTACGAAACTACCTTTTTCCCGATCATAGCGCAAATAAATGGACTGCTTGCCGATCACATTCCCTTCCAGTTTGGCAGAAAGCTTGATATCTTTCTGGCTGTCGCTGTTTTTTAAATATAACATGCCAGAGCCCGCAGCTGGAGAGGTCAATACGATCTGATCCTCCATAAATTGTGCGGCACCACTGAGACGGTCCCACTCTTTGGACTGTTCTTCATCGCCGCGAACGAAGCGAATCTTCTCGTCGGTGTCTTTTTGGATGCGCATCAACAAATGATTCGTGTACCAGTAAGGTTCTGGCTGCACGCGGGTCAGGTTGTACAGATCGCCCTCGCTGTCGTTGTAGGCGGTTCCTTCCCGGTTAAAGTGCATCGTAAAATACTTTTTGATATTCGCGTCGTTCGCATCTGCTACTAAGCGATTCATTCCGCCATACAAGGTGTTCGCATGCATGATCATATAGGCTCCCGGGACAAAGCCCAATTGCTCCATATACGTATCATTCATTAGCTTGTAGTCTTCGTTCATTCTCGCTTCCATCTTGCTTCTGTCTTCAATCGGGATCATATTGCTGTCACGGATAAAGTCCATCAAGTAGTGGTTATAGTAGCCCACCTTTGTCTTATTCGATAATTCACTCTCATCTTTCACCCCGATGAAATTACCCTGATCATCAAACACATTGATATACGTCAACCGATAGCCGTTGGAACCGAGCTCCCAGAAGCCATTTTCCATCATTTTTTTCATGTCCTCGGGCTGGAGAAACTTATTTTCGCTATTCCCCATCTTGTTTCCGTAAGACAATGCCGTTGCTTTGAAGTTGTACTTCTCCAACAACGGCTGGGCAAACAAGCTCGAATCGTTGCGACCATCTTCAAAGGCCAAGAACAGGGCCTTCTCAGGAAGTGGCTTTTTCCCCTTGTAAAAGTCCAAAACATCCTGCTGCGAGATGGTTTGATAGCCTTGATCGTAAAGCGCCTGAAGCTGCTCATCCAATTGCTTCTTGGCTACCAGCTTCGGTGTACCTGAACGGCCTACGCCAAAATAGGAGATGGCGATAAAGCCATTTTCATTCGTCCAGTTCGCCTTATTCGGTTCCTCGTACTTCTTCCAATCAAATACGGCATTGAATAGCATGACACCCAAGACGACTAAGATAGCGACCTGGATCAGTGTCTTGATGAATTTATTGCGATCTTTTTTCCGATAGTCCAAGACATCGCTCGTCGTTTTCCCCATAACTCCTGACACCCTCACTCCCTTTTTCTTTCGCGCATCTCATTAAAAAGGCAGTCCAAAGCCTTTTTTGTTCTTCTTTCGGGCTTCTTTTTTCAATCTCGCTTCGACGTCCTGCGGCGTTTCTCGCGTACCCCAAGTGGATTTCCAGAATGTTACCCAAGCCACAGGCATCTGCCACAACAGCACCAGCTCATAAAACACACAAAAGACAATCCCGAAAATCCACAGCTTGCTTCTGCGGAAAAACAGATGGGCCAAGCTCATTAAGAGCGCCATCAACAGCAAGCCCATTAAAAACGTACCCGGGAAAATGTGATGAACGAGCGGAACGTATACGAGGTTGTACAGTACGATGACGGGAGCAGCGATAGGAACAATCAGACCGATATAAAAGAAGATCGCCATAAAAGGCTCCTTGCGCCAAATAAAGCCGCTGGCACGCAAGGATTCCCTCAACCACGAACGCTTCCAGCGCATCTGCTGCTTCAAAAATACGTTCATGTCTGAGGGTACAATCGTCGAGCAAATCGCAGAATCCTGATAGCCTGTCCGATGTGTTTGCAAAATGAAGTTGGTCATGCTTCGGTCATCGCCAAAAGTGGCGGGCTGCCCGAGAAACTTTTGATTCAGCCATGCTTCGGAATGCTGCAAAATCAATTCCTTGCGATAGCAAGACAACGGCCCAGACAAGCAGGTCACACTGTCAAACCACGACTCTGCCGCCTTCATTATGCGAAAAGCAATGTAGTAACGAACCGTTTGTAGCTTGGTGATCGCATTGGTGAACTTGTTTTCCACATCCGTACGCCCCGCGATACCACCCATTTTCGGGTCTTGGAAAGGCTGTACGAGGTTGCGGATCGCAGTCGGTTCCAAAAAGCTGTCCGAATCAACGAAAACAACCAAATCGTGCTTTGCCATTTCCACACCTTTTACCAAAGCGACCCGTTTCCCACCGTTTTCAGGAAGAATGTGCATCTTTACGCGTTCGCGGGTCATATAGCGCTCGGCCTCGTTATGAATCATGTCGATGACCTTTTGAATTTCTTCTGCTGATCTGTCCGTCGAACGGTCGTCTACCACGATGACCTCCAGCTTATCAATCGGGTAGTTCTGATTGACACAACTCAAAATCGTCCGGTGAATCCACTGCTCTTCGTTAAAGCACGGAATAATGATGCTCACGCCTGGTGTATAGTCCGGATTGACGGGTACCTCGCGATAAAGAGCACCGAATAAATACCGTGTCAGCAAAAAGGCAGCAGCAATCAAGCTGTACAAATACAAGTAGATGTTGTATTTGAAATAAATCACGCTCTCCGCGCGCATAAGCACGATAAACGCCGCAGCGACAAACAGGGAAGCACTTGCGATATAAATCGCATATCCCCAGCGCTTTTTACGAAAATACTCAGTCAGTGGTTTGGAAAACTCGAAGGCGAGCATGAACTTCTGACGCCCGTCCTCTTCCTGCGTAAACCGGCGAACGACAGTTGCATCCAGCTTCACGGTTGACTCATAGCCTTCTGGCATCGTACCTGGCGGGATCGTGCAATGGATCATAAACACTTGTCCCACCTGGATGTCTTCCATCTCCGCATCTAGTTCAACTAAAAGTCCAGTTGATGAAATGTCGACAGCTCTGGCCCTGATCCCATCCTTGACCCGCTGTTTCTTGGTCAATAGCGTCACCGGGAAATCCGCCATGTAGCGCAGACTCAGCAGCCGAATGCGATTCAAGTATTCCGGGTCCTTCAGGTTTCCTGGCTCATTCGTATCCCTAGCACCGCGGCGGTCTACCTGGACACGAATTTTCTCTGGGTCTGGCACATTCGATAGCACGCGCCTCTCCGTTTTGGAAACCGTCAGTACTTCTTCGATTTTCTCTTTCTTTTTTGGCTTTATTTTCTCTATCAACTGTTTCATCACTGTCGCTCTCTCCCCTCCACTGCCTACAAGCTCCAGTAATGAAATCCATTGTTTTCAAAGTCAGCTTTGGAATAGGTCTCTTTAATATCAATCATGATTTTTACTTCACTCTTGCTGTACATCGCGGCAAAATCAGCGACTTCCATCTGGGCAAAGGCAGCATGCGGTACCGCTACAACTACAATATCCAAGTCATGGAGAGTCCCCATCTCTGACACTTCGATGCCATATTCCTCGTATGCCTCCCGCGGATTCACCATCGGGTCTACGATCAGTGGGTTGATCCCGTACTCCTTCAGTTCTTCAATAATATCCGTCACCTTGGTATTTCTGATATCCGCGCAGTCCTCTTTGTAGGACAGTCCGAGTATGCCAATCCGTACATTCTTGAGATCGAGCTTCGAACGAACAGCCATTTTGATGATTTGCTGGGCGACATATTTACCCATGCCATCGTTAATATGTCTAGCTGCCAAAATGATGCGGGAGCGATAGCCGCTGTCTTCTGCTTTGTACGTTAAATAGTAAGGGTCGATACCAATGCAATGACCGCCGACCAAGCCCGGTGAAAAAGAAAGGAAATTCCACTTGGTTCCTGCCGCTTGCAATACTGCCTTCGTCGGAATATCCATCTGATTGAACAGCATCGCCAGCTCATTCATAAACGCAATATTGACATCCCGTTGAGCATTTTCAATCACTTTTGCCGCTTCCGCTACCTTGATGCTTTCTGCTCGATAAACGCCTGCCTTGATCACGAGCTCGTAGACGCTTGCCACGATTCCCAGCGTTTCTTCATCCATCCCTGATACGATCTTGACGATGTTTTCCAAACGGTTTACCTTGTCTCCCGGGTTGATGCGTTCGGGTGAATAGCCGATCTTGAAGTCTACTCCACAGCGCAAGCCCGACTCCGCCTCAAGGATCGGCAAGCATACGTCTTCAGTTGCCCCCGGATAAACCGTCGATTCAAATACGACGATTGACCCTTTTCTCAACTGTCTGCCAACCATGCGAGATGCACTTTCTACATACTTCAGGTCGGGAACATTTCCGCTTTTGATCGGAGTAGGCACTGCCACGATAAAAAATCGCGCTTCCTGCAATCTATTTTCATCTGACGTGAATTCAATCGCTGCATCACTCGTCAGCTCCTGATCCACGTCAGCATCATGAAAGTTTCCGTTCTGATAGGCTGCTACTTTTTCTTTGTTTACATCAAATCCGATCACAGCAGCACGTTTGGATAGTGCCATCGCAATCGGCAAGCCTACGTACCCAAGACCAACGACGGCAATTTTTTCTTTCCTCTCCACAATCCCTTCGTACAAATTCATGAGCACTGGCTCCCTCTCCCTGTTGTATTTTGGCTTTATTGGCCAAACATCTCTGTCATGGGTACAAGCGCGAATCCTTTGCTTCTAAGCTGGTCAATTGCGATAGGTAGCGCCTCTATTGTGTGAATATCATCGAGCATATGCAGCAGAATCACGCTTCCGCTCCGTGTCTGCTCCATAATGGCTTTGACGATATCGTCCGCATTCCGTTTCTTGTCGTAATCGGTTGGTGTCACATCATAAATCGTAATATCTTTGTAGCCCGTTGCCGCAACCGCCTTTAGTGTCTGTTCGTCGAACGCCCCTGTTGGCGGTCTGAAATACATCGTCGGCTTCTGCTGAATCGCTTCGGTAATGACCTGATGGGCTTTGACAATCTCTTTTTGCAATTCTTCCGGCGCAATTTTGGTATTCACCGGATGAGAATAAGTGTGGTTAGCTACATCGTGTCCCGCTTCCGCAATCGCTCTCGCCAGGTTTGGATTTCGCTCTACACCATCTGCTCGCAAGAAAAACGAAGCCTTTACGCCTTTTTTGTCCAGGATATCGAGAATCTTCGTTACCGTTTGATCCGTACCCCAATCATCAAAGGACAGGGCGACCAGCTTTTTGTCGGTTTCTTTTCGATAGATGAGATTGGGCTTGGCCGTGTCATATGCCTTATTCATTTTCGCTGCATCAAAACCAGCAATCTCCTGGAGTGGCTTTCGCTCCTTGCCCTGTGCAATCAGCTCATGTAGTGGGACGATTCTGTAACCGACATCGGTGGCAGCCTCAGCGAGTAGCCGGATGTTTTCTACTACAGACTTGTTTTCTTCGGTATCCATCGCAATGATGCCACCGCGATTCATATATTTTCGTAAATAGCGGCTTTTTTGCTCCTCCGTCTCTTTTTGCCAATTGTGCAGAAACAGACTGGAGGACACGACTGCTTCTTGTCCATTATGAGCAGCTACCAAACGCAGATCGTCGTTGTAATCGCCCGACTTCGTTCTGATATAGCGTGGAGTTTTGTCTGTTTCTCGTTTAATGACATCATTGGTCAATTTGATATCTTCGTACATTTTCTCGTAGGATTGACCCTGCAAATCCGACTGGTTCAACGTGTTGTTTTCGATCTCATGGCCTCTGGCAATAATCTCTCGCGCAATGTCTGGCTCCTCGGCTACCCTCATGCCTGGCAAGAAAAAAGAAGCCTTGATGTGGTACTTGTCCAGTTCATCCAGCAGTCTTTTCATCGTTTCTTTATCTGCCATGCCATTAAAAGTAAGAGCAAGCTGTCTTTGCGTCGTGTAGACCATGGACACTGCCTTGCTCTTTTCCCCTTGGTAACGCTCGATTTTTTCTGGTTTGACTGGCTGTGGGCTGTCATCTGCACTGCTGTCGTTCCTCTGAGACGGTGAACAGCCTGCCAACAATGCCACTATCGCTACAAGTGAGATCCAGTGGAATAAACGGAAGCCACTGACCCCTTTATTATGACTAATCATGATAGTCCCCTTTTCGTGTAAGAAATGCCCTTTACGCATAAAAAAACGACTATTTCATCTGCGTAACAAGTAAAGTGTAAACAAACACTTTTTGCACAGAAATGAACATAGTCTGCCTCTACACGCTAGCCTAACATAACCACCTATGCCTAACAACCATATGAAGCGGTTTCATTTATGACAATTTGTGCTTTGGTTGTGTATCGCTTTCAGGAGGCTACTTTCAAAAAAAAGACGAGCCACATTGGACTCGTCTTTCACCTGCTACAGCTTGATCGCGATTAATTTTAGTTCGGTCATTTCCTCGACGGCATACTTGATGCCTTCACGGCCAAAACCGCTGTCTTTTACACCGCCATATGGCATGTTATCCACGCGGAACGTCGGAATGTCGTTGATCATCACGCCTCCGACCTCCAGCTCTTCAGCTGCCCGCATAGCCGCGTGAATGTCACTCGTATAGATGCCTGCCTGCAAGCCGAATCGAGAGTCATTTACTGCCTCAATCGCTTCGTCCATCGTCTCAAACGGTGTAACGACTACGATTGGACCGAATACCTCTTGGCAAGAGACGGCAACATGTGCGCCCACATTCGTCAGAATCGTAGGAGCAAAGAGGTTTTCACTGACAGGCATCCCGCCAGTAACTACATGTGCGCCTGCTTCTACTGCTTCCTGTACCCATGCTCCCATGCGTTCATGATCCTTGGCGGAGATCACAGAGGACATGTCTGTCTCTTCGCTCAACGGATCACCCAGCACGAGCTTTTCTGTGCCAGCCTTGAACTTCTCCAGGAACTCTTCGTACTTGCTCTGGTGAATATAGACACGTTGCAGAGAGATGCACACTTGACCGCTAAAGGAGAAAGCACCCGTCACGCAACGATCAATCAACGCTTGTGTGATTTCTACGTTGTGGTCGATGATCACCGCGGAATTGGAGCCCAGCTCCAAGGTCACGCGCTTTAGTCCCGCTTTGTTTTTCATGGCGATTCCAACCGCAGGGCTTCCTGTAAAGGTGATCGCGGCAATTCGGCTGTCACTGACCAGCTTTTCACCTACGACTGCTCCTTTTCCAGGCAAAATATTGAGCCCTCCTGCTGGCAAACCCGCCTCTGCGAAAATATCGGCCAGGATCAGCGAGCTAAGCGGCGTCTGACTCGCTGGCTTCAACACGACAGTATTTCCTGCGGCAATGGCAGGCCCGACCTTGTGTGCTACAAGATTGAATGGAAAGTTAAAAGGCGTGATCGCGCCTACCACACCGATAGGCTTGCGCACGGTAAAAGCGAGACGTCCTTCGCCGCCCGGTGCAGCATCGAGCGGCACCGTCTCACCGTGAATGCGCTTCGCTTCTTCTGCTGCGAACTTGTAGGTCTGGATCGTCCGAGCGATTTCTACACGACCCGTGCGCAGTGGCTTGGCTGCTTCCTGTGCGAGGATGACCGCCAGTTCCTCCTTGCGTGCTTCCATAATCGCAACTGCACCCTCCAGTATCAAAGCGCGCTGACTGGCTGGCATTTTCGCCATGACTTTGGCTGCTGCTTTGGCCGCCTTGATTGCCTCATCGACGTCATGATCGTCTGCCTGAGCGATTTCAGCCAGCAGCTCCCCAGAATACGGAGAGTAGAGCGGCACGTATTCTTTTGCTTCTTTCCATTGTCCGTTGATGTAGAGATGCTTTTTCATGAGTATGGAGAACCCCCCTCGGGCGTTTTAGTTCGTAACGTATTGGCTCTTTAGAACATCCGTCATAATGTCCAGCGCCTCTTCCAGTTGCTCGTCTGTAATGACCAATGGAGACAGGAAGCGCAGCACGTTGCTATGGACGCCAGCAGAAAGCACCATGACGCCAGACTCGCAGCAGCCTTTGGTCAAGCCAGCAACGAGTTCTTTCGCTGGTTGTTTGGTGGTTGGATCGATAAATTCTACGGCGCACATCGCCCCCAGCCCGCGCACCTCTGCGATCACAGGGAACTCTTTTTGCAACGCGTGGAAATGCTCCTTGATCTGGTCGCCGATCACCTGTGCACGACCAGACAAGTCTTCGCGCTCCATTTTCTCAATGACCGCCAACGCCGCTACGCAGCCAAGCGGGCTTCCTCCATAGGTACCGCCGATCTCTCCTGGATTTGGCGCGTCCATGATTTCTGCGCGACCCGTAACCGCAGAGATGGGCAAGCCTGCCGCGATTGATTTGGACATGGTGATGATATCTGGCTCGATACCAAATTGGGTAGACGCAAACATAGTGCCTGTACGTCCGAAGCCTGTTTGAATCTCATCGGAAATGAATAGGATTTGATGCTTTTTACAAATGTTATAGACACCTTGCACGAAGGACACAGGTGGAACGATAAAGCCGCCTTCGCCCTGAATCGGTTCCATAATCACGGCAGCCACTTCTTCTGGTGCGACTTCAGTCAGGAGGAAGTCCTCGAACTGACGCACGCAGAATTGCGCGTACTCATCATCTGTCATGGATTCCGGCTTGTTCAGTGGATACGGGAACTGCGCTTTATACGTAGCTGGTGCGAATGGGCCCATCTGGAATTTGTACGGCTTCACTTTGGAAGTCAGTGACATGCCCAGGAGCGTACGACCATGGAAGCCGCGGCTAAAGGAAATGATGCCTGGGCGTCCTGTGTATTTGCGAGCGATTTTCACCGCGTTCTCTACTGCTTCTGCCCCGCTGTTTGCGAGCATCGTCTTCTTTTCAAAGCTGCCTGGCGTGATTTGCGTCAGCTTCTCAGCCAAAGCCACATATGGCTCATACATGCCTACATGGAAGCAAGGATGGATGTATTTGTCCAGCTGCGCTTTTAGTGCCTCAACTACTTCTGGCGGGCAATGTCCTGCATTTAGTGTACCGATCGCTCCGGCAAAATCGATGTACGTATTGCCATCTACATCCGTAACCAATGCACCTGAAGCTGACTCTACAAAAACAGGGGTATTGTTGCCGACACCTTTTGGAACGAACTGCTTTCTTTTCTCAATCAGGGCCGCTCCCTTTGGACCTGGCACACCAGCAGCTACGTTTACAAATTGACGTTGTTTGGACATATCGTTTCCTCTCCTCATTCGAGATGGTATTGGTTTGGTTGCTTGTTAAACTCAACCACGATATGTAGCAATACCTGTGCCAAACGCCGGAGCTTGATGAATTCGCGTTTCCGGCGCCCCAGTTCTATCTAATTATTCATTTTTGAATCAAAAACCTCAGAATGTCCGATTCATTTTTGAATAAACTATTCATTTTTGAATCACCTGGAACGAATCCGATATTTTTGCAGCTTCCGCACGACAGATGGCTGGCTAATGCCGAGAAACTCCGCGATTTCTCCCGTTGTCCGGCAGTGCTCGGATGCATAGCGCAGCCATTTTTCCTCTACCTGCTCCAGCGCTTCCCGAAGCGACATCTTGGAAGTGGCCAGACTCGGCTCCATAGCTGTCTGTTCTTCCCCTGCCATCCTGATTTCCGCAGGCAGATGCAGAGAAGTGATTACATCTTCGTCCGCTGTGACCACCATTCTCTCCAAGACGTTCTCCAGCTCGCGCACATTGCCAGGCCACTCGTACTGCATCAAGGCATGCGTCACCGCAGGGTCCAGACGCTTATTCATTCCGTATCGTTCATTGAGCGAGCGGACGACGCGCTTCAGGAGAGCCGCAATATCCTCAGGCCGATTTCGTAACGGCGGGACGTGGATCGGGACAACGTTCAGGCGAAAATACAGGTCCTGCCGGAACTTCCCTTCCTTCACCATCTTCTCCAAATCGCGATTGGTGGCGGCGATCAGACGAAAATCCACGTCGCGGTACTGTGTGCTCCCAACGCGTTGCAACCGTTTTTCTTGAATCACCTTCAGCAGCTTGGCCTGCAAGGTCAGCGGCAGCTCCCCCAGCTCGTCCAAGAGGAGAGTCCCCTGGTTCGCCATCTCGATAATCCCTTGCTTCCCATGCTTGGCGGCTCCTGTAAACGAACCAGCCTCATAGCCAAACAGCTCGGATTCCAGCAAGCCCTCCGGGATCGAGCCACAGTTGATCTCCACGAATTGCCCACCCGCACGACGGCTATTGCGATGAATTTCTTTTGCGATCACGTTTTTCCCTACACCCGATTCTCCGAGTATCAGGACAGTCGAATCGACAGCCGCGACTTTTTTGATGAGACGATCAATGGCTTGCATCGGCTGACTCACTGCCACGAAGCCCTCCTGGTGCTTTTCGCGCAGCTCCTCAATCTCGGTTTCAAACTGCTTGAGCTGCTCTGTCAGACCCTCGTAGCGCCGTTTCAATTCCATAATTTCCGTCAGGTCATGTGAATAGCTGATGATCGAATGCATGCTGCCATCCTCGTTCCAGACGGGAAACGCCGTCACCATCAGCTTTCGGCCTCCGGGTATTTCCTGCATGATCGTCTGCTGTGTCTTGGCATCCATGACTTTTCGGGTGACAGAAGGAGAAAAAACCTTCCTATTTTCCAGTTCGATGACGTTTTTGCCAAAAAGCTCTTCCTTCCCGATGCCGTACATCTCATAGGACGAATCGCCAACCAGCCGGATGTAGCCCTCAGGGTCCGTGATTAACAAATGATCGCGCGACGTTTCAATAATGGCCTCCAATACGCGGCTCATCCACTTCTCCGTGCTCTCTTCTCTCTTCATCTCTTCGCCGCCTCTCACACGCCATTGTGTCCGATCTTTGTTTATTTTTTCATTATAGAAAACAACAAGAACAACGACAACATATGAAAAATATGTAAAAATAACGATAACAACAGCCTTGCGAGATGGAAAGGATGGTAGAAATGACGCCCACAGTCGGAGACATCTACTGTGTTTTTGTCGAGAAGCTGCAAAAGTATACAGCTTGTCAGGTCACATCGGTAGAAGAACCTGGCTCGAGTAAAGCCAATTCACTCATCAGTATCCTCGAGCTGGACTGGAGCAGCGACACGTTGCCTGATGAATCGGAGCTGCACCAGATGAGGCCCTTATATTGCGACTACTTCTTCTGGAACAACAAGCTCGATCACATCTATGTTGATCCAGTGGTGCCCAAAGGCTACATAAAAGTAGGGAATGTACCGCCTCTCGTGACAGAAGAGACAAGGAGTTACGGCAGTTGGGATGTCGGAGGGAGCCTTTACCGTCAACATAAATGGAATCAAATTCCCAAGGAGCGTCGCCAGCACTTCAAACAAGCTGCAAATGATGACACGATGATTTCACTAGGCGGCAAAAACTTGGGCCGATCAATCAACATCATTCATGCTGACATCCTGCAAAGCCTGACAGACATCTCTGAATTGGAAAAGCTCCCTTGCCTGACACGCATCTATGCAGAGGAGCCCACCGATTCCTTACTTGCCTTCGTCAAAAGCAATCCGTTTATTCTGGAGCTTCACCTGGAAAAAGCCAATGGCTCCTCTCTTGATCTGACAGGAAGCCATCTTAGTAAATTCTCTCTCCAAAACGCGGACGGGCTGGAGTCCCTGCATCTGAACGATGGTTTAAGAGAGCTCATACTGGACAAGGCCATTTCATCAAGCCTGTTCATAGAGGCCGAGCAGAATGGGTATTGGCTAACCGCCTCGTTCTCAGATTCGCTGCCGCTTCACCGCGGACTGGACCATCTAGGAGGACTCCATCTGCGTAATGTGACGGAGCTGGATTTGCAGCCACTCGTCCAGCGGTATCCCTCGCTCCAGGACATCCGTCTGTGGGGCAAGCCTGGAACCCTCAGCAATCTGGGCAGTATCAAGCATTTGAAGGAGCTACTGACGTTTACGACCTACGATCTGTTTGGCTTCTCAGGGGACGAGTTCCCTTCGCCAGATCAATGTCCCAAGCTCTCCTCGCTCTGGATGACAAGCCTCCCAGCAGAAGCGGCCAAGATCATTAAAGCCGCCTACAAAAAAGAAGTGAAAAATGGGCTGGATTTGTCCATCACCAAGCCGCGCAAGCCCGAATGGCTGGCCAATAATTTGACCAATCCGTTTCGCGATTGGGATGGCAGGGAGCACATCTCAACAACCAACGCCAACAAGGCTGCCAGTCTCTATAAAAAAATGAACACCGCGATTAGTGCGCTTGAAAAGCAGAGTAACGACAACGAGACGAATGCGGAAGAAATACAAACTGCTTTGTGTGCATTGGTCAAAGAGTATACAGAGACGTTAAACAAAATGGATCGCCGGACTGGCTTTATTGAAACAGTTGAGCGGGAAGAAATTTTCGTTGTGCTCGATGAGCTGCTTCAGTCGGCAAAACGGAATTTGGCTACTGCGGGTGTGAAAGTAGATGTGGACGAGCTGTTTGCTATTTTTGATCAGACGCGTGATTTTTGAGTGAGAAAA
The DNA here is from genome assembly GCF_042878995.1 of Brevibacillus sp. NPDC003359. Lineage (NCBI taxonomy): Bacteria > Bacillati > Bacillota > Bacilli > Caryophanales > Paenibacillaceae > Brevibacillus > Brevibacillus sp. NPDC003359. The sequence goes on from NZ_JBIAOR010000027.1 coordinate 35,744, forward strand.
AAGACGCCGCCTCTCCTACAGGAAGGCGGCTTTTGGTGCTTAGGCATTCTTTTGGATTACCCACGTACTCATGCAACTGCGGGAATTAATCTTCTCAGCTCATTCGTGCGTTTTTGCCGGTTGTCAAATACCATTGCGATGTTTCTTCAATTCCACTTCTACCTTCGCAAGGAACGTATTTGGTTCGTACTTATCATAAAAAAAGCCATCCCTTAAAGGAATGGCTTCTTCATTCATTCAAAACTGGATCTGCATGATCAATTGCTAAATTTGTGGATAAGTCCTCGACCGATTAGTATTCGTCAGCTCCACGCGTTACCGCGCTTCCACACCGAACCTATCAACCTCATCGTCTATGAGGG
>NZ_JBIAOR010000028.1:0-35304 GCF_042878995.1 Brevibacillus sp. NPDC003359
TGCCCGTCTCGGCTACAACACAAATTTAACGGGGGTGTGTGTCCGTAATATGACCGGAATATGGAAAAGTGACGGAATGCCGAAAACGCTTGCATTTTTCTGTGCCTTGTTCTACATTAGAGACAGGTAAAAGAGCATGTAAATAGCGTGTAATCTTCTACCCACAAGTGAATAATCAAAAGGCAAAGGTGCCCTTGAACACGGCTTATTTTTTCGTGTTTAGGCACCTTTTTTTACTTTTGATCAGGGATGTTGTCTTGAAAGGAGTGACACGCATGGAAAAACCAATTCGAGCGACGCCGCTTGCGATCCGACTGATTCCCAATGTCGATCCTCAATTTGCGGAGAAGCTGAACCTGCCTTCCCATATTCGCAGTCTGGGTCTTTTGACCTCAACGATTGACGATGTGGGGTATACAGCCATTGACGAAGCGACCAAAAAGGCAGCGGTGGAAGTTGTGTATGCCAAGTCGTTTTATGCAGGCTCAGGCCATGCGTCTGGACCGTTGTCTGGCGAGTTCATCGGGATGATCGGGGGCGCGACGCCATCGGAGGTGCAGAGCGGACTGGATGCAGCCGTTGCATTTATGGAGAGCGGAGCATGCTTTTACTCTTTGAATGATGAAGGGACGCATGCGTATTACGCCCATGTTGTGTCGCGGACGGGCAGCTACTTGTCTCAAACCGCCGGAATCCGCGAAGGGGAGCCGCTCGCTTACTTGATCGCTCCACCGCTGGAAGCTATGTATGGTATTGATGCCGCCCTAAAGGCAGCAGATGTACAAATGGTTCAATTTTTTGGTCCACCGACAGAGACGAACTTTGGGGGAGCGCTACTCACTGGCAGCCAGTCGTCATGCACGGCAGCCGCCGATGCTTTTGCCGATGCCGTAAGAAGTGTCGCCCAACAGCCTGTCAAACGATAATAGGGATTTTTCCTCTTGAAGGGGAGGTAATGTAAATGCGCGCTACAACTTATTCACTTGGCATGATCGAGACGCTGGGCTTGCCTGCTCTCATCGCTGCCGCAGATGCTGCTGCTAAGGCGGCAGACGTCAAAGTTGTTTCTTATGAAGGAGCGGACGCAGGAATCGTCACTTTATACGTGATCGGGGATGTATCTTCGGTTATGGCGGCAGTAGATGCTGGCGCTGACGCTGCGAGACGTGTTGGAAGATTGCTGCACTCACACGTGATTCCACGTCCTGACGAAAATGTTCCAAGAATGATTAAAAACCTGCTAAAACCGGAAGTAAAAGAAGAGGTTAAGGCAGAGCCGGCTAAAGCGCCAGTGTCCGGATTGCAAGATCAATCCATCAATGACCTGCGTAAAATGGCGCGTTCGTATGCAGACTTCCCGCTGACGACGAACGAAATCAATATGGCGAAAAAAGAAGATCTCATCCGCCTGTTGGAAGAGAAACAAGGCGGAGGTGACAAAGCCTAATGACACTCGACGCTGATCTGTATTCCATACAGGAAGTGCGTACCTACCTCGCACAAGCGAAGGAAGCGCAGGCCAAGTTTGCTACTTACAGCCAAGAGCAAGTTGACCGGATCATCGAAGCCATGTCCAAAGCGGGCGTGGAGCATGCGGATCGACTCGCAGCTATGGCTGTAGAAGAAACAGGCTTTGGTAACGTCCCAGACAAACGGATGAAAAACCTGTTTGCTGCGCAAGATGTGTACGCATCTGTTAAAGATGTAAAAACGGTTGGCATCATCCGTAAGGACGAAGAGAACAAAGTGTGGGAAGTGGCGCAGCCATTCGGAATCGTAGCTGGTATCGTACCTTCCACCAACCCGACGTCCACGGTTATTTATAAATCGATGGTCTCTCTCAAGGCGAGAAATGCGATTGTCTTCAGTCCGCATCCGTCGGCAGCCAAGTGCACGCTGGAAGCAGCGCGACTAATGGCACAGGCGGCAGTAGCGGCTGGAGCACCAGAAGGCTTGATCCATTGCGTTACCAAGCCTACGCTTCCAGCGACAAACGAGTTGATGAAGCACAAGCTGACCAATTTGATTCTCGCGACTGGCGGAACGCCGATGGTACGCGCGGCATACAGCTCCGGCAAGCCTGCTTACGGTGTGGGACCTGGTAACGTTCCGGTCTACGTCCACCACAGTGCGGACTTTGCTGCTGCTGCCAAGCGCATCGTGCAGAGCAAGACGTTTGACTACGGTACGATCTGCGCTTCTGAGCAAGCATTGGTCGTGGAAGAATCCATGAAGCACCAATTGATTGCTGCCCTAAAGCGTGAAGGCGCCTACTTCCTGAACGAGCAAGAGAAGGAAAAGGTAGGGGCAATCGTAATGGTAAACGGCTCGCTGAACGCGAAGATCGTTGGCCGCTCTCCGCATGTGATCGCTCAAATGGCGGGTATTACCATCCCAGCTGATACGCGTGTCCTGGTTGCGGAGGAGAACAATGTAGGTAAAGCGTACCCGATGTCGGTTGAAAAACTGGCGCCGATTCTCGCTCTCTACACGGTTCAAGGCGACAGCGAAGCGATTGCCCGTTGCCGCGAATTGCTGGAGCATGGTGGTCTTGGACATACAGCGGGTATTCACGCTCAGGATGAAAATTTCATCGCAGCGTATGGTCAAGCAATGCCAGCATCCAGAATACCAGTGAATACTGGTACGACCTTCGGAGGAATTGGTGCAACGACTGGCGTACAACCAGCGTTTACACTTGGATGCGGTTCCTATGGGGGCAACATCACTTCCGATAACATCGGTGCGAAGCATATGTTCAACATCAAGCGTGTTGCGTTTGGCATCAAAGAAATGCCGCAATCAACGCCAGTACCAGCAGCTCCTGCGACACAAGCGGAAGAAGCGGTTCTACAAGCTGTCTCTTCCATGAATGTCGGCTTGAGCCGCGATGAGATCAAGAACATTATCAAATCCGTGTTAACAGAAATGACGACTTAGAGTCGTAAAACACTAAAATTTTGGAGATATAATTAAGGAGGAAATGAAAATGGCTGGAGAAATGTCCGCATTGGGAATGGTAGAAACAAAAGGTTTGGTAGGAGCAGTTGAAGCTGCTGACGCAATGGTAAAAGCAGCGAACGTAAAACTGATCGGTAAAGTACACGTAGGTGGCGGTCTCGTGACTGTTATGGTACGTGGTGACGTAGGTGCAGTAAAAGCTTCCACAGACGCAGGCGCCGCTGCTGCTGAAAAAGTAGGAGAGCTCGTATCTATTCACGTAATTCCACGCCCTCATGGAGACATTGAACTGATCCTGCCTAAACTCGAAGGATAATAAATCCCTATGGCAGTGATTACAGAAGCATCCTTGAGAGCGATGCATAAGTCAGGTATTCCAAACCCCTTTCTCGTTGAGAAAGGGGATAAAATAACACCAGCAGCGGCAGATTTCTTGAAAGGAAGAGGGATTCAAGTGAAACAAGTTGATCAGAACCAGCAGCCTTCCACCAATCAAGCTGCCGAGGCAGTGCGTGAAATTCCTTTGGGCGTATCTAATCGTCACATTCATTTGTCGCAAGCAGATGTCGAGAAGCTTTTCGGAGCCGGACATCAATTGACGCCAATGCGTGATTTGTCGCAGCCGGGTCAGTTTGCTTGCCAGGAAACAGTCACCATCGTGGGACCAAAAGGCAGCATCCACGGGGTTCGCGTTTTGGGACCAGCTCGTGGCGCGACACAAGTGGAAATTTCCAGAACAGACGGCTTTGCAGTAGGTGTTCATGCCCCTGTGCGTATGTCTGGAGATATTGAAGGAACACCAGGTATGGTACTTGTAACGGCAAAAGGGACAGTTGTGATGGACAAAGGCGTAATCGTAGCGAAGAGCCACGTTCATATGTCTCCGGCAGATGCCGAGCAATATCAAGTGAAGGATGGCGATTCGCTGATTCTGGCGACGCAAAGCGATCGTCCTATCATCTATCCAGATGTAATCGTTCGTGTACATCCACAGTTTGCACTTGATTTCCACGTTGATACGGATGAAGGCAATGCCGCTAATTTGAAAACGGGCGACCGGGTAAAAGTGATCGGCAAGAACGGGCAATTTTACTCCGGCTAACGGAGGTTGAGCTTGATGGACATCAGAGAAATGGTGGCTTCGATTACAAAAGAAATTTTGCAATCGATGAATACAGAAAAGAAAAGCGATGCGCCTCGTGTCCTGTACGTTTTTTGCGACAGCCAGGCTCATGAGGCGTTTCAGGATCATTTTATCCAACTGAAAAACCACGGGATCTGCCATGACATTCTCTTCCTGGACGGAGAAACCTCCTCTTGGCTGGGAATGCACAAGATCGAATGTGGGGGAGCAGGCAAAATTCTGACAGCAGATGAGTACGCTCCTGCCCCGTTGGAAGTGCCGAAAGATTATGTCGGTATCGTGATTCCTGAAATCGATTTGGATAATGCAGCGAGAATTGCTTCCGGTCTAAAAGGAACGATTAAAGCGGAAATCGTCTTTTCCGCATTGGTGACGGGCAAATTCGTCATCGCAGGTTCCGATGTGCCAGGGATCAAGCGCGCAGACCGTCGTACCCTGCAAACATTGACACTGACACCTGCTTATGAAAAGCTGTTCAACCGTCACGTTGAGAGCATGAAAGAGTTGGGTGTGGAGTTTGCGGAGCAACGCCGTCTGGCTGATCGTGTGGTTTCTAAGCTGAAGTCTCAACTGCAAAAAGTGGAGACTACTACTAAGACAGAACAACCGACATTGACTCCTTTGGATGAGCAAGAAGCAGTCTTTTCCGGGAAGCTGTTGACAGCAGACTGGATCAGATCTCAGCCTGAGCTTCGCGATACGACTTTGATCGTGAAAAAAGGTGCAATTGTTTCTCCGCTTGCTTATGACAGCATGAGAGAACGCGGCATTACGGTCAGCTATTTAGGAAAAGGGTGATCGCATGTTTTTGGGAAAAGTGATCGGCAGCGTCTGGGCCACGCAAAAAGAAGCAGGCATGGAAAATCTCAAGCTCATGGTGGTTCAGCCGATTGATTGGCGTGGCGAAGAAGGCGGACAAACCGTAATCGCAGCGGACAGGATCGGTGCGGGAATCGGGGAGCAGGTTATCGTCTCTCGTGGGACGCCTGCCCGAATCCTTTTCTCCGGCACCAGTGTGCCGATCGATGCGATCATCGTAGGCATTGTGGATTCGTTTGAGGTGCCGGGTGCCGCAGGAAGAGAGGAATAGGAATGGAACAGGAACGTTCACGAGTCATCCAGGAATTCGTACCAGGAAAACAGGTCACGTTGGCTCATGTAATCGCAAACCCTGACCCAATGCTCTATACCAAGCTAGGTATCAATGAGGCCGGTGCGATCGGCATTTTGACTTTGACGCCTACCGAAACAGCCATTATTGCCGCGGATATTGCGACAAAGGCTGCTGGCGTCGAGCTTGGGTTTCTCGATCGTTTTACAGGTTCACTGATTGTCGTGGGAGATGTATCTGCTGTTGAGATGGCAGTAGAAGCCGTCAATCAGGTGTTGAGCGAAAAACTGCGGTTTACACCGGCGCTGGTGACGAAATCATGACCGGCCGTGTAATGATTATCGGTGCAATCGAAGCAGGCAAGTCTTCTCTGGTGCGGGCGCTGTTCAATGACGAACAGCCTGCCAGGAAGACACAAGCACTCGAATATCGGGACTGGGCGATTGACACTCCGGGTGAATACAGCGAAAACCCGATGTTTTACCGCACGCTTATGGCTACTTCTCTTGAGGCGAAAATCATTTTGATGGTGCAGGATGCTACACGGGTGCGGAATTATTTCCCGCCTGGCTTTTCACAAGGGTTTCCGCAATCGTGCATAGGGGTCATTACCAAAATGGATCATCCTGATGCAAATGTGGAGAGGGCAGAACAATTCCTGCGTCAATCGCTTGGCAGTGCGAGAATTTTCCGGACCTCCTCGCTCACGAGTGAGGGAGTGCAAGAATTGCGATCGTATTTGCAAGAAATTGTCAACGAGTAAGCGTGATTAACCAGTATTAAACCCCTTTCCGCCGTAGCGTGTCTGTGAGAAAATGAGGTCATATCAACTCCTAGCAGGTGAAAAGAGGTTCACATGCAATCAATACGAGAAGTGTGCAAAGCGTCCACGACGTTGAGTGATGACGACATTCGGATTGTGGAGGAGCTGGCTTCCAAGCTTCAGATTTTTGCCGATCTGTCTCAAGCGGACATGTTTATCGATTGTCCGACAGTCGATCGGAGCGCTGCGATGGTAGTCGCACAAGCTGCACCAAGTACGGCACGCTCTATGTACAGTGGATCGGTTGTAGGGCATTTGGCGACGGCGATTAATGAGCCGGCCGTTATGTATTGCTTGACTACAGGCAAGCCCGTCATCGGTTCGCGTGGCGTTTCACAGGAGCAGGTCGTGATGCGACAAAGCGTCGTACCCATCACGAATGCGGCTGGAAAAACAATCGGGACCTTGATAACCGAACAAGATATATCCAAACAGGTGGAACAGGAAAAGAACGTCGAAATGCTCAAGGAAACGACTGAGCACCTAAGCGAGACGCTCATCCAGTTCGCTGTGCATGATCTGCCTATTTCGTCGCTCTTGCACGAGGGCATGATTTTGTTTGATCAGAGTGGGGTTATCACGTACGCAAATGGCCGTGCCCACAAGCTACTCTCCTTGATCGGTTTTGAACGACCGGAAAAAGGCGAGAGCATCGAACGTATTTTTTCCTGGAGAGTTACCCCGGAAAACTTTGTACGTAACGGGGGTTATATTCAGGAGGAGCTGTCAAAAGGCAAGCATTTTATCATGATGAAAGCGGTTTCGTCCGTCCGCAAACAAGACATCATCGGGGGATTCATTCTCCTGCGAGACATATCGGACATTCGGGAAAAAGAAAAGCAATTGATGATCAAATCCGCGGTGATCAAAGAGATTCACCACCGGGTCAAAAACAATTTGCAAACCATCTCTAGCCTGCTTCGCCTGCAAATGCGGCGATCGCAGTCCACCGAGATTGAGAAGGTATACCGGGAAAGTATCAATCGCATCAACAGCATCGCCATTATTCACGAATACTTGGCACAGGATGGTCTGGAGCAGATTGACTTCAAAGAGATTTTAACCAAAATATCGAAAATAATCGTCTCTTCGATGAGACGTTCTGAGCAAGCTATACACGTTGTGGTGACAGGCGAGTCAGTGTATCTGCCGTCCAACAAAGCAACATCGTTTGCCTTGATTGTCACCGAGCTGATTCAAAATTGCATGATCCACGGGTTTCATGAGCAGCAAGAAGGAAAAATCTCCATCGCACTTGTCGCCAAGGAAGACTTCGTCAGTTTGTCCGTGACAGACGACGGGGTAGGCATCGAGGATATGGAGCAAATCCACAAAAAGGGCCATCTCGGTCTGAAAATCGTCGATACACTGGTCAGGGAAGACCTCGAGGGCACAATGCATTTCCGCAATACTGGGAACGGAACAGAGGTTACCATACTCTATCCGATCCAAAAGGAGGATGAAGATGACACAGCCGAAGATTATGGTGGTTGATGACGAGCCGATTATTCGCATGGATTTGCGCGAGATGCTCGAAAATGAAGGGTATTTAGTGGTTGCCGAGGCGAAAAACGGAGAAGAGGCAGTCGAACAGGCCCATCGTCACAAGCCCGATTTGATCATCATGGATGTGAAAATGCCTGTCTTGAATGGAATCAAGGCAAGCAGTATCATTCGTTCCTTTTCAGACAGTTCCATTCTTCTCTTGACGGCTTATAGCCAAAAGGAACTCGTCCAGGATGCCAGAAAAGCGGGGGTGACGGCTTACTTGGTGAAGCCGGTGTCGGAGGATGACTTGATTCCCGCAGTAGAAATCGCCCTTAGTCAAAAGGAAAAAGTCGTTTCACTGAAGAAGGATATAAACGATCTGAAGCAAAAGATCGAGGATCGCAAGGCAGTGGAAAAGGCAAAAGGAAAGCTGATGAGTGCCCTATCCATGGAAGAGGATGCGGCTTACAAATGGATGCAGCAAGTAAGCATGCAACGGCGCATGCCACTTGTGAAGCTGGCAGAGGAAATTTTGTCGGGCGAGCAGGCCATTTCCGCTCAAGGCTAGTAGTGACGTTATGATAAAAAGCAGTGACAAGTAGATACAAAGAGAGCAAAGGCGCTTGAATCAGACCGGAAGCAAGGATCCGGCTGTTCAAGCGTTTTTTCGTAAGGCCCGTCTGGCACGCCAATGGTTCAAGGAGGTTCATATGGATGAACAATGGATCCAAAGCGTCGGGATCGATGTGGGAACGAGCACAACCAAAATGATCGTAAGCCGATTGCGATTGGGTCGCATGTCCAGCACGTTTTCGCTGCCGCGTTATCAGATTGTGGAGCGGCAATTGCTGTATGCGAGTGAAGTACATTCCACACCACTCATCGGATTTGATGAAATCGACGCTGACGGAATCAGAGCGATTCTTGCAGCCGAGTATGACAAGGCACAAGTCAGCTTGTCCCAAATCAAGTCCGGGGCGGTCATCATTACCGGAGAAACAGCAAGCAAAAAGAACGCACAGCATATCGTTCATCTGCTGGCTGAACGCTCCGGGGATTTCGTGGTAGCGACAGCAGGTGCTGACCTCGAAGGCGTGCTGGCGGGCAAGGGCGCTGGCGCAGAAAAACGCTCGCAAGCCATACAAGGTGTGATCGTCAACGTCGATATTGGCGGAGGAACAGCGAATGCAGCCTATTTCCAACGTGGCCGAGCAATTGCGACGGTTACGTTCCACGTCGGAGGAAGACTGATCCGCCTCAGTCCGCAAGGTGTTGTTCAATACGTGTCGCCGAACATTCAACAATGGCTGTCGGTAAAAGGACTGCGTATTCAAGTCGGACAGGAAATCGGATTCGCGCAGCTTACAGAGGTTGCCGAACAGTTGTCTCGCAGCATGCTCGATTATTTGACGGGTAAAGAGCGCGAAGTATCAGGCTTGCTCGTTTTGGGACCGCATTTGCGAGATTCCATCCATGTTGCCGAATTGACCGTCTCAGGCGGTGTAGGCCAGCTCATGAGCGGACCTCCCGTAAGAAATATTTCGGATGCGAGCCGATATGGCGATTTTGGCCCACTTCTCGGATATGTACTCCAGCAGGAGCGCGAAAAAGGGACGTATCCGGTACAGTGGCTCGATCCGGATCAAACGGTACGGGCAACGGTAATTGGCGCGGGGATGCAGAGTACGGAGATTAGTGGTTCAACCGTGCATATCAAACCGGAGCTGTTGCCGATCAAAAACATTCCGATTCTCAAGCTAGAGCTTACCGAGGAACAATTGGCGGATGCGACACGACTGCGACAGGAAGTGGCTTCGATCTACCAACTGGGTGAGCGTCTGTTTGAAAAAACGACAGGGATTCCTTTCGCACTCGCAATCTCCGGCATCGGGTACTGCTCGTACGCTCTGCTGCAGACGCTGTCTCAGGAGCTGTCGGACCAATACCGGGCAACTTTCCCCGAGAGTCAAACGATGGTCGTCATCTGTGAAACAGATATGGCCAAAGCGCTCGGGCAGGGCTTGGCGCTGCGTTGCAAAGGGGCACCGGAAATCATTTGCATCGATCAGGTGCGTGTGGAATACGGCGATTACATCGATCTCGGTGAGCCGATCTCGGGAACAATCATTCCCGTCGTCGTCAAAACACTCGCGTTTGATGAGAGGCCGTAACGTAAGAAGGGGTGGACGTGATGAACACGAAAACGACTGTGCTTGGACATACCTATCAATTTCGCGATTTAAAGGAAGTTTTCGCGAAGGCTAATGAAGATAAATCAGGCGACCAGCTGGCTGGTCTCGCCGCTGCCGATTCCCGGGAACGTGTAGCTGCCAAGCAGGTTTTGGCTGACCTGACGTTGGCGGATATCCGCAACAATCCGATGGTTCCGGCAGAAGAAGACGAAGTATCGCGTGTGATCGAAGAAGGCATCAACGAAAAGATTTACACCGAAATCAAAAACTGGAGTGTAGCTGAGCTGCGCGAGTACATTTTGAGCCATCAAGCAGGCGATAATGAACTCAAGCGAATCAGCCGCGGCTTGTCCAGTGAGATGATCGCAGCGACTGCCAAGCTCATGAGCAATCTGGACTTGATCACGGCTGCGTCCAAGATTAAAGTTGTGACGCATGCCAACACGGCAATCGGTCACAAGGGCGTATTAGCTTCTCGTGTACAGCCGAACCATCCATCCGATAACGTACAAGGCATCAAGGCGTCTCTGTACGAAGGATTGAGCTACGGAATCGGCGATGCGGTTATCGGGATCAACCCGGTTATCGATACAGCGGACAGCGTCAAGGATATTTTGAATATGACTAAAGACGTGATGACCAAGTTTGATATCCCGACGCAAAACTGCGTATTGGCTCACGTATCCACTCAAATGCGTGCCATCCGTAATGGGGCACCAGCGGACTTGATTTTCCAAAGTTTGGCGGGTAGTGAAAAAGGAAACAAGGCATTTGGTATTGATGTAGCGCTGTTGGATGAAGCAGACGAGCTGATGCGCAAAGAGGGTACTTCCTATGGACCGAACTTCTGGTACTTCGAGACAGGCCAAGGCTCTGAGCTGTCTTCCGAGGCGCATCACGGCATGGACCAGGTAACGATGGAAGCGCGCTGCTACGGTTTGGCTCGCAAATACAATCCATTTATCGTGAACACGGTAGTTGGATTCATCGGACCTGAGTATTTGTACGACAGCCGTCAAGTAATCCGCGCGGGCCTGGAAGACCATTACATGGGCAAAATGCACGGTTTGCCGATGGGCTGTGACGTATGCTACACGAACCACATGAAGGTCGATCAAAACGACATGGACAATCTCGGCATTTTGCTTTCGTCGGCAGGCGTTAACTTTGTTATCGGCGTAGCCATGGCAGACGATGTCATGCTCAACTATCAATCGACGAGCTTCCATGATATTGCTGCGTTCCGTGAAGTGATGGGACTGCGACCTGCTCCTGATTTTGAAAAATGGCTGGAGAAAATGGGCATCATGGAAAACGGTAGGCTGACTGCAAAAGCAGGCGATCCGACAATCTTCATGTAAGATCAGGAGGTGAAAGATGGATGGAACAACAATTAGATTTCTTGGTAGATAAAGTAGTAGCAGAACTGCAAAAGAAGCTGGGTGAGGCTAGCGAACAAGCTCCGTCACCAAAAGCAGAGACAGGCTTGATTCAACTGAGATCGGAACCAAAGGCAGAGCCGGTAGCGAGTGCAACGACAGCTCCGACGCAAGCTCCAGCGGTGAATGAGCAACTTGCTCCATCAGCAGAACCTGAGAGAACATCACATGTACCGAATCCGAAGTACAAGGAAGGCTTGGATGAACTGCTGTCCAGCACGCCAGCGCGCATCGGAGTTTGGCGTACAGGTGTGAGACCTTTGACGAAAACGATGCTCGAATTGCGTCGAGACCATGCTGCGGCTGTAGATGCTGTATACGGTGAAGTCAGTCAAGCAGTGCTCGATCAGTACTCCTTGTTCACAGTGGAAACGCAGTATGACAACACCGAAAACTATCTAAAGCGTCCGGATATGGGGCGCGTCCTCACCGAGGAAGGCGTGCGTTTGTTGCAAGAGCGCGGCCAAAAGAAGCCGCAGGTACAAATCGTCGTTTCAGACGGTTTGAGTGCTGCTGCGGTTGACGCAAACCTGAAAGACGTGCTTCCATCCCTGATGGACTCTCTGAAAAGCTATGGACTGACCTGCGGCACTCCGTTCTTTATCAAAGGCGGACGCGTAGCCAGCATGGATCACGTCGGCGAGATTTTGGAGCCAGAAGTATTGGTGCTCCTGATCGGAGAGCGTCCAGGATTGGTTACGGCGCATTCCATGAGTGCATACATGTGCTACCGTCCACGCAAAGGTATGGTAGAATCAGAGCGTACAGTGATCTCGAATATTCATCGTCAAGGTACTTCTCCGGTTGAGGCGGGTGCCCACATCGGGACCATTCTCTCCAAAATGCTGGAGCAAAAAGCAAGTGGTGTGAAACTAGTCTTGTAACATGACGAGGAGGATTCAGCATGACATTTCGTAGAAAAAAAGTAGCCGTCATCGGTAGTGGTTTTACAGGAGCGACAACTGCGTTCATCATGGCGCAAAAAGAGCTGGCTGACATCGTTTTGGTCGATATCCCTCAATTGGAAAACCCAACAAAGGGTAAAGCACTCGACATGATGGAAGCTTCCCCAGTTCTCGGCTTCGATGCTAGCATTACAGGTACTTCTGACTACAAAGACATCGAAGGCTCCGATATCGTAATCATTACAGCAGGGATTGCCCGCAAGCCAGGCATGTCCCGCGACGACTTGGTAGCAACGAATGCAGCCATCATGCGCTCGGTTGCTGAGCAAGTGAAAACATATGCACCAAACTCCATCGTACTCATCCTGTCCAACCCGGTAGATGCGATGACGTATACATTCTACAAAACGTCCGGCTTCCCGAAACACCGCGTTATCGGTCAATCCGGCGTACTGGATACTGCTCGCTTCCGTACGTTTGTAGCGATGGAACTGAATGTATCTGTTAATGACGTAACAGGTTTCGTATTGGGCGGTCACGGTGACGACATGGTACCACTCTTGCGTTACTCCTACGCAGGTGGCATCCCGCTCGAAAAATTGATCCCACAAGATCGTCTGGATGCTATCGTAGAGCGTACACGTAAAGGCGGCGGCGAGATCGTAGCTCTCTTGGGTAACGGTTCCGCTTACTATGCACCTGCGGCAGCTCTGGTAGAAATGGCAGAAGCGATCTTGAAAGACAAGAAGCGCATCCTACCTTCCATCGCTTTGCTCCAAGGCGAGTATGGCTACAACGATATCTACCTGGGTGTACCAACTCTCTTGGGTGGAAACGGTATCGAGCAAGTCATCGAGCTGGATCTGACTGCTGCTGAGAAAGCAGCATTGGATAAATCCGCAGACTCCGTTCGTGCGGTTATGAAAGTAGCTATGCCATAAGCACGGGTTTAAAATGAAAGCTTCGCCAGATGTTTTGGCGGAGCTTTTTTTACAATGTGGTTATAGTAGCTGTAGTGGAGGGGAAGAAGCGGATTTCCAGTCTACGCTTCGGCCTACGCCCTGCTGAGGGCGGGTACTGTTCGCTCCGAAATAAATAGCGGGAGCGCTTCAAAAGTAGAGTTTCGGGATGTTTTTTCAGAGGTTGAAGCTGAAAACCCCCGCTATTTATTTCGGAGCTGGGTAGGGCTCCAGAGGCGCTAGGACTGGAAATCCGCTTCTTCCTACGGGGCTGTATTCGCATGAAAGCTGATTCAAGAGGGCGTAATTGTCACGTAGTGCAAACACCTGTAAGACATTGGAGGAATTGTGCGAAAAGTGACGAACTAGTTTAATAAAATATGAAGAAATGTAAAGACGAATCTTCCAAAAAAATATATTTTATTGTAAAATAAAGGAAAAATTTAGGGGATGATTCTTTATGGGGGGGCTGCAAGGGACATTGCACTGGTCGCTGCGGTCAGAGATTGAAAGACACCGTAGAGAGTGCGGCTATACCTTGAGTAAATTAGGTGAATTAACGGGCATCAACCATGGGAGCTTGAGCGAGATTCTGAACGGAAATCCACCGCGGGCTATGACCATTGGTCAATTAGATGCGCTCGCTGCGGTGTTTGGTCGCGAGCCAGGTTGGTTGTATGAATTGTATACGGAAGAATGTATATCAGAGGGGAGAATATCGCGCCCTCGGTTGATACCTTATTTGATTCGATGTGCAGAGGTTGGGCGGCAGGATTGCATAGACGAGGTTGTTCCTAAATTGTTGGACAACCCTAAAAATATTTCGACCCTCTTTTTAGTGGCGGAACAACTATATGAAAGCGGGAAACAAAAAGAGTCTGTACCTTTTTATCAGGCTGTCGTTGATAGTGAGAAGGATGGACATTCTGACCAATTCGTAAGGAGTCAGTATCGATTGTTTCGGGCTGCACTCGGAACCAATTCAGAAGAAAATGGGGAGGCAGTTATTCGGTTTTCCCCCTATCGGAATAGGCTTCCTGAAAACTACCAGTTGGACGCCTTATTTCAATTAACGCGGGTTTGTTTCGCTTTACAGAAATGGAAGAAATCAGAACAGTACGCAGATGAATTACGGTTTCTTGCAGAAACGATTTACATACATGAGTTGGATAGGTTGAAAAGAAACAAAAAGAGTGAACTGCCCGAGACAGAACGGCACCTGGTCTTTTATTACGCAATAGGACACCTATTCAAAGGCGCAGCATTGGAAATGCAAGGGCTATATGCACAGGCGAAACCATATGTACAAGTTTACGCTGATTTAGGATGGTTTGAACTGCTGGACGAAGTCGGGCACCAAGAGGTAGAGAAATTCCGGGTTTGGGCAAAGGCTAACTTATACACATTAGAGGTACTAGCTGGCAATACAAGCATCATTGAGGAGTATGCTGGCTATCTTGAAAGTCTTCCGACAAATGAAATACTTGCTGGTTTAATTTCTATTATAAAATCAGCTAATACGTACCAATTTTGTGTGGATGACATATTAGAACGTTTTTCTTCGCAAATTGTCAGTTTTGTTCAATTTAAAGAAGCTATTGGATTGGACAGACATCTCCAGTTTCGATATCAGACAGCCATTTATGAGTTTGATAAAGGACGGATAGAAAGAGGGATCGAAGAAACGTTACGTTGCCTATCTCTAGCAGATTTGATGAATCGATATGATGATACTCTTAAATGCGTAGCATTATTTGAAGAATATCGCCAGTATGCATCCACAACACAAGTGGAACAGTATCGAACAATTGTAACGGGTAAAAGAGCGATCTGATGTTAATAGGGTTACCTAGTATTACATTCACAAAGATGGACTTCAACAGTTATAGTTATGTTAGAGAATGGCGCTGATGCCTAGAGCTTAGCAATAAACCCGGATTGTTGCATGTAAAATGTTATAAAGTAGAAAAAGGGGGATTAAAAAGATGAAGGGTCTTATTCTTGCATTTTTTATAACGTTTGGACTTCTCGCAGGTATACCGATTGATTTTGATACAAGCCATTCCAACATGTATACAGCTAAAGCCAATCAGCATGGAACTGATGCTTAATAATTTTACTGGGAATCAGGTTGTTAAATAGAGTGTTATCCCCCAAAAACATCCCATCAGAGGGATGTTTTTTTCTATTCAATTTTTCTTAATCGGTGAATTTCTGCACATCCATGTATAGTAATTATATGTAATAAATTGTAAAAGAGAGGGGGCGTTGGATATTACTACTATCGCAAGTATTTTAGATATGGATGTTTCTTTTCACCCTGAAAACTCCCCCAAAAGAGGAGTAGCATCAGCCCCTAATAGTAGGTGTACGATCCGGGGCATGGTAAAGGAAATTAGTTGCCATTTAGAGTTGGATAATAGAATCGAACAGCTACGACGGGAAATGATGGAATTGGCAGGGAAGTACGGTCTCTCACACGATAAGGTTTTGGCTGTAAGCGAACAATTGGATAAATATATTGTCATTGCTCAAAACAGATTGAAAACGGAAAAGTAAGGATTAGGTCAGTCCTTCTAACACCTCAAGACTCCCAAAAACCCTTCCATTAACCTATTATCTAGGTATTCGCATAACTTAGTCAAAGTTCCAAGCTGGATGACGAATTGATTGGAAGTTCAAGTAGTTCTTTTGAAGAACAATCAAAATTGTAAATTGAAGGAAAGGTTGAAGGGATGATCCTTTATGGGGGGCTGCAAGGGACAATGCATCGGTCGCTACGGTCGGAAATTGAAAAATGCCGGAGAAAGCACGGTTATACATTAAGCAAACTAGGTGAATTAACGGGCATTAACCCCGGAAGCTTGAGTGAGATTCTTAATGGAAATCCGCCGCGTGCTATCACCATTGGCCAGTTAGACGCGCTAGCCAAGGTGTTTGGTCACGATCCGGGTTGGTTGTATGAATTATACCCGGAAGAATGTATATCAGAGGGGAGAATATCGCGCCCTCGATTAATACCATACTTGATTCGATGCGTTGAGGTTGGGCGAAAGGATTGCATAGAAGCTACTGTCCCCCAAATGATGGAGAATCCGAGAAACATCTTGATTCTGTTTGCCCTTGCAGAGCAGCTATATGAGAAAGGGCAACTGCAAGAGTCGGTGCCCTTTTATAAATATGTGATTGAGAATGAAAAAGATAGCTATTCTGACCACTTTGTGATGAGTCAGTATCGGTTATTTCGTGCTGTACTGGGGACAAATGCAGAAGAAAATTGGGAGAATGTGATTCGGTTTTCTCCGTATCGCAATCGGCTTCCAGAAAACTACCAACTCGATGCTTTATTCCAATTAGCACGGGTTTGTTTTGCTTTGCAAAAGTGGAATAAGTCCGGGGAGTACGGTGACGAATTACGGCTTCTCGCAGAAACTGTTTACAGGCATGAATTGGACAGGCTGAAAAGAAACAAAAAGGGAGAATCCTTGAAAACAGAGCGACATCTTGTCTATTATTACGGAATGGGACATTTATATAAAGGCGCTGCACTGGAAATGCAAGGACTTTATGAAGAGGCGAAGCAGCATGTACAAGGTTACGCTGATTTAGGATGGTTTGAATTACTTGATGAAGTCGGACGTAAAGATGTAGAAAGATTCAAGGTATGGGCAAAGGCGAACTCCTACACATTGGAGGTATTGTCTGGAAATAAAAGCATCATTGAAGAGTATGCAGACTATCTCGAAAGTCTGCCCACCATTGAAGTACTTGCTGGTATGATTTCTATTATGAAATCCGCAAATACCTACCATTTTTGTGTAGATGAGATATTGGATCGCTTTTCTTCGCAAGTTGCTAGTTTCGATCAATTTACAGAAGCAATAGGATTAGATCGACATCTCCAGTTTCGGTATCAGACAGCCATTTATGAGTTTGGTAAAGGGCGGATCGAGAGAGGGATTGAAGAAAGTATATATTACCTTTCCTTAGCAGATTTGATGAATCGACATGACGAGGCTCTTACATACATAGCATTGTTTGGATGGTTAGGGAATTTGAATAAGCGAATAGCTAACCAAAACGAGTTAAGTGACTAGTATCTAGTCAAAGTTTCTTGTAAATATATTGTAGAAGGTTTTAGCTGTAAGCCAACAATTCTGAGTCAAAGTTCCGAGCTGGATGACGAATTGATAGGAAGGAAAAGTAGTGAATTTTAGTAAAACGATCAAAACTGTAAAATAGAGGAAATAGACGAAAGTATAATCCTTTATGGGGGGCTGCAAGAGGCAATGCATCGGTCGCTGCGGTCAGAAATTGAAAAATGTCGGAGAAAGCATGGTTATACATTTAGCAAGCTGGGTGAATTAACGGGCATTAACCCCGGAAGCTTGAGTGAGATTCTTAATGGAAATCCGCCACGTGCCATTACTATTGGTCAATTAGACGTACTAGCTAAGGTATTTGGTCACGATCCGGGTTGGTTATACGAACTGTATACAGAAGAATGTTTATCAGAGCAGAGAATATCGCGGCCCCGATTAATACCGTACTTGATTCGATGCGTGGAGGTTGGGCGAAAGGATTGCATAGAAGCTACTGTTCCCCAAATGATGGAGAATCCGAAAAACATCTTGATTCTGTTTGCCCTTGCAGAGCAACTATATGAGAAAGGGCAACTGCAAGAGTCGGTGCCCTTTTATAAATATGTGATTGAGAATGAAAAAGATAGCTATTCTGACCACTTTGTGATGAGTCAGTATCGGTTATTTCGTGTTGTACTTGGGACAAATGCAGAAGAAAATTGGGAGAATGTAATTCGGTTTTCTCCTTATCGAAACCGGCTTCCAGAAAACTACCAACTCGACGCCTTATTCCAATTGGCGAAGATCTGTTTCGCTTTGCAAAAGTGGGAGAGATCAGAGCAGTACGGTGACGAATTACGGCTTCTGGCAGACGCTGTTTACAGGCATGAATTGGACAGGCTGAAAAGAAACAAAAAAGACGAATCTCTGAAAACAGAGCGCCCTCTCGTCTTTTATTACGGAATAGGACATTTATATAAGGGCGTTTCACTGGAAATGCAAGGACTGTATGAAGAGGCGAAGCAGTATGTGCAAGTTTACGCTGATTTAGGATGGTTTGAAATACTTGATGAAGACGGACGTAAAGAGGTAGAAAGATTCAAAGTATGGCAAAGGCGAACTCCTACACATTAGAGGTGTTGTCTGGCAATACAAGCATCATTGAAGAGTATGCAGACTATCTCGAGAGCCTTCCCACCAATGAAGTTCTTGCTGGTTTAAATTCCATTATGAAATCCGCTAACACCTACCATTTTTGCGTGGATGAGATTTTAGAGCGTTTTGCCTCTCAAATTGCTAGTTTCGATCAATTTACAGAAGCAATAGGATTAGATCGACATCTGCGGTTTCGATATCAGATGGCTATTTATGAGTTCGGTAAAGGGCGAATAGAGAGAGGAATTGAAGAAACGATATATTGTCTTTCTCTAGCGGATTTGTTAAATCGACATGACGAGGCTCTTACATACATAGCATTGTTTGGATGGTTAGGGAATATGAATAAGCGAATAGGTAACCAAAACGAATTAGGTGGCTAGTATCCTGTTAGGTCATTGTGAATATATCGTAGATTGATGAAACATCCTTTGGCAGGATGTTTTTTTATTCCATTTTTTTCAATCAGTAAAAACCCGCATAACAATTTATGGTTAATTATGTAATGAATCTCAAAACAAAGGGGGGAGATGGTGATATTCCATGAAGCAATAGAAATCTAAGAACATCTTTAAAAAGAGGAGCCACGGGTGCCACTAAAAGCAAGTGAATAATCCGGTGGTAAAGGAAGTAGGGTGAGACTTATAGCAGCAATTGCATTTAAAAAGGGCGTTCCACCCCTTCGACAGGTTAAAGGAACGCCCGCAGGAGGAGCAGTTACGGCTCCTATAAGTAAATGTATCACGTTACCTCTACATCGAGAAGGAGTAACCTATCACGATATTGATCATTTGAAAAACATTGTGGAACAATTGCGCGGACAACTGGTGCAATTGTATTTAGAGAAGAATGATTTTTTGGATGATGACGTTGTGGCATTAAGCCAGCAATTGGATCGGTACATTCTGGTTATTCAAACAAAATTGATGAAAAAAAGAATGAATTAATTTCTACAGAATTAGATCAGTAGCGCAAAGATGTAGAAACATGAAAAGAGGGAGTGGGGAAGGCTATGAAGAAATTCAAAAGAGCATTAGTGCCTTTTGTCATATTCTCATTGTTATTTGCTCCTGTGTCAGTCTCGACGCCTGCATCTGCTGAAAGTACAAAGGAAATCGCTGAGACAGAAGAAGTCATTGATTTCGAAAACCTTCCCATACAGCTGGCGGAGGGGGTAACACTGGAGGAATTGGCGGAGGCCATCAATGAACCACGCATCCTTGAAAGCAAAAACGTAACGATTATAGAGAGCAGCACAGCGGATGAAGTCATCGGAGAGCGTCAAATGGTGTTCAGCCCCAATGCAGCCCCAGTTGAAAAAGAAGATGACACTAAATTTGACTTCGGTGCCTTCTCTTACAATAGTGCCGACAAAGCTGCCAAGGTTGTTGAATCTGACACTGATGAGGTTGAGCCAAGTAGTTGGCGTCCTAGCATTGATGGAGTGTTCTTTGATCACCGGATGACGTCCGACTGGGCTGGTGGTGACGTATACTCGACGGTTAAAGTAATCGCTGTGGTAGGCAGAGTAGCCTCTGTGGACGCTACTCACACTATTATCCGTTCGGCAAAAGAGGACGGGAAATATAACGTAGAAAGAAATGGAAATTTGTATTTTAATCCCCCTTACGCGAACCTATCTACGCATAGGGTGCGCGCTAATGCGGAGACTTACTGGTGGTCAGGGAAATTGGAAGGAACTGTTAGATACCAGGGAGGAGGCTCCTCACCTATCGCCCATTTGAAGGAGGTAGAAAAGATCCTGACTAACAATAAAGGCGAAATTTACCCTGATTACGTCGATCCGCAGTCAAACATCCAGTTAATTAAACCGGACGCTGACATGGTGCGGCAGAAGAGGGATCGAGCGGTGGATAGAGCGGCCTACGAGAGGCGTTACGAAGGCTACTTCGGCGCCCCTCAATATTTCAGTTGGAACGAAGTTGCGATCCATCACATGATTCCGCTAGAATACTATGGATCAAATGATTTCGACAACCTAATTCCTCTTCTCAAAGACGGTTACAAAAACGATTACATCCTGATACATGAGGAAGTAACTGACTGGTGGAGAAGTTACCGGAAAAATTAAAAACACGGACTGTCATCTAGGTGGCAGTCCATGCTTTTATTGAAAGGGTGTGTAGACATGAGTAATTCGTTTGACAGCATTATCCGTAAGATCCGAGGAAGTCGAACAGAGCGGGATGGGAACTTGAATATTATAAATGAAAAACATGACTCCATTTTTTACAAAGCAATCGATCCTAATGCCAGTATAGAGGCGAATCTTAAATCGTTTGATCTTCCTGAAGACTATGTAAAATTTTTGCATGAGTTCGATAGTGCCGTATTATTTCGAACTTTGAGACAGGGCGGTGGTTGCAGTATATTGAGTCCCCAACGTGTCATTTCTCATTGGAAAGGATACAGCATAGATCATCCGTACTATCCTATTGCTTGGAGTGATTACTCAAACGGATGCGTATGCGTAGATCAAGACAGAATAGACAGCGGAAACGGCTACCTCACATGGATTGAATCAATGGACCCCGACAACCCGATTGACATTGACCTGACATTTACAGAATGGCTGGATAAGCTCATCGAGCATGAGGGGAAGGAATTCTGGATTCCACCTTACGAAGATGCGTGAGTAATTCTTTTGACCGCATTTTATACAAGATCAAGGGAAGGAGAGAACAATTGAACGGGGATTTGTATATTATCGGTGGAGAGTTTGAGTTTGTTTTTCAAATGTCCACTGACTCTGACGCTGAGATAAAGAAGCTAAAGTCGTTTGAGCTACCAGAGGATTATGGGACCTACTTATGTCAGTACAGCAGAGCCGTATTATTTCGAGATTTTGAGTTTGGCAGAAGTCTGTTCACAATATTAGACCCTCACAATGTTATTGAATACTGGAAAGGATACAGCATAGATCACCCTTACTATCCTATCGCATGGAGCAGTCACTCTTTAGGCTGTATATGCGTGGATCAAGACCGACTAGATAGTGGAAACGGCTACCTCACATGGATCGAATCGATGGACCCTGATAATCCAATTGACATTGAGCTGACATTTACAGAATGGCTGGATAAGCTCATCGAGCATGAGGGGAAGGAATTCTGGATTCCACCTTACGAAGAATAGGCACAGACGAGAGAAATCGCGTCTGTTTTTATGAAGAACGTCCCAATGTTTTCCGTAGAATACGAACCTTGATAGGATGGTTATAATCGTTTTGTATCTGCGACCATCACTTATTTAAAGGGAGTATGCTCCGCTTTAGATTAGGGAGGAGGATATAGTGGATAATTTGATAATAGAAGAAGGGCGTTCAGTCGGCACACTTAGAATTGGAATGACAAAGCAGGAATTAGATCAATGTGTTCGAGCATATCAGGAAAAATGTATACGCCCTTACGATTTTTTTCATTCATTGTTCAAATATGAGTATGATTCAGAAGGAAAAGTTACTCAAATACACATCACAGATACAGTAAAAGAATATTATACATGTCTCTTTAGAGATATTGATGTATTTAATACAAAAGCTAGTAAGCTTGTAGAGGAGCTTGATAAGATTTCACCATATATTCGAGATAACGATGCTTCTCGTGGTTTCTCCTACACTTTCCCTGAATTGGGGCTGTCCTTTTGGAGGAACCATGTACGTAACGAGGAATATTTTCACTCAGAGGAGTTTAAAGAATTGGACCCTGAAATACAGGAAGATGAGATGAGGTATTTATATTTTGAGACAACAACTATCTTTCTAATTTCCAGAGAAGCAGAGAAACATTGAGGGAACTTTAGGAGGTAGGGAAGCATGAAAAAAAGAAATGTAATTCTTTCTGGTCTTTTTTTAGTCGGCGTTGTCTTCGTAGGAAGTAGTCTAGACGCGAGTGAAGACATAGAGTCGTATATAAAAAGTAATCACATGAAGGCAATTCATGCTATGGGAATCAAAACGAAAGCTCAAAATTTGGAAAGTATGAATACAATAACTGATGAAAACGGTAAGAAATGGGTGTTCAATGAGTTTACAAAAAGTACGAAACTCATAGAAACAATGAGAGAAAGATATGAAGAGGATGTAGCTGGTCCGTTTATTAGCGTACAGGACGAGATTATGCAAGAGTACGCTAAACCTGGCGATTCCATTCCGACTATTGTTTTGGATGAGGCATTAAAAGCAGGCTATTTCGCGTTCAGTAGACAAGATGGGGAGACCTTGTCTTTCAAAATCAAGTATGACAATGGGTCATGGGAATACGAGTTGGAAAAATAATTTCGAAGTTGCCTCGAGGTAGCTGGTTAACACTAACAGCGTAACCGGCTCTTTTATAAGATGGACGAAGTTGTAAAAATAACCTCCAAAGACGAGTATCAAAATTAAAAATGTGTAGGAGGTAAGATAGTATGAAGAAAAGAAGTGTATTTATTTTCGGTCTTGTTTTAGCTGGTGCTGTTTTCGCTGGCAGCAATCTATACGCAAGTGAAGATATAGAACAATATGAAATATCGAATCACCAGAAAACACTTCATGCACTGGGAATCGAAGCAAAACCTAAAGACTTAGAAAGAATGAATACTTTGACAGATGAAAATGGAAGAGAATGGATTTACACTGATTTTATCGACAGAGGGACACTTATAGAAAAAATGGATGATAAATATACTGAGGATGTAGGGGGTCCATTCATTCAAGTACATGACAAAATTATGCAGAAATATGCCGAAGTAGGGGATACCATTCCAGTTATTCTTCTGGATCAAGAGTTAAAAGAAGGCTCCTTCTCGTTTAACAGAGAAGATGGAGAGGTTCTGGTATTCAAACTCAAATATAATGAAAACAATGGAACATGGGATTACGAAAAGGAAGAATAAACTCGAAGTTGCTTCCAGATAGCGGGTTAACACTAACAGCGTAACCGGCTATTTTTGTGTCCAGAGTTTCTTAACCTTGTAAATCCGTATTTTCATTTTTTCTGCCGTATCCAAAATGTGCACTGATCTTGAGTGTACCTCTACTACTGATCAATCGCATCAGTAACTTTCAATAAATTCAAACTATGATTAGCATTAAGAATTTAAAATCCACAAAAAAATAGCATTGACTACGATTGGTTTTATAACAATTGCAGGACTTGCTGTTTACTATATAGGTGACTTAAAAAAACAGAATTTTGTTTATTCCAGTGGTTCAGATTATAGAATAGTTTCTGGTGAAGCAATGTTTACCGAGACATTCACTGACGTGGAGGGTCTGGCTGAAAATGCAGATATCATTGCCGAAGCAGAGGTTATTTCTCAAGAAAGTAACCCTAATTGGTGATGATCGATAAAGGGGCGGATGTATCATGAAAAAAAAGTAGTACTAGGTATTATGCTCCTGTTTTTGCTTAGTATGATTGGGTTATATATGAATTTTCAGGCACATGGTAAAACGTATGGGTGGGTTATAGTAACAAACAAATGGGTAGAAAATGACAAATATTTTCTTAGTATCAAGCATATTTGTTTAAATAACGAAACTGAATTTTGTAGCAATGAGAAGACAATTAGAATTGGAGATGAGGTAAGCTTGTTAAGCTCCTCTCCTGTAAAGAGTAATACACTTAGTGCTAAAGAGGCATATGATCAAATCGAACAAAATGGTAAGTATGTTTTTAGCTATATTTTCATTGAGGGAAGAATGTGGCCATTAAATATGCCTAATACATTAGTTGAATTTAAACAATACAACAAAAAAATATAATCAAAGTATTTTGTTGTTACTTTTAATTCAAGATTAATGAAAACAATGGAACATGGGATTACGAAAAGGAAGAATAATTTAAATTTGCTTCCAGATAGCCGGTTAACACTAGCAGCGTAACCGGCTATTTTTGTGTCTAGAACTCCTTAACCTTGTAAACCCACATTTTCGTTATTCTTGCGGCATCCATATTAAAGTACGGTTATATAATTACCAATAAATCACAAGCCTACGATCTATTTTTACAGCATCTCGGATGTAATCCTACCACTGACCAATCAAATTATAAGGAGTGTGGTTGAACTGCTAAAAATATGTCGTAATGCTTTACTTGTTGTAGTCCTTAGCTCAATATTTTTATTTGGCTGCTCCAATATTTTTGAAAAAACTGAAGATATTACTGTTAATTCTGCTCAATCGGACACTTTGGATAAGGTAAAAAATGGACAATTAGAAGGTGTCTTAATAGGTATTGGAACAACAAAGAAAGAGGTTCTAGATAAAATCGGAAACCCCGTCAAAAGTGGAAATTCTGAGTATGGATTCACAGTATATTATGAGGGTTTTGATTTGCAATTCGAAGACTATGCTAATTCAATTGAAGAAGTAAAGGATACGAGTAAAGTCGTCCTAATGAATGCCGAACCAAAGACTGTTGGAATGACTGGAAAACCTGAGGAAATCAAAAAAAACTTAGGAGAACCCTCAAGAGAATTTATGGATGACTCAGGTGATCATACGTTTATATTGGAATATGAAAATGGCGGAAACCTACTAAGATTTACGTTTGATTCAAAAGAAAGTCCAGTAAAGTATGTTACCCTTCGAATCCAATAAACCAGACTATCTGGCTTATTGTGGCCTGAATTCTGAAAAATTAGTCCATAAAAAAAGAGACGGTTCTCCCGCCTCTTCTCTTTTACTTGTGTAACCCAGTTGACTCTGTTTTTCTACCATTTCGTTTCCGTTTTGTGTTCAATGACTGGCAATAATTTTGGTTCAATTGCTTTCATCATTTGTTTCAGTGAATGCTCGGAGATCGGTACTTCATCACCTTGAAGTTGTCCTCTAGCCTGTGTTTCTGCAATCACATCAATCACTTGTTGTTTCGAGACATTCTTAGATGCTGCAATCTCCACAACAGTTTTACCTTTTGCTAATTCTTGTTTTAATTCTGTCGGGCTCATTTTTAGTAAAGCAAACAGTTTTTCATCGTTTAAAAAGGCATCAGCGGTATAATCAGGCTTACCATTTAAAGAGAATAGACCTTCTACTTTAATTCTTTCTACTTTAGTGTTTGAAGGTGTTGAACCACCTCCGATTTGAGAAGCACTAATGGTATTGTCCTGAACAAAAACTTGGTAGAACGGTCTTTCGAATCCCTCTTTGGTGTAATTCAACATCCATGTTTTTTGATTTGGATTCTCCATTTGCTCAATAGCAACCTCGTACTCTTCGATGTTGCCATACATTTTATCAAGGAGATCATTTACCTTCGCTTTGATTTCCTGATCGGTTAAAGTACTGAGTGACTTCTCCTTAGGCTCCCAATTCTCTTGAATCACGTGTTCGATCTCACCCGTACTACCGTTTGTATGGAGGGTAATCTTTTTGCCGGTTCCTCCTTTTTCCTGTAGTACGATGCTTGTTTGGTTCACGTTGATTAAATTTTCCCCTTTGGATACATCACCTTGAACGTTGCTTGCATCGATAATCTCAAACGATTTTGTTTCGGGAAATGCGAGATACAGCTTTTCAAGCGATGATTTGCCAACCTCATCCACCTGGACTTGTTCAGTAGTCATCGTTGTTCTTGTAGGCATTTCAATCACGCCAGAAGCCGCAAATGCTGCAACTGGAATCAAAATCGCAGTAGCAACTATTCCACCAATTAATCGTTTTTTCATAGTTAATTCGCTCCTTTTTTGTTGTAAATAATGAGATAGGATTGTTCTATTTGTTCTCTGAATAAGCAGCTTACACACTATATTGTCTCTTTAGCGGAAAAAGGTTCGGTTCATATTTTTTTTTTTGCATCGTGAGCAGACCCCATGCCCATCAAGCGAAGGAATTTGTCTATCATTTTGTAGGAAGGAGAATACTAATGATTAGCATTAAGAATTTAAAATCCACAAAAAAAATAGCACTAGCTACTATTGGTTTAATAACAATTGCAGGATTTGCTGTTTACTATATAGGTAACTTGAAAAAACAGAGTTTTCTTTATTCCAGTGATTCAGATTATAGAATAGTTTCTGGCGAAGCAATGTTTACCGAGACATTCACTGACGTGGAGGGTCTAGCTGAAAATGCAGATATCATAGCCGAAGCTGAAGTTATTTCTCAAGAAAATAACGCTAATTATGAAAGACTAGATGTATATACAGTCTCTGAATTAAGATTAACGAAAGTCTATAAAGGTGATGTAGAGATAGATGATACAGTATCTGTACTGGAAACTGGAGGGGAATTCGATGAAAGAGAGGCGGCCAAATATTTCGCAGGAAAGCCAGGACCTAAATTAGTGAATGATGATAATGGTGAACCCAGAATGACATCGGTAGGGATTGAAGGAAGTATTCCTATGAAAGAAGGAAATAAATATTTTGTTTTCTTAACAGAAGATAAAGATGACGTCTATAACATAGTAGGGTCAGTTCAAGGAAAAATAAAGATTAATGACGAGGAAACCCTTGTATCCCAAGTTTCATTGGAAGTAATAGAACATAATAATCTTTATTTTCTGCAAGAAAATTATTCAGGGCAGAATATTTCTGAGCTTAGAAACGAAGTTGAACAACTCCTTTCTTCCCCTCCCAAATAGCTCCCCAAAGTCTATCTCAACTACAAGATCATTACGAAGTGGACAGGAAGAGAAGATAACTGATATTACAATGGAAATCGGGGCTTAGGTGCTCCCTGTTTTCGTTGTAATTACATGGGGGAGGTTTTTTCAATGCAATACTATTCATTCCTCGTCTTTGTGCTTTTCCTTCATATCACAAAAGTGTATAACTTCATCGAGAGCAGACTCAGCCCGTTCGATTTCGCCATAGTCGTTGGTATGGGAGTTTTTTGGCTATTACTTAAATGTTGTGAATACTTATCGGGCGTATTAGAGAAGGTATGTATCAAATTCAAAATGAAAGTATGGCAATTGTATGTAGTCACTTTAATTTTGTATTTCTTATTTTAGAGCCTTAGCCATTCCCTTTACCCTCTCGACCTGTTATAGAGGAGGTATCGAAGTGAAAAAAATACGAATAGTCATCGCTATTTTCATAATATTTATTGCAGGATGGTTTATCCTAAAAACTCTATACTCTCCCGAAAATACAGTAAGGACCGTTATAGACAATATAGCAAATGGCACACAAAACCACGTGCAAATGGAACAAGAGCAAATTGAATTAATTCGCTCCTATTTTGAATTTGCCGCTAAGAATAATCTACATTCACCCGAAATTTCAGTTAGACAAATCGAAGGAACCGGAGATCATATACAGCTAATAGCAGAGTTTCTAATGATAGATTACGATGAAAATAATAGGATTCGAAAAGTGTATGCAGGAAATATCCTCTTCACCCTACAGAAATCTTCGTTTTATAAGTGGGACGTAATAAACGTCGAGGAAAAAATGAAACTTAGCCTTTAGGTGGAAAGTGCTTGTAATAGTAATCACCCGTTTCTGTTCAGGGGACGGGTTTTTCCATGTTTAATATTTTTTCGCCTATCTAACGTGAACCAAACTCCGCGTTCTCGTGAATATACAGTAGAGAATAAACGAGAGGAGGGAACGCAGTGGATGAGTGGGAGTTGATTGCCAAATGCCAGCAGGACGAGCCGGAAGCCTTTGAACAATTGGTCAAGCCCTATCTGGCGATGGCATACCGGACAGCGTATTTGATCATTCATGACAAGCATCTAGCACAGGACGCCGTTCAGGAAGGGCTCATCGAAGTGTATCAGCACATAGACCGACTCGATCCAAAACGGGGAGTGGCCTTTCGCAATTGGCTATACCGGATCATTACGTTTCGGGCTCTGAATCTGGTACGCAAGCAGAAGCCTGCTGTGGAGTACGAGGAGATGATCCCGGAAGAAGCGATGACGCCGCTGGATAACGTGATCCAGCAAGAGGAGCAGCGGCAAATATGGCAGGCGATTCGCAGCATGAAGGCGGAGCATCGTGCGGTTATTATTCTTTACTATTACGAGGGCTTCAGCGTGTCGGAGATCG
Organism: Brevibacillus sp. NPDC003359; assembly: GCF_042878995.1. NCBI lineage: Bacteria > Bacillati > Bacillota > Bacilli > Caryophanales > Paenibacillaceae > Brevibacillus > Brevibacillus sp. NPDC003359. Next base: position 28,268 of record NZ_JBIAOR010000028.1, read on the forward strand.
CCAAAATTACCGGTTCCTTTGAGGGGACAGTCAAATCGCGCATGCATAAGGCGAGGAAGCTGATTGCGCAGCAATTGGACAAGGGTTGCATTCCATCTGATTTTTTGCGGGAAGGGGCAATGACTCATGAATAACGAAGAACGGCAAATCAGAGAGACGCTGTTGAAAGTAGCAGAATCCGTCGAGACGCCGAGTTTTCAAATGCCAAGCAAGAATCATGCATTTCAAGTGAGAAAGCGTCCATTTTACCGAAGCAAAAAATGGACATCCATCGGCATCGCTTCCGCGGTCGTAGTTTGCCTGCTTACAAGCATACAGGTGTCCCCATCGTTTGCAGCCTATGTCCAATCGATCTTTGATCAGTACGGGGGTGGGCTGCAACAGGCGGCGAGACAAGGCTTTTCCGAAACACCGAATCTGTCTGTCACGGATCAGGGGATTACGCTTACGGTAAAGGAAATCATTGCTGATCCGGTGCAGGTGACTGCTGCATTGGTGATCAAGCAGTCGGATGGCAAGGTATTAGATACTGACTTGCTTTTAGGTAAAAACTCTCATTTAAATGTCATTGAACTGCTAGATGAAAAAGGTGAGGCTATGTCAAGCGGCTGGGGAGCTTTCTTTGATGAAAGAGTCGGATTCATCGACTTTACACTTGGGAGGAAGGAGCATGAGCCCATTCCGAAAACACTGTCGATGCATGTCAAGCAAATAGGTGACACAAAAGGAAGCTGGAAGTTGCAAGTGCCGATTACGATGACAAAAACGGCTGCCGCAACGACGGAGTTACCTGTCAATCAAACACATACGACGGAGCAAGGGTTAAAGCTGACCGTCCACAAGGTGATTAACACACCAACGACTAGCCGCATCCAACTGGAGACACAGTGGACAGACCCCGCCAAAAAACAGTTAGAACAAGAAGTGAGGAAGCTGGAAGGAAAGACTGCGGCCCCCGACTACGCTCCATATGTTCCATATCAACAATATTCATTGGGCTACTATTACGAGGCGGCAGATGGCAGCAAGAGCAAGAGAGATGTAGAGAAACTAGAGCTTTCCGATTCCATTGATCGGTACGGACATTTCCGCTGGATATGGGATTACGATCCGTCAGGAAAAGGCAAGCCAGAGACACTCGTCATTGACAGTCTCTACAGGGCTGTGCCGTACGATATGAGCGTGACATTCAATCCAGCTGAATTGAGCAAAAAGCCATTGGTGAAACAGGTAGGAGAGGATACCATTATCTTAAAAAACAGCAGGCTGGTAAAAGAAGCTGATACGAACAAACAGGCAATCGAACTGGAGATCGAGGTTCTGTCGAAAGAAATTACCGAAATAAATCCGGTATGGTGGGTGCTTCAGAATGAGCAAGGGACAACCTACCGGTGGGAAGAAAGTAATCGTAGCTCGGGAAAGCCAGATCAGTTGGGACGCAAGCGAAATACCTTCACGCTAGTGATGCACGAGTACAGGAACAGAGAGGTATATGAAACAACCAAGCTCCCAGAGAAGCTCACATTACGTCTAGATGTCGTGACGAAAAAATATCCCTTGGAATGGCGAATCCCGCTTAGTCACTGACCGGTGGCGACATTATCGTAAATAAGACAGAGAGTAGCAATGGACGCGAGAAATCGCGTCTTTTTTTAAAACGATCGGCAATAATGAATATATGGGAAAGCACCACTGTAGCAAACATCAACCTCTATTTTCACACCTATTAGCTACACTGCAAGGTACAATGGATAAACCAACGCAACATACGATTCTTGTATTTACATAGGTAATGCTTATCGTTTGCGTTTCGTAGATCAATCGTATATAGATGGTTTGAGTAATGATAGTGGGGAGGAATACCATTGAAGGTTTTAGTAGTAGAAGATGACAAGACCATTGCAGATGGTTTGCACTATTCGCTTTCCAGTGAGGGTTATGAAGTCGTTCTTTGTGAAGGGAAACAAACTGCAATTGAAACAATCAAGCAACAACGTTTTGATATTTATTTACTGGATCTAACTTTGCCCGATGGGAATGGCTATGAGATTTGCGAATATGTAAAAGAAAATCAGGATGCACCTGTCATCTTCTTGACGGCGTGTGATGATGAAATCAATGTGGTTCGGGGGTTAGATATGGGAGCAGACGACTATATCACAAAGCCGTTTCGTATTCGGGAGCTGATTAGCCGAATGAAGTCATCCCTTAGGCACTACCAAAAAGACCATACCCCGACTGACAAAGTGAAGATTGGAGATGTTGTCGTAAATACAAAACTGGCTAAAGTGTACAAAGGAACCGAGGAAGTGATGCTGACTGCTTTAGAATACCGTTTACTGTTGGCATTCATAAATAATAGAGGGCAAGTTCTGTCCAGAAATCAGTTGTTAGAGGGCATTTGGGATCTAGATGGTAACTTTATCAATGACAATACTCTTTCTGTCTACATTAAGCGGCTTCGAGAAAAGTTGGAGGATGATAGCCAGAATCCCAAAGTGATAGAAACCGTACGCGGACTTGGCTATCGAATGTGTGGAAGTCATGCTTAAAAACAAAGAAATACGGAAGTTATGTATGTATAGCGTGGTTATTTCCATCATTGGGATCTCGATTCTTTGGATAATCGATTGGAAAGCGGGGATTGTGGCGATTGCCATGGTGTTTCTGCTCCTTTCATGTTTTTTCCTGTTTACCCGCAAACGTTATCAGGACATCAGTAAGCTCGCTTATTATTTGGCTTCTGTATATTCAGGCCAACCCACAATGGATATTAGGGATAACGTTGAGGGTGAATTGAGCATTCTGAAAAATGATATTTATAAAGTCACATTAACGTTGTCCGAGCAGTCTACTCTTCTGAAAAAGGACAAACAATACTTGGCAGATACTCTTTCGAACATCTCCCATCAACTAAAAACGCCACTTACCTCCATGTTTGTCATGGCTGATTTGTTAAACAATCCTAGTCTGCCAAAAGACAAGAGGGAGGAGTTCTTGGGCAAGATTATCAATCAGTTGAAGCGTATTGAATGGCTCGTGACTTCATTGCTCAAGCTGTCCAAAATCGAAGTGCAGAGCGTAATTTTCAAGAAGGAATTCGTATCTGTCAAAAAAATGATAAACAAGGCATTAGAACCACTCCTTGTCCCCATGGAATTAAAAAATCAGGAGCTTTCTTTTTCCTGTAAAGAAGACTTTTTCGTGTATGGAGATGAAAACTGGACGGTAGAAGCCATTTTGAACGTAATTAAAAACGGGATTGAGCATACGCCGGTCGGGGGACGTATTGCTATTTCGTGTGAGGAAACACCATTGTATACACAAATTGTCATTGCCGACAGTGGCGAGGGGATTAGCCCGGAAGATGCTCCACACATTTTTGAACGATTTTATAAAGGGAAGAATGCTGGAGTGGATAGTATTGGAATAGGGCTAGCCATGTCTAAAACAATCTTGCAAAGTCAAAACGCCGATGTGTTTATGGAAAGCCAGATTGGTGTAGGCACAACATTCAAAATCAAATTCTACAAGCAAATGATTTAGATGACAAAATTGTAAGATTGAATGTCACCGACGAGACATCTTTGGCAGATATTCTATACGTAATAACGAATCTAGGAGGTTCATGATGGAGATTTTGCGAGTAGAGAACCTGTCAAAGACGTACGGTAAGGGCGAAACAGCTGTTACTGCACTGAACGATATCTCATTTTCCGTACAAAAAGGGGAGTTTGTGGCGATCATTGGACCATCTGGTTCAGGTAAGTCTACCCTTCTGCATATTCTGGGGGGCGTTGATACGCCCACATCCGGTAAGGTGATTGTTGACCAGACTGATATGTACGCGATGGATGAAACGGCACTGGCCATCTTCAGACGCAGACAGATTGGCCTTATCTATCAATTCTACAATCTGATCCCTGTCCTTACTGTAGAGGAAAATATTACGCTACCATTGCTATTGGACGGGAGAGAAGTAAATCGAGATATCTTTTCCGGTATCGTAGAGACGCTAGGTCTTCAACAGCGATTAAAGCATCTGCCAAACCAGCTTTCTGGAGGACAGCAGCAGCGTGCGTCCATTGGCCGTGCCTTGATTAGCAGTCCCGCCATTGTATTGGCTGACGAGCCTACGGGGAATCTGGACAGTAAAAACAGTGCTGAGATTGTAAAGCTCTTAAAAAAATTACACAAAGAACGGCATCAAACCCTGATTGTTATTACACATGACGAAAACATTGCCTTACAAGCGGACCGTATTATCGGCATTCAGGATGGCAGGATTTCTAGAGATGAGGTGATCAGGCGATGAATATCGTGAATCAGCTCACTTTACGTTATATGAAGCAGAATAAGAGCCGTACCCTTGTTACAATCATTGGGGTTATCATTTCTGTCGCCATGCTTACCGCAGTATTTTCGATAAGTAGTTCTTTCATGGATATGATGCAGAGAAACACGATTGCCTACACTGGTAAATGGCAAACAGCTTTTCTCGATGTTGCAGGAGAAGATGTTGAGGTTATTACAAATACAGAAGCAATTGAAAGATACGACATTGACCAGGAACTCGGATTTGCACGACTTTCTAACTCTGCAAACAGGGCTAAGCCTTATTTGTATATTACGGGACACAGTAATCATGATGTAATAGGGGTCAGCCCAATTGATGGGCGTTTGCCTAAGAATGAAAATGAACTGGCTCTTTCATCGCAGTTTCTTCAAACCGCCGGTGTTAGCTGGAAGGTTGGAGATGTAGTCACATTAGATCTTGGTAAACGTAGCTTGAATAATGATGGTACGAGCGAGACATTGGGCAACTATGACCCCTATCAATCAAAGGAAGTCTTTACGCCTACAAAGACGAAAACATACACCATTACCGGGATCGTTCAAGCACCAGCTAGAGAGCAGGATGCAATGGCTGCATACCGTGCATTTAGTGGTCTTTCCGAGGGGGACTTGGAGGAGGGTTTTCCCTACACGGTACGTGTTGAATATAAGGATTTTAAAGGTTTAGGGAATAATATTTATGAAACGAGTAACACGATCGCTAGTAAGGTGAGCGGAATAAACAATCAAGTGAATGAAGGTAAAATCAAGTACAACCGGGATCTTTTGCTTTATTCCGGGATTTCGAATGATTCCCACTTTCTTAACACCATGTATCTGGCAGTCGCATCCGTTGGAAGTATCATTCTGATTGGATCTTTCTCACTCATCTACAACGCGTTTGCGATCTCGCTTTCAGAGCGTAGTCGCACTTTAGGCATGTTATCTAGCGTAGGGGCGACCAAACAGCAAAAAAGGGCTTCTGTATTTTTTGAAGCTGCTGTAATCGGGGTCATAGCGATTCCAGCTGGGTTGTTTTTTGGGTCCATCGGCATTGGGGTTACTCTCCATTTGCTTAGTCCATTCATTCAAAAAATGTTTGTAGTTAGTGAACCGATGCGATTGGTGATAGAGCCGTACAGTATGATTGCTGTCATTTTGTTTTCCATTTTGACACTGCTCATTTCTGCATGGTTTCCAGCAGTGAGGGCATCGAGAATTACACCGATCACTGCGATCCGCCAGACAAAGGATATCGAAATAAAAGGAAAAGATGTACGTACATCTAAAATGACCCGTAAGTTGTTTGGATATGAAGCGGAACTAGGATTAAAAAATCTGAAAAGGAATAAACACCACTATCGCTCAACTGTCTTTTCTCTTGCGATCAGTGTAATCTTGTACCTTGCAGCTTCTTCATTTTCGTTGTATATGGATAAGTCCTATAATATGGCACAAGCACCGCTACCATATGATCTGTCAGTATACGCAAGGGGAGCCGATTGGGAAAGGGTACGTTCATTAACAAATGAATTGATGTCTGTCCAAAACGCAACAACAAAAGTGAAGACCCAACTTATCGAAACTGATCTATTCCTCAACGAAAACGAGGTTACCACAGACATCTCCAGTCGCCAGACTCTGAATCCAGATGGGAAATACTACATGTCTGCAAAGATTGTTTCTCTTGATGAGGCCTCTTATGCAGCGTACCTGCAATCCGCGGGGATTGATGCAAAGAAATTGGAAGGGGACGAGATTTCTGCCATACTTGTCAATCGGGTCACCTTGAAAGAAAAACATAATTTTACAGATATCACTCAACTAACCGTCCAAGAGGGATCAGAAATACCTCTCACTTTGATTGAAGGAGCTAAAGTCCGAATTGCTTCTATCACGGATAAACGTCCACCTTTTATGCAACGCTACGAGGAAGATGTTTATAGGGTGACATTTGTCGTTTCTGAACGAGACTTTGACAAGCTGCGAGAACTAGGTAACGATATGCTGTCTGAGCAAATTTTCAGCGAGGTTCAATTTACAACAGAGCAGTCTGCGGCATTGGAAAATGAAATAAACCCGATTATTGACAAATATCCAGATGTCCATGTCTATACTAATAATTTGATTGAGGAACGTCAGGATGCAATGAATCGCGCCACAGTCATATCCGTATTCCTTTATGGGTTTGTGGTTCTCATCGGACTCATTTGTATGGCAAATATTATCAACACGATTTCGACTGGGATGGCCTTGAGAAAACGTGAGTTTGCGATGTTGGCTTCCATTGGCATGACACCAGAGGGCATGAAGAAAATGCTACGCTTCGAAGGATTCTTTTATGGAATGAAGTCGCTTATTTACGGTTTACCGATTAGTATATGCGTGATGTTTTTCATCTACATGAGCCTTAACCGTAATTTTGAATTTGCTTTTACGTTGCCTTGGGCGAGTCTCATCATTGCAGGGATAGGTGTGTTTTTCATTGTGGGTACATCAATCCTCTATGCGACTAGAAAATATAAAGAACAGAGTATCGTTGAATCGCTGAAGAACGAAAATATCTAATTTATCTGTTACCAATCAATAAAGAAGAAACCGCCCCAGTTGAAGTGACCCCATAAAGTTAGACATGTCATTTAATTAGGCGGCTGCTTGGGCATGAGTGCGGTATTGTACCGGGCTCATGCCTTTTAATTTTG
>NZ_JBIAOR010000029.1:0-35303 GCF_042878995.1 Brevibacillus sp. NPDC003359
AAGTTTGTTACTGGTTCAAAGCTGGCAAATCATTTAATGATAGACTCATTAACGCTTTCGCTGTTCAGTTTTCAAAGAGCATTTTTTGTCGAACGCTTCGTATCTTATCACGTTCGTTATTTGCGAGTCAAGAAGTTTTTTATCGAATCTCGTTTTCTTTTCTCGTATTTTGTCGTCGTTGTTGGCGACAAGTAATAATCTATCACATGTAAAAAGAGAATACAATACCTTTTTTACTAGTTTTTAAAAAAAGATAGAGAAAATAAAAAAGCCCCTATATAAATAGGGACTTTAACAGGCTTACTGTGCTGTATACCCGCCATCGATAACGACAGCCTGACCCGTGACTCCTGCCGCTTTCTTGCTAGCTAAAAAGGCAACGTAGTTCGCTACTTCCTTTACTTGGAGCAGTCGCTTCTGCGGCACCAGCGGGTAGATGACTTCTTCCATCACCTTTTCCAGCGGCACATTTCTTGTCTTAGCCAAATCCGCTAATTGGTTTTGTACCAACGGTGTATCGACATATCCCGGACAAATGGCATTTACCGTAATACCAGCCGCTGCGCCTTCCAGGGCTGCAACCTTGGTGAGCCCGATGACTCCGTGTTTGGCACTGTTGTACGCCGCCTTCCCCGCAAAGCCAATCAAGCCGTTGATCGAAGCCATATTGATGATACGGCCATAACCTTGTTGCTTCATAATGGGAAACGCGTGTTTAATCGCAACAAAAGGCGCTGTCAGCATAATACTGAGCATTTGTTCAAATTTTGCAGTCGGAAACTCTTCTATTGGAGAGACAAATTGCAATCCAGCATTATTCACTAAGATATCGAGTCTGCCAAAAATCTTGACTGTCTGCTGGATGCACTCCTTCATTTGTTCCTCGTCGGTGACATTACAACCAAAGCTGATTGCTTCGTGACCTTCCTTCTGCAATTGGGCGGCAGCTGCTTCCGCTGCTTCCCCATTCAAGTCCAGTATGACGACTTTCGCCCCTTCCTCGGCAAAAGTCAGCGCAATCTCCAATCCAATCCCGCTCGCAGCCCCAGTTACTACTGCTACTTGCTGCCCCAACAACTTCTCCATACCCTACTATCTCCTCTCCTGTTCCACTTTTTCTCTTTCTATAAACTCACTGATCTCTGTTGAAAAATTAGAAAATGGACACGGCGAATGCCAGAATGAACACGACAGCTGTTTTCAAAACCGTGATCGCGAAAATGTCTTTGTACGATTGACGATGAGTCAAACCAGTAATCGCGAGCAGTGTAATGACCGCTCCGTTGTGCGGCAATGTGTCCATACCACCAGAAGACATCGAGGCAATACGGTGCAGCAACTCAGGGCTGATTCCCGCAGCATTTGCCATCTCTAGGTATTGCTTGCTCATAACCTCCAACGCGATCGACATACCGCCCGACGCTGAACCTGTCACACCTGCCAGTACGTTTACAGCCAGTGCCTCAGAAACCAACGGATGATCACTTGCTCCCATAATCCAACCTTGGATGAGCTTGAAGCCCGGCAATGTTTTCACAACGTTTCCGAACCCAACTTCAGAAGCAGTATTGAAGATCGCCAAGAGAGAGCCCATCGCGGCTGCCGTCAAACCACTCGCCAGCTTGTTTTTGACTTGCTTCACATTGATTAAAATTGCGGCAATAATTCCGAGACAGAGCGAAATAATCAGTGACCAAGAAGAGACAACGTTTTTCACTTTCTCAATCTTAAATGATTCTTTGAGGATCGCCGGATCGTACCACGTCTCTACTGTCCAAATCCCTCTGCTGAACAAATAGTTACCCACGAGCACCAATGCCAACGGAAGAATCGCGACCCAGATGTTCATGTAGGATTCATTTTTGATCAACTCTGGCTCATTCGTGTGTCCCTCGCCGTAGCCTTCCCCAGCAGCGACCGCTTGCTTGCGTCTGCGCTCCAGCCATAGCATCCCGCCAATGAAAACCATAATGGCGCCGATCGTTCCAAGAACAGGTGCAGCATAAGCATCCGTACCGAAATAAGTCGTAGGAATGATGTTTTGAATTTGTGGTGTACCTGGCAATGCGTCCATCGTATACGTAAAAGCCCCGAGCGCTATCGTTCCTGGAATGAGACGCTTCGGAATATTTGCTTCACGGAAAATCGCAGCGGCAAACGGATACACCGCAAATGCCACAACAAACAGGGAAACCCCGCCATACGTCAAAATCGAACAAGCCAGAACGACAGCCAAGATCGCACGATTAGAGCCGAGTGCCTTCACAATCGTGTGGGCAATGGACGAGGCAGCCCCGCTCAACTCCATGACTTTTCCGAAAATGGCACCCAGTAAGAAAATAGGGAAGAATGATTTCACATAGTTTGCTGCATTCGTCATAAAGGTTTCGGTGTAGCTCGGCAGCAGAGATATCCCGGAAAGAACAACAGCCAGCAGCGTAAAAATAGGGGCAAATACGATAACAGGATAGCCCCGATACGCAAAAAACATCAGGAGACCGAGCGAAATCAAGATGGATAACACTTCGATGATCATATAATTCTCCTTTCGATTTTCTCCTCCGCTTACAGAGGAAATTCTGTGTATTCACTTGGAGAAAACGCTTTCGCGTTTAACCCAGTTGCATAGACCATGCCAACTCCAGCCGATTGCAGAAAAATCGTTCAACCATACCCGTTCATCGTGCCTAGACTGTTGGTAAGCAGATGATAGCGTTTGCAAATTTTCCGGATTCCCGGAAGTTTCTGTCCGGTTTTATGGAATCTAGCAAAAATCACCCCACCTTTATCGGGTATCTGCTCAAGAAGAGCATTAGGTTTAAGCAGGATGTCATCTTGCTCTATTCCAGAAAACCGGAATCTACCAAAACGTTGTTCCTTCCAATGAAAAAAGCCGCGAACCTGGCTCAACGCCACATCCCCGACTTATACGTGCCTCGTACTACTGATACTTCTCCCACTTTTCGTAAAAGCTGGACTTGCTGATTTGCAACAGCTTGGCGGCAGCAAGCTTGTTCCCTCCTGCTTGCTGCATCGCCTGGTGAAGTGCTTCCTGCTCAACCTCTCCCATGACTTGTTTCAATGGTCGAACGGCATGAGCTGAAACCGGCAAGGACCCGAGCGCCACTTCGTCAAAAACAGGCAGCCAAATATGCTCCTTTTTCAGGACATCGTCTTCGATTAGATGAAGGGCTCGTTCCAGCACGTTTTTCAGTTCCCGTACATTGCCTGGCCAGGAGTAACCCCGAAGTACGTTCCATACCTCTTCATCAATGGCCCTAACCGTAACACCAGTGGACTTGCCAAGCTGTTTGAGCAGATTCGAAACCAGCTCCGGCAAATCCTCCAGACGCTCGCGCAACGGAGGGATCGAGAGTGACACGACATTCAACCGATAATAGAGATCCGCCCGAAACTTCCCTTCCTTGATGTTTTGAAGCATGTCCGAATTCGTGGAAGCGATCACCCGCACATCAATTGGCGTCGTCCGTACAGCACCTACCCGTTCGACTTCCTTTTCCTGCAGCACGCGCAACAGCTTGGCTTGCAGCGGCAACGGCATGTCCCCGATCTCATCCAACAAAATGGTTCCGTGGTTGGCCAGCTCGAACTTTCCTTTTTTTCCGCGGCGAACAGCTCCGGTAAACGCACCTTCTTCATAGCCAAACAGCTCTGATTCCAGCAAAGAATCCGGAATAGCGGCACAATTTACCCGAATGAAGGGACCCATTTTGCGCTTGCTCTCGGCATGAATGGCGTGAGCAAACAGCTCTTTGCCCGTCCCGCTTTCACCTGTGATGAGCACAGTCGAATCGCTTTTCGCAACTTTCTGAGAAAATTTCTTAAGCTCCTGCAGCTTCTGGCTGTACCCGACGATTTGATCAAAATGATAGGTAGCCCCCATCCGCCGCCGCAACTCTTTCTTATAATAGGTCAGCTCATCCTTCAGCTGATCAACCATAGCAGCCAAGGCAGTCAGCTCCTGTACATCCTGGAACAGCACCGTTCCCATCACGGCAATCACTTTGCCTTCATCCATGATCGGGATGCGATGTGCGATCATATTCTGTCCTTTTATTTGCTGGATATCGGCAATCTCGGCTACACCTGCTTGTCCGACAATATGCATCCGCGTATTTTCGATCACCTCTGTCACAGGCTGTCCAATAACGTCCTGTACATTGAGAAATTCCCGATAGCTCCGATTGAATAAGAGTATTTTGCCATCCTTATCCGTCACGATCATCGGTTCATGGGCATTTTCAAAAACGACCTCAAGCAATTTGCTCATCTGCTGGAGATTCCAATCCAAAACCGGCTCCCCCTTTGTCTGAATGCTGCTGTGTCGAACGTTCGCTCATTACTCGTTATTCCAAAATTATACAGGAACGATTAGGGGAGGTGGTGTAATTGTTTGACCAATCGTTTGGGAGCCGCGCACATATAGCCTTCTCGTATGTAATCCTCCATGTCGTTATAGCTAGTCACGTTTTTGGCAAGGATGGAGACCCAGCCGTGATGACCGATATAAGGCGTCTTGTAAAAATACGCCTGCGTTAGCAAAAACTCTTGGGTCGTTTTCAGTACCTTTACAGAAAGGGAGGGGCCATCAGTGCCCCCCTCTCCCATGATAACAAACGGCTTGTCGTTCACGCGAAACGATGTATGTCCAAAAGCGTCTACCTGCTCCGTTACTTCTGGCAACCGCATCGCCAGCTCGCGAACAGTAGCTACCATCTTCAAACCTTCTATAGAAGAAATCTGTTCGTGCACCATCTGGTCCAAGCCTCCCTTTGCTTCCAAACGCTCATATACCAGTCTGTTCTGTACTTTGCACCACGTTTCCTTCCCTCATACGATAAAGCGGCAAAATAAAGCTGAGACCAATGATCATCAGGAATGCAGCGATCCCGTATATGACTGCGAGCGGAAGATGTAGCTTTAATACCCCCGTAATACTCATCATGACGACCATGGAGCCTGTAAACAATGGGGTCAGTATTCCATTCACCCGACCGATAAAGGTACTCTCGGTATTTTTAAGCAGCATGGTATTGATCCCAATTTGAATGGAGGGTAAGAGCAATCCCGCAATGAACTGGGCAACAAGCGTCAGCCACAGATTCGTGGACATCCCGCAAATCGCTACTGCGACCGCATTTCCAAGAAGTCCCATGACCAATAACTTTTGCGGTGGAATCGTTTTGGCAGCTGCCATCGTCATGGCCCCTCCAGCAATCATCCCCACACCTTGGGCGGTAATTAACCATTGCAAGCTTTCTTTTGGCAATTGCAGTTGTTCGGTCACGATAAAAATCCCAAGCGGTTGAATCATTCCCAATGAGAAACCCACAGCCAAAAAGCAAAAGCCAAGCATTGACAATACGCGACTGGAGAACACATAACGAATCCCGCTGACCATCTCCCCAAGCAGTGCCGTTTCTTGCTGTTCTTCTTTCTCGACACGATCTGGCGGCAACAAATACAGGACGCCGGCCGCAGAGAGAAATGCAACCGCAGTGATGACCATAGCAACCTCCATCCCCCATTGCTGGAACACAAACGTACCGACAATCGGACCAAATACCATGAAGATCGCGAAAATAGTCTGATACGCTGACATTCCTACCTGAAGTTGTTCACCAGGTACATGCAGCTTGAACAACTTCATTCCGGACGGTTGAGAAAACTGAGAGAGAATGGCTGAAATGAGTGTGGCAAAAAAGATGGCCTTCCACGAGCCGTAAACGAAGGTAAGCAGCACTCCGACAACCGATAGAGCACTGAGCACCTCACACCAGACCATCGTTTTTCTCGGTTGCCAGCGATCAGCAAACGTACCAGCAAGAAAGGAAAACAGAAAGATTGGTGCATACTCCGCCACAGAAATCATGGAAACTGCGAACGGATCGCCTCCTGTATGATCCATCACAAAGAGCAGAATCGCCATGTTGCGCACCCATACTCCGATTTGCAGCAGAAATGCTGATAACAAAATAGCCCTGACATAGCGGTTTTTCAAAACATTTGACATAAAAAAGCCTCCTTATCCATTGCGATCTGGACAGGAGGCATTGCGTACTATCGTCAAAAAGACATAGAAACCCTTTGATGAGTCTAAAAAGGATCTACCATCTATTCGCCAATATGCACATACTACCCCTATCCAAAAACGCATCGTTTTATCCGATTGGTTTTGTGGAAATAGGAGTTAGCAGATCATTGGCTTAATGGTCACCCTTTCTTGTAGAATAACCCAAGGGTACCACAAAAAGTAAGCCTATGACAAGAAAAATTCGCTTGATCTTGTCCTACGCTTTGTCGACGAGTGTGATGCGTTCAGCTGCTGGAATACGCGGCTGCGCGCCAGGAATCGCGGCTGGATAACCGATGTGCAGGTTCCCCAACACTTTTTCGCCTGGTCGAATGCCCATCGCTTCGCGGAATTCCGGCTCGTGTATCCACGGGTATGTCTCCCATGTCAGACCGATGCCTTTTTCCCACGCCAGCAAGCTAAAGTTATGAATGACAATGCTGGTCGAAGCGAAATCGTCTTGACGCGTAATCAGGTTCGGGCTTTCTTCCATAATGACCGTCATCAGCATAGGAATCGCCATGATTTTATTGTAAAACTTCTCGCCGACTTCTTTCTTTTTCGCAGGATCAATCTCACGCTTTTCCTTCATGATCCGCACGGCCTCCGCGATTCTTCTCTTGCCTTCCCCATATGTCACAATAAAGCGCCACGGCTGTGTCATGTGGTAATTCGGCGCCCACACCGCTGTATCCATCAGCTCTGTAACCAGCGCAGGGTCTACCTCACGATCTGTAAAGCGATGAATCGAACGACGCTCTCTAATCAATTTGGCCAGTTCCATTTCTGTCTCCTCCTTCTCGTTCCAGAGCCATTGCAACGCCCCTGGAAACCTGGCGTTTGCACATGCGCTCAAATGATCTGCCCCTACGTCAATGAGCAAGACTAGCTGATCTGCTGTGAAGCCGCTATCTGCCAAGATTGCATGCACTTCTTTTGTCAGCGGGACCATTTGTTTCTGGACGTTTTGCTTTTTGGCACCTTCCTTACTGCCAACATCCATGTAGATGCGCAGCCCAGGATGATACATTTTCTTTTCCCGCATAAACGGAACTATTCCGTCATACCAATACGATCCCGAGATGCTGCCGATTTTCGTAAAGACGTCCGGATATTGGTGAGCTGCGTACATCGAAATCAAGCCACCTAGGGAAAAACCGATGATGCCTGTCTTCTCCGGTCTTGAGTCAGTCCTGTACTTTCCGTCGATATACGCTTTGCATTCATGGGCGACGTAGGAAAGATATGCGTCGCCCTTCCCACCAAAATCAACATTGCGCTCAGGCGAGATCGCTTTGGAAAACCAGGGCGTATAGTCATCCCTGCGGTTTCCGGGTTGAATGCCGACGAGAATAAGCTCGGGAATCTTCCCTTCTGCAAACCTGTCCTCAATCACTTCTAGCGCAGTACTAAACGCGGGATCAAACAAGTCTCCGCCATCATGGACATACATGACCGGAAAACGGGACGCACTCTTTTCATAGGATGGCGGCAAATATACGAGCAGTGCTCGGTGATGGCATACGTCTGCTAACAATTGTCCCTTCACTATTTGCACATCCCCTCATTATTTTTTTCCTCTGCTCAGCAGATAGAAGAAATACGGCACACCAATGATTGAAATGACAATACCTACTGGCAGCTCAATTGGAGTGAACACCGTTTTGGCCAGAAAGTCAGCCGCCACGACCATCAGCATCCCGATTGTTCCTGACAAGGGAAGAACATAACGGTGCTGGATTCCCGTCAAACGCTTCGCGATATGCGGCGCCATCAAACCAACAAATCCGATGCCCCCGGAAACAGAAACGCACGCGCTCACGATCCCGATACTCGACAGCAGGAGAATATTGCGCTCCTTTTCCACCGAAACACCCAGATTCTTGACGGACTCCTCGCTCAACTGAAGCAAATCGAGAATATGCCCCTTGCGCATCAAAACGGGAATGAGTATGACAAGCCATGGCAGCATCCCGGCAATATGCGTCCAATTGGCACTCCAAATACTTCCGGAGAGCCATACGGTCGCCATTTCAAAATCGTTGGGATTCATTTTTAACGAGAGATATAGCGCCACGGCACCTAATCCAGAGCCAATTGCGATCCCCACCAGAATCAGACGTTGGGGGTCAAGCGCTCCGTTGCGCCAAGCAAACAGATAAATCAATCCAGCCGCGAGCAATCCACCTGTCAAACCGAACAAAGGCATGGCCATGATGGAATACCAGCTCGCATCCATAAATTGTCCACCGAAGAAAAACATAAAGGCGACGATAGCGGCTCCCGCTCCCGCATTAATGCCCAAAATCCCCGGATCAGCCAACCCATTGCGAGTGATTCCCTGAATAACGGTACCAGCGACCCCCAAGCCAAAGCCGACCAATGCCGCAATAACAATCCGCGGCAGGCGAAAATCGAAAATAACCAAGTCGTGTGCCGCTACAAGATCAATACGTAAAAACGTACGGATGACATCCAAGACAGTCATATCAAAAGCACCATTGGTCAAGCTGATGTAAATCGCGATGAAAATCAAGGCGAGGTTGACGAGCAAGAGCAAACGAAATTTGCCTTTTCGATTAGGCATGCTTTCCCCCTCCTCTCTTGTAGATCAAATAGAGGAAGAACGGAACGCCAATAAACGCCGTCACCACACCGATTGGGGTCTCAAACGGACTGTTTAGGAAGCGGCTAAGAACGTCAGACAATGCCAGGAAAATGCCTCCCAGTAATCCTGCACACGGAATGATCCACCGGTAATCAAGACCCACCAAAAAGCGGGTAATGTGCGGAATAATCAGCCCGACAAAGGCGATTTTTCCAGCCAATGCAACGGAAATACCTGTAAGTATGACAACAGCAGTCGTTGCCAGCACTTTGACCATCACTGTTCTCTGTCCGAGACCACGAGAAACTTCTTCACCCAAGGACAAGATCGTAATCGATTTGGACAAAAGAAGTGCGAGAACAATACCCACGATGGCAAAAGGAACAGCAAGCTTGACCAGCCCCGGCTCCAAAAGATGCAATCTCGCATTGTACCAGAAGCTGACGTTTTGCGAGACTTGAAAATAGGTAGAAATCGCAGCCGAGATACTACTCAGAAAGGTTCCCGTAATTGTACCGATGACCGCCATACCCACTGGTGTCAACCCATTCGGCAAAAGTCGAGAAAAGGCGAGAACCATCGCGACCGCGAGTGCTGATCCGACCAAGGACATGGAAATCATCGTGATGCTCGTAGCAGAAGGAATGAACACCATACACAGCGTTACCGCGAAGACCGAACCGTCAGACACACCCATAATAGAGGGGGACGCGAGGTAATTCCTCGTCATCCCCTGCATCAAAGCTCCTGATATCGCCAGAAATGCTCCGATCATGAGTGCGCCCAAAGCTCGCGGCAAGCGAGAGTGCATCACAATTTGATGATCCACGTTCCCTTCATCAAAGGCAAAGAGAGCTTGATAAATGGTTCCGGCATCAATCGACTTGGCTCCGTAATGAATGGAGAGCAAGATTGTAAGCAGAATCACCAATGGCGAAACAGCTAGTATGATCATGGAAGTTGCTTTTTTGGATTGCATAGCCTACCCTCGCCCACTTTTACTTGGCAGACAATTTTTCAACAGCCGCCTTCAGGAATTGTGTTTTACTCCAAGCAGTACCGCCTTGTGCGAGAGGATCGACTACGTTTACGTATACCTTGCCGTTTTTCACTGCATTCACGCTCTTCCAAATCGGGTTGTTCTGCAAATCTTCCAATACGTTCGGTTTGTCTTTATTCTCGTCTGGAGAGAATTGGATGAACAGGTAGTCCGGGTTGATCTGGCTGAATTTCTCCATGGAGATAATTTCTTGTGCCTTCGCCGCTTTTACTTCTTCAGGTGCAGTCAAACCAAGGTCTGCGTACAGAGCTGGGTTGAAGAACACCTTCTCTGGATAGATGTTGATATTTCCTTGGCGCACACGAATCACGAGTACTTTTTTATCTTTCAAGCTCTCGCCCCATTTTGCTTTGGTTGCTTCTGCCTCTGCTTTATACGCTTGGAGCGCTTTTTCGGCTTCCGCTTGTTTGCCAGTCAACTCACCCAGCAATTGCAGATTCGCTTCCCAGTTGGTCGAAATGTGGGACACAGGGAAGGTAGGCGCAATTTTGTTCAATTTCTCAGCCATCTCGGGCGGGAATTTACTGCTTCCCAGAATGACATCAGGCTTCAAGGACAGGATGGTTTCCAGGTTCGGTTGGATTTTTTCCCCGATGGATGTGGCTTCGCCCGTAATCGGTGCAAACATCTCTGGGAATTTACCGCCTACTGAAATCGCTCCTACCGGTTTCACGTTCAGTACCAGCGAATCTTCCATGGACTCCATGCTGCCTACAATGGCGATCCTCTCTGTTTTGCTAGGGACGGTGTATTCTTTATCTAAATATTTAATCGTGCGTGTCTCAGCTTTATTGGCTTCATCGGCCGGCTTTTCAGCTGTAGCTGTTGTCGCAGGTGCCGCAGTAGGTGCAGTCGTGTTAGTCGCTGCCTCTTTTCCTCCGCCGCACGCTGTCAGAGCCAATGTCAGCGCTGCAATGCTCAAGCCTAGGTATATCTTTTTCATTCTGGAAAGACCCCTCTCACAAATGTAAGTTTCACTCCGTATAAGTGATAACGATTATCATTCGTGATTATAAAACATCCACTCTTGCCCGACCATGGACGAAATCCAGAATTAAGATGGACGATCTCCTGATAATAATTTCACGCTCTCTTCTACGATCCGTTCGTGAGCCGTTGCCGAGTATTCCCGCCAAGGGTCGGACGTAATGACATGCGCCCGATTGTTGCGAACAGCTTCGATCTCTTGCCATGGACCAGATGCTTTCAATGCTTGGAAGCATTCCAGTGTTTCAGCCTCTTGGCAAACCAGCAGCAGCAAACGATCCGGCTTGAGCGCAACCAATTCCCCTACGGTCACGAGCTGATCGTATACCCTCTGTTGCGAGTCAAAGACGGGATTAACTTGCAGGTCCTGATAAAACACTTCATTCATACTGCGATTGCAGTGGACATAGAGCTGGTTTTTCAAAACCCGCACGATGAGCACCGTTTCTTCGCCCAGAACGTGTTGAAGCTTTGCCCGTGCCCTCTCCACCTTTTTCTCATACTCGCAAAGCCAATGTTGGGCTTCCACGGACTCACCCAAAAAATCTGCCATGAGCTGTAGTTGTTCTTTCCATCCCTGCTCTTCAAAGGGGACATACAAGGTGGGCGCAATCTCGTTCAGTTGCTTCTGTTCCTGCAAACTCGTCTCATCCAAGCCTATGATGACGTCCGGCTTGGCATCGTGAAGCAATTCGATGTTGGCTTTCCAATTCTGGTTAATCCGAAACGCACTCAGATGTACCGGGATGTCGTTTCGATAAGTGTGATGATAGTAAGCCGTCCATTTAGGGTGCAGTGGCGCCGCGTAAGGAATCATTTTCAAAGCCAGCAAATTCCCTATGATGGTCGAGCCATAGGCTGCAATTTTTCGTTGGCGACTTTTCATATAGAGAGTGGGTGAAACTCCGACAGCTTTCTTGAATTTTCGACTAAAGTAAAATTCGTCGTTGTAGCCCACTTGATGAGCGATATCTCGCAGCTTGGCATGCGACTGCACCATCATCTGCTTCGCCCGGCTGATGCGAAGCTCTGCCAAATAGTCCATAGCTGAGATCCCATACGTTTTTTTGTACAGATCAACGAAATATTTGGGACTCACCTCTGCAATGCGAGCCAGCTGTTCAATCGTCACATTTTCCGAGTAATGCTCTTCCATATGGGCGCGTGCCCGCTCCAGTGCCATTCCAGAATCTGTGGCTGAAAAGTGTGCATGCTTGACGATGTGGTACCATAGCTCTTGAAAAGTGTGTTGGCCGCGGAAACGATCGAGCGCCGTCTCCTGCTTCCATAGATTCTGGATCAGATCACAATAGACAGGAAGTTGCCCTGCCGATTGCACAGATATCTCTCCCCGAAAAGGAAACAGGTGCTTTTCCCGAAGGGCTTGGAAACGCCGATGTCTGTCTCTCGTTTCCATAAAGACATCAAAACGAAGCATGTACATCTCCAAATGATCAGCCGAATCAGGGACGATGCCAAACGTAAGCATAGGTGGACATACGTAAATCGCGTCCTGCCGCAATTGGTACTCCTCGTTCTCCAGCCGCAGGCGTCCGCGTCCCCCGGTTACGACCAGCAAAATATGCGAATGGGTAAATTGCTGGCGTAGTCGGTCATGTCCTTGTGCTTTGAGCCATGTAATGTCACGCAGCTTAAAAATGGCTTCTCCCATGGTCTTCTCGGTAAAATGTTGAACCAAGGCTTGTGTTTCGTTCATGTTCTCACCTCTGCCCGATCCTCTATGTAATTATTGATAATAATTCTCATTATCATCCAATAGAGAAAGTATACCAAAAGTGACGCTTGCTTCCTATCGGGAATATTTGATCGATTTGAACGGATAACTTTAACGTGGTATGGTACGTACCAATAGAAGGGGAACGACGGGAGGGAGTGTCCGTGGAATGCAAGATTGTCGTCGCGGACGACGAGCAGACAATCGTGAGTGCGATTGCTTATGCGCTTGTGCGCGAGGGATTCCAAGTAGAAACAGTAGCAGACGGCGAGGAGGCTTTGCGAAAAGTGTCAAAGGACGCCTATTGCAGCAGCTTTCCTGGTCGCCCGATGGACAGCGCTGGACGCAAGACGCTCAAGTATTTACGATGATTTATCAACTGAAACCATTCAACATAACGGAGTGAAAATGAAGAAATGAAACGATATGTTCTACCTTTTGTCTCTAGCCTCGTCGCGATTACTTTTGTGACAGGGTGCACCTCTGCCCCTGATGAACTGACGGTAAAAGACCCTGCCCCACCTGCAACCGACAACACAGGGAAGCCTCCTGCTGATGCAGCAAAAGGCGAAAAGCCAGCGGATGATTTGCTCAAGCAGTTCACCGTACTCGCTGCGCAAGCCAAGGAAGCGAATGAGCTAACTGCCTTTTTGGATCAGCATCTGGCGAAAACGGACACGAAAACCGCCGATCAATTATTTTTTGCACTTGAGCAGTACTATGAAAAACATTTGCCTACGATAAACGATAACTTCAAGGCACTTCTCGCCCAGCCGGGAAATGCGGATAAACTATATGCATTGCAATACCCATACGATTTCAACAAGCTAGAAGGCGATGACAGCTTCAAGCAATGGCTCCTCAATCAAACAGAGGGCGGACTCGTCTTAAAAGCAACGAACGACATGTCCTTCTACTGGCAAGTGGATTACAAAGCGCTTCAAAAATATGCCGCTTCACTCGGTGAAGAAGGGCTAGACTACTTCTCCATTCAAGAAACGGAAACGGGCAAACCGTATTTGGGGGACCGCGGGTTGCAAATCACGCGGTCCGAGCTCGGACCTAGAATGGTTGAAGTCGAAGAGTATTTGGTCAACTACCGTAGCAGCCCACGTGCAGTGAAGCTCCGTACACTCTATATCGACTATGTCAAAACATTCTTGTCCGATTACCGTTACGATGCCATTGACGAAGCAACAATGAAGCTACTCCCATCCGTCAAAGAAGAGTATCAGAACTTCGCCAAGAAATATGATGCTACGAAAACAGGACAGATCGTCAGGGATTACTTGAGCGAGGTCGCCAAAAACAAGGACGTAATCTTTGAGTCCGGCAAGCCTGGTGAAAGTATCATCGGAGACGCCAAACCGAACATTAGTCAGTTCTGGAACGGGGTCGAAGGGCGGATTACTCGGACAATGAATCCTTAAAAACAAGCAGTATTCGTGGCTGTAGTGGAGGAGAGGGAACAGGAGAAAACGCTCGGCTTCTTGGAACACCCGCTGGGGGATTGACTGCCCGACCCCATGCAAAAAGCGAAACCGCGTCCAAAGTGGTCCAACCAGGAAGTATCTCAGAGGTGGACGCTTAAAGGCGCTGTTTTCTCCTGTTCCCTCTTACAAGCTGCTTGTTTTTTTCTATTGTTCTACCGCGGAGGTTTCGAATAAATAAAAAATGTAATCGGAGGAGGCTCCCGGGTGACCCAGTTGTCTGAGCATGGCGGAGATATTGCCTCGGTGATAGGTTCCGTGGTTGGCGACGTGTTGGACGATGTCGGCATAGCGAGCATGAACGGTGCCCAATGCTGGGTGCGTATAGGCCGAGGTATCTTCCATCGAGATTTGCCCGAAGAAATCTCTGAACTGCTGGGCTGATTCGGCGAACAATTTTCGCAGCTCGTGTACATTCTTCCCTTTTAATTCCTGCAAGAGAACTCCTACTTTTGGTCCTACCTCTTCGTAGCTCTCCCCCTTCATGGCCAACAACCAAACATAATCCGTCTTGAGAATGTGAGCCAACGTCTGGGTGATGGTTGGAAACACGCTCTGAACCTCCTGCTCACTCACTCCCTCTGGTACCTCTTGCAACCGCGCGAATACTTTTTCGTTTGCCCATACATGATATTCGTACAAACGCAATGCTTCATGTTTCATATTCAAGCTGCCTCCATTCATCTCTTCTTTGCTTTCCAATATAAATCAACTCTACTGACAATAGCGGTCAGTGAAATCAAGTCGACTGATAAAAATGAAATAAATCGGCAGCGATGGCAGCCAATCGCTCTTTTACATAGGCTGGCTCTTCAATTTGTATCGATTTTCCGAATGGCAAAAGATAAAGAGGAAGGATCGAATGAGCCATTTGTTCATCTAAGTGAAGGATCACTTGTGCCTCGCTGCGCTCGATCACAGTATGTCCGAGGTACCAATGCCCGCATAAATCAGCGAGTGCCTGTGGCCTTCCTTTGACCTTGAGCAAAATGGTGTTGCCCTGTTTGTCTGTTTCCGGTAGTAAATTCGAGAGAAAAAAATGGCGCGCAGAAAATTCAAGAGGGCGTTGAAAGCTGGCTTCTGTACGTTGGATCTCATGGACACGATCTACACGAAAGCTGCGAATGGTACTGCGCAGATGACAATAGGCAACGATATACCACTTCCCCTTCCAATAAACGAGCCCGTATGGATCGATATGACGCTTTTGTCTCGTTGTCTGGTAGGCTTTCTGATACACCATCGAGAGAGTGTGCCCATTGGCAACAGACACCTCCAGTTCCTGTAAGGTAGATTCGAGGGAGGGGTCAACAGGAGGCTGGATCACCTCGAAACCTATACTATGTCGGTCAATTGCATCACGCTGCTCTTCATTTGTATAACGTTTTAGCTTGGAAATGGCCCGCTGTAAATCTGCTCCGAAGGGATACCCGGCCTCTTGAGCAAAAGCTGCTGCATGAATCAGGGCTTTTTGCTCGTCGAGGTCGAAAAACAAAGGAGCTTCATTGAAATGTTGAAGTAAACTGTAGCCACCATTGTGTCCGGCATCGGAAATGATGGGTACGCCGCTTGCACACAGTGAATCGATATAGCGATAAACGGTGCGAATATTAATCTCGAGAATCTCTGCCAACTGCTTGGCTGTCATTCGCTTGCCGGTCTTCAACAGCCACAGAATGGAGAGCATATTATCGGCTTTGGACATCTACTGATTCGCTCCCCTGAAAAATATCTTCTGATTCTAATAATTACATACAATAGATTTCAACCCATTTCCTCTATCTGCCCCCTCTCCTTTTCTCGACAGGACAGGTCCTTTCTCAATAAGCTGCCAGTTGGAACATGGCGGAAATGGTTGAAAAGGTATATTTCTGCTCACTTAACACCTCAATGACATAGGGCAAGGCGTCCATACTCCCCTTAAGCGTATCTTTCGTACCGCCAGCGGAATGTTGAAGCACGACTGCGCCTGGAGTGACATGTCCCAAGATGTTTCTCGCGACCTGTGGACCGGTGAGACCTTTCCAATCCCAACTATCTACATCCCACAAAATCATTTCGTAGTCATTCGCCGCAAGCAGCTGGATGACATCCTCATTCACTGCTCCATATGGCGGCCGAACTATCCGGGGTCTCACACCTACAACCTTTTTAATCTGATCTGAGGTACGTTCTACCTGCTCATGAACAGCCAAGAGCGGTATTTTCGTAAAGTCAGGGTGGTCCCAACTATGGTTTCCTACCATGTGTCCTTCCTTTACGATCCGCTCCAATATTCTAGGGTTGTACTTCACCATTTGTCCAACACAAAAGAATGTTGCCTTCACCTGATAGTGGGCCAATATGTCTAACACACGAGGCGTCCACAATTGATCCGGTCCATCATCAAAAGTGAGTGCGATTTCCTTCGACTTTTTGAGCTCGTTCACAAGCGTTACCTCCGTATAAGCCAGTATTCTGATGCATTGATGCATAGTATGACTGGGCAATCATTTGGTAACGCTAAAAAAGCCCCTAGTCTGGGCTTTCTGTTTGAGTATGTAACTTACAAAATTTTTTTTAACAACTCTTAAATGAATATAGTATAATGATGATAATGATTTTCATTTTCGTAAAAATTTATACTAGTGCGTATTCAAAAAGACGACTTTTCAGCACCGAGAAAGTGGCGAGAACCTAAAAAGGACGAGCGGAGTGTAGGGGATCTACATGAGCGCCGGACTTTGAAGGTGAACGCCTCTTTCGATGTCGCTATAGCCATCAAAACCTACTTCGTGACCAAAAGTCGACTTTTTGAACTACCTCTATTAGAGAGATTGTTGGATATACATGGAGGGTTAATCACGACAAAGCATGCTCGAAAGGGAGGATTGTATGGGAAAAGTGTTAGAAGTAAAAGATTTGCACGTGTCATTCGATACGTATGCAGGTGAAGTCAAAGCAGTACGGGGCGTCTCCTTCGATCTGGAAAAAGGAGAAACACTGGCGATTGTTGGTGAATCTGGTTCCGGTAAATCCGTAACCTCACAAGCACTTATGCGCCTCATCCCTTCTCCTCCTGGACGCATTCCAAAAGGACAAGTTCTGTTTGAGGGAAGAGATTTGGTTACGCTTTCCGAAAAAGAAATGCAGGATGTTCGCGGTCGCGATATCTCGATGATCTTCCAAGACCCGATGACCTCGCTTAATCCGACAATGACCGTCGGTAACCAAATCATGGAGAGCTTCATCAAGCACCAAAAGCTGAACCGTGCAGAAGCGCGCAGCCGTGCTATTGAGCTGTTGGAAATGGTAGGGATTCCGTTTGCCAAAGAACGTGTCGATCAATACCCGCACCAATTTTCCGGTGGGATGCGCCAACGGATCGTTATTGCTATCGCACTGGCCTGCAATCCAAAAATCATCATCGCCGATGAGCCGACAACTGCTTTGGACGTATCGATTCAAGCGCAAATTTTGGAGCTGCTGAAGGAACTGCAAAAGAAGATGGGTACCTCGATCATCTTCATTACGCATGACCTCGGTGTCGTGGCTAACATGGCAGACCGTGTAGCGGTTATGTATGCAGGTAAAATTGTGGAAATCGGTAAAGTCGATGAAATTTTCTACGATCCTAAGCACCCGTATACATGGGGTCTGTTAGGTTCCATGCCTAGCCTCGATGCTAGCGACGACGAGCTCATGTCCATTCCTGGATCGCCGCCTGACATGTTCAAGCCACCTGTAGGTGACGCCTTCGCAGCTCGTAACCCATTTGCGTTGAAGGTCGACCTGGAATATGAACCACCGATGTTCAAAATCTCCGATACGCACTATGCGGCAACATGGCTCTTGCACGAAATGGCACCGGACATTAAGCCTCCTGCTTCCGCTGTGAGACGAAAGGTGAATACTGATGATGCTGCCGCTGATGCTCCGGTAAGCACCAAAAAAACCTTCAACTACGAGAACCGTGAGAAGCTAGTTGAAGTCAAAGATTTGAAACAGCATTTCGACCTCGGGAATGGTCATACGCTGAAAGCTGTAGATGGCATCACCTTTGACATCTACAAAGGGGAAATCTTTGGTCTTGTGGGTGAATCCGGTTGCGGTAAATCCACTACAGGACGAACCATCCTTCGCCTATACGATGCAACTGGCGGAGAGGTCTTGTTCGATGGGAAAAGTGTACACGGTAAGAAAACGCTCGAAGAAAAGAAATGGCTCAACCGCAAAATTCAAATGATCTTCCAAGACCCGTACTCGTCGTTGAATCCACGTCTGACCGTATCGGATATTATTGCAGAAGGTCTGGACATTCATCGTCTGGCGAACAAGGAAGCACGCATTGCTAAGGTACACGAGCTGTTGGAAACCGTTGGCCTCAACCGTGAGCACGCAAACCGTTACCCGCATGAGTTCAGCGGCGGACAACGCCAACGGATCGGGATTGCAAGGGCATTGGCTGTTGATCCGGAATTCATCATTGCCGATGAACCGATCTCTGCGCTCGACGTGTCCATTCAGGCGCAGGTTATTAATCTGCTCAAGCGCCTGCAAAAGGAAAAAGGCCTGACCTATCTGTTCATCGCCCATGACCTGTCCATGGTCAAATACATCAGTGACCGCATTGGTGTCATGTACCGCGGACGAATTGTAGAGCTGGCAGAAAGTAATCGCCTGTACGAGAATCCGATTCATCCGTACACCAAATCGTTGCTCTCGGCAATTCCTTTGCCAGACCCTGATTATGAGCGCAACCGTAAGCGCATCGTTTTCGATGATCAGGAATATTTGCGAGATCAAGGGGAAGAACGCGTCTTGCGTGAAATTGAGCGCGGTCACTTTGTCGCTTGCACCCAGAAAGAATTCGAAAGATACGGCGGCGGCGTTTTGGTGTAAAACCATAAATAAGAAAAGGGAGAGAGCTTCGACAGCTCATCTCCCTTTTTTATTTAGTCCTTCGTTCGTAAGAGTCTCATGCTGTTTAAGATGACCAGCAATGCGGCTCCAGTATCACTGAGCACCGCCAGCCACAAGGTTAGATAGCCTGGGAATATCAACACGAGTGCAACCAGCTTCACGATGATCGAAAACCAGATGTTTTGCTTGATAATGGTGAGCGCTTTTCTGCTGACCTTCATCGTGTGCGGCAGCTTTTCGAGATTGTCGGCCATCAACACGATATCAGCGGTTTCCATTGCCGTATCGGTGCCTGCTCCACCCATGGCAATACCCAAGTCAGCTGATGCGAGAGCAGGCGCATCGTTGATCCCGTCACCCACCATGGCGACGACCTTGCCTTCTTGTTGGAGTTTCTTAACCGCCTCTACCTTATCTTGTGGCAACAGCTCTGCAAAATAACGATTCACACCCGTCTGACTCGCTACTTTTTTCGCCGTACCCGCATTGTCCCCGGTCAGCATCACGATGTCTTCGATTCCTGCGGCCTTGAGCTTGCCAATGGCACTAACTGTAATCTCACGAATGGTGTCAGCAACAGCAATCATCCCGATCAATTTCGTTGAGGTACCGATGACCACCAGCGTATTTCCTTCAGTTTGCAGCGACTCGATCTGCGTTTGCCATGCCGACAGATCGACCCCCAGCTCTTGAAACAAGGCGGGCTTCCCTGCATAGAATGTTTCGGTTCCGATGACAGCGCTCGCCCCTTTTCCGACGATCGCCTTGAAATCTTGCCCGCTCTGGGAAACAACCTGCTTTTGTTTGGCATAGGTGAGAATCGCTTGCGCAATCGGATGGGAAGAACGCTCTTCAATCGTTCTGGCGATAGACACTACTTCGTCCTCGCTTCCCTCCATCTCGATAACTGCTGCAACCTGTGGTTTCCCTTCCGTCAATGTGCCCGTTTTATCGAAGGCAATCGCGGTGATCGCTCCTGCCTTTTCCAAAAACGTACCGCCCTTGATCAGGACGCCGTTTCTCGCTGCGTTCCCAATCGCGGACACAATCGCAACTGGCGTGGAAATGACCAGCGCGCACGGGCAAGCAACAACCAGCAGCTCAAGTCCTCTGTAAAACCATTCTCCCCATGTACCGAGTCCGAGTAATGGCGGGAATACAATCACGAGCAAAGCAAGCACGAGCACGATTGGCGTGTAGATCGCAGCGAATTTATCAACAAATGCCTGAGTAGGCGCTTTTTTCTCCTGCGCTTCCTCTACGAGATGAATGATTCTGGCAATCGCCGTATCCTCCACCAGCTTTGTTACCTTGATCTCCACCGCGCCGCTTTCGTTGACGCTCCCTGCAAAAACACTGTCGCCGACCAGCTTATCTACGGGAATCGATTCACCTGTAATCGGGGCCTGATTGACGCTCGATGTCCCGTGAACAACCACACCATCCAGCGGGATTTTCTCTCCCGGCTTCACTACGATGACTTGGCCGACAGTGATGTCCTCTACTGGCTTGCGGGTAAGAGACTCCCCTACCTTGACCCACGCCTCGGGCGGAGCCAAATCCATCAGATTGCGTATGGAGTCGCGCGTTTTTTCAATCGACTTGGTCTGCAACAAGTTTCCGATGGAAAAGAGCCAGACAACCGTCGCGCCCTCCAGCCACTCACCAATTAACGCTGCTCCTACAGCCGCAACAGACATCAATACGTTCATATCCAGTGAACCGCTTTTCATCGCGTAAAAAGCACTGCGTGCAGGTCGGTAGCCGCCACTTATGATCGACAACGCATAGAGCACAGTAACGACCAAGGGTGATATGCTAGGCGATAAGGAACCTAGAAAACCGAGAGCCAACAGTACACCGGAAATCGTCGTCAGTGCCGTCCCTGCTTGATCCGTTTTCGGAATGGCTTTGGCCGTGCGTCTCGTAAGCAGCATGGCACTGTAGCCAGCCTTCCCGACTTCCTTGACCACCGCATCTTCTCCCAACCCATCCGCGACGAGTTGCATTTTACCCGTGGAAAAGTTCACGTTTACCTCTTTTACGGCAGGCAACGTCTGCATATGCTTTTCCAGCGATTTGGCGCACGAACTGCAATCCATACCTGTAACGCGATAAACAACAGCCTGTGAAGAAAGAATACCCGCGCCTTCTGTTGCCGCAGCCGCAGGCTCGAGAACCGTGAGAATTTTTCCAGCATGCTTATGTTCACTGCCGCATTGATGCCCACTGCAACATTCTTCTTTTTTTCGTTCTTCTGCCATCTGTTTTCACCTTTTTCCAAGCATCTATTTTGCCCAGCTTCGAATGAAATCAATCCACAAACATTCAAACAAACATTTAATTATTATATTATCGCATCCTTCTGGATCGTTCAAGAATTGATTTGAATATTTCGCCCATTTTTTTTACATATCGAAAATAGAGAAAAAGACCCCTATTACTAGGAGTCTTGTTACTTGGTACGGGCTTCTACTGGTGTTGGGGTGGTCTGCCAACGCTCACCACAGTCCAGACAGATGCACTTGATTACTTTACGCTTTTCTAAGGCAAGACGAACGGCAAACAGGATAAATGCCCCTGACAGTCCGAGGAACAAAAAGATAACAGGTGTCCCTTTCACCGAAATGCCGATCAAGGCAAGCACTGCCAAAACCGCGACATAAATGGTTATGTATAATGGCTTATTAATCGATTCCGTCAAATCGATTTTTGCAGACCGGCACTTCGGGCACTTTGGTTGCGCACTCATGGTATTCTCTCCCCATTTCATTGGATCATGTTCATCTTACACGAAAACAGGGAGGGACACTACACTGCCATGAAAATGTTGTTTTTCCTTTTCACTTTCTCCGCGAATGTCTATAATAGTAGGACATTGTAGAGCATGAGGTGATGGTTACAGTGGATGACATCTGTGAAATCCAATGTTTTGATGAGGAAAAAGTAAATCGGTTAAAGCCGTTCGCCACAGAATCAGAAGGGGTAGCAAAAATCTTCAAGGCGTTGGCCGACGACACCCGCGCCAAAATCATTCACATCCTCTCGATGGAAGACGAGCTCTGTGTCTGTGATGTGGCTGCCATCATCGGAAGCTCGATCGCTAACACCTCCCACCATCTGCGGCTTTTGCGCAACATGGGACTGGCCAAGTATCGCAAAGAAGGAAAGCTCGTTTTTTACTCGTTGGATGATGACCATGTACGCCATCTCATATCTGCGGGGATTGAACACGCCAAAGAACAGAAAACCATTGTCCGAGCTACCTGATTGCTCGGGCTTTTTTATTTCTCCAGCATGTTAAACATTTGATTAACCATGGCGATTTACACTCGTTTTCCGGGTAAACGGCTTCCTGATCGCCTCTATTCCGAGAAAGATAAGGAAGTAGCCTATCGAAGCGAACACAAAAATCGTTGCCTGCGGATAAAACAAGGAAGCATCCGGATCAACACTCATTAGCCATTGCAGAAGCACAGGCACATAGCCGATGACGGCATATCCGCAGAAACGCACAGCGTATTTTTTCCACCCGTTCAAGTATGGTGACCTGTTCACTAGCCAGTCCACGAATACCGACAGCCATACGAAGACAATCAGGTTCAATACCATGCTCAAGAGCACACCCAGCAAATACTCTTGTCCGAACCCGTACGGTGCACTTGGATCACGATAGATGTAGGTGATCCAAGCAGCATACAGACCGGTAAAGAAAGAGGATAGGACTGCCGCGAGTACACGCATGCCGATTTTCATGGAAATCACTCCTCTGCTTCGCTTCGTTATCTACTCGTTTGTCGTTCTCGCAGTAGGATACTCACCCGTCGGCAGGCTGACAGTGACAGTTGTCCCCTCACCTATACGGCTTTGTATGTGAATGCTACCTTTTGCGACCTGCAAAATTTTTTGCACGATGGAAAGACCGAGACCGCTTCCTGTCGCTTCTCGATTGCGTGACTTGTCTCCTTTATAAAAACGGTCAAATACATGCTCCTGCTCTTCCTCTGACATGCCAATCCCCGTATCCCGAATGGTTACAGCTATTCGTGTATCTTTTTTTATCGCAATGTAAATAGAGCCAGACGTCGGGGTGAATTTGATACTGTTGGAAAGCAGGTTCATCCATACTTGATTGAGCAGCTGCTTGTCACCCACGATAAAGGTCTCCGGTAAAGTCAGCTCCATTGCGAGCTTTTTTTGTTGCCACTGATGCTCCAAAAGTAAGAGGACTTGCCTGATCTGCTCATCCAGACGAAAACGTGTCGGTTCGTACAGACCTTTCTCCTTGTCCAGAGAGGCAAGTGTCAACAGCTGCTTGCTCAAGGAAGACAGCCGCCTGCTCTCCTCTTCGATGATGGTCAAATACATCTCCTGCTGTTCGTGAGTCACACCACCGCTGCGGATGGCTTGAGAAAATCCTTGAATCGATGTCAATGGAGACTGGATTTCATGAGAGACATTGGAGACAAACTCTTGACGCATCTCGTCCAGTTGCTTGATTGACTCCGTCATCCTGGCAAAATGCATGGCCAAATCACCGATTTCGTCCCGGCGAGAGATGTCCAAGTGGATGTCGTACTGGCCTTCTGCCAATTGTTTGGTCGCATGGCTCAGCTTCTCGATCGGCTTCACCAAATAACGAGTAAATATCAAAATCAGAATCAAGCTAAGGACAAACATCGCTGCAAGCAGCAAGGCAAACATAATATGCACCTCGCCAAACTGCTGCTCAATATTTGGCCGTACAAACAGGGCGTATTTTTTCCCTTCTGCTGTAAGCGGCAAGCCAATGCTGTTTTTCACCGTATTCTCAAAAAAACCGGTCACAAACAGGCTGTGCTTTTCTTCTGTGATCCCTCTGTATGTCTCACCCGCCAACACTTTTTGAACGATGGCCGGCTCAATCTGCTGATCACGAAAAGGTGCTCCGAATTGGCTTACTGCGCCATTCTCATCCACGAGATGCAGCTGAAAATTCAAATTGGCGACATGGGTCATGAAGGCGGGCAGGTCGAGCGAAGATTTATGCTCGTATAAATCGATCATCTGCTGTCCGATGCTCGTAATTTTTTGTTCATTATAAGCGCGCAGATTTCGTTGATAATACTCATTTGCCAACAAAAATCCAAGGGTGCCACTGATCAGTACAATTGCGACGAAGGTAAGAACTACCCGGACGTAAAGAGATTTCACGCGCCTCGTACCTCCAGCTTGTAGCCTAAGCCCCGAACGGTCGAAATGACAAAGTCATTCGTTTTCTCCGTAAATTTCTCTCGCAGCCGCTTAATATGCACGTCGATGGTACGACTATCGCTCTCGGTATCGCCGCCCCACACAAGCTCTAACAGTTGATCCCGGGTAAAAATCCGATCAGGAAAACTGGCAAGTTGGGCAAGCAGTTCAAATTCCTTTAACGGTAAATGAATCAACTCTTCTTTCACCTTCACGACATGACTGATCCGATCGATGACGGTATCGTTCATAACAATGATTTGCTTGCTGACCATCTGATAGCGACGCAGCAAGGCCTTGATGCGATACAGCAATTCGGTAGGCTCAAATGGCTTGGTCAAATAATCATCCGTCCCCGCCAAAAAGCCCTTTTCCTTATCCCGCACCTCGCCTTTTGCTGTCAGCATGATGACAGGGAGGTCGTAAAATTCCCGTATCTCTCGGCACAGCTCCCAGCCGTTTTTGCCTGGCATCATCACATCCACGATGGCGAGCTGGACGGATTCCTGTTCCAACAACTGTGAAGCCTCATTTCCATCTACACAAGCCAAGACATGGTACCCCTCTTTTGCTAAATAAAATCGCAATAGCTCACGTACATGTGGATCGTCATCCGCAATCAGTATCGTCAGTTTCATCAAGCTGGCCTCCTTGTTACTCCGCTCTCTGGTTCTCCTGCTTATTATTTTGAATGATACTCACTTGCCTACCATCCTGCAAATCGTCAATGGCTCACATCTGCGCAAGGCAGCGGTACTGGGTTATCTACGCGGATAAATAGTAAAGAAGCAATATGAACAAGAGATGAACGAATACTACTGGCTCTTGAAGGCTCTTACACATCTGATTAAATCTGCGGGAAGCCGACTCTTTTCCCGGAAAAACAACTGTTTGCGCACACAAAAAAGCGGCAGCCACCTGAGCCCGCCGCTCTTGAGTGTTTTTTCGGAGATATTCCAGCTGCTTCAGAGTTAAACTCACCTAGCTTTAATGAACGGAAAGCAGAACGCAATAAACTTATTCAAAATAAAGCGAAGAAAATGATCGAGGAATACAACAAAACCGCAAACTCCCCACAATAATAAAAAAACCGGTTTTCACCAAAGTAATGGTGATGCAACTCATTTCTCTGGCTACACTTCATGCCTACGCCTTTGGATCTTCCCCTGGCTGCCGCCACCTTTCCACCCGTAGATGTGCTACGGTTTGCCTTTGATGGAAAAAACAGCAACCGTTCATAAATCCGGTTGCTGTTGCATCTCTCATTTCGGTTACTCAACATACTATGTACAGCATTGTGCTACTTTCAATTCATCACTTCTTCTTATCCATAAAGACCCATCTTCTTTGATCATATAATCTATTTTATTACTCTTTAAAGCTTCTATCTGTTCTGAGGATGCTCCATCAGAAATTCTATAGTAATCGTTTCCAGTCCCCACATATAAAAATCCAAATACTAGCACCACAACTATTGCTGTTGCAGCCAAAGACACGGTTAATTTATTCTTCATAAATATCACCTTCTTTCAAAAAGGAGAATCAGGAATGATTATTCCTGATTCTCTTTTTTCTTACGTAATAGGGGGAAGATCTTGATCTACATAATCCTCTTCTTTACCTGTAAATCTTTCTAGTGTCCAGGTACTCTCTTTTTTAATGTTCGGTTTATTTATTTTTTTAAGCTTTCCGCTTTTGTATAACTCATCAATCGCAATTTTAACGTCAGAACGACTGCAATATACAACGAGGATAACAAAAATATAAAGAACCTGGCTCCAAGCTCTGATGGTGATTGGGATGATTTCTATGATTATGCTGATGGAGTAGTTACACTTAATCCAAAAGAGCAGGCATTGTATGATCAATCGCCGTCAAAAGGATTTAAAGCTCTTATGGCAGGGAAAGGGGCATGGAATTATAAGAACTAGCTTTCGGTAGAAATGATACTGATGAAGAATCAGATGCTTTTCGACATGCACTATGGAATATGTGGATAGTATGAGCAGTGAATGATAGTTGGGCAGAAAAGTGGACGAGTGCACACGAAGATGGTGCTTCCTATCAAAACAAAAAATCTTTAACATATAAAATGGATATACACAATAATGAAGAAGGACGATACAAAGCAGCACAAGAGGGATAGACAGTGATAGGATCCAGGGGCTTGATTAAAAGCTACAGCAAGTTTATCCAGATGGCCAATCGTCATAGCCCGAGAAGGAGTTCGATTTAAAATATCGCTCAGTACTCCCTGATTAATACCTGTTATCTCGCCAAGTTTAGTCAGTGTGTAACCACGCTCTTTTAGGTGATGCTCAACTTCTGAACGTAACGATCGTTGAACTGTCTTGCCTTGCCCCATATTAAACCTACTCCTCCTTAGCAATAACAAAAGAAACACCAAATCTTCCTGTATTTTACAGAAAGCTCTGGTGTATGTAAATATTTACCTTTCCCCTCTTCCTTAATTTGTAATTAGGCTAACGGATACATTCGACATAGCAAGATCCCTTGACACTCACAGTGTGACTATCGTTCCTACGGCCTGCCTTTGGTCGGGAACTTTGCGGCGCTACCCAGCGCTCCCGCCCCCAGAACCAGGCGATTGGGACTTGAGCTACACTTCGGTTACTCAACAATTATTTACGAAACATCTCTTTAAACCACGCGGCCGAAGCCTCTACTTCCTTCACTGTCAGCTGATGACCATACGAATCCCAATGCACGGTCACGTCAGCACCTGCCTCTGTCAGTAGTCGGTTCAGCTCCTCTGTCTCTTGTGCAGTACAGATCGGATCATTCGTGCCCGCTCCGATAAACACCGGGATGGCTGGCATATCTGGCAAAGCAATCCCTCGGCATGGAACCATTGGATGGTAGAGAATCGCCCCTTTTAACGGATTCGGGTAATGGAACAAGAGACTACCTGCAATATTTGCCCCGTTCGAATAACCGACTGCCACGATATTGTCTCGCTCGATCTGATACGTGACCGCTGCCTGATCCAAAAACTCATGCAGCTCCTGCGTACGATAGACCAAATCCTCTTCGTCAAAAACACCCTCAGCTAAGCGTCGGAAAAATCGTGGCATGCCGTTTTCGAGAACATTCCCACGGACGCTCAGAACAGAAGCGCCTGGATAGATACGATCGGCCAGTGGCAAGAGGTCGTTTTCATCTCCCCCTGTTCCATGAAGCAGCAACAGTGTCGGTGCTTCTACATCGGTTCCTTTTCGAAAAATGTGCTTCATGATTGATCTTCCTCCAACACTCTGACTGTAATCGGTGGCAAGCCTTGCTCAATCTGGGCACGATGCGGCTCATACCACTCAGGGAGCATCAGTTTTTCACCCAATGTGTCAAATGGCTCATCTCGTTCAAAGCCCGGAGGATCGGTCGCAATCTCAAACAAAATTTCGCCCGGCTCGCGGAAGTAGATAGCATTGAAATATTGACGGTCGATAATATCTGTCGGCTGAAGACCGGACTGAGCCGCACGCTGCTGCCACTGCTGATGATCCTGATCGTCTGTAGCACGCCATGCGATATGGTGGATCGTCCCTGCGCCACCTGCTCCTCTTGGCATTGGCTCGGCATTCACGTCAATGATATTGCCCAAATCGCCGTGAGCCTGGAACCGGACAAGTCCGTTTTCTTCGCCGACTCTGGTCAGTCCCATCAGTCTCTCGAGAACGTCCATGGTGTGGGCTGGAGCCATGCTGTACAGGATCGCTCCGCCGAAGCCTTTAATCGCCTTGTCAGCTGGCACTCCGCCAAAGGACCATTTGCTCGCTGGACCGCCTTCACGTTCCACGATCTCCAGCTGTAAGCCATCTCTGTCCGTAAATTGCAGATACATCTCGTTAAAACGCTCCACACGGCGGTACTCGATTCCGAATTTTTTCAGTCGATCCTCCCAGAAGGAAAACGCCCCCATTGGAATCAAGAAAGTGGTATAGCCCACCTGCCCACCGCCTACGCGTCCGCGGC
Source organism: Brevibacillus sp. NPDC003359 (assembly GCF_042878995.1). Taxonomy (NCBI): domain Bacteria; kingdom Bacillati; phylum Bacillota; class Bacilli; order Caryophanales; family Paenibacillaceae; genus Brevibacillus; species Brevibacillus sp. NPDC003359. The sequence goes on from NZ_JBIAOR010000029.1 coordinate 28,102, forward strand.
GACCAGTTTCCCACGGGAAAAAGGTGATCGCCGTACCTGGACTGCCGACCTCATTCCCGAAGTACAGGTGATATACATCTGGCGCATCGAAGTTGATCGTTTTTTTCACCATGCGCAATCCGAGAAACCCTGCATAAAAATCAACGTTATTTTGGGCGCTTGTGACAAAAGCCGTGATATGGTGAATCCCTGCTGTTTGTTGTGTCATTTTGAATAGCCTCCTCTACATTATTTACTTGCCTGGAATGTGTTGTAGCTCACGAACTCTCCAACGGGCTTGCGATACCCTCTGACTCGTTGGCTGGATGTATCTTCTTTCCCAATCGTGATCATCAATGCTGGCACAAAGCTGTCCGGAACCTTTGCTATCTCTTGGACGGCTGCTGGATCGAATCCAATCATCGGGCAAGTATCCCAGCCTTTATCCTTCGCAGCGAGCATGAACAGCATTGCGGATAAATTAGCATTGCGGATCGCTTCATCGCGCTTGAACTGCTCTCCACCGGACTCGTGCATCGCTCTGACCGAAGAATTGTTGTGGTCATACTCGCGTTGATCCATGATCCCTAAATGAAGAAGACCTTCATTGATGCGCTCTACACTTTGGTACGCTTCCTTGTCTCCAAACACCAGCACCACTGCTGACGCGGTTTTTACCTTATATTGTCTATATGCCGCTTCATATACACGCTCTTTTGCTTCTGGATCGATGATCACTACATAATGGGCATGCTGCAAATTGAATGCAGATGGAGCGAATTTGACCAGCGACATGATTTCATCGATCTCAGCAGGTGTTATCGTTACGTCAGTTAGAAACTTGTTTGCGGATCTTCTATTTTTTACAAGGGTAGTGAATTCACTCATGGGACTTCCTCCTCGATTTTTTCTATCTCATTCATTTTTTAATATCTTAAATTAAAGATAATAATGTTTAAAAATGCACCTGCTTGGGGAAGTAGGATGACGGTGTTACGAAAATGAATATCTTAAATTTAAGATAATTATAGGACCAAAATTCTCACTTGTCAACAACCTGAGGGCCAGAAAAATGAAATCTCTTCCAGCCCCAGACTCTTATCAGTTGGCGTACCAGTAAAGCGCATAATCGGTCATGACAGAAGGATACCCCATTTGACGCAGCATCGCCGTTATGTTTCCACGATGATACGTTCCGTGGTTGGCCACTTGCATGATTATTTCTGCCAAGCTCGTATCGCGTACTCTCGTGTATGGATTATCAAGGACAATGCGACGCTCCAAATCTTCTTCTTGGCTGAGAAAAGCTCTAAATTGCTCGACCAGCTCTGCATACATCTGCTCTACTTCCTCCAAGCTTTTTCCCGTTAATTCCTTTTCCTTCTGCCATGCCTCATTCAATGCCGTCTGCATGTCCATACCCTGCAATATGAGAAGCCAGCCTTGGTCGACGAAATAAATATGCTCCATCACTTTAGCTAGTGTTGGGAAAACGCTTTGGATTTCCTGCTCGTAAACGCCTTCCGGAAGTTCCTTCAAGCGCTTGATTAACGTCTGATTCGCCCAGGCATTAAAATCGCACATCGTTTTGGCATAGTGTGTCATGATAAAGCCCCCTCTGTGGTTCGTCGGTAGCTCTATCATAGGCCGACTTCCCTGACAAATATGGTCAGTGATGCTTCCTGCTCCAGCCAAAGATTCATTTTTTCTAATGAAAACAGTTGTTCCATGTGGTGGACTCCTGGAGGAAACGCCTCTTCATACAGCGATTTTGCTACGGCAGACGCCATCATTGCGGTCATTTTGGACTGATCGCGCCCGTAAAGCAGACACTCTACTGTCGCCTCGCCATATCCCCGTTTTCCCCGTGCTTCTACCTTGATGGCAAACCGATCATCCCCCATTTTCCAACGCCCAAACGCTTCAATCGTGGCTTTCCGTACTTTTGGTTGATGGAGTAATTGGCAGACTCCAATACTCCTCAGGCCTGCCACCACTCTCGTCATCCCATCCAGATCAAAACAAAGTCGTGTAGAAACTGTGGGGACATCCAAGGTGCGTGCCAATGTTTGCTGATCGGAAAATGGGAAGCGATACGCATGCTTTTTTCCCAGCTCCGGTCCAAAATCAACGAGCTTGCCCTCTAAAGACGAGTCTGTCTTTACCTGCTGAGGAGAATGCGTGGATGGAAGAAGAGATGGGGATATTGATGCTGTCGGATCAGTTCACCTTGCTCGCTGCCAATCCCACAGCGGAAAAATGGCTGTCCCTGCTGCGCCAATGGGAGTCGATTGATCGCGATACCTTGCCTCGACCAGTGCGAGCGGTTTGTTCGCGGGCACTCTCCCAGCTGGCAGAATCGGGTCACACGACAACCATGGCAAAAGTCTGCATTCGCATGCCAGATGGCCCTTACATGACGATCCAGGCAAGCCCCATGAACAGCCAAAGCAGTACGGTCCACTTGGCTGTATTGTTCGGCCCCGCAAAACCCGCTGATATGCTGCCTCTCATCGCCGAAGCGTATGGACTGTCAATACGAGAGAAGCAAATACTCACGACCAGATTGTCCGCGGCGCTTCCACGAAGGAGCTCGCACGCACACTGCACATCTCCGCTTATACGGTTCAGGATCATTTAAAATCCATCTTCGTAAAAACCGGAGTGTCCAGCAGACGAGAGCTGATCTGGCAATTGTTTACCCGATTTGGCGTACAGGCTAATCAATGAAATTGCCCAGCCAAAAGCCCCCTTCTTACAGCTACGCGCTGCTAGAAAGGGGCTTTTAGCTATCATTACGCGATGAACTTCAAACCAACAATACTGATGACAATCCCTGTTATGAATAGAATCCGCTTCCTGTCCCTCGACTCTTTGAAAAACAACATCCCTACCAACACACTTCCTGCTGAGCCAATTCCCGTCCACACAGCATAAGCTGTTCCGACCGGGAGCGTCTGTACAGCAGTCGATAGCAAATAAAAGCTAATACTTGCGAAAATCAAACAGGCAACCATTGGCTTCCATTTGGTAAATCCTTCGGTCAGCTTTAACGAAATCACTCCACCAATTTCTGCGAAACCAGCGATAATCAACATCGCCCATGCCATGCTGTCCACCTCCAAGTTGTTATGCGTTCTCTTCTTCTGGCTTGCTCGATAGCTTCAATCCAATAAGGCACGTGAGTAGCAACAGGATAAAAAAGATTTTCAAGAAAGATACATCCTCACCCAAGAACATAAATCCCACAACGGCCGTTCCCGCTGCACCAATCCCCGTGAAAATCGCATACGCAGTTCCGACCGGAATTCGCTTCATCGCCTGAGCAAAAAAGTAGAAGCTGGTTACGATCAACAGAACCGTGACGACACTCACAACAGGCTTTGTAAACCCGTCCGAAAACTTCAGTCCCAATGCCCAAGCGATTTCGATCATTCCGCCAATAATTAAATAAAACCATGCCATGATGATCACCTCTTCGTTGTTTTCATCTTGTTGTACTTAAGAATGAATGAACGTCAGTCATTTTCCCCCAAATAAAAAAGAATTGGATGTGCTCCAATACTTCTTTACTGGATTCCTAATGCTCTTTTGCAAAAACGAAGGATTTCCGCTTTATATTCATCTGGCGCAGCATTCTTCTGATCACTGCTGTAATAGCGTTCTGATGTATTTTCGATGAGCGTAATAATGATTTTTGCCGTCCATTTTACATCAATCTCACTCAGGATGGCTTTATCGTTGATCGCTTTCACGAGGATGCCTTCCAGCCATTCATAAAAAGGCTTGTAGATCGTTCCCCATGTCTCCAATGAATTATCAAGTGCAAATCCGGAATAACAAAGGATGATGACATCCCTATATTCATCCGTAAAGGAAAAGGTCTCATCAATTAACACTTCGAGAACATTCTCCATATCATTTTTCCCTTGCAGCTTATCATTGATCCGCTGGAATGTGATTGACAGCAGATTATCCGCAATCGCTGGGACCAGTGCCATTTTGGATGGGAAGTACAAGTAAAACGTCCCTTGGGCAATCCCTGCTTTTTTCACGATATCGGATATGGACGTCTTATCCAGCCCTTTTTCCGATATGATCTCGATAGCTGCGTTTAGGATTTTGGAATATTTATCGTCTTTGCCGACAGCCAAGTAGCTTCCCTCCTTTTACCCGAACGATAATAAATGACTGACTGTCATTCATTTTATCCATTCAAGCGGATATTGTCAAATCCAGATGAAAAATCAGCTCCTCGCCATACTCGCCCGCAAATCTCCATCCTTGATCGACTAGCCCCGCCTTTTTATACAGTTGGATCGCTGGCGTATTCGTATGATGAACCGTCAACACGATTTCATTTCGCTCTAGGTAATGCTCTCTCGCGATGTGAGCCAAGCCCTGGAATACTCGCAAAGCGTAGCCCTTCTTTTGATGGCGGGAATCGATCGAGAATGATTTGAAAATAATCGCCTGCTCATTTGGTGTGTAGGGATTGCCTGTGTGTGGTGTGAATAAGGCAAAGCAGCCGATTAGTTGGCCTTGGTCAAAAACCACATAGGGCTGCTGATCGGAATTGCTTTGAGAAGCTTCGATTACGTCGACTGGCATAGTCGTGTAGATCGCTTGTTCTTTCGGCAAATGGTAAGCCTGTATCGAAGTATAGTCACTTTTTTCATACGGTCTGATGACGAACATAACGGTTCCTTTCTCTTCTTTCGGAAAAATGCGAGGCAATCCGGTATGAATCCGTAAACTCCAGACTGCCCCCGCCCCGAAATCGATTCATTTACTCGGCTTTTGATCTCTGCTCCACTATTTTTTGATTCAGCCTTTCAAACGCCAACGCTAGCTCTTCCTTCGGGATCATCGCATACCGATCCCCAACACTCACCTCATACGAGCTAGAAGTTTCGTCTTCTTGTTTCGCATAATGCGTGAAGCCAATCCCTGTCTCATCACAAAGTGAGACCATGATACGCTCGAGCTCTTCTTTCGGCAAATCTGCGTGCACATGAAACATATTGGATACAGGCACGGCTGGTCTCGTAGATATCGCATGGCATTGGTTGTAGAATCCCGCCAGCTCTTTTGCATCCTCGTAATATTGACTGAATTTATGTTTTCTCTGCTCAAAATGGTATTCTGCCGTGACAATATACGGGTACAAACTAATCAGGTCACCGCCATGGCGTCTTTTCCATACCTTCGATTGCTTCGTGAAGTCTTCATCCCCAGCCAGGATCGCTCCGGCAATTCCGCCTATCCCTTTGTAAAAGGAAACGTACACGCTATCGAACAAGGCGCATACCTCATCGGCTGACTTCTGGTAAAATGGCAAAATTTCCAAAAGCCGGGCACCATCCAGATGCAGCCGAATTCCTTTTTCCCGACAATAACGGGAGATCGCCTCCAAATCCTCATACGCGGGCAGCTGTCCGCCAATCTCACGCTGCGGCAATTCCAGCAACAGGCACGCGATATCGTCTTCCATGCCGAGAACATCGTCCAATTCAATCACTCTGTCTTTATCCGCCAGCAAGACAGACTCGATCTGATGCAGCTCCTTGAGCCCATCCTCCTCGTGAATCTCCAAGTGGCAGAGCGGATGATAGGCGACCTTTTTGATTCCCTTCTCATCGCACCAGATGCGTACCGCAATTTGTTGGGCCATCGTACCGCTGGGAAAGAACACGGCAGACTCTTTGCCCAAATATTCGGCCATCTTACGCTGGAAACTCTCGATAAGTTCGCCGGTTCCATACATATCGCCCTCCACATTCCCATCCACCCTGGACAGGACCTGCTGCAATTGATGGAGGTCTCTCTTACTGTGCCCGGCGATTTGATAAGTGGTCTTTTTAAATACTTCCTTCAAGGTTTTCGTATCGCTCATTTTGGCAGGGCTCCTTTTTCTTACTCATCTTCAATCGCTTGATAGGCAGAGGTCCAAAAATCAAGAAAAGCACCCGGTGGTTGTGGTGAATCCATCAGACGCTGCGTCAAGAGAATGCCAATCATTTCTTCCTGTGGATCTGTGTAGGCTGACGTTCCGAAACCACCGCCCCAGCCAAATCGCCCAGGCACCGTCCACAGATCATAACGCCTTATGTTTATGGCCATCCCGAAGCCCCAACTGCTATGCCCACCGAAGAAAACGTGGGAATCTGCCTTCTGTTGCGCTGTCAGATGATCCATCGTCATCAGTTCTATCGATGGACGGGACAAAATCTGCTCACGTCCGTAACGTCCCTTGTTCAGCATCATCTGGCAAAACGCCAAATAATCGTCCACGGTAGAGACAAGCCCTCCTCCACCTGACTGGAAAACTGGCGGCTTACTCCACTGACCCGTTCTCGGATCATCGTAAACCTTTAGTCCTCCATTGGTGTAATCACTGATGTAGCTCGGTGGCAGCCTATCCAGCTTTTCCGACGGCACATGAAATCCGGTATCCTTCATGCCAAGCGGCTCAAAAATACGTTCTTGCAGAAATGCTTCTAAGGATTGTCCGGTTACGCGTGAAATAAGCACTCCCAACACGTCCGATCCTGTATGATACATCCAAGATTCGCCCGGCTGGTAGACCAGGGGCAAGCTTCCGAGCTGTTTCATCCACTCATCTGGTGATTGTGTGGGGAGGTTCGGTCCAGGGACGAATCCCTTTTCTGCCATAGCGCGTTGGATGGGATACATATCCGGAGGAGCTATGACGATGCCAAATCCTAACTGAAAGGTAAGCAAATCGCGCAACGTAATCGGGCGCTTGGCTGGTACAGTGTCATCCAGCGTACTATCGATTCTACGCAACACCTGGCGCTGACTGAGTTCCGGCAGCCATCGATCCACACCCTCATCCAACCGCAGCCGACATTCCTCCACCAAAATCATGGCGGCTACGGCAACAATCGGCTTCGTCATGGAAGCGATGCGAAAAATCGTGTCACGCCGCATCGGTTCACCGCCTTCTAGTGATTGCGTGCCAATCGCATCGACATGCACTTCACCTTTACGATAAACCAGCGAGACCAGTCCTGGCAGTTCTCCGCGCTCGACATAGTCACTCAGCCTGTCATGCATGCGTCCGAGTCTGTCTGGTGAAAATGCTCCCTTGCCCATCCCTTAACCCCGTTGCCAAAAGATTGTAAAAGTCTACACCTCTTTTGTTTGCTTCCTGCTTCTCTGTGTCTGCTTTGGCCGAAGCTACTCGCATTTGATAAGAC
>NZ_JBIAOR010000030.1:0-32409 GCF_042878995.1 Brevibacillus sp. NPDC003359
CTTAGCAATCATGCGTATTCAGTTTTGAAGGAATGAGGCGAAAAGCTGTATTCCCGATTACTTGTAAAAGTAATGGAGAATGCAGCTTTTTTTGTTGTGTAATAAGTGTGACCGTGCTGAACGAATGCACGGTTTTTTTGTTTTCTTTTTTTGTCCCTCTATTCTCCCCTACGCTAGAAACAATGGAGAGGAGGGGGAGAATGTCTATACATCCGCTACGACTATTGGCTATTTTGCTTTTCGCTACATGTATAGGTGTAGCGACCTACATCATTTTGAAGCCACATCAAGTGACCTATATACAATTGCGATCAACGGTGGAAAAAGAAAGTGGTCAATTACTTGAAGCGAGGGATATGGAGCCATTAACACTGAGACTGGGAGGGATCTTTCAACAACCCATTGCCCCAGTTCCAGGTTTAATTCCATGGGAAGAAGGACAGAGCTTTGTCGGTTTAGCATTTACCCGTCAAGTGAAGGGGGGCCGACCGTTATTGCAAAGTGATTTGGAGCAAAAAAGCAAGGCGCAAGGCAGCGGAGTGATATCAGAAAAAATGACTGGTATGAGCATTCCCGTAGACAATGTAGCAGGAGTTTCACCGCATATATCAAGCGGAGAAAGGGTGCATGTCTATGCTTCCTTTGAAGATGAGACAGGAGCACATTCTGGACTCCTATTGCAAAACATGCCGATCATTGGCGTTCAACGCGAAATGGAAGGTGATCATCCCAATCTGGTGGCTGTTACTCTCTCCCTGACACGTGATGAGGCTGTTCTGCTAACACATGCACTTCATTATGGAAAAATCAGATTAGGCTTGGCAGCGGTGAGGGATGGGGGAAATCCGGGAATAGGTGACGCAAAATTCGCTGCAGAGTTAATGAAGACGAAAACACGCTGGGGTATTCAAAAGGAGGAGCATGAGTGAAAAGGCGTTTGCTCATAGTAGATGATGATCGAGATTCGGTTCGCTTGTTAACGGCTCAACTTATCAACAGCAAATGGGTAGAAGTATGCGGGGAAGCACTCGGGGTGGAAGAGGCATGGGCAAAGTTACAGGCAAACCAACCACATTTGGTGTTGTTGGGTGGTATAAAAGGAACGGAAAGAGGTGTGCTGTGTCAGCAATTTCGGTTGGCCTTTCCTCATCTTTCATTTATTGCTGCTTGCTCAAGTAATGAACTGATGTGGGAGCCGTTTTTCCGGAACTTAGGCTTATGGGTTATTGCCAAGCCCATCGAACCAGGGCAAATCGAAGCGTTAGCCATGATGATACAACCTCAAGGTATGATAGCAGAAGCCGTGCCACAACAACACCAGTTTGTAATCCAGGAACAAGCCAGGAGTTACCCGAGCCAGCCGCCGCCCTCATTCTCCGAACCGATCACAGATAGACCAGTTCCTGAAATGACTCGTCCGAAGCAGCTTATTACTGTTTACGGTCCAAAAGGTGGCGTAGGAAAAACATTTATTTCTCGTGAGCTAGCTATTTTCTTTTCCATGCAAAAAAACGAAGGTCTTCCATTGCGGGTAATTGCTGTTGACTTCAATCTTGATCTCGGTACTTTTGCGACTACCTTGAATCTTCCTCGTACCCCTAATCTTTTTACGTGGGTAAAAGATCTTGATGATCAATTGCATTCGTTTATTCAGAGTCAAGGAAAAGACCCCTATGCCATGAGCAGCGAGGAATGGCAGGAATACGCGCAAGCCTTGCCGTTATCTCCGCAACAAATCGAGAAATATATTGTTTCTCATCCTGATACGGGATTGCATGTACTTACCTCCCCCCGTGATATTCGGCAAAGCTTTGAAATCCGTGACTATCATTTATATCTGATTCTCGAAACGTTAAAACAAAGCAACTACGACGTCATTCTGATCGATACGGCACCTGATACAACAGATGCAACGATTCAAGCTCTGTTTTTTGCAGAACATGTTGTGATGGTGGGAAATCCGGTGGTAGACTCCATTGAAAATATTCAACGATTGCTAAAACTGTTGAGAGAAGCAGAGTACCCTGAAGAACGCATTCAAATTTGCATGAATCGTTTGCAGCGGAAAGAAATGTTTACCTTAGATGAAATTCGCGCCTACTTCCAACTTCACCCTAGCAAAAAAATATTTTCGATACCTGACGATGTGGAAGTAAAAAAATCGATTAACACAGGAACGCCGGTTATGCTCCAGTTAGGGAGAATTCCGGCCAAGGAAGCCATTGAGACACTAGGAAAAGCACTGTTTCCCGTAGACGGGGAGCAAGTGAAGGCTACTTTAAAAGAGAAACAAAAAGAGAAAACATCTCTCTTTAAGTGGTTATGGGGATGAGGGAGGGTGTCATGTTCGATAAAAAACAGTTACTAGGTATTTCTAATCAAGTCCGCACAGCGCAAGAATTTCGATCAGCGGGGAGGGGAATGGCGGGAGTTCCTTCGACGCTTCATGAAAAAATGCAAGCTCCAGATCACGAACGGACGAATGAGAAATGGGTCGGGGCAGATCGAGAAGCATCAATTCGTACCCAGATTGTTGAGAAATACGGAAAACGATTATGGGAAGAAAAGCATTCCTCTCTCTTCTTAGATGAGCTGACGACAGATATTCGAATGCTACTGGAGTCGCAAACCACATTGACATCCATACAAATGGAAGCAGAAGTAAAACGACTGCTGCATTCTTTGACGGGTTGGGGGCCATTAGACGCTTTATTAGAGGATAACGACATCACGGAGATTCTTTTTCATCGCTATAACTATCTCGTCATTGAAAGAAAAAGCACTGGTCGTCTTGAATCGCCGGACATTGCTGTTTTTCGAGATGAGGAAGAGCTGCTGCGCTTATTGGAACAAATTGCAGCGACAATGGGGCGTGAGTTTAATGAAACAAAAGCAGAGTTGCATACACAACTTCCAGACGGTTCCCGGGTTGCCGCTACGCATCGCTCTATTTCTCCCGATGGTCATATGCTCACGATCAGAAAACATCGTGAGCTACTCAGCGATTCCGACTACTTGCGGTATGGTTCCATTTGCGAACCGATGCTTCTCTTTTTAAACAGAGCAGTCCGTTTATCTCGTGCATCTGGCATTGTCAGTGGAGGAACAGGCTCAGGCAAGACACACATGCTCAATCTTATCTCCCAGTATGTTCCTGATCATTTAAGTATGATTACGATCGAGGACGTTTTGGAGATGAAGCTTCAGCATCCTTTTGTGCGCAGATTTTTAGCGAAACCTGCAAACTACGAGGGGAAAGGTGGGTTTTCGATCAAGGATTGTGTTCGTTTGTCCTTGAGAAAGAGGCCGGATGTCATTATGGTCGGTGAGACGCGAGGTGGAGAAATCGTAGATATGCTATGGGCGATGAATACGGACCACCCTGGTAGCTGGAGTACAGCGCATGCAAACTCACCGCGAGCCTTGGTTGATTCAACATTGCCCATTTTATTCGGAAAAGCAGATGAAGGGTATAGTGCTGAGGAGCGCAATTTAATGATCGGTTCAGCACTGGATCTGATTGTTCAAGTAAAACGTTTTGAAGAAGATGGCAGTCGCAAGGTGGTCGCGATAACGGAGGTAGTGGGGACGGGGCAATCGCATGAAGAATGGATAAAACGAGCTTGCAACATTAAACAGGTTCTCCCTGATCGGGTGTATTTGCAGGATATTTACGTGTACGAAGCAACAGGGGTGGAGAATGGGAAAGTAAAGGGTCACTTCAAATGGACAGGCTATCGCCCAGAGCGACTTATTAAGCGATGGCTAGAGAAAGGACTGTCGCGAGAGGAGATTGAGCAAGTCTTTTTCACCACACCAATACCGCTATAACCGCTATAGGAGGGGAAAGCATGGACATTAGCTTACCTGTTGCGATAGGGATGGGGATGGCCATCACGTTACTGATCATGCCCAACAGCTTGTATTTGCGAGAGCCGACGGGGAAGCACGAAATCGTAGAAGTGCTGCAACAGGACAGAAAAACAATTTGGCAGCAGTTTGAAGAGAGATTGGCAAAATCACGCTCAGGGTGGGGGGTAGACCAGTATGTGACCCTCTCTTTTTTATTGGGGATCGCGTCCTTTGGTGTGAGTAGTCAGATCTTGCAGTCTTGGTGGATGGCATTGCCTGCTTTACTCGCAGGGATTATGTTTACCGAACGGTTGGTGAGTGTATGGGGGGCTCGTCGCAAGGAAGATTTCGAAGCAGGCAATGTAAAAGCAATTCGTCTCATGGCCAGTTCTTTACGTACTTCACCATCGTATTTGCATGCGTTTGAACAGGTAGCAGCCAGTCCATTTTTATCTGAAATCGTATTAGAGGAATACAGGCGTGTTGTAGAGTTATTGCGGGCACAAGTCCCGTTGGAGCACGTAATGAATCAATTCTTTGAACGTACAGGATCAGCGGATGTGAAATATTTAGCGACGATTGTCCACATTCAACGTGAAATGGGGGGAGATATGGCCAAAACGCTCGATTTGGCTGCCTCCTCAATATTGCGCCGCCGACAGTCGCTCCGTAGACAAAAAGCAGCTATGGCTCAGATCGTGGCACAAGTGAATTTACTAAGTGTCATGCCGTTTGTTTTTGTCACTGCGTTGTACGTGAACAATCCGAATCATTTTGAACCACTAACGGCCACATTGGGGGGAAGGTTGCTTATTTTGGGAAGCTTGGCTTCTATTTTGATTGGGGGAGAAGCAATCCGTTATGTTGCGCATAAAAGCATAAGCAGGGGAGCATAGGAGAGGGTGCAATGTTCGTTCTTGTTATTAGCATAGTGGTGAGTGTTGCTATATTTCTGTATGGGCTACCGTCTTGTGTGAGTAAGGGAGAACCATTCTCCGCCACACTTTTGGGTAGGATTGATTCCGAGAAACAAGCCAAGCTTGAGCAATCGTTTCACCCAGGGAGAAAAAAGTGGACACTGGTTCGAAGCTTGGAGAAAAACCAGGTACTGCTACAACACTTCTACAAATGGACCGGTGTCGATAAGAAAAAAATAGAGGACACATTGGCGCGTCTTGGGATCGATATAAGCCTGACAGAGATTGTTTTGTACCGGCTCATCAGTATGTGTTTCATTATTTCATCTCTATCTTCATTGTTAGTGAGCATGGTTAACGGTGAACAAATCGGTATGGTGAATGGGCTTCCCTTAGCCTCTAGCTTATTTTTGTACTTGTTGCCGAACATGCTGCTAGATTGGGCGGACAAGAGAGCAAAAGCTGAAATTCGAGAACAGGTCCCTATTTTTTTCAGCATTGTGCAATCGTTGGTGGAAGCAGGCATGCCATTGCAGCAGGCTATTAAGCAAACAGCGAGACGTTTTGATGCGAGACTTGGCAGAGAGCTTGCGAGCTTAGAAATGGGAGAAAAAAGGCATGGGAACTGGAGAAAGGCGCTTGAAGAGCTGGCCTTTCGGTGGGAGGTAGATTCGTTGACTACCATCGCGTTGGAGATGAACGAGGCGATGAAAAAAGGAGTTAGCATATCACAAATGTTGTCTGTCCAAGTAGAGGAGCAAGTGAGACAACAAGAAGACGAGGCCGCTACCCATATGAATCGGTTAAATATCAGGTTATTGCCTTTTGTCATTTTGTTAATGGGCCTGCCGTTGTTGTTCTTGGTGATGGGTCCTGCATTCATCGGCATCGGAGAAAGCTTGTAGAAAATCAAAAACAAGTGCATGTAAATATTTTTGCGAGAGGCACTGTCTTTTGGCAGAGTGAAAATAGAACCAAAATCTCAATGAGGAGTGAATGGGATGGGAGCCATCGCAGATTACGTCAAGCGTTTCTGGTATGAGGAGGACGGTGTTACGATCGTGGAAATGGTCATTATCATCGCCGTCATCTTGATTGTGCTTATTCCGACACTGACACAACTAGGTACTGCCGAAGACGAGAAGCTGAAGGAACTGCAAGAAAAGATAAGCAAATGACAAACGTAGCCCTGCTTGTCGTGTTAGGAGCGGCAGCATGGATGGATTGGAGACAAAGGAAAATACCGAATGCTCTTGTTTTTCCGGCTATAGCTGTCGGCTTATGGTGTCAGTGGGAAGGTGAATTATTAGGTGGAGCATTGTTAGGTGTGGCAGGAGCCTTTTTGTTGACAGTTGGTCCCGTCATCTTAAAAGGGATGGGGATGGGGGATCAAAAGCTACTGATGGCTGTTGGTGCATGGACGAGCTGGAGTGTGGTGTATTCTTTGTTTTTGCATTCCATTGTTTTGTGCCTGATTGTTATGGTGTTTTATCCGCAAAATTGGGCTCGCTTACGCAGCAATTTTCAAATCATAGCAGCCGGATGGACGGCTCATCGACAAGTATGGCTTCCAGGCAGGGAAAGAACAGCCTTTTCATTCCCCTACGCGGTATATTTGTTGGGTGCTTTTGTGTTCCAATCCGTACGAGATGCCATCGGAGCAAGCGGATGATTAAACGAATGGGGCGAGTGATACGTGCGAGGGTGAAAGAGGAGCGAGGCAGCCAAATGATTGAGTTTATTTTGGTGTTTCCTTTAGTTTGGATCTTGATCGTATTCTCCTTTGACCAATTCAGCATGATGTACAACAAGCAAAAGGCATTGGCGGCTGCGTATGAGGCAGGGAGAATTGCTGCAGTGCAGCCCAATTTCGGTTTGGCCAAATTTCATGCGAAAGAGCGAGGCATATCGGAGTTAGCACAAGGTATCGGAGTCCTTCACAAAGATGTGCAGCTGGAGCTTGATGGGAACGGTTGGAGAAAAGGTAGTCATGTAAAAGCTGAAGCAACAGTTTCATTTCGGCTTCTCTCTACGGGGGAATTATACGAGATATCCGAAAGCTATCACATGATGGTTGAAAATGCGGAGGAGAAGCAATGAAGGATCTGTTGCACCATTTTTTGATTCGAGTGAAGGAAGAGCGCGGGGCAACAATGATGACTGTGCTCTTCTTTCTCTTCTGCTTGGGCAGCCTGCTCTCTATCCTGTTATTTTTGGAGCAGACAGATTATCTAAAAATGAAGATGCAACATACAGCAGATCTGATTACCAAAGGAGCACGTGCGGCTGGAAAATGGGAGTATGTGGATTCAAACGGTGATAAGCAAATCAGATTGTTTGCGACAACGGAAGAAGCTGATCGGCGTGATGCAGATATCATTCGCGGGGCGCGTGAAGAAGCGGGGATTCTTTGGAGATTAAACAGACCGAATCTGGAAGGGACAAGTGATGAGGTCTCTGTCATTCACCAAAAAGGTGAACGTCCTTATTTGTACTTGCAAGGAATCTATCATTTAGAAGTAAAGGTTGAAAAGTATATACCTGTATTTTGGGATGAGCTTTTCGTAAAAATGAACAGAGTCTCCCAGTCTGGAGTCTATGAATAAAGTCACAATTTTGAACAAAGGTACTGTTATTTTTGTCCTAATCCCGCGTGGTAATTTAGTAGTATATTCCAAAAATGGGGATAGGAGTGAGATAACAGTGCCCTCAAAAATACTCGATCGGTACAAACGAATTCTTAACGGAGAGCAAAAGCGTTTTTCTCCGTATGAGTTCGAAGATGTACAGTACCGTAAGCAAAAAGTCCAATTAGTTGTTAGATATGCGATTGAGAATGTAAAAAGATGGACTCCAGAGCAGGCGCGACGTGAATTGAGCTTGCAAGATATCAAAGAACTGAAGCTGCATTTGGTGAGAGAATTTATTGAGCCGCCTATCGAGGCAAAGGCTGAGGATGTGTATTATTTCGTTGAATTTGCTTATCCGTATTTACCTCGACTTTCAGAAGAACAACGAGTGCTATGGGTTTACCAAGAAGTGCTTTCAGGCATAAGACGTCATTTTCCCCCAGCTTATTTTCAGAGCATAAAGGGTGAGGAACGGGCAAAAATATGCGTCGACTATATGTGCAAGCATCTACTAAAGCTGGCAGATTTGCGGCAACTGCCAAGTATCTTCAGCAAAACAGAGAGAGCATATACGCTCCTGAAAACATATAAACTCAAAATTCTCGTCGACACGCTCTACTTTTCACCGTTTGATATGGTTACTGAAATGTATCCCGAACTTAGTGATCCCTCTTATTGGGAAGATTTATAAAAATATTTGCACAACCCTGCTGTCTTTTTTTACGGTAGAGATAGTTTCATAGGCTTATAAGCAGATGAAACGGCCGTACTCTACAGGTGAGAGAAGGAGGCGTTGCGTATGGCAACAGTAGAGGCTCACCAGAAAAGCTCTGCATCCGTGGAGCAGCTTCTAGGGCGAAAAGTACGCTACCAGAAGCACAAACCCGGCAGATATCTTTCAGTGGAAAGAGTTCCGCAGGGAGCGTTCCAGATCGAATCCGTACATCGATTTGGAGACAGAGTAGTACTCAATGACGGGCTCGTTGTAATGGAGAATGCTCCAACCGTCATGGAGCGCGGGGGAAGGATTGCTCTTCTTTTCGCGACCGGAGAAGAACTTTACTTTGTAACTGAGTAGGTTCTCTTAATCGCCTTGCACGGGTGCGTGTGAGGCGACCCATTAAGCGGAATGCCTGGTTTATCAGGCTAAATAAGAATCGACGAGTCGCGAATACTGTTGCAGAATGTCTATCGTTCTATAAAAAGGAAAATGGGGGTATTTTGACGTGTTGGCAAAGAGTGCAATCGAATTAGTCAACCGCTGCTACGAGGAGACAAACAAGCTGACATTGTTGTCATTGGAAGTGTTTAAGGAATCCTTTATTGCTTTTGTTTTTGGAGATTACCAGGAAGAGTTTATGGTTCAGTATGATCTGGAAGAGTTTTATGAGCATCTGAATCAGCTTCAGTTATCGAATTGCCGGAGAGATTTTGATCGAGCAGTTGAGGAATGGTACATCACAGAGTATGGAAGCGGGTATAAAGGCGTCAATTATCATGACATTTTGTTTACGCTAGTAAAGGAAGCAGTCGTTCAATACCAATCGCCAAATCGGATAGCACTCATCCGAGACGTAACCAAGCTCCTTACTATGCCAAATGGATTCCTCGCTCGATGGCAAAATGGGCAGATACGTGAGCGTCCAATCCCTACATATTTTAAATACTTGATGAAGCTGGGAGTACGCACACACGAAGATATTGAAACGTTGGTAGATATGTGGTTGGTAGAGTACCCAAACGCATTTAATAAGAAGCAGCAGGAGCTATTTGCCAATCCACCGAGAAGAGGAAGACCTAACAACGTCGAGCTCGCTCTGTTAATCGAGCTAGCCATGAAAGTGAGACCAGAAATGACAGCTCAGGAACGGGAGCGGCTGCGCAAAATATACTATTACCATCGCAAGTCCCTCACTGTTCGAGAGATGGTTGAGAAATTTGAGAAATACATTGCAAGTAAAAATAAATCAAATGATTCCCAGGTGGGATAATCATGTTTCACCAAATGAGCCGCTTTGTCTCCAGGTTCCGTGATTTAGAGCAGGAGGAGTTTTCACAGTCTATTGAGGAAGAGCGGCAATGGAGAGTACTTAAAGAAAAGCTTGCTTCGCCACAAATAGTTGAACAACAGGAGTCGTATCAGCGTAAATGTATTGCCGTTATGAGTTTGTACGCACAGGCTGGAGCTAGTTTTCTTGCAAGTAACCTAGCGTATGCTTGGTCAGGAAAAGGCGTCCCTGTCACCCTTTGTGAGTTACCAAAAGTGACTTCCTATTATTATTTTGCACTTGATTTTGAACGTAGAGTTCGACAACAAGTAAGAGATTCTCCTACATCATCGCTCCTCATGCAGAATAACCATCTTCGCATCCAGATAGAATCCCCAGCACAACTTCAGCACGAATCTTCTCAAACAGATACAGCCAACTGGTTACTACGGATATGTAAGGATAGTCCCATAGTTGTCATTGATGTTTCTTCCAACTGGAGTGATATCCACTCCAAACAAATTTTTGAGCATGCCGACGAAATATGGGTAGTATTTGATGCAGATTTGGCTAGGCTTACCCGTTTGTTCCTGGTAGATCCAGCCCCTGCTTGGTGGAAGACAGAAAGAAGAAAAATAAAAATGATAGCAAACAAGTGGAATAGCCAATTGTCTCGGTCAAGTATCCTGAAAAAAGTAGAAGGAACACTCTCCCTATGGGATCAGCAGCCAGGAGCTACACAGGTAACGAACTTGATTCCGTTGATGGATGGAGAGAGAACAGCAATGGCAAGCGCCAAAGCCAATCTACTATTGGAGCTTTTCCCGGAGGAAGAGAGTGAGTTTCAGTCATTGATTCATGCTTATAAAGGAAGGATGTTATGAAGAAGCAAACATTACTTGTCATTTGCTTGATTTCGTTTCTGCTAGCAGGGTCGTCCTTTTATGCAGCGACTCAATATATTGATGCGATGGCTGCAGAAAAGCTGTTTGCACCAGTTGTAAAGGTAGCAGCAGGGAAAGAAATATCAGCCTTCGAGCCAATTACACATGATGATGTGGTACTGGTACAGGAGGAGGTGGATGAAATCCTTCCTGGTTCAGCGCGTGATTTGGATACCGTTCTGGGGAAAAGGAGCACACAGACTATATACGAAGGCGAGCAATTATTAATGGAAAAGCTGACAGATTCGCAGCTTTTACCGGAAAAAGGGAAGGCGCGCTACGAGTTTCCCCTACTATCCATTCATCCTTTAACGGAATTACGCAAAGGCGATCATGTGAAAATTTGGGTCAAATACAAGAATCTCTCGGAGCTACAGGACTATCCTGCACCATTGCATTTTCGAAAAACAAATGATACGGCAGATTTGTTATTTGAAAGTCAGCTTGTAAGCGTGAGAGACAGTAATGGTATCGAGATATATACATTAAAGCCGAGCTTGTTGCCATCGCCTGATCAGATGGATTCCATCTTTCATGGATCACGAGAGAAGCCGTTGCAGAATGGCGAAAAACGATATCGCGACTATCGGTTTCAGCCAACAGCACTACCTGCTTTTATCGGCTTTAATTTGACAGACGAGCAGTATGTGATAGTAAGCGAGGCAATGTCATATGGGATGCTTCAGGTAGGTCATATCATGGGTTCAAAGGAGCAAGCATCATGAAAATATTAGTTTGTTATCCGATGAAGTCACTCGCCAAGACGTATATGCCTGTGTACAGTGATGTGCTGGTAGCAGAGTCGGCGGAGGAGTTTTCACGGCTTGTGCAGCTTTATATGCCAGAAGCTGCCGTGATCTTTTCCGAAATGTTCAACTCTCCCGTATGGGAATGGCTTCCGGCCCTGAAAGCACAACTCCCGACAAACTCACCGTTAATTATCGTTCCTCTGTATCGGGATGAGAAGATGATTGAGCAGGTAGCGGAGGAGTCCGGGCTAGAGCATGTATACCTGTTATCAGCCCATTTATCACAAGAAGAAATACGTCATCAAATCAGTCTGATTCTAGGCCTCGTGCAAGAGTGCTCAGATATCGGATCGTCAAAAGAAAAGGGGCTCGTTTACGCTTTAATGAGTTACGGAGCATCTGGCATTACTACCTTTTGCATTAATTATCCTGTCATACTAGCGAGGCAGCATCCAGAAAAGCGAATTGTCGTACTTGATATGAATGACGCTAAGCCAGATCTAACACGTTTCTTCAAACTCCAACAACATCAGTTATCTTTATTTCGTCCTGACTTTTTCGATATACAAACAACTGCCAAGCGTAATTGGAGCAATGTCTGCAAACAGAGCGCGCACTTGCCCAATCTGTATTACGCACATGCAGCTAGCAAATGGAAAAGCTCAGAATTAAGTAATCTAATTAGTGTGTTTCGCATGCAATTTGACTATGTTTACGTCGATTGGGGTTACTGCTTTCCTGAGTCTGAGACTCTACAGAGATTGCTCCATACCGTTGACCGCAATCTATTATTCGTGAGAGCTGATCCCTTTAGTATCGAAAGTGCCAGAGAGTGGCTTCATAAATGGAGAGAAAAAGGAGTGAAATGCGAGGTTCTGCTCAGTCATTTAGATCCTGGGCAACCCTTTCGAATAGGGGAGGATGTTTCTGTCTATGGTGTGGTACCACGCATTTCGGAGAGCAGGCTCATGCAATCTCATCAGAGCTGCAGTGTATTAATAGAAGAGCTTTTTCCTCCCAAATCGTACATCAACAGTTTGAAGGAAATTGCTAAGGCACAATATATGGATAAAAGTGCGGTGTTTTGCTGATGAGAGGGATAGAAACAGAACATCGGGTTAGATCGGATATCCAAACCATCGAGGACATTAAACAAGCAGCAAGAGATTATTTAAATCATTTTGGCAAAACGCGAGAAGAGAAGCTAGAGATGCAACGAATTCTCGCTTTGGCAGAACAGGGAGATCGTGATAGTCACAATCATATTATTCTTCGCTTACAGCATTATTTTGAGGAAGTCCTCCAACGACCAGTAACCGAACAAATTTTGCCGTATGTCAACGGTTACGAAGGACTCACCTTTTCTACATACGGGTGGGGCATACTCGATGCCGTCCTCCATTTGTCTCCGTGGGTAGAGGAAGTGCGGATTTCTGCAAACCGCAACATTGCGTACCTGGAGCAAGGGGTCAAAAAATTTCTCTCTTACACACCAAGCTGGAAAGAGGTTGAAACTCTTCAACAAAAGCTGACCAATACAGCGGGTCTTTCTTTTAACGAGAAAAAACCTAGATTGAGCGGATACTTACATTCACTAAAAGCGAGACTGACCATGTTTACTTTCCCCTATTCCAGAGTGCCGACCATTCTGGTTAGACGATTTACAACGCCCGCTTTTTCGCTCGATCAACTCCGTACACAACAACAGCCAGCCTTCGATGAAAAAATTCAATGGCTATTGGAACAGCAAGTGTACGGACGCAGCAATGTGCTGGTTATTGGACCGATGGCTGCAGGGAAAACAACGCTGATGATGTGCATGTTGAAGCTGAAGGACCCTCAGACAGAATATATCACGATCTTTGAGAGTGAACACGAGATGCGATTTGGTGATATTTGGACAGGTGAAGTGATTGAACTCCAAAACGTGGAGGAAATCGGCATTGAACTAGGGTATTGCTTCAAAGATATGTACCGATCAACAGCAAATACGATATTGATTGGAGAAATTCGTGAGCCTATAGAAGCGTACCATTTTATCAATGCCGGAATCAGAGGGACGGATGCTACAATCGGAGCGATGCACGAGCGATTTGCTCATAGAGCTTTACATGATTTGACTGATCTTGTTTATCAATATGGGGGGCGGAGTGTCGAGTTGACCCAGGAGCGGATTAGCAGGGCAGTCAATTTTGTCAATTCGCTTACGTACCGCAACAACGGTCACCGTTTTATTGATGCCATTCATACGACAGAATGGAATTCATCTTTTAATCGAGTCGACTCTATTCCCCTCGTAGGTCGCAACATGCAGACGGGAGCTTATGAATGGACGGGGAAGCATCTGAGCCCACATTTAGTTGAATACATGTGTTACGTCGGTAAAGCAGACATTGAAGTGTTGAGAGAGCTACGTCTTACCGATATAGGCAGGCAGCTATGATTTACACATTTCTTTTCCCGGTGTTTCTATGTCTTTTCGCAGGATTTCTGTTTCTCGGCATACACCTGTACAAGGGATGGAGAAGTCCACGTGTATTCTTCCCGCGTACGGTTGAGGTATGGAGAGAGAAATTTTTAAGGCATTCTACCCGACGCTTGATGTATGAACGCTTTGAGCGATGGTGTCAAATCGTGGGAGGTACACCAGAAGGGTACTTAGTACTATCCATGACTGGCGGGATAGCGGGATTCATCTCGGGCATTTTACTAGGAAATATGATTGTATCATTGTCTCTTTTTCTCTTATTCATCTTGCTGCCAACACTGGTTCTATACGCACGCTATACAGTACAAATGAATAAAAAAATCAGCTCATTCTGTCGTTTCGTAGAGTTGTTTGCCCGTTATTATAACAGTCGCAAAAACATCGTCCTTACCTTTCGCGAAATGATAGAGGAATGTCCCAAAGAGTTATTGCCTGACCTTCTTCTGCTAAACAATAGCCTTTCCGATGGGGGGCACTCGGTTGCTGCCGTGGAACAGTTTGCGCAGAGACTGGACCATCCGTGGGCTTTTGATTTTGCAACGTATATTTCCAGTGGCTTGGAAGGAGAAACAGAAGATATACAATCACCTCTAAATCGGTTAACGAATGAGATGTTTGTACAACAAGATGAAAAGCATGAGCGTGATAGTGAAATATACTCCATTTGGATCAGCCTGCTTATCGTCATAGCGATTTGCATTTGCTTGATCCCCTACAATCAAGGGTTGCTTCAAGATTCCTACCGTCTCTATTTCTACACGCCAGATGGACAAGCAATATTATCGATTGCTGCGACTGTGTGGACATTTTCGATCCTATTGGCGTTTATTTGGGGAAGGAGATATCGCTAATGCCAATGCTAATCATGTATACCTACCTTGGACTAGGCGCTCTATTTGTTTTTAGTGCAACGTTTCTGATCGGGAAGTATTTGTTTCACAAGCAAAGGCCCAAGCTGTTTGTTTCCGGAATGTGGTGGGAAAAGTGGGAGCAGGCACTCAAGCCAGACGAAGACGACAAATGGGAGCAGTTACTTTCACGAGCAGGAAGGCCTTTTGGATGGGGAAAACCGGAGTGGGTGTTTCTGCAATTGTTGACTGGAAGTACCGTTTGCTTCCTGATTCTTATGTGGGTCATCGTAAGTCGAATGGAATCATTTCCACTTCTGTCGATGTGCCTGACATCTACAGGGAGTTATATGCTTCCGTACATGGGCTTGAAGATGTGGGCAAATCACAGGGAAGATATGCTGAGCACAGATATCGCCAGATTTATCAATCGCTATGTGACCCTTCTAGAAAATCAGGTGCCCATTTACAATGCCATGGTCAAGGCAGCAAGACCTACTAGAAAGCTAAAGGAGTATATCCCTACTTTATCTGAGTGGAACAGAGACTCTAATGAAGCACTTGAGAGCTTTAAACGCAAAATTGGCGTCGACGATGGAATTATTCTCGTATCAAGTATGCGTACAATCGAGACGCTGAGCGAAGGACAAGTAATTGCAACTATGCAACGAATGGAGTGGGCTGTCGATCATCGCCGAATGTTCCGTCATCGAAAAAAGATAAAGTCTTTGGGGATCGGCTACACGGTCATTGTCTACCCGGCATTTTACATGGGGTTATTAGTGGCCATGTTTCCTTGGTATAGGCTGCTTACAGAAATTCTGGATAAATATTTGACCTGAGGAGGAGAAACTCATGACCAAGCTATTATCTATCATCATGTGCATCGTTTTCTCTTTAGGAATAATCGTTTCCAGCCTGTCCGAAATAAACACATCGGTAGTAAAAGAGGACGGGCTGAGAGATCGAGCAGTTGGGTGGATCGACAAAGCTATACCTTAAATCACGTTTGAGAAAAGGGGAAATTCGAGATGTCGAAAATGTTTTTTATATTTTTAGCATGCGTCATGGTATTAGGGATCGGTGTCAGCAGCTATGGCAATGAGTTAAGCCCTGCGGCAAATGATTCTGCTGGGAGCATTAACCAATCCATCACATCGCTGAACTACGATACTCGAAATGAAAACATCAACTTCAGGATGCAAAACGGCACATCCTATACGTCGTCAAACTAATGCTGCACATCCACGTTCTTCTGATTATTTCTATTATGGTAGGGAGCTTGTGCGCGGTGCTTTGGAATCTCCAGCCAGAGGAGCAGCTTAAACAAACACAACAAGAAAGGGTGTATCGAGCAGCGACAGTCATCTTCCATTAAAGAGGGGTTGGCGTTTCTAAAACGATGGTTAAAGTAAAAGTCTTTCTTATTTGTTTACTGGTCCTTCTATTGATCACTTCCGCATTGGGAGCTTATCACCTGTACGCAATGGAAAGGGCGATTGCCCGTGGAATCTATGCTGACTTACTAGATGATATGCAGGACATCGGGTATTTGGAGCCTACGTTAGCAGATTACTATCTTCTTAGAATGAAAGAACTGGGGTGGGAAGTGACAGAGGATGCGTTTGCTGGGAGCTGGCCTAGAACCGAGAGTGAGCGAGCTCGCAAAGAGCGGCAGGAGGCGATTACCTTGTCGGTTACCATCCAGCCTTCGAAAGTGACCCAATGGTTGCACAAGTTTGTAGAGGGGGATACATCCTTTTCCTTTACGGGAAGCCGTCCGTCCGAATACTTTGATCCAGGGTGGTAGCGCATGAATAAAATGATTAGCATTTTGGCTGTAATGGCTATCGTTTTACCTTTGACGGTAGGTCTGCTTCTCATCGGCCCACAAAATCTCCTTTCGGCATGCACGCAGTTTTTCGGCGATTTACTCGCAGAAGTAACGCGTTTTGGTACGGGCTAATGGGTCAATTAATCGCTGTGATTCTGAACATTATGGTTATGCTACTCGTTCCATTGGGACTTTTACAGGTACATACGGTCGTTCAGGCAAGAAACGAATTATTGGAAGTGAGCGCGGCAGTTACGAAATACGTCAGCAACCACGGGGGGACGAGTGAAGCCAACTTGCAACAAGAGGTTCGGGCATTGATCGCCCGGGAGCTGACAGCGAAAAAGTTTTCCGTTCCAGATCAGGAGCTGTCTGTCAGTGTCACTCGCACTCGTTCACTTGATCCCGTTCTATGGAGCCACGAAGATGAGTTTGTCGTGGAGCTGGCTATTCAATACCCCCGTTTTACCTCATGGATTCCAATGCCAGCTGACTCTTTGCAAGTTCAAAGAACAGGCACAGTGAACATCATGGACTACGATCTGTAAAACTCCCTCCCGTTAGGAGGCTATCGTTACGGGTATAAACATCTTTTCCATTTCTACGATGCTGTTCTTTTTGCTGGTAGGTATGTTTATTGTAGACGCAGACATCGCCATGCAGAAAAAAACAGAAGTGAAGATACTCCTGGAGTTGTCTAATCATCACGCCACCTTTGCTGTTGATCCAGTATTGAAAACAGAAGGTGTGATTGATCTGCTTGAAGACGAGGCTCTTGAACGTTTTGATGACAGAATGCACGAGAATGGTGGCTACCGTCGTGAGCAAGCCATGTTCGTCCCTCAAGCAGACAGTGTGACCACTGATCCTATTCCTTTCACGCGCCATTATGTGGATTTCCGTTCGTGGCGCAATGACCACCAATTACGCCTACAGTACAATGGGACAACCCTCGTGACAGAGAGAGCAACGAAAGGGCCAGCTCGTCCGGGAGGCGGAATGCTGCAGATTACCGTCGTCACTGAGCGAGGGGAGGAGCTACAACTCGCACCGAAAAAAATGGTCGGTCCATCCCATGTAGTAGTTGCCTTCATCGACGAACGACCGTTTCTGCCGATGCTGCCGTCACATTCGTTTCCAGTCGTATCTGTAGAAGAACTGAAAGATTAGTCAGACTTATTTACAAATTGCGAATTCTTCTGGTACTATGTAGGAAAGTGCTTACCCAGCTTGCGATTGTGAGGAAGTCGTTCTCCGAACATCCCGTTTGCCGGTCCGTGAAGCATAGTAAAAGTGGGGTTATTGATTTGTTTGATAAAGATACCATTTATATCGTAGGCGATGCACAGTCCTCTTCGAACAATCCGATTACACAGCAATTCAGTGCTTTTTTTATCGGATTGGTTGTCGATACTTCCAACGACAAGATTGTAGATGCGGCCTGTTCCTCCACTGTCCAACTGACGTCTGACTTTGCTCGGTCGATCTTTATCGGTCATTCGATTATGGCGTCGGAGGAAATTGGCGAAGAGATTCGCTTTCGGTATTTTGGATCTTCTCAAAAAACATTGATCGCAGCGTTTAAGGACGCGCAAAAGAAGTACAAACAAGCAGTTTCCACGAGAAATAAAGCCACAGTCACCAAATGAATACACACGCTGCTTTATTTATTCGTATGCACGGCATACACGTAAGTAAAACCCAGCAAATGCCATGATTGCGTGCATTTGCTGGGTTTTTTGCTTATTACGAGAGGTCATTCCCTGCCAGCAACTTGGTTTTACGGATTTTTGATGAAAAGGAGGAGAGTCCTTGCTATCTTTTGTCTTCCGCAGATTTATCTCCATGATCGTGACGTTATGGCTCATCATTACCCTCACCTTTTTCCTGATGCATGCCGTTCCAGGATCTCCTTTTGAAAAAGAAGGAAAGGCATTAAACGACGCGGTTGCCGCCAACCTCAATGCCTATTACAACCTGGATAAGCCACTCCTTGTCCAATACGGGCTGTACTTGCAAAAGCTGGTGCAGTTTGACCTTGGGCCATCGATTGCCAACAGCTCGGATACGGTCAACAAAATGATCGCCCGTGGATTCCCCGTCTCTTTTCAACTCGGTCTGATTTCTGTCGTTTTTGCGATCGTCACCGGTATCGCGCTTGGTGTGATCGCCGCGCTACGACATAACCGTCTCATTGATTACCTTGCCATGATTATTGCTGTTATCGGGATATCTGTTCCCAGCTTTGTTGTCGCATCCTTATTAATCAAATATTTGGCGGTCGAATGGAAGCTGTTGCCGACCGCAACGTGGGGTTCTTGGCAGCATGTGATTATGCCAGCGCTTGCATTGGCGTTTGGTCCGATTGCGATTATCGCTCGTTTGACTCGTGCCAACATGCTGGAAGTGTTGACCCACGAATATATTGAAACCGCTCGCGCAAAAGGGCTGTCTCCGGCAACGATCGTGTTGAAACACGCACTGCGTAATGCGATTTTGCCTGTCGTCACGCTTTTAGGCGCACTGATTGCCAACGTGTTAACAGGAAGCTTTGTGATCGAAAAAATCTTTGCGATTCCTGGGATGGGCAAATATTTCGTGGCTGGCATTAATAACCGTGACTACTCCGTCATTATGGGAACGACTGTTTTCTATAGCGCACTTTTGATTTTTCTGATGTTTGTCGTCGATGTACTGTACGGCATCATTGATCCACGAATTAAGCTGCATCGAAAGGAGAGCGAAGGATGATTGTTTCTGATGATTTATTTATCCCCATGCGCAAAGACAACCTCAATGCGGAAGCGATTGTGCGACCTCAACTGACGTTTTGGCAAGAAGCTTGGCTTCGCCTCCGAGGAAACAAGCTGGCCCTGATGGGATTGGTGGTTATTATCTTGCTTGGGGTTATGGCTACGATTGGACCGATGATCTCTGGTCATGAATACGCCAAACAGTCGATTATTATGAAAAACAAACCGCCTTCTGAAGCGAACTGGTTTGGAACCGATGATTTTGGCCGCGATGTGTTCACACGTGTTTGGTATGGTGCTCGCATTTCCCTGTTTGTCGGTTTGATGGCAGCACTTATCGATTTTTTCATTGGTGTCTTGTATGGAGGAATTGCTGGATATTTGGGAGGACGAATCGATAATATCATGATGCGCTTCGTCGACATTTTGTACGGCCTTCCTTATTTGTTGGTTGTGATTTTACTGATGGTCGTGATGGGGCCTGGACTTTTGACCATTATTATCGCCTTAAGTGCGACTGGCTGGATCGGGATGGCACGGACTGTGCGCGGTCAGGTCCTGCAAATGAAAAACTCCGAGTACGTACTGGCGGCAAAAACAATGGGGGCAAAACCTTTCTACATCATTCGCAAGCATCTGTTGCCCAACACAATTGGTGTCATCATTGTCTATGTCACGTTATCTGTTCCATCTGCAATTTTTTCAGAGGCGTTTCTGAGCTTCCTTGGTCTTGGCATTCAGGCGCCAATGGCTAGCTGGGGTGTGATGGCCAACGATGGACTCTCCACCATTTTGTCCGGTCATTGGTGGCGGCTCTTTTTTCCTGCTTTCTTAATCTCGCTGACGATGCTTGCGTTCAACGTGCTCGGTGATGGCTTGCGCGATGCGTTCGATCCGAAGTCAAGGAGGTAGGCAACATGGATAAAACGGAAAAGCTGCTGGAAGTCAGCGGGCTTCGGGTGACATTCAAGACGCATGGCGGTGAAGTAAACGCTGTTCGGGACGTGAACTTTACCTTGAACAAAGGAGAGACACTGGCGATCGTTGGTGAATCAGGCTGTGGGAAAAGCGTGACAGCGAGGAGTATCATGCGTTTAATCCCGGAGCATATCGGAAAAATCGCGGGTGGAAGCATTCATTTTAAGGGCCAGGACCTGGCAAGGCTGCCGGAAAAGCAAATGCGCGAGCTGCGTGGGAAAGAAATCTCTATGATCTTTCAAGATGCGATGACGTCGCTCAACCCGACAATCACTATTGGTGAGCAGATTATGGAAGGAATCATTCGCCATCAAAAGGTCACCAGAAGCGAAGCCAAGCGGCAAGCGATTGAAATTCTCACCTTGGTTGGGATCGCCAATCCAGAAAGTCGTCTCAAGCAGTACCTCCATCAGTTCAGTGGCGGGATGCGTCAGCGGATCATGATTGCGATTGCGCTTGTCTGTAAGCCGTCCATTCTGATTGCGGATGAGCCTACGACAGCGTTGGATGTAACGATTCAGGCGCAAATCATCGAGCTGTTCAAGAGCATTCAGCAAAAGACGGGAGTCTCGATCATTATTATCACGCATGATTTGGGAGTCGTCGCCAAAATTGCGGATCGGGTCAATGTCATGTATGCCGGAAAAGTGGTAGAGTCCGGACCTGTTCGCGACATTTTTTACAATCCTCAGCATCCGTATACCAAAGGCTTGCTGGCGTCGATGCCTCGTTTGGATGCGGATCGCTCTATTCCGTTGAGCCCGATACCTGGAACGCCTCCAGATTTGTTTCGTCCGCCAATTGGCTGTGCATTCGCTGCGCGCTGCGACTACGCGTTGGAAGTATGTCGGAATTACCAGCCTGCGGAGAGCCATGTCCATAGCAAACACGCGGTTTCCTGTTGGTTGCAGGACCCACGAGCGAAGAAATTGCTGGCGTCGATGCAGCCGCCAACGGGGACCTGATTCATAGCTATCGAGGGCAGTGGTCAAGCCCGGCTTCATTCGTGTAAAAGAGGGTGTCGACTGACGGCGCTATCCTTTTACGTCATACAAAAAATAAGGGGGAAGAAACAGTGAAAAAACTATCAACATTGTTGCTGACGGCTACGCTGGGTGTGTTTATGCTCATGGCTGGATGTACATCGGGTCAACCAGCTGCACCAAGTGAGCCTGCACCAGGCAACACAGCACAGCCAAACGCTCCAACGCCAGGTGATCAAGCGGCAAAGCTTTTGCTTTTGAACAATATCAAGGAACCGACGTCATTGGACCCTCCAATTGGCTTCGACGAGCCGTCCTATAACATTTTGAACAACCTGATGGAAGGATTGACCCGCCTGGACGAAAACCAAAAGCCTCAACCAGCGGCCGCTTCCGAATGGAAAATTTCCGAAGATGGAAAAACCTATACCTTTACCCTGCGTGACAACAAATGGTCCAATGGTGAGCCGGTAAAGGCTCAGGACTTCGAGTTCGCGTGGAAACGCATGCTTGATCCTGCACTGGCATCTCCGGCAGCATCCCTCGCGTACATTATTGAGGGGGCGGAGGCATACAACAGCGGTAAAGGATCGGCGGATGGCGTAAAAGTAAAAGCGGTGGACGACAAGACATTAGAGGTGGTTCTCGCTCAACCAGCTTCTTGGACGATCCTGCTGGCATCCAACCCAGCATTCTTCCCTGTACACAAAGCAACGGTTGAAAAAGATCCGAAATGGGCAGCAGAATCGGCAAGCTTTGTTGGAAACGGACCATTCAAGCTGACAGAGTGGGCGCATGACAGTGAACTGAAAATAATGAAGAGCGATACCTACGGGGATGCAGCAAACGTAACGCTGCCTGGTGCCGTTTGGAAAATGATTGATGACGAGAATACCGAGTATCAAATGTTTACGAACGAAGAGCTGCACAGAACGACCACCGTTCCAGCGGACATGGCAGACCAATTGTTCAAAGATGGCAAAGTATTCGTACGTGATGGAGCAGGTACAGAGTTCTATCGTTTCAATGTAACGAAGGAGCCATTTGATAACGCCAATATTCGTAAAGCATTCAGCTTGGCGATTGACCGTCAAACGCTGGTCGACCTGGTGCTGATGCGTCAACAAAAGCCGGGAACAGGCTTCGTATCTTATGGTTTGCCTGATGCCAACGGTGAGGGCCAATTCCGTGAAGTAGGCGGAGAATTGGTGAACTACAACCCAGATGAAGCGAAGAAGCTTCTGGAACAAGGGATGAAAGAAAAAGGCTACACAAAGCTGCCAGAGGTTACACTCACCTACCGCAGCGGAACGGCTAACGAAAAAACCGCGCAAGCCGCGCAAGAAATGTGGAAGCAAACACTGGGCGTTGATGTGAAGCTGCAAAAAGTTGAAGGAAAAGTTTTGACGGATATGCAAAAGCAATTGCAGTATCAAATTGCTCGTTCTTCCTGGTTGCCTGACTTCGGTGATGCGATCAACTTCCTTGATATTTTCCAATCGAAGGCAGCAAGCAATCGTACGGGCTGGAGCAATGCGCAATTCGACAAGCTAATCCAAGACGCATACAAGGAGCCAGACGATGCAAAACGTCTGAAGCTGCTGCATGATGCAGAAAAACTCTTGTTGGATGAAGCGCCAATCGCACCGCTGTATTTCTACAACACTTCCTTGCTCTCAAGCGACAAGGTGAGTGGTGTACAAAGCTCTTCACTTAGCTACACAGACCTGAGAAAAGCTATCGTGAAGTAAGAAAGAGTGAGTTGGGAGAAGTCATTTCAGGCGGATGAAATGACTCTCCCCCCTTTTTTGTTGAATATTTTAATAGTGCTATAATTTAGTATGTCTATAGAAAAAACAGCGAAAGAAAGCACGAGTGCTGGAGAAGATGGAGGAAAACATGATTATTCAAGCCATCGAAGTAAAGCGAATATCTGTTCCATTAAAAAAGCCTTTTAAAACGGCTTTGCGTACGGTGCATAGTCTGGAATCGGTTCTAGTGAAAATCACCTGCGACAACGGTATGGTCGGGTGGGGCGAGGCATCGGCTACAGTCGTCATTACGGGAGACAGTATCGAGAGCATCGAGTCAGCGATTATGAATACGATGAGACCTCAGCTCGTCGGCTTGAATCTGCTCGCCTATGAACGAGTTTTTCAAACCTTGCATCAATCCATGGTAGGAAATACGAGTGCGAAGGCAGCAGTAGACATTGCACTATACGACCTCATTTCTCAGCGCGCAGGAATGCCGTTGTATCAATTCCTGGGTGGCTATCGTGACCAATTGGAAACCGATTATACCGTCAGCGTGAACTCCCCGAAAGAAATGGGCGAGGATGCGGCGGCCTATTTCAAGCAAGGCTTTAACGTACTGAAAATAAAGGTCGGCAAGGACAATATCGAGGATGATATTTTGCGCATCCAGGAAATTCGCAAATCCGTGGGCAATCAGGTGAAGATTCGTCTTGATGCCAACCAGGGATGGAATGTAAAAGAAGCGGTGCAATCCATTCGCAAAATGGAGGACATGGGCCTTGGTATCGAACTCATTGAGCAGCCTGTAAAAGCGCATGATCTGGAAGGCTTGAAACGGGTAACAGATTCGGTTGATACGCCAATCATGGCTGACGAGAGCGTGTTTTCACCAGCGCAGGCCCTGCAGGTTTTGCAAAACCGTGCGGCTGACATGATTAATATCAAGCTGATGAAAGCTGGCGGCATTTACAAAGCACAATTGATCAACCAATTGGCTGAAGAGCACGGTATTCCATGCATGGTTGGTAGCATGATCGAATCGCGTCTGGCTGTATCAGCAGCCGCTCATTTCGCAGCCAGCAAGAAGAACATTACTCGCTTTGATTTCGATGCACCGTTGATGCTTTTGCACGATGGCATAGAAGGTGGCGTAACGTATGAGGGCCGCTTGATGCGCATGCCAGAAGAGTTTGGACTCGGTATTCGTTCCGTCAGTCTTTGGGAGGGGGAGAATTAAGATGAAATCTGCCATTGTTTCTGTCTCTGTCGCCACTGTGTGGACCAAGCCGGAGTCGCCGCGTGATATTGACCAAGTGGCACTCCAATCCCCGGTGGATGCGCGCAATTGGCTCGCTTCCCTTACTGTAGAAGAGAAGCTTGGTTTTTACGACCAAAACGCGATTCAAACACAAGCGTTGTACGGTACGCGCGTAGAGGTAGTCGAGGAGCAAGGCGAATGGTCGCAGGTTCTGATACCTGATCAGACTACGAACAAAAACGCAACAGGCTATCCGGGATGGATTCCGTCACGTCAGCTAGCACCGTGGTCAGATGCTTTTGAGGTAAAGCAAGACCAAGAGCTAGCGATGGTCACGGCTTCGTTTACCCATTTACATACAACCGATCAAAAACCAGACATGGAGCTTGCCTTTTTGGCCAAACTGCCGCTGATAGAAGAAAGTGTAGAGTGGATAACCGTAGCTACACCGAATGGCACAGGGCTTTTGCCAAAAGCAGATGTACAAATCATCAAAGCAAACGAGCCCATCGAGATATCTGGCAATCGTGGAGAGGCAATCGTAGTAGCGGGCAAGCGATTCCTCAACCTGCATTACTTATGGGGTGGTATGTCCTCTTACGGCTATGACTGCTCAGGATTTGCGTACAACATGCACCGTTCTGTCGGTCTCCAGATTCCACGAGATGCATCTGATCAGGCAAGAGCCGGACAACTCGTGGAAAAAGAAGATTTGCTTCCAGGCGATCTGTTGTTTTTTGCCCATGAAGAGGGGAAAGGCAGAGTTCATCACGTGGGTATTTACATGGGGAATGGCGAAATGATTCATTCTCCGGATTCGCGAAGTGTCATCGAGATCGTCAAGCTGGATGGTTACAAGCTCGAAAAGGAGCATTGCGTCTCCAGAAGATACTGGTAAACGGATAACGGGGAGGAGTGGCCAGATGCAACGAAAGAAGCTGGTCCAGGTAAAGAACCTGACAAAAACCTTTACGTTGGGTAAAGGGCTCTCACTTACGGCAGCGGATCATGTTTCCTTCGATATATATGAGGGGGAAACGTTTGGACTGGTAGGGGAATCTGGCTGCGGTAAATCGACCACAGGCCGAACAATCATTGGATTGTATCAACCGACGACAGGTGAGGTCATTTTTGACGGGCAAAACGTCCATCAGGCATCATCTGCTGAGCGGAGTAAGCTGACACGCCGTATGCAAATGATTTTTCAGGACCCGTATGCTTCTCTAAACCCCCGAATGAACATTGCGGAAATCATATCGGAGGGCCTGCATCTTAACGGGCTATATAAAGGGAAGGAACGGATGAACCGTGTCATCGAGCTGTTGGAGATGGTTGGTTTGCAAAAAGAGCATGCCAACCGTTTCCCGCACGAGTTCAGTGGCGGTCAGCGACAGCGGATAGGGATTGCTCGGGCACTTGCGGTCAATCCTCCATTCATCATTGCCGATGAGCCGATTTCCGCACTCGATGTTTCGGTTCAGGCACAGGTCGTTAATTTAATGAAGAAACTACAGCAGGAACAAAAGCTGACGTATTTGTTTATCGCGCATGATTTGGCGATGGTCAAGCACATCAGTGACCGTATTGGCGTCATGTACCTAGGCAATATGGTCGAGATGACCGCTAGTGAAATTCTTTACGAATCACCGAAGCATCCTTACACGCAGGCGTTGTTGTCGGCCATTCCTGTCCCCGATCCCGATTTGGAGAAAAGCCGTGAGCGCACCATTATCGAAGGTGACGTTCCAAGCCCGATCAATCCACCTAGCGGCTGTGTGTTCCGTACGCGCTGTCCGGTAGCCAAAGCAGTATGCGCCGAAAAGAAGCCTATCTGGCAGGAAGTGGACACCAATCACTTCGTCGCCTGTCACTTGTATCAGTAGTCTTGGGTTTTATCAGAAGATTCGACATTATCTTTTTGCCATCCTCAGTTACTGGGGATGGCTTTTTCTTCATAAACTTTTAACTCTATCGGATGAAAGGGCTTTCATCAACTGTTCGGAGAGGAGAACTGTTAATATTCTGTTAACTGGCAGGAATCAAACCGGTTTTGTCGAAATACGGATACAGTAAAACATTCCGTGACTCACCTACTTCATCGTGAACTTCCATTCCAGAGAAGTGAGGGTTGCATATGACTCTGAGTACCTCCTCGTTCCATTCAACTCCCCGTCGCTGGCGGGAAGTGGAGACACAGTTGGGAATTGTTGTCCCTAGATCACTTCGATCGGACACTTCTGCTCTGCTGTTTTTGGAAAGCGTCGCTGCAACACCCATGTTGGACAAAGAAGAAGAGCTTGCTTGCCTGATCCGCTATCAAAGGGATGGCGATCTTGAAGCACGTGAAACGATTGTGCGCGCCTATTTACGATACGTAGTTAGTACCGCGTTGCGCCATTTGAAAAGAGGGATGCCGTTCCTGGATTTGATTCAGGAGGGCACGATAGGTTTGTTTACCGCGATTGACAAATTTGATGTGGGACGTGGAGTGCGTCTCTATCATTACTCGCACTGGTGGATCTCCCAAGCGATCACCCGTGCCATCAACGACAAAGCAACTTTGATTCGCATTCCTGTCCACATGCATGAGCAGATTCGACAGTATCAGAAGCAAGTACTGCATCTCATCCATGCATTGAACCGTACGCCTGATCGGCAGGAGATTGCCGTACTCTTGGATATTCCCTTAGAAAAGGTGGAGGCCATCGAACTAGCTTTGATGATGAAGATGGAATCCATCGACGCAGAGCTGGATAGTGAGAAATGGCAGGCTTGGCATGAAGACGAGAGCTTGAGCTACGCCGAAATCATGGATGATGGGTTGTCCTCTCTGGATGACTGGATTGAAAAGGTAGACCTTCGCTCGCAAATGCGTGCAGCGTTGGAGCGGCTTAGTCCCCGCGCCCAAGAAATTATCTCCATGCGTTATGGTCTCTATGATGATCAAGTGTATACGTTGGAGGAAGTGGGGAAAATGTTTGGTCTTACCCGGGAGCGTATTCGCCAGATTGAAGCGACGACGATTGACCGATTGCGGACGCAAAAAGCTTCTCATGTATTAAAAGATTATTTAACCTAATATAGGATTTCGTTACTTCGGCCCCTCTTCGTACAGAGGGGTTTTTTCTGTCAGAAATGGTCGAATTCGCAAAGTGTTAGACTCACAGCTGGAGAAGCGTAGTCTTTTTCTCCTTGTGGTAAACTGGTAAGATAGCTTCATGATTTTTTCGTTATTTATTGAGGTAGGTCGAAAAGGAGGATCGCTACATGGGCGATTATATGATAAGAGCAACTGGTTTTAATGGGCATGTTCGTGCATTTGCCGCACGCACAACAGAATCTGTCGAAGAGATGCGTCGTCGTCACGACATGTGGAATACAGCTACAGCAGCAGCGGGACGTACGCTGACCATTAGCTTGATGATGGGGGCTATGTTAAAAGGAAACGAGAGCCTCCATGTCAAAGTAAAAGGAGGCGGACCAATCGGGCAGATCATCGCGGAAGTAAACGCACATGGTGAAGGAATCGCTTATGTATCCAATCCTCACGTCCACTTTGAGCTAAACGATAAAGGTAAGCTCGATGTAGCACGTGCAGTGGGAACAGACGGGTTTGTGTACGTGACGAAAGATCTTGGTCTCAAGGAGCCGTATCAAGGCAGTGCGCCGATCGTCTCTGGTGAGATTGGGGAAGACTTCACTTATTATTTTGTGATGTCCGAGCAAACGCCTTCAGCAGTAGGGGTGGGTGTACTGGTTAATCCTGAGGACCGTTCTGTTTTGGCTGCGGGTGGATTTATTCTTCAGCTGTTGCCGAATACGCCTGAAGAGGTTGTAGCAGCAATTGAAGAACGCTTGGGACAGCTTCCGCAAGTATCTCGCATGATTGGTGAAGGCTTGACTCCTGAAGAGATTTTGGACCGCGTATTGGATGAGCCAAAAATCCTGAGCCACACTGACATTCAATTTAGCTGCAAATGTACAGTGGATAAGGTTGTTCAGGCACTGATCAGTATGGGACGCGAAGAAATGGAAGGTCTGATCGAAGAACAGGGCGAAGCAGAAGTACACTGTCATTTCTGTAATGAACGTTACCATTATGACAGATCCGCGTTGGAAGACATCCTGAAAGACATGTAAGCGCGGCGTCAAGTAGGGGAGTGTTGGCATGACCAACGTAAAAGGGTTGTGGGCATTCATTGGGGCGCTTGTATTGTTGCTGCTTGCCGTTACCTGGGCGTGGTACCAGGCATCAGGCAAGCTGCAACCTGCGGCCATCGTAGGGGATAAGACGATTAGCAACGATGAGTATGTAACGGCGCTGAAACAAAAGTTCGGTAAGCAAGTACTCAACGACATGATTAATCGGGAAGTCGTTTTTCAAGAGGCGAAGCGATCCGGTATCACGGTTGATTCGAAGCAGCTGGAGCAAGAGATTTCCCAGATTCGCGACAGCTATGGCAGTCGGACAGACAGCGAGTTTGAGGCTGCGCTGTTAAAACAGGCGGGAACGACCGTGGAAGCCCTTAAGCAGGAGATTTCTTATCAGATCCTGCTGCAAACCCTGGCAACGAAGGACATGACCATCAAGGATGAAGAAGTGCTAAATGTCTACAATAGCCGATCTGACCGTTATACCCGACCGATACAGATGCGTTTAGGACAAATCGTCGTGGCGTCATCAAAAGAAGCGGAACAAGTTTTGGCTGATTTAAAAAACGGGGCTGACTTTCAGACGATTGCCAAAGAGCGCTCGATTGATGCGGATACAGCGGCTAACGGCGGCGATGTAGGCTGGGTTTCCATCAAGGATAATCGATTGCCCGACGAGGCGAAGCCCATCGTAGAAAAGCTGGAGAAAGACAAATATAGCGAAGCGATCAAAATAGAAGATCAATACGTCATTTACCAACTGACAGAGCGCAGGGAAGCCAGTCAAAGGACGTTTGAAGAGGTAAAAGATGAGTTGCGCCGAGAAATCGCATTTGCCCAGGTAGAGTCGCTGGATGTCGTGCTGGAGCGATTGAGAAAATCGGTAGGGGTCCAGATTTCTGGGCAAATGCCTCATTGACCAAATAGGCTACCGTTGATATAATTATGTCAATAAATCCTAGCGTTTTACTCGGTTATTAAAAATAGGAGGGGCAGAACATATGCGCGTGGCTAATTCCATTACCGATTTGATTGGATTTACTCCGCTTGTAAAGCTGAATCGTATTGTCACCGAAGATATTGCAGACATTTACTTGAAGCTGGAGTTCTTCAACCCGGGCAGCAGTGTAAAAGACCGAATTGCGTTGTCGATGATTGAGGCAGCAGAGGCAGATGGAAGTCTGAAACCGGGTGATACCATCATTGAACCTACGAGCGGAAATACCGGTATTGGACTCGCGATGGTTGCTGCTGCAAAAGGCTATCGTGCTATTCTGGTCATGCCAGAGACGATGAGTATTGAACGACGCAACCTGTTGCGTGCGTATGGTGCGGAGCTGGTTCTCACACCAGGCAGCGAAGGGATGGGCGGAGCGATTCGCAAAGCGGAAGAGCTGGCGAATGAAGATAGCTCGTATTTCATTCCGCAACAATTTAAAAACCTGGCAAACCCGGCCATTCACCGTGAGACAACTGCTCGTGAGTTGTTGGACCAAGCGAAGGAAATCGGCGGCGTAGATGCGTTTATTTCCGGTATCGGTACAGGCGGAACGATTACGGGTGTAGGTCAGGTTCTTCGTGAACACTATCCGAATGTACAAATCGTGGCTGTTGAGCCTGCGGCTTCGCCAGTTCTGTCTGGCGGCAAACCAGGTCCACATAAGATCCAAGGGATCGGGGCTGGCTTTGTCCCGGATATTCTTGATACACAAATTTACGACGAAATCATTAAGGTAGAAAACGAGCACGCTTTTGAAACCGCGCGTCGTGTTGCTCGTCAGGAAGGTATTCTCGGCGGGATTTCTTCTGGGGCAGCGATTCATGCGGCTCTGCAAGTAGCAGCGAAGCTCGGCAAAGGCAAAAAAGTGATCGCTGTCCTTCCTTCGAATGGTGAGCGTTATTTGTCCACGCCTCTGTATCAGTTCGAAGATTAATCGTAAAAAGATACCGCAAGACCACGCAGCGCCATGTTGGCGACGTGGTCTTTTCTTTTTGTATTAGGCAACTATATAATGAACGGATAAATAGTGAAAACCGGAGCGTGAAGAGGAAGAATGTTCCCTACCTTTGCTGATTGCCAGACGTATGCCTTATCTTATTCGTTGGTTCCCCTTGCCCTGCGTAAACCGTGGTCTTCGACGATTGATCCGTGGCAGGTGCTCACAAAACTACAGCCTTCTCTGCAAAATGCTGTCCTGTTGGAAAGTGGACGAGCTGGGCGGTATACCTTTTTGGCATATGAGCCAATCGCTACGCTGCGCAGTCAGCGAGGAGAAACCATCATTTCGTACCCAGAAGGAAAAATCGAGAGCATAGAGACTCATAACCCATTGAATGCTTTACGAGAGCTGCTGTCTCGTTACCGTACGCCTGCGCTTCCAAGTATTCCAGATTTTTCCGGGGGCGCCGTAGGCTATATCAGCTATGAGATGAACCGCTTTTTTGAGCCTAGCTTGCCACAGATAGCGACTGACGACTTACAGTTGCCAGACCTGTATGTTATGATAATGCAAGACCTTCTTGTCTTTGATCATGAGACCCGAGAGATCATTTGCCTGACGCATTTGAGCGCGGACAATTTGACCGAAGAGAGCTATCGACAAGCAGCATTCCACCTGGAAAAACACATGGACTCGATTGCTTCATTGGCAATGGATCGCGATGAGACAGATTGGGAAGCTTTGCGCAAAAGACCGCTTGCCAAGCTAGTGCCAGCGTCAGTATCCTTTGCCAAAGACCAATTCGAGGATGCCGTTCGCCGGGTGCAGGAGTACATCGCCCAAGGGGATGTTTTTCAGGTCAATCTGTCAGTACGGCAAAGCAAGCCGGTACAGGTGACCGCCCCAGAAGTGTATGATGTGCTTCGCAAGCTGAATCCGTCTCCTTATATGGGCTATCTGAGCTTCCCTGAATTTCAATTGGTTAGTGCCTCGCCAGAACTACTTGTAAAGGTAAAAGGCAAGGAAGTGCATACGCGTCCGATCGCCGGTACACGTCCGCGTGGATTAACGGACGAGCAGGACGATGCATTGGCACGTGAGCTGATTGACAATGAAAAGGAACGCGCAGAGCATGTCATGCTGGTTGATTTGGAGCGCAATGACATGGGCCGAGTATGTCGCTTTGGCAGTGTGGAGGTCAGCGAGTTCATGGTCGTGGAGAAATATTCCCACGTCATGCATATCGTCTCTCACGTCAAAGGAGAGCTGGCAGCAGGGAAGGATGCGCTGGATACGATCGAAGCGACTTTTCCGGGAGGGACGATCACCGGAGCGCCAAAAGTTCGCACGATGGAAATCATCGAAGAGCTGGAGCCAGTCAAACGAGGTGTCTATACGGGATCGATCGGCTGGTTTGGCTTCAATGGTGATATCGAGGTCAACATTGCCATCCGTACCATGGTGATCAAGGATGGCGTTGCTCATGTGCAGGCTGGAGCGGGTATCGTGATTGACTCGGTTCCAGAGGCTGAATATGCCGAGTCATTGAAAAAGGCAGAAGCGTTGTGGAAAGCGCTTGAGTTGAGCGAGCAGAGAACGATGAGTTGAGAGGAGACGAGTGTACGATGATTTTGATGATTGATAACTACGATTCCTTTACCTACAATTTGGTGCAGTATGTGGGAGAGCTTGGGGAAGAGCTGCAAGTGTATCGCAATGACAAAATTACACTGGAAGAAATCGAACGATTGGCACCTGATTATTTGATGGTGTCTCCAGGACCGTGCACGCCAAATGAAGCGGGGATCAGCATGGATGCAATCCGCCATTTTGCCGGAAAAATTCCGATTTTGGGTGTTTGTTTGGGCCATCAGTCTATTGGGCAAGTGTTTGGTGGAAAAGTCATTCGGGCCGAGCGTTTGATGCACGGAAAGACGTCCGAAGTTTTCCATGATGGCAAAACCATCTTTCAGGACATCCCTTCCCCTTTTACAGCGGCACGCTACCATTCCTTGATTATTGAGGAAGCGTCCATTCCGAGTGAGCTGGAAGTAACTGCCCGGACAGCCGAAGGCGAAATTATGGCTGTACGCCATCGGGAGTACCCAATCGAAGGCGTCCAGTTCCACCCTGAATCGATTATTACGGAGCACGGCAAACAATTGCTGAAGAACTTCCTTACCGCATACGCGCGCCATACGACAGGTTAACACATAGAGACGACAGGAAAACCGCCTTTTTTCGTGAAGTGACCCCATAAAGTTAGACATGTCATTTAATTAGGCGGCTGCTTGGGCATGAGTGCGGTATTGTACCGGGCTCATGCCTTTTAATTTTG
>NZ_JBIAOR010000031.1:0-28952 GCF_042878995.1 Brevibacillus sp. NPDC003359
GAACCGCTGATAGTTTATCGTCTGTAGAAAATTTAGTCATAGAAAAAACTGCACCTCCAATCGTTAGTTGTGTCTAACAATTGGGGTGCAGTTCACATGCAGACGGTTTGTCCAGGCAGCCCGGTCATTCCTCGACCGGCTGTCTTTTTTTTCGCAATCCACGAAAGAAGTCCTTGAGCATCTGCCCGCATTCCTCTGCAAGAACACCCTCTATGACTGGCACCTGATGATTAAAGCGCGGCTCTTCCAGCAGGTTCATTAATGTCCCGGCACAGCCCGCCTTTGGATCACGAGCGCCATACACTACCTGTTCGATGCGGCTTTGAACGATTGCACCCGCACACATCGGACACGGCTCCAACGTTACGTACAGCGTACATCCGATCAAGCGCCATCCACCCAAGCGTTCACTTGCCTCCCGTATCGCGATCAATTCCGCGTGCAAGGTAGGGTCTTTTTGTGTTTCCCGCAAGTTGTATCCGCGACCTATGATTTCCCCGTCACGCACGATGACCGCACCGATCGGAACCTCACCAATCGCAGCGGCTTTCCGGGCCTCTTCCATGGCTTGTTTCATATAATAATCATGTTCATTTGCTTGTATCACGTTTCCT
Organism: Brevibacillus sp. NPDC003359; assembly: GCF_042878995.1. NCBI lineage: Bacteria > Bacillati > Bacillota > Bacilli > Caryophanales > Paenibacillaceae > Brevibacillus > Brevibacillus sp. NPDC003359. The sequence goes on from NZ_JBIAOR010000031.1 coordinate 615, forward strand.
AAAGCTCCTTCAAAAACAGTCTTTCGTCCCGAACAAACGGACCATTTTACCCAAAAAAGTTGATTCAAGAAGTTTTTGTCCCTACCCGTTCACATACTATCTGCGAGATTACATACATTAATGATGTAAGGAAGAAGTATGCAAAAGATCGTTAGCCTCTTTCTGGAGGGATGTGAGTGGGCTTAACCTCTGCAAATACGTTATTTGATCGCTTTCACAGTCCGACTAGAGGTCTACTGGCAAAAGAAGAAGTGTTTTCCCACATCGAACATACCATCTCATCAATAGATGGTCCATTTGAAATTATTGTGGGGGCCGACTCTCAATTAAAAAGCCGCGGGACATTTTTTGCCCTTGTTATCACAGTGATTCGTCCCGGCCATGGGGGAACCTTCTTTTATCACAAATTTCAAGAACGCCGGTACTCATCCTTGCAACAGCGTATATTCCAGGAAGCGCTGTACGCAGTCGGACTTGCCACAGAAGTACGCCAATATTTGCGGGACCGCCACTTAGATACTCCCATCCGCCTGCATTTTGATATCGGCACGAATGGTCCTACCCGTAAGTTTATCCAGTCTTTGTTGAGCTTAGCAGAAACCAATCACTTTCGTGCCGAGATCAAACCGAACTCCTTCTGTGCATCTACGATAGCCGACAAGTACACCAAGTAACAAAGCAGGCGGATGGCTAATGAGGCGTCCGCTTGGCTTTGTTTTGCCCTTATCTTTGTTGGTTCAAACAATTCGGGACATGCTCTTGCTTCTCCTGCCCACCTTGCTTTTTCAACGTAAACAGGGTGATTGACAATGTACGAGACGTGAGCTATTATAAGCTTTAATTGAAGCGTTTTCACAAGGCGTGTTACTGGTAATGCAGGCATGAGCCGAGAAGATCTTTTTCTTGTTAAAAAGGTTTTTTCGGCTCTTTTTTCTGATTAACGTCATGGTTCATCGGCGTTTTTCATTAAATTGGATGTGACCGCTTGCGGTAAGCAAAAACGGTCATGGACCGTTTTTGTCTATCAAAAGGTGGTGGAAGCGATTGTCCCGTGATAAGGAAAAAACGTACGCAATTACGCGTGTGTTGAACCATAACGTCGTACTCGTAGAAGAACCCGGATCCGGACAAGAAATTGTCCTGTTCGGAAAAGGAATCGGATTTGGCACAAAAACCGGGATTACCATCCCCGCCCATGACTCGCGTGTGGAAAAGCGTTTCAGGCTCGAAAATGAAAATCACCAGAAGCAGTATCAGAACATTTTGAGCCAAGTAGATCCTGCTGTCGTAGGAATTGCGGAAGAAATTATCGCTCTCATTGCGATAGAGATTACGCCAGAATTGAACGAACACGTCCACGTTGCCTTGCCTGACCATATCCAGTTTGCCATCTATCGGCTCAATAACGGCATGGAGATCGTGAATCCCTTCTTGTTCGAAATCCAGACGCTGTACATAAAGGAGTACGCGCTGGCGAACCGGGCAGCGGATATGATCAAAAACGCATTCGACCTGGACATTCCAGATAGTGAAATCGGATTTCTGGCCTTGCACATTCACTCCGCGATCAGCTACGTCCCTGTAAAAAAGGCGGTCCAATTCACCAACATCATCACGGATTTGGTAAGCCTGATTGAAGAGCGAACAGCCATTACCATTGAACGCAGTACCATTGACTACGTTCGCCTCATTACCCATTTGCGCTTTGCCGTTGAGCGCATCCGTCAACAAAAATTCATCAAGAACCCGCTTCTGGACCGAGTCAAAACCACCATGCCAGAGGCCTATCAATTGGCAACAGAGCTAGCTGAATACATCTCCGCCCGTCTCGGAATCGCTGTACCAGAAGACGAGGTTGGTTATATGGCTCTGCACCTTTATCGCTTATTACAGCAAAATTAAATAATAATCCTGCGTGTTACTAGCTCGACTAGGCATGAGCGGTGAGATCATACGGACATAGTAAGTATGTCGTCGTATGAATTCAACCGTCTCATGCTTTTTTGGTTCAGACGCAAAAGGAGGATACTATGCTACGCAGTCTTTTTTCCCGGAAAAAACAACAACAAGAGGTAACCTTTCTTGCACCTTTAACAGGTACCGTACTACCCCTGTCCGAAGTTCCTGATCCTGTTTTCGCAGGTAAAGTCGTTGGTGATGGTGTAGCGATTTTGCCAAGTGCAGACACTCTCGTCTCCCCTGTCGATGGAAAGGTAACGCATCTTTTCCCTACCCATCATGCTATCGGGCTGTCGACTGAAAGTGGTCTTGAGATATTGATGCATATTGGAATTGATACAGTGAAATTAAACGGGAAAGGCTTTACCCCGTTTGTCTCGGTAGGCGATCAAGTAAAAGCTGGCGACAAGCTCATCCAATTCGATAAGAGCGTACTGGAGGATGCAGGTTGTCCGATCGTAACACCTATCGTTATTACGAATGGTGATCTGGTTGCTGAAAAAAATGTAGTGGCAAAAGCAACTGTGCAAGCAGGCCAAGAGCCACTTATGACTGTCGTCTTAAAATAAAGCGAAGCGTATGGTTGAAGGAGGTACAACATGGTTCAATTTGAAGTAACCGTCAATGTAGAGGGTGGACTCCACGCGAGACCAGCAGCTCTACTCGTGAATTGTTCGTCGCAATCTCAGTCAAAGATTACGCTGAGCAAAGGGACAAAACACGCAGATGGCAAAAGCATTCTTGGCATTATGACGTTAGGTGTCTCCCAAGGCGACACCCTGACCGTCCAGATCGACGGCGCGGATGAACAAAACGTAGCCACTGCGATTCAGCAGCTATTGGAGCAATCCTAGTAAACCATACCGTGTAAACGACGGACAGGAAGGTGAAGGATGTATGTTAAAAGGAATCCCGGTTTCCGCTGGCATTTCGATAGCCCCTGTTTTACGCCTCACACACGAAACAGCCATTACGCAGGCAGAGTCAACCACTCCAGTGGATACGACTCAGGAGCTAGGACTACTTAGCAAGAGCGTAGAGCAAGCACGCGAACAACTGGAAAAGCTAAAGGAACAGACAGAGGAACAATTAGGCTCGGAAAAAGCGGCCATCCTCTCTGCTCATATTGCCTTTTTGGATGACCCGGCATTTGTCGGGGAGATGAGTGCGCTCATCGAAAATCAACAACTGGCGGCAGATGCCGCCGTCTCGCAAGTAGCCGATCAGTTCATTGCTCTCTTTGAGAGTATGGACGATGCCTACATGAAAGAGCGCGCGGATGACATTCGTGATGTGAGCCGCCGTCTGATTCGAAATATTTCGGGCGGCGACACCGTCATCTCCTACCCGGAAGAACCTTTTATCCTGGTTGCATGGGACGTCACCCCGTCAGAGACGCTTCAGCTTCCGCTCCAGCATGTACGGGGAATTGTCACGGCAAAAGGCGGCGCTACCTCCCATGCAGCCATATTGGCACGCTCTCTCGGAATTCCTGCTGTCATGGGCGCAGGCGATATCTTGATGGAAAAAGTAGACTCCGGGAGTTTGCTGATCATCGACGGAACCTCCGGACAGTTGATTGTTTCGCCTGATGCGGATACCCTGGCAGCCTATCAGGAAAAAGCCGCGCAGGAAGAAAAGGAACGCCAATTGTACGAAGCCATTAAGGACCTGCCTGCCGAAACAACCGATGGCCACCGCGTTCACCTCATGGCAAACATGGCTGTGCCAGAAGAATCTGATGCACTGATCGCATCCGGTGTAGAAGGGATCGGGTTGTTCCGCTCCGAGTTTTTGTTTATGGATCGCAGTACCCTTCCTGATGAGAGTGAACAATTCGCTGCATATAAGCACGTAGCCGCTGCTTTTGGCGACAAGCCGGTCATCATTCGTACCTTGGATGTAGGCGGCGACAAACATTTGCCGGCACTCGCGCTTCCACAGGAGGAAAACCCGTTCCTTGGCTTCCGCGCAATGCGCATCTCGCTAGCCAGACCAGAATTGTTCCTGGTGCAATTACGTGCTCTCTTGCGTGCCAGTGCATTTGGTCGCCTTCTGATCATGTTCCCGATGATTTCCCATCTGGAGCAGCTGCGTGAAGCCAAACGATTGTTGGAGCAAGCGAAATCAGAGCTGCGGGCAAAAGGGATCGCTTTTGACGAGAAGATCGCAGTAGGCATGATGATGGAAATTCCGGGTGCCTGCCTGCAAGCAGATGTGTTTGCGAAAGAGGTAGACTTTTTCAGCATCGGCACAAATGACCTCGTTCAATATACGCTGGCTGTAGACCGCATGAATGCTAATATTGCCGAGCTGTACAGCTACTATCATCCAGCCGTATTACGATTGATTTCCCAAGTCATCGAAGCTTCCCATCGGGCGGGCATTTGGACCGGGCTGTGTGGGGAGATGGCGGGAGATCCGTTGGCAACCAAGCTCTTGCTCGGTTTAGGACTAGATGAGTTCAGCGGTGCCGCTTCGGTCATGCCAAAAGTCAAAGAACGTATCCGCTCCACCAGCTTAGTGGAAGCGAAACAACTAGCCGGGCACGTTCTTACACTGTCTACTGTAGACGAGGTCGTTCAATATCTGAAAGACAAAGCCTTATAAAAGGTTTTGTCGCCTGAGTAGTGAAAGCGCTTTCAACATTCCGATCAGAATGGTCTCTCTCCGGCTTATTCCTTGTGCCCTCATCATTTTGCCATTCATCCGGAGAGCGGCTTCCCTGATAAATTCATTCCATTCCAAGGAGGTTTTATCCTATGCTCGCTTTTCTGCAAAAGATTGGGAGAGCCCTCATGCTCCCGGTTGCAACGTTGCCAGCCGCAGCGATTTTGCAAAGCTTTGGTCTTCTCAAATTCGAGAAGGACCTCAATCTCGGCGCCTTTGGTGCATTCATGGACTCGTACATCGCTCCGCTTTTGGCTGCAGGCGGTTCAGCCATCTTTGACAACCTGGCTTTAATCTTTGCTGTCGGTGTTGCCATTGGCTTGGCTGGAGATGCTGTTGCCGCCTTAGCCGCTGTCATTGCCTACGTCGTATTGACGAAAGTACTTGCAGCTGTTCCTGCTGCCTTGCCTTTCATCGCGGATGATATAAAACTGAACATGGGTGTCATCGGTGGTATTATGGCGGGTGGTGTTGCAGCGTTTTTCTACAACCGCTACCATTCGATCAAGCTCCCTGAATGGCTGGGCTTCTTCGGTGGAAAGCGTTTCGTTCCGATCATCACTTCTCTTTCCATGGTTGTCATCGGCTTGATTTTCGGGGTCATTTGGGGCCCGATCCAGATTGCCCTTGACTCATTGGGCTCTTGGATCGTAGGTCTCGGCGCAACAGGTTCTTTCTTGTTCGGATTCTTCAACCGATTGCTCGTTCCATTTGGTCTGCACCACGTACTCAATGCGATTGCCTGGTTCCAAATCGGTGACTTTACCGATGCGACAGGAAAAGTGGTACACGGCGACTTGCATCGTTTCTTTGCGGGAGACCCATCAGCAGGAATGTTTATGACTGGTTTCTATCCGATCATGATGTTCGCACTTCCTGGAGCGGCTTTCGCTATTATCCACTCAGCGCGTCCTGAAAAACGCAAAGTAGTTGCTTCTATGTTTATTGGTGCAGCTCTCGCTTCGTTCCTGACCGGGATTACCGAGGTAGTTGAATTTGCGTTTATGTTCGCTGCTCCACTCCTGTATTTTGTTCACGCGATATTGACGGGTGTGTCCGGATATATCGTGACCTCTCTGGGTATCAAGCACGGCTTTGGATTCTCAGCGGGTCTGATCGACTACGGCATCAACTACCACCTCTCTACGAATGCTTGGATGATCATCCCGATTGGTCTGGCATTCGCTGTGGTCTACTACGTCCTGTTCCGTTTCCTGATCGTGAAGCTGAACCTCAAGACGCCAGGACGTGAAGATGACGAAGAAATGACAGCTACAACTACGGGAAGGAACAATTCGATGCAGGATAAAGCGATCCAAGTGCTCACTCACATTGGTGGAAAAGAAAACGTCGTTAGCGTAGACGCTTGCATCACTCGTTTGCGTCTGGTTTTAAAAGACGACAAAAAAGTCAACGACAAAGCCTTGAAGGACCTCGGTGCAGCAGGTGTTATGCGACTGGGTCAAGGAAGCGTGCAAGTAGTCTTCGGAACCCATTCGGAGCTATTAAAAGAAGAGATCAGCAAGCTGTAAAATATATCGAATGCCCGGTCACGGTAAAGTCCGTACCGGGCTTTTTTCTGTTTCCTGAATGGGCAACGGACGCGACCCGGTATCATTCCCACCATGTGTCGTACTATATGGGCATCGCGCGTTGTTTTCCAACTCCTTTTCAAACATGACCAAGCGCTCGAGAAATCCCTCGCAAGCCGGCATACTCTTTGGCGCCATCATTTCAATTTCGTAAGCGATGGTTCTTCTCCATATCTCCAGCTGCCTTCTATTTGCCTCCCAAGCGTTCAATCCATCCCACCCCTTCGCTAAATCAGCAAACCATCTTGATAAAAAAATCAAGCATGCCACATCGTAGTTTCTTGGCCAACATGGGCAAATGATTGGCCTTGAAATCATATTCTCCCTTCTCGTACTTCAAGTATGTTGAAGCATTTCGAAAACCGAGGGCTTCCGCCATTTCTTGCAAGGTCAGCTTGCACTCATTACGTCTTTGCGCGATAAACGGGAGGTTGAGTCGTTCCACCAGTTTTCTCCTCCTGATTTGCAAAAATGGCAAATATTTATAGTTACATCATATCCTTTCAATTTTAGCAAAGTCAATACAGATTTTGTCATATTAGCAATCTTGTTTTTTCCGTTTTGGAAAATTGTTAGAATGGAATTGCCAAAACGATAAAGGTGGTCTCACGATGTCCATAATTGGTCAACGCATAAAATGGCTACGCGAGCAAAAACAATGGTCACAACTTCAATTAGCTGAAAAGCTGGGCATACATAATACGGTTCTTTCGCGGATCGAGTCAGGCGAAAAGAAAGGCGTCGATTTTCATCTGATTTCCAAAGTCGCAGATTTATTTGAAGTATCCACTGATTTTCTCCACGGGCGCACGGAGGAACTATCTTGGCAACGCGGTTCTGTCCGGGAAACACCAGCCAGCTTTTTAGATGTCGATGGCCTGACTGAGGACGATTTGATTGAGGTCAAGCGCCATATCGAATTTTTAAAGTGGAAGGCTTTGCAAGAAAAGAATGAAGACCCTTCTTAAAGATTGATGGATAACAGAAAAAACCCCTGTCTCCAGGGGTTTTCATCGTGGCAAGCGTCAGGCGCACTCTCCTGATGCTTTTTTATATATGCTGTGTTATTCTTCGCTGTCGTTAGCCATTTCGTCTGCAATCAACTCGATCCAGCTCTGCGACCAAGACTCAATCCCTTTGAGCACCGGAGTCAGAGCTTTCCCCATCTCGGTTAAGGAATACTCTACCCGAACAGGAGCGGAATCAGTAAACACCTGCCGATGCACGAGTCCTTCCTTCTCCAAATCCTTCAAACGCTCAGAAAGTAGCCTTCCGCTTACTGGCAGGGCCCCTTCCAACGCACAAAATCGCTGTGGTCCCGACAACAACTGGTATAGGATTAGACCTGTCCATCGCTTCCCCAACAACTGCATACCTTTTTCGAACTTCGGACAGAGGGTAGACTCTTTCATAGGTATCACCTCATTCTCCTTTCAGTATACCGCTCTTTGTTCAATCCATCAAAACCAATGATGCCAATCAACCTTGAAAATTGCACTTGCCAACTGCTGGGATTTTCTTGAATCACTTGACTTAGGATATTATTATTGTATACTTACTAACGAAAAGTAACTTTGTTACGCATTTAAATTTTCGGAGGGATTCATACATGTCTAATCGTTTTGAATGGAGCGCACTTATTCTACGTGTGATTGCTGGTCTTACTTTTGCCATTCATGGAGTGGTTAAATTCCAAATGGGGTTGGAGAATGTCGCTGGTTTCTTCGGAACCATGGGACTCCCTGCATTCATTGCTTATCTCGTAGCCTTCTTGGAGGTAGTCGGTGGTATTGCCTTGATTCTGGGTCTGGGTACTCGCGTATTCGCAGGTGCGTTGTCTGTTGTTATGATTGGTGCTATCTTTACAGCCAAGCTCGCTGTCGGCTTCCTGGGCGGTGAAGGTGGAGCTGGTTATGAATTGGATCTGGCCTTGCTTGCGATGTTGGTTGCTCTTGGTATCAGCGGCAGCTCCAAGTTCGCACTGGACGCTATCCTGTTTGGAAAAAGTTCGGTTGAGTAAACGTATAAAAGCCAGTCTGAAGGTCATATTCGAGCCTTCTGACTGGCTTTTTCTCTTTATTCTTTCTGCGGCGATTCCTCGATCATTTTTTTATTGATTACTCTTATTTTGTCTGCTGGTGATTTCTCGTCTTTTGCACTAATGAATACGGAATTATCTCCCGCTTCAAAAAACATGACATAATCCTGATCGGCCATGCTCTTATCTTCACTGACAGGCGCCCCCAGATTTTTACGGATCGTGTCCAGATTCGTTTCATTTAGATGAAGACCAGCCAAATCAATTCCATATACGCGATCTTGCCCATCAAAATAAATGAGCGCACTCTCTAGCTTCTCAAAGACTTCATAGCGTCCGCCATCCCAATAATCTTGTTTCGTTACCTTGCCGTATAGCGCAGAAACGTCATCCCGCTTCATTCCGATGTGGATATCGAAGCCACTGATTTCGTTTTTGGCGAGCAGCTGCAAAAATTGCTCATCCAGATTAATTTGACGCACGGTAGCGGCTTGCTTCTCTTGCTTTTGGTCGCCCCCGCTATTTCCCGCCTCTTGCTGCTGCTCGGCTACAGGCTGTTGTTTAGAATCTGTTGATACGCTCGTGTCAGGTGAACAGCCTCCCACAAGCAAACCTGCCACTACAGTCATACACACCCATTTTCTCATCCGACTTCACTCCTTTATCTCATCTTGAATGGTTTCATAGCAACTTCATCACTAGTAAGACGTATCTTTTAGTAAAAGTGAGGTGTCGTATGAATGCCACTCTGGTTACTCGTCGTACTTATTTTCGGAGGTCTCTTGCTGATTGGAGCCATCATCGATTGGATTGCCAAGCGCCGGAAGCAGAGAATCCTCATAGAGCGTAACAACCGTGATTCCCATTCCTTTGATGAAGGATACGACCCGAGAAAGAAAGACGAATATCTCAATTGATAGACGCTGCTCCCCATCATTTGGTTACGAAACGGTACCTAACAAAAAAGACCCCGGAAAGGGTCCCCTTCACACCACAATGCTGATGATAATTCCTGACAAAATGCTGACGAGTGTTGCCCCATACAACAGCTTCAGTCCAAACCGGGCGACGACATTTCCTTGTCTTTCATTCAAGCCTTTTACCGCGCCAACAATCGTCCCAATGGAGCCAAAGTTCGCAAACGAGATCAAAAACACAGACACGATGGCGACCGTTCTCTCGCTTAACTGACCTTGAATTTTCGTAAAGTCGAGGATGGCGACAAACTCGTTCGCCACTATTTTTGTGGCCATGATACTTCCCGCTTGTACGGCTTCGTGCCAAGGAACCCCCATAAGAAAAGCGAGGGGAGCAAAGACATACCCTAACAACGCTTGGAACGAGATACCGAATACCGCACTGAATAACCCGTTCACCATCGCAATGATTGCAATAAATCCGAGCAACATCGCGGCCACGACTACAGCTACTTTAAATCCATCTAGAATGTACTCCCCGAGCATTTCAAAGAAGGCCTGTTTCTCTTCTTTTTCTTGATCGAGCAAGTCATCTTCCGGCTTCACTTCATACGGATTAATAATGGAAGCAATGATAAAACCCCCAAATAAGTTGAGCACCAACGCAGCTACTACATACTCCGGTTTGAGCATGGTCATGAAGGAACCCACAATCGACATAGACACGGTGGACATCGCAGAGGCGCACAGCGTGTACAACCTGTTTTCAGGTATGGCACTGAGCTGTTTTTTCACGGTAATAAACACTTCAGACTGCCCGACGATCGCCGAAGCAATCGCGTTATACGATTCCAATTTTCCCATGCCATTCACTTTGCTCAATACGAGTCCTACATAATGAATAAATAAAGGGAGGATCCTCGTGTACTGTAGAATGCCTATCAGTGCGGATACGAACACGATTGGCAGCAAAACTTGTAAGAAAAATGGCGACGCACCCGGATTCGCAATGCCGCCGAAAACAAAATTGATCCCCTCGTAAGCATACTCCAGGAGTACAGAAAAACTGCTGGCAATGCCTGATATTAAAATGAGTCCAATACTGGTTCGCAACAGCAGCAAGCCAAACACGATCTGAATCAGAATCATGATGAGGATAGGGCGATACCGAATGTGCTTTTTATTACTACTTGTCAGCCAAGCAAGCAAAAATACCGTGATCAAACCTATACCTGCGATGATATAATTCATGCAACCAACTCCAATAGCAAAAGATTTAGAGCCGACACGTACCATTGCCGATCCGCATATCTCGCTCCATAATCTTCCCAAAAGAGCACAAAAAAACCCTCCTGAACGATGAATAATCGAACAGAAGGGGGATGAGACAAACTATATATCTGCAACAGCGATGGCCTCAATCTCAATCAACAGCTCGTCCCTGATGAGCTTGCTCACTTCAACGGCAGAGCTCGCTGGCGGAGTTTCTGTATTCACGTATTGATCTCGAATCTCACGGACAACGTGCATCTTGGAGATGTCGGTCACGAAAAAAGTCAATTTCACTACATGATCAAAGCTGACTCCTGCCGCATCTAAAGCGAATTGGATATTTTCGAAAACTTGCTTCGTCTGTGCAGCTAAATCACCTGTGCCGACCACTTGGCCTTCCTTGTTGAGAGCCACCTGACCGGATATGTAAATCGTCCGTGCGTTCCGAACCTCCACTGCATGGGTGTAGCCAAAAGTAGGTGGCATTGTTTCAGGGCTAATGAATTTGATTCGCTTATCATTCTGCATCCGACATACTCCCTCCGATTCACATTTGTTGGTAAGTAATTCTATCATACCCGAAAAATTCTGACCATTCGTCGAGTTCTCAAAGAAAGAGAGGGAAGCCTCATGATCATTACATGCGATGCTTATTGCAACATGGGCTATATTTATTTGCAGCAACCAGGGAAAGAAATCGTTGATTCCCAAAGGGAGAAGGATAACAAGATTAGCCGTTATGTCGATCCTTCCTTGTTGCACATCCCGTTAGTCGTTGATTTGAACAGGGGAAAGCTGTTGGATGACATGCAGTTATCCGCGAAAACGTACAAGATGGCAATTGGCGATGAGATTGATGAGGAGTACCAGAACGATCTCGATGAGCAAGGCTACATGACAGGAATTGAATTGAATTTATCCAGAGACAGATTGGTTCACTTGTTAGAAAATAAAGCGTTTGTGGTTTATCGCACAGAGTGGAAAGGCAAACCCTTTCACCTTGCAACATTGGATATTGATCACAAAGTGTTTGATTCGAGCAATGTGATTTATCCTCTGAATGAAAAGCAGGATGCCTTCGTGATCATTGAAGTAAAGGGAGAGTATCAAATTGGGCTAGTGAAGGCGTTACTAACAAGAAGAGATGATTTATATCCCGTCGAGTATTTGTTAGCTCCGCAGTTTATTTTAAGTGAGTATACGTTATAGAATGGAATGAATAACCCGTCTCCAGCTAGGCTGAGGACGGGTTTTTGCTTATTACTGGTTTCTATTTGAGGAATTAATTTGATCAAACAGCCCGCTTCAAATTGCTGAAACAGTCCACCACCATACTGCTTTTTTTCTTCTACTCTTATTTCTCTCTTTTTGGGTGGGGATTGTTGAATCGGTGTTCTTTCTGGCTTTACTGGAAGAGGAGCTGCCTGTACTAGATGATCCTGAACTACTGGAACTAGACGAGCTTGACCCTCTAGATGATGCAGGTTCTACAGGAAGGATTAACAGACTAATGATTACACCGCTAACAAAAAAGGCAAGCAGTTTCCGCATGAAAGATGACCCCTCTTTGAACCAGCCAATGGTTCTCTCTCTAAATAACAGTTAAATACTACCACTTCGCATCATGGCAATGCCGTAAAATTCCTATGCTTCTTTCTTCATCCTCTTTTGACTATTTATCATTACATCTATCCTGTATAATTTTTGGAAACTGAGCAAATAGAAAGAGAGGATCTGCTAGTGGCAACGATATACGATAAAGCGAAATATCATTATGAAAACTTTGAGGAAGATCTTCCTCGAAAACAGGCCTACGTACATACAGGTTTTTTCATCGGCTGGTTGATTGAAAATGATATGGTTAGCGAGGATTTTCAGAAGAGTTTCGAAAGCCTGATCGCTGATTTTAAACAAAGGAAGATGACTGGCCCTGAAGTCTATGAGAAGACGGGTGGAGTATTTGCTAAAGACATGTTGAATGAAGTAGGAAATCAGTTCGCGATGTTTTACTTCGATTTCGATACGGGGGAGTATCGCTATCATTATCTAGAAGCGTTTGATTGTGAGCCAAGTGTGTACCACGTGGAAGATACTTGGGAGAATTACGATCATATCAAAGATTGGATCGACAATGAGTACGAGTACTGGTGCGAGAAAAATGAATAAGACCGCGTAACCACGCGGCCCTACGGTCAAGTCGCTATCCTATTTCTTCAGGATAAAATCAGAAATAACTGCCTTTTCCCATTGGATTCCTTTTGGACTCACATTGGTGTAAAGGGTTATGGAGTCCGCATCTTCAACTACGGCTTTCAAATGAAAGTTCATGTCCTTGGGCTGCAAATATTCATCATACAGCTGTTGGTAATGGGGATCGTTCTTTTCTTTTGCGGCCTTGATGTAGTCCACCGTCTCAGGGTCTTTCTCAAAGTTTTTGTATTTCACTTGATACGCGAATGTCGCTTCTACTTTTCCGTCCACTGTTTTCTCTTCATAATCTGATACAGTAAACTCGACGAGCTCATAGTAGGGGGAGAAAGCTTTTTTGCACTCTTCTTCCATATAGCTTGCGATTTGGTTATAGCTTGAAGAGTTGTCGACCGATTGTTTCTGTTCTGTGCCAGCGTTCGTTACTTCTTTTGCAGGTGGCGACTCTGTCTTATCCTGTACGACCGCATCTGAGCTGCATCCGCTGAAGAAAATCGTCAAGACCATAGCCATACACACTACGATCACTTTTTTCAAAAGAAATCCCCCCCTTATTTCGTTCGTCATTTGATATACGTTATACATTTCAGACATGATACACGTCTCAATAAAAAAGAAAAAACCTTGATACACCAAGGTTTTTCCTACAATGGCGTCCCCGAGAGGATTCGAACCTCCGACCTACAGTTTAGGAAACCGTTGCTCTATCCTGCTGAGCTACGGGGACGTGATACTTACATTCACTTCCATTATAGTGAGATTGCTCGTTTTTAGCAATCAAGGACCAGGGTGAATATGCCCTGGTCCTTCTTCATCTCTGTCCATTCATCACCGTTATTCTTGTACCCCTTCAAGTACAGCTCCGGTTATCGCTTCAATAGATGTCTCGATTCCTTTTTCCTTGTTAACATGGTATACAAGAAGCGGCTGCATGTCAGCTGTGCCGTTTTGATTGGTCCAGATATATGCAAGTGCCAGCGGCTGGTTTTTTTTCATTGTTGCCTCAGCGGCGTCCTTGGAAATCGCTTTGGCAGGGTCCGGGAAGCTAGTGGCTTGTTGTCCAAATGAACCTGACATGCCTACAACTTCTCCCGTGCCTGTATCGACAATCACCTCATAAGTGTGGTCGATTACGGAGATACCCTGATACATCTTGTTAAAATGGAATCGGATCTCTGCTGCTTCCCTTTTGATGCCTGTCATCTCCAGCTCTTTGATCGACTCGTCCAGGTAACGTTGCAGATGCTCAATCACAGATGGTAAGAAGACTTCCGGCGAAGCGGCCTGATTTTTGCTGGAAGAGGTCCTTGAATCTTTGCTTTTGTTCACTCGATAGGATAGCAATTGTCCATTCTCATGAAAACGAGCTGACAGTTCTCTTCCTTTCTCCGACCAGTGCATCTCCCTTATTCTATCCCTTCCGAAAGATACCGATCCTTCCCAATTATCAGTAGCGAAAGGCAAGCCAAATTCCTGTACAAGCAAGGAAAGAGCCTCTTCGCTTCTATTCGCTTCTATTCGTCTACCTTCAGCAGCTACAGGTATGACCCTTTTTCCTTCATTCTTTTGTATGGGTATACCTATGCTCGAGACAAACGTTCCTGTACTGGCATCGACGAACCCGGAAAATTCCGGCTCGTAGCGTAAGGAGGCTGTCGTCCCTCCCTTTTCCCGGTACACCAAACGCAATGTAGAAGCAATCGCTTCTTCCGCCTCTTCTTTCGATAGTACGTCTGTCGGTTTGGGAATCTGCGCAAGAGACTGGATTTGGTCTGATTGCTGAGAGATTTGAAACCGTGATACCTCGTCACCATTCATTTCAACCGTATAGCTTGCTTCATATACTGGAATGCCATGAATAATCCGACTAAATCCTACCGTTCCACTTTTTAAATCTGACTGTGATGGATTATACCGATAATGCATCCCTTCTTCCCCTAGCATCTCCTGCACATAAGCTTCTGCTTTTTTCACAGCAGGAGGTATTGGTGCTGTATTCGTTACGGTTACAGGCTGCTTTATCTGCGAAGTGGAAACGGATGGCATAGTCTTCGCTGGCGGTTGTTTTTGTTCTAAGGGCTTGGTTGTCTTCTCGAAACGATTTGTTGTGACAGGTCTATTTATGATCGTGTTCTCTTTCCTCGTAATTGTGGGTGGAGGTGTGGCCGGCGACGGCTGGGCAGATTCGAAAGTGGGAGCGGGAATAAAGGTCGAGGAGGGTTGCTCATGCTTCATTGTATAGCTCCACAATGTATGAAGGCTCTGCTGCCCACTCTCCGTGGACACCCATCCTCCCAACAGCACGATTGCAACAACACCAGCCACACGATTCCCTAAACGCTGAAAATGAATGCGTCGCTTAAGTCGATTGGTTTGAATTTCTAAACGTCGCTCTGTCTCCCTGATATATTCCAGTCGAGGAGGCGATTCCGTTTCCTTTAATCGTCTCAGTCGGTTTTCCAGCTCTTCTTCATGCCAGCTCATGTGGAACTCCCCCTTCCAACGAATCCTTCAGGTAGTGCTGTAATTTTTTCAGAGCCCGATGATAAATGACCTTCACCTTCGCCTCCGAAATATCCAGAAGCTCCGCCGTCTCCCTGATGCTGTACCCTTCTATACTGCGCAGGATGACGACCATGCGATATGATGGCTTCAGTCTTTGTAACGCATCTTTGATCTCCCGCATTTCTTCCTTATAATCCAACTCTACTTCTGGTATCCCGTGTTTTGCTGTTAACCGTGTCAACCAGTTTTCGGAAACCAGTTCATACAGCTTCTGCTTGCGATAATGATCGACGGCAATATGCTTCGCGATAGAGAACAGCCAAGTCTTTACAGTTACTCGTCCATCGTAAGTCGGCAGTACCTTCACTACACGGGTAAACACTTCTTGCGTCAAATCTTCGGTTTCATTCTGGCTTCCGGTGAAATGGAACAAGAAACCGTAAACAGCCAGGTAGTGTTGTTGATAGATACTTCTCATTTTTTGATTGAGGTCGTCATCCATGCGCACATCCTCCTTTCCCGTATGTTGTTCGATCCTTGATCAAGATCAGTCGGTTTTTTTATCCTCATCTTGAATAATTTTTCCAGTAGATGCATCTATTTGACCATCGAACCATCTATACTCGCTCGCTAGTTTGTATACCAAGACCGCTTGGTTCCCGTTATTTTCAGGATAAAAATACTCCAGTTGAAATTGCTTCAGGTATTCCTGAGCTGCCTGTTCTGCAGTGACTCCTGCCTTTAGATCAGGTAACTGTTCGACGAAATCCGTTTCGCTGGTCGTTCCCATACTCGTGACCTTTCCGTTTACGATGCAGACATAGAAGCTTCTGTCGTTTACGGGTATCCCTTGATGCATCTTGACGAATTCAAATTGGAATCTCCCACGTTCCTCTCCTTTCAGATCACTTGTATCACTGATTTCCATCATTTCCCCCATATCAGTTGGTACATATTTTTCCATTTCCTTGATGGCTCGCGCGCGTGCTTCTTCCCTCGTCATACTATTTTTCTCTATTCTCGGTACTTGTTTAGAAAAGGACAGAATCTCTCCTGTTTTCTCCATTACTTTTACTTCAGTTTCATCGTCTGTATCTTCCTTCCATATAAATGCCTTGACCCCCGTTTTCGGAAAACTCTCTTCCTCCCATTCCCCTGCTTTTATGTCTACGTTATGTTCCTGTTTCACGTAAGCGGAAACGTCCTCTTTTGTTTTTGCTGTCAGTTTTTTAGCTTGCGGCGTAACTTTAATGAGTTCTCCTGTCAGGTTATACTTCTGTTGTGGAACGTCCAAGGGCTTCCCTGTCGTTGCATCCAGATACCCTGAAAACATGGGCTCATACGTAAGCAGCTTCTTATCTGCCCAATAGGTCAACTTCAAGTGGGAAGCAACTGTTTTTGTCATTTGTTCCTTTGACAATGCTTCTTTTGGTTGGGGAAAAGAGGTCTTTTCGAATGAAGGGGTCTCGTAGGAAAATTCGGAATCCGGTACATGAACGGAACCACCGGACACAACCTCCCCTTTGGCATTGAGCTCGATACCTACACTCAGATTCGGATACAGTAAACCGTTTATTGATTTAGAAAAGACAACACCGTGGTGTTCCGTAAAGGTTGGATTAAGCTGATA
Source organism: Brevibacillus sp. NPDC003359 (assembly GCF_042878995.1). NCBI lineage: Bacteria > Bacillati > Bacillota > Bacilli > Caryophanales > Paenibacillaceae > Brevibacillus > Brevibacillus sp. NPDC003359. The sequence continues at coordinate 17,406 of NZ_JBIAOR010000031.1, forward strand.
ACCATCCATATCTGCACCGTACCACTCTTTCAAAAAAGCAGTTGCCTTTTCTTTCGACTCCTTCCACGTTGGTATCTTTCCGTCTTGTGTTTTTTCGTCGAGCCTGAAATTAATTAATTTCCCAGAGTTCGCTTCAAATTGCATGTTTACCATTGGCTTTTCTTGGTCCTTCTCTTTTCTAAGCTGAACAAAGATGATGTTGGCCCTCTCTTTATCAACCGTTACCGTTTTGAACGTATACTCCTTGAGATACGGTAATAGCTTCCCGGCTTTAGCTAGTGATTCCTCTACCTTTTTCATGACATCATCCGCTATATTTGCTTGATTTGCTGCTGCCAGATACTCTCCTTGCTGGGCTGACGCTACAGGTGTTGAGACCAGCACACACATGGCTCCCATCATACAAACCGCCTGCGAAATTGTTTTCTTCATAGGTTACTCTCCTTTTTATTGGTTACGTGGATGCTGCGTGATCTTTTTTGTACATTGACTTATTCGTAAAAACATTCAAAAGGTTACACTTTCCAGAAAAACAAATTTACGGAACAAAACAAAAAAACCTTACTGTACAAGCAAGGTTTTCTTGTATCTTTTTTAGTTATGAGCGAATTGCTCCTCTTCCGTTGACCCGCTCAATGCTGTCGTCGAAGAATTACCGCCCGAGATAATCTGCGCAACCTCATCGAAATACCCGGTACCCACTTCACGCTGATGGCGGGTCGCCGTATAGCCATGTACTTCGCTGGCAAACTCAGCCTGCTGCAATTCAGAGTAGGCAGCCATTCCGCGGTCACGATAGCCGCGCGCTAGTTCAAACATGCTGTAATTCAGGGAGTGGAAGCCAGCAAGCGTGACAAATTGGAACTTGTAGCCCATCTCGCCGATCTCCTCTTGGAATCGAGCGATGGTCTGTTCATCCAGCTTCTTTTTCCAGTTGAAAGAAGGAGAGCAATTGTAGGCTAACAGCTTGCCCGGATATTTGGCATGGATTGCTTCTGCAAAACGGCGTGCTTCCTCCAAATTCGGCTCAGAAGTCTCGCACCAGATCAAATCTGCATAGGGAGCGTACGCCAGTCCACGGGCAATCGCCGCATCCAATCCACCACGCAAACGGAAGAATCCTTCTGCTGTTCGTTCACCCGTCAGGAATGGTTTATCCTGCTCGTCGATGTCGCTGGTGATCAGGAAAGCGCCATTGGCATCGGTACGTGCCACGATAAGTGTCGGGACTCCCATCACATCTGCAGCAAATCGGGCAGAAATCAGATTACGCACTGCTGCTTGCGTCGGAATAAGTACCTTTCCGCCCATATGACCGCATTTTTTCTCAGAAGCCAGCTGGTCTTCAAAATGCACCCCAGCTGCACCCGCTTCAATCATACCCTTCATCAATTCGAAGACGTTCAATGGCCCACCAAAGCCCGCTTCTGCGTCTGCTACGATTGGTGCAAACCAATTCGTCTCTGTACCGCCCTCTGATTGATCGATCTGATCCGCCCGCTGCAATGCCTGATTTATTCTTTTTACGACCTGTGGAACACTGTTTGCCGGGTAGAGGCTTTGATCAGGATACATCTGACCAGACAGATTGGCATCGGCCGCTACCTGCCAGCCACTCAAATAAATCGCTTTTAATCCTGCCTTTACCTGCTGAATCGCTTGATTCCCGGTCAAAGCCCCCAACGCTTTAATATGGTGCTCAGTATGCAAGAGGTCCCACAGTCGCTCTGCTCCCAGACGAGCCAGCGTATGTTCGATTTGTACGGAACCGCGCAAACGAACGACATCCTCTACCGTATACGGACGTGTAATTCCCTGAAACCGCTCACCCTGCCAGCTTTGCTCCATCTGTTGAATCGTTTCTTGCTTGCTTACTTTCGTCATTTTCATTTCCCCCACTCTTTTTATTTTTACAAATAGCGATAGCCCGGTACAGTTAGGAAGTCTTCAAAATCTTCTGTCGTTACTAATTGCAAGAAAAGATCACCAGCAATCGGATACTTGCTGTTCTCGTACTTCTCCTGGCCGATTACTTGCTTGATCGCTTGCAATTCCTCACTCAGCCACTGCTTCACCAAGCCTTCTGTCACCTTTCTACCATCCTGCAAGACTCCGTGACGATGACGCATCCAATGCCAGACCTGTGCCCGTGAAATTTCCGCTGTAGCCGCATCCTCCATCAGATTGTTGATCGGCACCGCCCCGGATCCACGCAACCAAGCCTCGATGTACTGCAAGCCCACGCTAATGTTCGTGCGGACACCCGATTCTGTAATTGTGCCCTCTGGGACTGCCAGCAGTTTACTAGCAGATACGTCTACGTCTTCACGTTTGTACCAGATTTGATTCGGTTCTCTCATCAAGCGATCGAACACTTCCATGGCTACCGGCACTAGCCCAGGGTGAGCAACCCAAGTCCCATCATGTCCATCGTACGCTTCCCGTTCTTTGTCAGCGCGCACTTTGGCAATGGCCTCTGCATTTTGTACCGGGTCATTTTTCACCGGAATTTGTGCGGCCATTCCGCCAATGCAGGGCGCCATCCGTTTGTGGCAAGTCTTCACAGCCAGCGTGGTGTATGCTTTCATGAACGGAACCGTCATGGTCACTTGCGCACGATCCGGTGTAATCACATCAGGCTGATTCCGCAGTTTTTTGATATAGCTGAAAATGTAGTCCCAACGTCCGCAATTCAGTCCCGCACTATGCTCACGCAACTCGTACAGAATCTCATCCATCTCAAAAGCTGCGAGAATCGTTTCGATCAATACGGTCGCACGAATTGTGCCACGTGGAATATTTAATTCATCCTGCGCGAAAAGAAAGACGTCGTTCCAAAGACGAGCTTCTAGGTGGTTCTCCAATTTCGGTAAGTAGAAATACGGTGCTGTCTGATTAGCCATGAGGGCTTCTACGTTATGGTAAAAGTAAAGTCCGAAGTCAAGCAAGCTTCCGGAAATCGGTTTTTGGTCGAGGCGGATGTGTTTTTCATCAAGATGCCAGCCACGCGGACGCACGATCAAAACCGCTGTCTTTTCATTGAGGGAGTATGACTTGCCTTCCGGGCTGATGTAAGAGATATTGCGGCGGACCGCATCCTTCATGTTGATTTGGCCTTGGATGGTGTTCTCCCAGGTTGGTGAGTTCGCGTCCTCAAAGTCAGCCATGAAAAGCCGAGCACCCGAGTTCAGTGCATTGATGACCATTTTCCGGTCACCCGAAGGTCCCGTAATCTCCACCCGTCTGTCTTGCAAATCTTTGGGCAATGGAGCAACAGTCCAATCTCCTTTACGAATGTCCGCTGTTTCCTGTAGAAAATCGGGCAGTTGACCTGCATCGATCTGCAATTGACGCTCCACGCGTTTGGCCAACAATTGTTGTCGTCTGTCGCCAAACCTTTGCTCCAGCTTCATCACGAATTGAATCGCTTCTGGTGTCAGGATATCTTGATAACCGGGGTGCATCTCACCTGAAATCTGAACCTCCAGCGGATATGGATTCGTTGGTACGGTAGTCAAAACAGCTCCTCCTCCCTCACTCCAAAGTTATTATGGTACAGATCAATAAAAATGTTTTTATTATATAACAGTAGTGACAAAAAAATGTCCTTACTCCTGATATCCGCTGCCACTGCAATGGCTGCAGCATACATGCCCATCCCCCAAGCAATTGTGGCAAGCCGCTCCGTTGTCATCATGACCAACGCCTCCACATCTTGGGCAATTTTGTTCTCCGTTTCCTTCACACCGATAGCAGTCCATTCTCCATTCCTCCATTTCTGTATTAAAACAACATTCTTAAAATTTGTTCTTATTATATAACAGAGATTGATACAGTGCAACACGTTTTTAAAAAAATACCTCTGTATTAGTACACAATATAAAACAGCCCTTGACCCGTATGGATCAAGAGCTGCTTTCTAAATCTCTCGCTTATTACTTCGGCGCGATTTTGTCAACTCCGCCCATGTACGGACGAAGAACTTCTGGAATCATGATTGTTCCGTCTGCCTCTTGGTAGTTCTCCAAGATCGCTGCTACTGTACGTCCAATCGCCAAACCAGAACCATTCAATGTATGCACAAATTCCGGTTTCGATTTCGTATCGCGACGGAAACGGATATTGGCACGGCGCGCTTGGAAATCTTCAAAGTTCGAGCAAGACGAGATTTCACGGTATGTGCCGCCGCTCGGAATCCAAACTTCCAGGTCGAATTTCTTCGCAGCCGTAAATCCGAGATCACCTGTGCACATGCTCAGGACACGGTATGGCACTCCAAGCAATTGAAGCACCTTTTCAGCGTTTTTCACCAGCTTGTCGAGTTCGTCATAAGACTCTTCTGGTTTCACGAATTTCACCAGCTCAACTTTGTTGAATTGATGCTGACGAATCAAACCACGCGTATCACGGCCAGCAGAACCCGCTTCCGAACGGAAACATGCGCTGAATGCAGTGTAGTAGCGAGGGAGATCCACTCCATCCATGATTTCATCACGATGCATATTGGTGACCGGTACCTCTGCAGTTGGAATCAGGAAGTAATCTGGTCCCTCAATTTTGAATGCATCCTCTTCGAACTTAGGCAATTGACCAGTTCCCGTCATGCTCGTACGGTTGACGATATACGGCGGGATCACTTCTTCATAGCCATGCTCGTTCGAGTGTAAATCCATCATGAAGTTCATCAGTGCGCGCTCCAGACGTGCGCCCAGCCCTTTATAGAAAACAAAACGGCTTCCTGTTACTTTTGCCGCCGCTTCAAAATCGAGGATGCCTGCTTGGCTAGCCAGCTCCCAGTGAGGCTTAATCTCGAAGTCAAATGCACGTGGCTCTCCCCATGTCCAGGCAATCACGTTATCGTCTTCTGTCGTACCGATCGGCGTGCTTTCGTGCGGCAGGTTCGGGAGGCTCAGCAAAATGAACTCCAGCTGTTCATCCAGTTGGCGCAGCTCTTCATCCAAAGCCTTGATGCGCTCATTTACCTCTTTCATTTCAGCGATCAGATGGTCTGCATTTTCCTTATTGCGTTTCATAACCGCTACTTGCTCGGATACCGTGTTACGCTTATTTTTCAGCGCTTCTGCTTCTTGGATGATTTGGCGACGCTTTTCATCTACTTCTACGAATTGATCCAACGCAGAAATATCTTCATTGCGGTAAGCCAAACGGCGTTTTACTTCTTCCAAATCCTGGCGTAATACTTTTACGTCCAACATGTGTAAATCCCTCCGAATCGTATTGAAAAAAAACAAAAAACACCCGTCCCCTGGTAAGGGACGAGTGTTGTATACCCGCGTTGCCACCCTCGTTGACATATGCAGCAATCCTCATGCATATGCCCACTCTTCCGTCATAACGGGACGGTTCCGGGCAAAGTTGTTGTTCCTTTGCCACTCCGAGATGGATTCCTTCACCTAACCGGATCGGTTTGCACCTACCACCGACTCTCTAGGCCTGGCTCTTGTGAAGTACTTGTTCTCATCATTGCATTCTCATTCATGAATACTATTATTGTTAACTGTACTACAGGTTCTATACGTATGTAAAGAGAAGCCCGCCTCGATCTTTACAGAAAAAAAAGAAGATCGGCACCTTTTTTACGGCCGATCTTCTGGTATTACAACTAGCTTCTGTATTCCTTGACCATGTCGAGGAAGTATTTGTGCAGTCTTGTATCTTCGGTCAATTCTGGATGAAAGGCTGCTGCCAGATAGTGACCGCTTCGGGTGACAACAATCTTGTCTTCGTGCTTGGCCAAGACTTGACCGTTCTCTCCGACTTCCATTATATACGGTGCCCGGATGAACACTGCCGGATAATCTGCCGCCACACCCGCAACAGGCATCAAGACTTCAAAGCTCTCTTTTTGGCGACCAAAGGCATTTCGCTCTACTTTGATCTCCATCAGGCCTAAATGGCAATCGTCTTGTCCTTGAATCCGTTTGGCCAGAAGAATCGCTCCTGCGCAAGTTCCGAAGATCGGCTTGTTCGCCTTACCGAACTCTTGAACCGCCTCCATGAATCCGTACTTGTGCATCAGCTTGCTAATCGTGGTGCTTTCTCCACCGGGAATGACCAGTCCATCGAGGTCATCCAGTTCTTCTACTTTTTTGACCGGGACGGCTGTGGCACCAACTTCTTCTAGCATTCGTACATGTTCTGCTACAGCTCCTTGTAGAGCGAGTACGCCGATTTTCATGCTACTCACCTTACCAGCCGCGCTCTTGCATGCGATCAGCTTCACGAATTTTGGAGATTTCGATTCCCGGCATTGCTGTACCCAAACCTTTGGATACGCGAGCAATCAGTTCGTAATCGGTGTAGTGGGTAGTCGCTTCCACAATCGCGCGAGCAAATTTCTCTGGATTCTCTGATTTAAAGATACCAGAGCCTACAAACACGCCATCGGAGCCCAATTGCATCATCAGGGCAGCATCTGCTGGTGTTGCTACTCCACCTGCTGCGAAGTTTACGACTGGCAGCTTACCTGTTTTGTGTACCTCTTCAAGCAGTTCGTATGGGGCACCCAGGTTTTTGGCTTCTGCCATCAATTCATCGTAGGACATAGCTTGCACTTTGCGGATTTGGGACATCATCGTGCGCATATGACGAACAGCCTCTACAATGTTTCCGGTTCCTGGCTCACCTTTTGTGCGGATCATGGATGCACCTTCTCCGATACGGCGGAGGGCTTCACCCAGATCACGGGCGCCACATACAAACGGTACAGTGAACTCTTTTTTATTGATATGGTACAAGTCATCTGCTGGAGTGAGTACTTCACTCTCATCGAGATAATCTACACCCAGAGACTCAAGAACACGCGCTTCAACAAAATGACCGATACGAGCTTTTGCCATAACAGGGATCGAAACAGCATTCAGTACTTCCTCTACAATGCTAAGGTCCGCCATACGCGCAACTCCACCAGCTGCACGAATGTCAGACGGTACACGCTCCAAAGCCATTACAGCAACAGCACCCGCTGCTTCTGCAATTTTTGCTTGTTCAGCATTTACGACGTCCATAATGACGCCGCCTTTTTGCATTTCAGCCATACCTCTTTTAACGCGGGATGTTCCTACTTGTACCATGTCATTACCCCCTACATCATGAGTCAGAACCGAAACTGTTATGCGGTGTTATGGTTCCTGTTACCGTCATTGTAAACGATAGATGTAAGGGAAAACAATAGTTATTTAATTTCCTGTTCCACTGCTAAACAAATTGCTGAAGAATTCTATAATACTGCGGAAGAACAGACGAATCCAGCTGGCTTCCTCTACTGCCTGTCCCGCTACTACATCAACACCTGCTTTTGTCGCGTCTTCAGGCTGCAAATAATCCGTATCCTTCATGCCTTCTTCTTTCAATACGATCTTACCGACAACCTGTCCTTGCGTAATTGGCGCGGTCAGATCCTGGAAGGTAACCGTTGGTGTGAATTTTGCTTCGGTACCGATCTTTGTAATCATATTTACTTCGCTACCTGTAACGGCTGGAACTGTTACCTCTACACCGTTTTTCACAGGGGCTATTTCAAACCCTTTAACTGGTACATTCTTGTCCATTTGTTTCGTCAGTTTGTAATTGTTAAAACCGTAGTCAAACAGTTTTCTGGTCTCCGCGAAACGCTTTGTATTGCTATCTGTATTCATTACTACACTAATCAAACGCATGTTGTCACGAACAGCCGTCCCTGTAAAGCAATAGCCCGCTGCAAGTGTATGCCCTGTTTTCAATCCATCTACGCCCGGATAGGAGCTAATCAGACCAGGCAGCATCCAGTTGAAGCTTTTCTTGCTCCACTCTTGTGGGGTACCTGTTCGGAATGTGAAGTTTGTTTTTTTGGAAACTTCCAATGCCTCAGGGAAATCACGGATCAGAGCACGTGCGAGGATAGCCGAATCGCGTGCCGACATCAGATTTTCTGCTTGATCGGTTTTCACTGAATACGGGCCCAACTCATCAGCTGGCAAACCTGTAGAAGTGACAAACATCGTATTTTTCATACCAAGCTCTACTGCTTTTTTGTTCATCATTTCAACAAAGGCAGCTTCACTGCCTGCGACCTTCTCTGCCAAAAGTACGGTTGCGTCGTTAGCAGAAACGACTGTCATCGCTTCTGACAATTGTTTAACTGTAAATGATTCACCTAAATTCAGGTACACACCAGACGAATCTGAAATTTTCGCGATATAAAAAGCATACTCACTTACCGGGACAACATCATCCCAGCTAATTTTCTTTTGTTTGACGGCTTCCTGAACCAGATATTCGGACATGATTTTACTCATGCTAGCTACCGGAAGTGCTACGTCAGGATCTTTATTATAGAGAACCCTTCCCGTCGATGCCTCAACAAGAATGGCAGACTTCGCTTCCAGTTGTAAATTCGCTTGAGATGCTACAGGGGCAGCTTCCACCTTTGAAACCGTTCCTCCCATTGCTGTAGCAAAAACAGCGACAGAAAGGAACAGACCTGTCAAACGCTTTGTCCATGTCTTTCGCTTCATGTAATCTCTCACTCTCCTATTTCTGTCTATTTCATTTTTTCGTGAAAACAAGCACACAATTGTAAGTGTACCATAGGTTGCAGGGTCGCTTGAAGCGTGATTCCTCCTATTTCCACATGTTAGTAGCTAGTAAAAATCCCCTCTCTTTTTAAAAGAAAGGGGACGTGGGTCTTCCGAACTGTTTTTTGTTTAGGAAATCGAGTAGTTAGGTGATTCTTTTGTAATTTGTACGTCGTGTGGGTGGCTCTCACGCAAGCCAGCGCCGGTAATGCGGACAAACTGGGAGTTTTGAATCAAATCTTCGATGGTCTTCGCTCCGCAGTATCCCATACCTGCACGCAATCCACCAATCAACTGATACGTGACATCTGCCAGTGGGCCTTTGTAAGGAACACGGCCTTCGATCCCTTCCGGAACGAGCTTTTGTGCGTTTTCTTGGAAGTAACGGTCCTTACTGCCGGCTTTCATCGCGCCAATCGATCCCATTCCACGATATACCTTGAAACGACGCCCCTGGAAAATCTCGAATTCGCCCGGACTTTCTTCTGTACCAGCGAACAAACTGCCGATCATGATCACAGAAGCACCTGCACCAATTGCTTTTGGCAAATCACCGGAGTATTTAATGCCGCCGTCGGCAATAATTGGAATATTGTACTCTCGCGCTACTTGTGCACAATCGTGAATCGCTGTAATTTGGGGAACACCGATACCTGCTACGACACGAGTTGTACAAATGGAACCAGGACCGATACCAACCTTCACCACAGATGCGCCAGCCTCGATCAGATCGCGAGTAGCTTGTCCAGTCGCAACGTTTCCTGCCACGATTGTAAGCGTTGGGTATTCTTCACGAACCGCTTTTACGGTTTCGATTACGCCTTTGGAGTGTCCATGAGCGGTATCGATCACCAATACGTCTACGCCTGCTTGTACCAGTGCAGCAGCACGCTCAAACGTATCGGCTGATACCCCTACAGCGGCTCCACACAACAAGCGGCCTTGTGTATCCTTTGCTGCATGCGGGTATTGGATTGCTTTTTCAATATCTTTAATTGTAATGAGTCCACGCAGGATGTTGTTCTCATCCACCAACGGGAGCTTTTCGATCTTATGTTTTTGCAAAATCTCTTCTGCCTGTTGCAGAGTAGTACCAACAGAAGCCGTCACCAGGTTTTCCTTCGTCATAACATCTTTGATTTTGATGGAGAAGTCATGTACAAAGCGCAGATCGCGGTTGGTAAGAATTCCGATCAATGTTTGATTCTCATCGACAATCGGAACACCGGAGATACGATATTTACCCATGAGAGCATTCGCTTCTTCGACTGTGTGCTCTTGTGTCAAAGAAAATGGATTGGTAATAACGCCACTTTCTGAACGTTTTACACGATCTACTTCGCTTGCTTGTTGCTCGATCGACATGTTTTTATGAATAATCCCGATACCACCTTGGCGTGCCATAGCGATCGCGAGTCCAGACTCCGTTACGGTGTCCATACCAGCACTGATAAGGGGAATATTTAGCTTCACATGCTCACTCAATTGAACTCGTAGATCAACATCCCTTGGCAAAACCTCAGATTTTGCTGGAATGAGCAATACATCATCAAACGTTAAACCCTCTTTAACAAATTTGTCTTCCCGCACAGTTAAAAGCTCCTCTCGGCGAATAGTTTAAGACAGTTTAACAAACGGCTTAATTTACTGTCAAGAAATGAGTACAATGTTCGGTTATAGATTGGATTAGACAGATAAATCAAAAAACAATTAGGGAAACTTAACCATATTACGAAAATTGGTAAAGGTGGTTATCATGGATAACGCTTGGAAAACATTACGCTATTTTGAAACAGAACCAACTGCACGTAAATATTTGGCTGCCTGCTACCATGCCATGGGTGTTGAGCATGCGGAGAGGCTAGCTTTTCAACAAAGCTCGCGTTTCCTGTATCTATGGAGACAAGCCAGGCATTTTTATTCCACTTCCGCTGTTGCCGACTTGTCCATCCAGCCATTGTTGCTGTTTTATGGCTGCTCTCACTTGTTAAAGGCGATGTTGTTGACTCGTGATCCGTATTATCCCCAAAACAGCCGCGTTCTTCAACATGGTGTCACGACACGAAAGCTTAAACGAAACGCCTATATGCTCATGGAGGACGAAGTACGACCACAAAAGGAAGGTTTTTTTGCACAACTAGCTCAAGCTTTTCAGCTTTCACCGTTACAAGACCGCTATCTAGTCCATGACTTATTTTCATCTATCCCCATCGTCAGCGATAGTTATGGAATTGCTACGAATAAACCACGTAACTGGTTAACGTTAAAGATTGACTATATAAGCCAGGATGATTTGGTTCGCATTACCTTTCCTGAAAAAACGGACGGGCCATTATCCTATTCAACAGAGACCTTCATACAATACATTCGCAGGCTAGCTCCAGCTGATTGCAACTTAGAAAAACTCACCTCGGAAAAAAATAAAAACATAAAGGAACTGACCCTTCCTCAGTGTGCCCTGTCTGAACTGGATCAACACCCCTTATTTCGTTTGCATCAGAACGTCCTCTTCTTTTGGAATGGTTCTGCTTCTTCTCTGCCTCTTCCTGAATGGGCCAGTCATTACTTGCTGCTTTATTTACTCAGCATGCTTTGCCGCTATGAAACGGAGTGGTGGGGAGAGCTAACGATGTCTCACGGACTTGTTGAGCGATATTTAGTCGAACATTTTTTGGATAATCACATGGATACTTTCCCCTCGGTTATTCGAAAGCATTTTCACCGAAATCACCGGATGCCCCTTCCCTCTTTACCCTCCGATCCGTATTAGTTTATCGCTACTGCTTTTTCTACACAAAAAAACCTTCCTGCCATCATCAGCAAGAAGGTTTCTTTTATTCCCTGAAAACTGGATCTGCATGATCAATTGCTAAATGTGTGGATAAGTCCTCGACCGATTAGTATTCGTCAGCTCCACGCGTTACCGCGCTTCCACACCGAACCTATCAACCTCATCGTCTATGAGGGGTCT
>NZ_JBIAOR010000032.1:0-26672 GCF_042878995.1 Brevibacillus sp. NPDC003359
CCCTCATAGACGATGAGGTTGATAGGTTCGGTGTGGAAGCGCGGTAACGCGTGGAGCTGACGAATACTAATCGGTCGAGGACTTATCCACACATTCTTAGCAATCATGCATATCTAGTTTTGAAGGTGCATATAATCACGGAGAGTTACCCAAGAGGCCGAAGGGGACGGTTTGCTAAACCGTTAGTATGCGCAAGCGTAGCGAGGGTTCGAATCCCTCACTCTCCGCCATTTTTATTTTGGCGGCGTAGCTCAGCTGGTTAGAGCGTTCGGTTCATACCCGAAAGGTCGGGGGTTCGATTCCCTCCACCGCTACCAAAGTTGATTTACATGTAAAATGAAGGTCTCCAAAACTTTTGGTGTGGGTTGAATTCCTATTGCCCCTGCCAGAAGCGTGAGACGTTCTACTATAATATGGCGGTCGTGGCGAAGGGGTTAACGCACCGGATTGTGGCTCCGGCACTCGTGGGTTCAAGTCCCATCGATCGCCCCATAACAATATGGGAGTATAGCCAAGGGGTAAGGCACGGGTCTGCAAAACCCTTATCCCCGGTTCAAATCCGGGTACTCCCTCCATTTTTGTCCCAGTAGCTCAGCAGGATAGAGCAACGGCCTTCTAAGCCGTCGGTCGGGAGTTCGAATCTCTCCTGGGACGCCACGCTCACTAAAACCGCGTAATATCAACGTTTGTCAGACGTGAATGGTTCCGTCAGGCCCTCCGAAAGGGCAACGGTCACACGGTCTGCGAACGGGGAGATAGCGGGAACAATTCGGACATGAACGTCAGACATCGCGGAAATCCGGTCAAAAAAGGACCTCCTACGGACTCAAGTTTAGCATTTGAGTGTGAAGGAGGTTTTTTTTCATGAAGGAAGACCCGCGAATAGGTCGCCAGCTTGTTCGGAGTAAAAGAGCGGTCACGCCACTTACGTATGTCACGTATGAGTTAGATGACGCATTCCAACTGTTCTACAACGTAAAGAAAGCGGAAGGCATGCGAGAACGCACGCTGGCGGATTACAAGGCGCACTGGCGCTATTTTCGTGAATGGATTGATGAGAATTACCCGGATATCAAGCTCGATGAGATAACGTCCACCATCGCTTGGAAATATTACATCTACATGGCGAACGGCCGGACGAAGTATGCTGGAGTTCATAAACGTGAAATAAAGGGACAAGCCCTATCACCAACAACTGTAGCGATCAGGATACGAACACTTCGGACAATGTTTAACTTTTGGTCGCGAGAGAGGATGCTAGACATTAACCCGGTGGCCAACTTGAAGCCGCCAAAAGAGGACGAAGACGAGATCGAGGCGTTTACGGACGATCAGCTCCACAAGTTGATAAATACGCCAGATACAAGAACGTTTGCAGGTTTTCGCGATCGTACTCTTATGCTTCTTTTAGCAGATTCTGGCCTTCGCATACAGGAATCTCTCGGGCTGAAGACAGAGCATATCGACGTGAAATCACGCTGCATTCACTTATCGGCAGCAATGAATAAAAATCGTAAACCGCGTATTGTACCAGTGTCAAGCGAGGTTCTCCGGTTACTATTTGAACTGATGACGGAGAATAAATCTTTCTTCGGTGACCGCGAACACGTCTTTCTTTCGGCATATGGCGATCCATTAACGAGTGATACCGTGCGGAAACGCTTTGCACGATATGGCGTAGAGGCTGGTATTTCCGAGGACGTGCGTGTTTCTCCGCATACATTCCGCCACTATTTTTGTAAGATGTATCTTCTTAACGGAGGCGACTTATTCACGTTACAGAGAATCGTAGGACACGCGGATATTTCAACTACGCGCAAATACGTTCAAATGAGCGATGAGAACATTAGGGCGCAACACGCGCAGTTTTCGCCAATTATGCGGCTTCGTGCCGGTAAGCGACGCTAGCCATTTCCGGCTGGCGTTTTTTTCGTTGTCGGTACGAATCGGGTAATCACGTCCAATCTCCGTCAATGTACGCAAAACGCCGTAGCGATGCGCGTTGTAACCGTCAACTGTCACGCGAATTAAGTTTACAAAACTACATATTTAGCGCAACTTTCGGGGGTCAAACGTAGGCGTGACGCGGGCTCTCCGGTTTACATGTAAAGTTACTATAGCGGTCGCTGACGGCAGGTACCTGACGAGCTGCGCCAATGTCACGGGGTCAAAACATCCGCTGCATGCCTCCGGCGCGTGGCCCCTCGGAAAACTTCGGGTCAAGGCTGCATAAACGATGCATAAACGGTCGGGAAATAAAAACGGTCGAATTGCGCAAACCCGCGCTGTTATGCGGTTTGTATAAACGGTGCATAAACGATAATTATCCACAGGATACGGAATTCGCGCGGTTACTGCGTTTGTGAAAACGTGCTGTGTCCGACATCTACGCTTATGTTAACTGGGAATGGATATCAATTGCATAACGGAACGATTACGGTTTGACTCCCAAGGCCCCCACCCGAAACCGCGTCGTCAGGCACTTATAGGTTGCGCGCAGGTTTTAAAACCTCGGGTCTACCCCACATCACCCCCAGCACCCCCTATCTTGACCCCTCGACAGGCGTCAGAAAAATCCGCGCATCAAAAATTAACTTTGACTTTTCGATTTAATATGTAGGCTCACCGTGTATCCGCACCATTATGGTATAATTAGGTAATTAATGCGGATGGGGGTTCGCTATGAAAAGGTTTACGCTATCATTATTCGCTATTTTCTTAATCGCGACACTATACGGATGTGGTCCGAAGGGCGATCCGAAAGAAACGCTAGAATCGTACTACACGAACGTAATCAACGCGAACTACGACGCGGCGTACGCACTTCTATCGGAGGCAGACCGGAAGGCTACGAGTAAAGACGATTTTGCGCTATTTATGCGAATGAATGCGGAGCTCTACAAGTTGAACGCGACCGAGGTTAAAGGGGCGGAAAAGAGCGGCGAGACGGTTGTCTTCGAGGTAACGGAAAAACAACACAGTTATACAGAGGAAAAGGATAAAAGCCATACCTACAAGCGTTCGGTAGTGGCTGAAAACGGCGAGTGGAAAGTGTTCGCGGATAAAACTTATGGAGACAGTATCGCGGGACAGATGGTAAGGATCGGACAACTGCATTTGAACGGGATAGGAGAGAAGAAGGAGAACCCGAATGAGGCTGCAATATGGTTCAACAAGGCTCTACAGCGTGATAGCGCGCACAACGACGCTAATTTTGGGTTAGCTCTAGCATATATGAAGCTAGGGCGATTTCAAGAGTCAATCGATGCTGCCAAAAAGTTCGTGGAATCCGAAACCTACAACATCAAAAAATCCGACGGCTTGAACGTACTTGGCGTTAGTTATGAGGCTATGCGTGACGTAGCTAAAGCAAAAGAAGCGTACCAAAAGGCGGTCGAATCTAACCCTGGTAATGAGTACGCGAAGACTAATTTGAGCCGCTACAAATAACACAAAAGCCGCTTTCCTTCGCGATGAGGGAGAGCGGTATTTTTATGTGCGATGACGTCGATTCTGCGGTCGATTTCCGTCTATCTGCTAGGTTGTTTCAGCGCGTTACCTATCGAGGGCGGGTTACGCATACCCTCCGGAATATGGACGTAAGAAAAGCGCTTCCCGTGCGTGTGGGAGCTGCTATTCGTTGTCTGACGTATGTTCAAAGAAATCGGCAGGCGAAATCTTTAATCCGGTACATATTGCGTCGAGGACGTCATAACTAATCATTCTTGTCGCGGAAGATGCAAGGGAAGTAATGGTGTTACGGCTAACCCCGGTCAATTCAACTACGTCTTTATTGGTTAATCCTCGCTCTTTCATGATATCACCGAGTCTGCTGCGAATAGCCATAAAAATCCCCCTAAAAATTATCTGCACAAGATGTTGACATTGTGTGCTGGTGAGTGTATTATGAATTCATGCACAAGATGTTGACATGTTGAAACGTCGAAGAGTCGACATTCTTAAATTATATGCCATAACCCCCAACTTTTCAATTGTTCTAAGGCGCTCCCACCCCCATCCGCGCCGAACGTTCCAACGGACATTCCCCGCCTGTTGCTTTCAATTACATAACTTTCCCCGTATCAACCTCCCCCCGATTTTGGCGCAATTCTCCAGCGGACCTCTTCCGCGACCCAGCGTCAGCGTTACGCCAGTAGCGCATTGTCGGTTTGGAGGTAGTTCGCATTTATATCGAAGGAGGACGAGCCTATGACGGTCGATTTAACGAAGGGTATGTATTACGGCGATGACATGTGCGGAGTCTTTTACGCAGATAATGGCGAAGTCTATCACTACTTTATGGGCCAGCTTGAGCAGCCGCGGAAAGAGAGCGAAGAGGAATGACGAAATATCCGCGCATCCACTACCGTATCAGGAGCGATGAGTTCCGCGAGTTATACCCAGCGTTCCTGGTTGACGAAGAAACTGCGGTCGAACTTACGGAATATGGCGTACTGAACGTTTTCGGTGTCATACCGGATAAGCCTGCGGGCGTCTACATAGACACGACGGGTACAATATCGCTCGGAGTTACGGAAAACGAGGACGACATTGCGCTAGTGGTCGATAGATTGCGTAACATGACCGCCTGGGAGTTAGTCGTCCGGTTCATGACGCGCAGTTCGCAGCCATTCGAGTTCGACCTCGTTAATATGAAGGTTGTCGACCCAGCACCGAGTACGCTTCTCGATGAACCATAGTAGGGGAGAGAGGTTCGCATTTATCTGACGGAACATTCGAAAAATGGAGGGGATGAAGATGTTCGAAGTTTATAATTTCGCGGATGAGCAATCAAAGCCAAAGCGTGGAAGACCGAGGAAGGAACGTCCTGGCACCATCAAAGACGTATTGAGCTTCGCGATAGGCTGGCGTAGAACAGTCGTCGGTTGCGTAAATCTCCGACTTGTCGGTAACGCAGCCGGAACCGTCATAACCGTATCGCCGCAAAGATTCGCAAGCATTTGGCCGGAAGCGGGCGCAAAGGCTACGTCCGGTGTCGTGTACCTGACCGCTAAACATGCGGAGGAGCTCGGCTTCACATTCGCGCGAGAAATTGAAGAGGTGATTATCGCATGAGACGCCAATCCCTGTGAATCCACCTCCGGTATCTGCTCGAACTAATCCGCTTCACTCGCTAATCAAGTCCGCTAAACGTCCGATGAAGTCGTGTTCCTTGCGGGCCAACGCTTGGAACGTACGCCAACGATGGAGGATTACCGTCCGCCGAAATCGGAGTAGGGTCTATCGCCCGATGATCCGCCGAGGTGCGTCAACACTTCGGATCGCCACGGGGAGGGCAACGGTCTAAGTTCAACTGAGGGCATCTTCGCGCCAACGACTCTGACCGAGTGAGCTCCGCCAAGGGCTCACCGGATGTACGAAGCAAATCGGTGTACGTACACCGAAAACGGACTACGCGGCGGCAAACGTTGATAGTCCGGCCGTGGGAACTTCCGTCGCGCCAAAGGCGGGAGGTCCGTACGCCACACGGTAACAGTAGAGGAGGAGAAGAAGGGGGTCGTTTGAAATGATACCCTTTCTTCTGCCTGCACTCATTATAAACGAGAACGTGCGTTTGGTTCAAGTTGTTTTTGTGTAAATCTGGAAATTTTTCTCTAACGTTGTACGATTTCTCTTCTGAGTTGTTATTAGAAGTGTGCGGAATAATTTTTTTCTTTAGATATTGTACTTAGGTGTGCAAAATCGAGGTTCGCCCATCTATTTAGGTATAGGGTGCGCGAAATAGGCGATCGCGTACGGCAATATTTTTGAGAGGTGGTTCGAAGGTATCCTCGGACGGCGTTAAACAAAGTAGGAGGGAAATTCCATCGCTGGGCGTACAGATTTAAAAGTCATGCGTTAGAAGAAGTAGAAGGGTGCGTGAAACTACTACCCCATCCATATAATCATGTAGGAGTGTGAGGAAACAAAACCTCACCGCTTAGTGTGAGAAACGAAAAGTAGTGTCGTATATACAAGTAGGGAAGAAAATTTTTACGGCGAGTGTACAGAATGAAAAATAGCTTCGTACATTACAGTAGGTGTACCAATTCTAAGGTCCAGTTGTGCTCTCAATAGTAGATGTACCAGTTTCCAACAAGTCTGTGCTTATAAAAGTAGAGGAGTGATGTACCAATATTTAAAAACATATTGTCCTTTTTTAAGTAGGTGTCCCAATAATATGCCTGACAAGCACACTAAAAAGTAAGGGGGGCATGTCCCAATTTCACAACTTCGCGCCCTATCTATTAATGAGGAGGTGATCCGCCATGTGAACGGGAGCAATCGTCGGATGTCGGAAAAACGGACGAGCCGTCCGAAGCCAACGGACAAATAAACGATATGGGAGAGATGATGGCATGGAAAACTTGACGGCAATGATTGAAACATTTGAGGCAAAGGCGGATCTTCTTTCAGCCTCTGTAATTGCAAACTGGGAGATGGTTAAAGAGGAGCAGCCAGGAAATGAACGACTGCTACATCTTGCTGCTACTGCTGTTGAGTTTGCACATATATACCGCAATGCAGTGAAGTCCTCAATGAGCCTAGGACTATATTGCGATGAGGGAAACTCCGATGGCGCGGCTAGTGGACTTCATGAAGCGTATCAGGCATTTGACTATGTTCACACAAAGACTCCGAATGATAGAACTAAGGCAGCAACTGACCTGGCTTATCAGGGTTTGGAAGCAGTTAGAAATCGAGACGTTGAAAAAGCATCAGCCATCATGAGAACGTTCGCAGATATCGCAATCGCATCGCGAGAAACGTTGCTTGATATCGAACAAGAGCGATTAGCATTGGTGACGAACTAGCGCTGATTAACTAAGAAATCAACTAAAAGGGGCGATTCATTATGAATAAATTCGGAAACATTGAAGTTAGCGCAAAAACATCCGCGAGAATGTTTAGTGCTGATGATGATGCACACGGACTCACCGTGGTAACACTCTCTGATACAGAAACAAGAGGGGCCGTGTACTGGCGTTTCAAGTTCGAACTTTCTGACGGAAGGGAAGTAGAGGTCGGGAATTTTGATGGCGGAGAATGGATTAGGAAAGTCCAGCTTGAGATTGCCGGTGATACAGATGCTTATGACATTGCCTGCGCATTAAGAGCTATCGCGAATACGGTTGAGCACCAATACCGAACGAATGACTGGACGTTTGAGGATGTAAAAGACGAACAGGAATAAAAAACCACGCCGTAAGTTGGCGGGCTCGCGGCGTGTTCCTACGGTAAATCAAATATCGTACTACGAGTATATCACGAAACAGACGGAGGGTGATCGAGGGATGGACGAACAAAAGGAAACGCGGATTTTCTATAAAACGTACGTGGACGCGATCCACTCCGGTATGGTAGCGGACATGGGCGCGGAGAGGTGGCAAACCCTCTGCGTCCTAGCCGCGTACATGGACGAGAATGGCGTGTGCTATCCGTCAATGGAATCAATCGCGATGAGATTGGGGATCGCGCGAGAAAGCGCCAGTCGGCGTATATCGCGGTTACTGAAATACCGCTGGAATGGGCAGCCGATTGTAACTGCTCGCAGACGGAGAGATCCTGCGCCAGGTACGTGGTCAAATAACGTGTATACCCTGGCGCCCGAAACTCAGCTACAGTTCGGGAACAAGGAGCGGTTAAGTAGTTAAACGTCACGTGGTATTCGTCACGTAGTTACCCATCACATTAACAAGAACCATCTTTAAACAAGAGCTATTATAACGAGAACCATAATAATATCGCTCATTACGGCATAAATGCTTTCATTCGCGAACGCTTTCTATAAATAAAAAGGTTTACGAGATAAAAGACTAGCGCGATATATAGCACACAATACCTTATTCGCGTAGAAGGAAGATAACCAATAACCAATGAGGCCGCATGTCGTTAACGTCACGTGGTGAATAAGGAGGCTACGACTTGAAGCCATTCGACCATATCGCGAAAACGCTCGAAACCGCCAACGTCGATTACATGTCCGCAGCTCAACGTAAGTACATCGACGATCAGATCGACCGTATCCTCGACGAAGCCGACCGGACGGCAGCGGAACAAGCCGCCAGCCAATGGACTCGCGAAGAGTGGGAAGCGCGCGAGGACGATTACGCCGCCGATTACGTAGTCATACCGCTATCCTGGGAAGACATCGAGGCGTCGCTATTGGACG
This sequence comes from Brevibacillus sp. NPDC003359, assembly GCF_042878995.1. Lineage (NCBI taxonomy): Bacteria > Bacillati > Bacillota > Bacilli > Caryophanales > Paenibacillaceae > Brevibacillus > Brevibacillus sp. NPDC003359. Next base: position 8,174 of record NZ_JBIAOR010000032.1, read on the forward strand.
CGATAGATGCCGCAACGACGGAGGAAGAGCGATCCGCCGCATACGACAAATATTTGGATACGATGATGCGTTATGAGACGTGCGCCTACGTCTTCTGCGAGGGTATTTTCAGGAAGCAGGGCAAAAAGCAATACTGTTGCCCAGCGCACAAGAAGGCACAGGAGAACGCGAACGAGCGGTATTCAAAAAAGGGAACGTACTTGCCAGCCACCGCGTATATTCCGAAGTACGCCGAGTCGGTTGAGAAGGCGCAACGGACACACGAGTTGCCGTTCGAAGAGTCGGAACTGTTCGAGGAGATCGCGTGGTACTATTCCGAAAAGAGGACGGGAGGGGTTCGCAGGGATCGGGAAACGGAACAACGGACGGGTATTATCACGAGGAGAAAAGGGCGCAGCAATCCGGCTTATGACGCGTTCAAACGAGGCGAAATTGAGGGGGGAAAATTCTTGGGATTTGGCGAAAAAATTTATAAAAATCGACCGATTCGGGCGGAAGAACCGCCCCAAAAGTTGGGTAAGGGTGAGGAGGGGGAATCCCCCGACAGACGATTATTTTTAGGCTTCCGATTCACAAAAGCCGAAACTGTTAAAGTAGGAGGGGAGATGGATGCAGTTAACAGCGGATGACGTGTTCAAGTTACGCGAAACAAAGCACCTTACGCAAGAGCAGTTTGCAGAGAAGATCGGCGTACACCACTCATTGGTTTGCTTGATGGAGAAAGGTAAAACGCCAGTAAGCCGACGAATCGCGGTACGTATCGTTGCGGCGTTTGGGCTGACTAACGAGAGCTTGATGGAGTTACGGGAAATGCCCGTTTAATTTTTTTTGTTACATAAATTTAAAAATGCGCATATTAACCCACTTTAAATTTAACTCAGAAAGGTGCGCAAGTCAAGGGGGATAAATGAAACGAAATGGAAACGAAAACTTGCCGCAAATGTGGTGAAACCAAGCCGCTAAATGAGATGGGGCACGATGCCAGCTATAAAGACGGCGTGAGCACGCTTTGTAAGACCTGCGCAGTCCGGAGCTCACGTGTCCGGTACGACTCAAACTATCACGTATTCAAATGGCACCGACGCCGCGCAGCTAGTTACGGAGTAGGAACGTACTTCACATGCGATGAGTTCACCGCCATCCGTACGGCACCTGATCGCGCTTGCGTGTATTGCGGGAACTGCAATGACTTGGGCGTGGAACACGTAAGGCCGCTTCTTCATAATGGCCCTAATTCGCAATGGAACGTAGTAACCGCCTGCAACTCGTGTAATAGCCGGAAGAAGAACCGGACGGTAATCGAGTTTTATGAGAGCGAGCCCGCATTCACAGCCGAGCGGTTCGACGCCCTTATCGCGCACATGGCGCACCACAACGGATGCACACCGGAGGAAATGCGTTGGTTGATCGAAGGCTATCACGCTGGCGAGATGTGGTCGAAGGAGCAACGGGATAAGAGAAAGAGGGGGAAAATCGCACATGAAACAGCAAGTAGTAGAGCGCGCGCCGTCGTTTGAGGATCGCGCAAACGGAAAAATTCGAGTGTCAACCTGGGACCAACCGGACTATTTCGAGTGGATTGTATCGACTGGATTTACTTCGCCGCGGCATGACCCAAAGCCGCAGCCAGCCGACGGGCAGCGCTGTGGAAAGATGAAGTGGTTCTCAGAAAGAAAAGGGTATGGTTTCAGTACCTGTGATATTTTCGTTCACTCGCGCAACGTAGTCAGCGGAGAGCTCCGGTCAGCCTCCCGAATCGCATTCGACGTCAAGGAAGGCGGTAAGAGTCCGGAAGCAATCAACGTGAAGGTGCTCCGATGAAACAGGCGCGCGCATTATTAGCGGAAGCACAACGCCTACAAACGCTTGTTAACGATGATGGACGTTTACGCACCGAGTTCTCGCGCGAGTCCCGTATCATTGCCGATACGTTCCGCGACTACGAAGACCATTTCCGTTACCAGTGGCACAGCGACAACGGGCGAGGGCGCTTACTCTACGCTCGCTACCTTTCTATCGCGCAGGACTTACGGATTGCAACGACCATCCTACGCGGTGCCGTCCGGTACTCGAACGCAGGATCAATCGAAGTTAAGCGCGGAGAGATACGCCAGTCCGTCCGCAAGTTGGCCGGGCTTATTCGCGATGGGATTTCAGGGGAGACGGACGGGGCGGATTCGGTGACGGACGTAGATAGGGCGCTGGTAATTAAATGATTGCTGCGGAGAGAGGAGGTGAGTCCGATGCTGCGCGTCTATTGGTGTGACTCGTTACCGTCGTTCGTCAAATGGCTCTTGAAAAACGGAGGGTACGAGCATTTCAAAAAAATTAAATTAAGACAGAAGGGGAGAAAATGACGGATGGAACAAGTAGAACAAGCCGCCGTACAAATCGCGGACGCTGAGACACAAGTCGAGACCGAGAGAACGTTCACCCAGTCAGACATTGACGCAATGAGGACGGAGTGGGAACGCCAGCTACAGGAATCGCAAACCGCGCTCCAACAGCAGGCCGTCAAGCACGCTTTTTTCCGCAAGGCTACGGAACAAGGTGTAACTGACGCAGACAAGCTGATGCAGTACGTCAATCTGACAGGTGTAACGTTTGACGAGAACGGCCAGCCACAAGGCATCGACGAAATTATCGCAGCGGTACAGGGCGCGGCACCTACTCGAAAAACGCCAAAGATTATTGGAGGGCCTTCGCAACATGTGACACAAGACAGGACAGCTCAAGCAATGCTCGACGAGGCTGCGGAAAGAGCTCGCAGGACCGGGCGGCATGAGGATCGTGCAGCTTATTCAGCGTTAAAGAGACAAACAACAACTACTTGGAGGTAGGTAATTATGACAACAGTTTACTCTTATGATTTGATTGGCAAGAAGCAATCCGTAGTAGATGAGATTCTCATTCTAAATCCGGATCAGACTCCCATGCTTAACCTACTTGGGTTCGGCAATCCAGTGACATCCACGACACACACGTGGTATGAGGACGAAGTGTTCGCGACAAAGGCCAAAGTTACGACCGCCACGACTGCCGCAGCAACCGCCCTTGTTGTCTCGGAGGTAGAGGCGTTTCGTCCAGGAATTGTTGCGCAGATCAACGAGGAGATGGTACTTGTACAATCCCTAGACCCGGCAACGAAGACCTTGACGGTTATTCGTGGCTATGGCGGGTCAACCGCGGCGGCTATCGTTAAAGACGCGGAAATCGAAGCTCTATTCGTTGAGGGCCAAGAAGGATCTGACGCGCGCGAATCGCGCTATAAGCCTCGTCAAAAGGTTGATAACGTGACGCAGATTTTTGACGACAGCGTAGAAGTAACAGGAACCACCCAAGAAGTTGCTCAGTATGGTGTGAGCGATATGTACGGATATGAGAAGTCGAAGGTAGAGCTTGCGCTCGCGTTGCAGCTTGAGAAAGCCATCATTAACGGGTTGAAGTTCGACCAAGGCCGAGTACGCCAAATGCAAGGTATGCGCAGTTTCATCAAGACGAATGTGACGCCAGCCACCACACCGATTAGCGTGGATATTTTGAACGGTGCGGCGCAAAAGATTTACTCCACCGGAGGGTTCGCGAGTGGTGGTAAGTATGCGATTATCGTACCGTCAAAGCAAAAGCTCGCTATCAGTGCGCTAACTAGCGATAAGATTCGCATTACTCAAGCGGAAACGAGTCGCGGCCAGGTCGTTGACCACCTCGTTAATGACTTCGGAAGATTCCCGATCATCATGAATGATAATCTCAAGTCAGACGAGTTGTTCTTCATCGACACAAACCGAGTTGCTATTCGTCCGCTGGGTGGGCGTTCGTTCACGCACGAGTTACTAGCGCGTACGGGTGACTACCAGCGAGGAATGATCGTCGGCGAGTATACGCTTGAGTTCCGCCAAGAGAAGGCGCACGCCCGCATTAAGGGTCTGCAATAAGAAGACATCGGGACTGCCCTTCTTGGGTGGTCCCTTTTCTTTGTATATGGGGAGGAATGCGAGTGCGCGAATCAGCGGAAGCACATTGCGAGTTCTGGCGATCTGGCGGACTATGCCACATACGTCCAGACGGCGATGCCCGGTGTAAGTATCATCGCGAGGATACGCCCACATGCCGCTATCTGACGTTGTACGTGCTGCGCGGACGGGGAGGGAGCCGGAAGCATGAAACGAAGAAAGCGCGGTCGCCCGCCACGTAAGGAGCTCACGGATACCCAGCGCCTGGCTATCGAAATAATGGTGTGGCATTGGAAAACAGTTAGGACACACGAGGACGTCGCGAAAAGGTGCGGAGTCTCACGAATGGCTTTGTACAAATGGCGTACGCGAAACAAGCGATTTCAACGAGAGTATGACCGTGAGTTAACACGCTATCTAAACGTGACGCGCCCTCGATTGAGATATTCACGGAACGATCTTTTAAGCGACTTCAAGCTATTAGAAAAGGCCATAACAACATGGCTGAACTAACTTTAGGGGAGGAATGATAATGGACTATTACGCAATGGCAGTAGCAGCAAGCGCGGCAACCACGAAACTCGCCGCGGTGATTGAAGGAACACGCAGCTTTTTTCCGTCCGAGTACGTCCAGTTTCGTCAGATAGTGGCGGAGCTCAAGCGCGATAGGGTTACGGAAACTGCGCAATTCGCTCGCCAAATGGACGAGATTTACCGAAGCGTGGCGCGATTGGACGAGTTAAGACAAAAGTGGCCGGAGAGTTCGCGACCGATCCGGAAGGAAAAGGCGAAGATTGCGGTGTCACTAGGCGCTATTGACGTAGTTCGCGGTCGTCTTATCGCAAAGATCATTCAGAGGGTAGGTGGGTAAGCCATGGCATTCGACCTTATGGCGCGATTGAGGTTGAGGGATGACGCATCCAGCAAGCTACGGCAGTTTATGGGCGGACTCTCATCGGTAGCAGCGGTCGCCGGGACTACAGCGCTTGCCATCTCGTCTATTAACAAGGCGATGGACTATGAAGCACAAATGTCGTCGATTAAGGCGCTCACTGGCGCATCCAACACCGAAATGATGCGGATGTCGAACCTCGCAATGGAGATGGGGGCCTCCACTAAATATTCGAGCCTAGAGGCTGCGTCTGGAATCGAAGAGCTTCTCAAGTCGGGGCTTACACCGGCACAAGTCGAAGCAGGCGGACTCCAATCAGCGTTAAATCTCGCAACGGCCGGTGGATTGGAGCTTGCGGACGCGGCCGAGATCATGTCAACGTCACTGAACGCGTTTAAACGTGATGCTCTCGCGGCGGAAGATGCAGCGAATATTCTCGCCGGTACTGCAAACGCATCCGCGACAAGTGTCCAGGACCTCCGTTATTCACTCTCCGCGGTATCGGCCGTGGCATCCGGCGTGGGAATGAATTTCCGCGACACCAACACGGCTCTCGGACTCTTTGCGAACAACGGGATTCGCGGAAGCGATGCCGGAACCTCGCTGAAAACGATGCTCTCGAACCTGCAGCCGACAACTAAAGACCAAATCGCGCTATTCAAGAAACTGGGTATCGTCACTCAGACGGGAGCCAACGCCTTCTATGACACACGCGGTAAGCTGAAATCACTCGACCACATCGCGGGGATTTTGCAGACGTCACTTGGCAAAATGACGGATCAACAGCGAATGCTTGCACTTGAGGTTATGTTCGGTTCTGACGCCATTCGCGCTGCTACCGTTCTTTACAACGAAGGCACAGAGGGAGTCCGGAAATTCCAAACGGAAATGTCGAAGGTGACAGCTCTTGATGTCGCAAAGCAGAAAATGGACAACGCTAAAGGTGCTCTCGAGCAGTTGAGCGGCGCTCTCGAAACCATTCAGATATCCGCGTCACAACCGTTGCTCCCAGTGGTCAAAGACATGGCGCTGATGTTCGCGGATATGGCGCAGGAATACGGGCCTCAGATCACGGCGACTTTTGAACAGGTGGGTAAGAGTATTCGTGAATTTATGGACCCGTACGTCAACAATCCGCAGAGATGGGAAGTCACTGGACAAGCCGAGATGAAGTTCAAGCAGGCGGAAATAATGGACAGGGCAGGCGGGCCACCTCCGTTTTGGAAGCACCTTATCGGGGGCTTTGAGGAATGGTACGGTTCATCGGGCAAGCAGATGATACAGAATGGCGCGTCGAGAGTAGCCAAAGACTTCGGCTTGTTTCTTGAGGAGAACGCGGCAGATATCGCAAAAGCTGGCCTCACAATCGGCGCTAGGATTGCCACAAGCATCTCTCAGGGCATCCGAAGCGAGATGGAAAACAGCGTATTTGGCAACGCGATCCTCAACGCCAATCCAGCGCTCAACTTCGGTGATAAGGTCGGTACATGGGCGGTAGACTGGTTCATGCCGCAGAAAACAGACGAGCAAGCATACCACGGTATCGACTACGTGCCACGCGACGGACTCGTTACGAAGTTACACAAAGGTGAGCGCGTGATGACGGCGAGGGAGAATAGCGAAGAGGGCGGTGGTTCCGGCGGGAGCGTCAATGTCTCCGGAAATACATTCGTGGTAAATGCGGCTGGCGGCGACGTTGATGATCCGAAAGTAATCGATAAGATCGCGTACGCTCTTGTGCGTCAAATGGCGGCAACACTTGCGTAGAATAACGAAAGCCCACCGGCGAGAGATCGCAAGTGGGCGTTTTTTTTGTTTGCGTTAGGTACGATGACATGTTTTCTTCGATCTGAGTACGTATAAAATACGAAAGTTAATGTAGATACTGTAAGAGTAGGCGCAAAGTTACCCAGAATAATAACTAAAAATTTGTTATATACATAGTCAACACTTTGGATTATAATTGGATTGAGGTTAGCAGTGCGCAAACAGCAACACATAATAGTGTAACTTTTTTTTAGATTTGATGCAAGTGTTTTTTACGAAGCAAAAAATCCGCAGATGCGCCAACATCCACGGATTTTCATACAATTGTGACTGTGAGGAGACTCACGGCGCGCAATCAAGCTCTAATCCACCTTACGCCTGCGAAGCTACTAGGTGGATTTTTGCATTTTTATATATCTCCGTCGGAGCCACTTATACAACTTTACTGTTGCTAATATCGAACCTGGTAGGCTCGCTAGTTTCAAAAGCAACATAAATGTAGTAGTTGTAAGCACTTGGCCTCACCTCCTTTAATGGAGGCTACACCGTTCGGCTCCCTGTCTCAACTGTATATTATTTATTATACACGCTTGGGACAATATTCTAAATAGCATTACCAGTATCTTCTTTGAAATATTTTTTGGAAATACAACATCTAGTGTTATTTTTGAGAATTTTCACTGGATGACGCTGAATGTGCACGAAAAAGACGCCCTTTAATAGGCGTCTTAGAAAGATTCAACGATCACTCACCGCAAGATCATTCAGTGGTGAGTATTTTTTATGAGCGCGGGAGATGCAGGCACATGCGTAGAATGAAGAAGGCCCTTCCGGATTTTACGGAGGGGCGATTTTTTGTTTAGTTACAATTAATCACGGGTTCAAAGGTGCGCGGCATGGGTCACTTAGGATACTGGATGGTGAGTTAACTAACCCCATTCCGTAATCAAACGTAGTATGATAATATAATTTTTGAATAATATAAAATAGGGAGATTAACTGTGAAACTTGGTGGACCCGCGCTATTATTTATTGGATTATACATGATTGTCATAGCAGTAAATCGGATGTATGGGACTGTAATTAGCTCGTACGCTCTCGTTGCGTTTTCCATAGCCGCAATTTCATTTACGTTGGGGGATTTATTAAAGCACTTTCGCCCTCGAACAAAAAACAACCCATTCTACCATGTGGCGCTCGGATTTAGTTTAGGAGGGTTTGTTGGGCCATTAATAGGTGCTAAATTTAGTTCTTCTTTTGATATTGCTGCGATCACGGATGGACTTACACTTGTAGGGCTATCCATGCCTTTCTTAGCAAACGGAATTAAGGAAATACTAGGAAATGTACTTGAGTCAGAAAAATAACTCTAAAAAGCGCCCCAGCAACGGAAGTAACTCCGCTGCCAAGGCGCTTTTTTGTCCCAAAAAGGAATGCTACGATATGCCTAGCGGCTATTTGCCACCACCGTTAAAGGAGCGTGCTCGTCCGTGATCTACCGCGATTTCGATCCATCGTTCTATTTCACCGTACCTTGGCGCGATGCGTCCGCGGTCCAACTCCAATTAATCGAATCGTCTGTTCCTTACGTTCTCGACTCGCATCCGAACGGAGAAGTGACGTTCCTGTTTCCGGATTTACCTCCGCGATTGTACGCACAGGTCCGGAAAATTTTCGGAGGGAACGGAATTCCTATTGATAAATTCGGAGAGTGAGCGCATAATATAGGAACAAACGTTCGGTGACGAAGGCGCATGAAATGGCGAAGAAAATCGATAATTTATTCGGATCATCACGATTTGTACTACCGGAGCAACGAGCGGCGCTAATCGAACATAACCAGGCGCGTGGATTGGTGGAGCGGCCGGCCGTGGATGACGATGACTTCGGGGAGATGTGTTTTCGTATCTACGACTCAACGCAATATGACTACGCGATAGCCGTTAAGTGGTTCATTCCGAGAAAGGGAACGCTAGGTACGTTATGGATTAACGTTGAGGATCTCGTGGCGGTGACGAAGTGAATTCCTATTCATCAAAAAAATCACACGGAATGGAACGTATATAATAAGGAAGATTTACGTCTGACGGACTCGTTTTTGAGCTGCGTGATACCCTACGAACTCATCCTGTTATTGTATTTGACGTGCAACGTGCTAAAAAGTATACTGTTTTTATAAACATTGAGTCCGTAAGTAAACTTTTTTACCGTGTGTCACCGTGAATGGACGAAGCAGGCAACCGTAAGGATTCGGGATATAACGGACACTACCGATAACTTCTAAGCCGTCGGTCGGGAGTTCGAATCTCTCCTGGGACGCCACGCCTTTTCAAAAGATAGCCTCCTTAGGACGTTGTGGCGTCCACAGGAGGTTTTTTTGTAGAAAATAACTCGTCTATCAGAATACAAACGGAAGCAAGTGGTAAGGCAAAGGGATATTTCAAAAAAAAGTTAAAAAATTTTCATCTATAAATGGAAATATTTTGTCTAATTTGTCATAAATTATGTAAAAAAATCACAAAATATGGCTCCTATTCTATTCGGAAAATGTGACGAAAAGATGATATTTTTGTAGAGAGGCGTTTCTATCCTTTCAAAATTATTGCGACATGTAACTTTCTTTTTCGACAAACGTATCTAATTAGAAGACTGAACGAAAAAACGATAGTTTGACAGGAAAAATATGGACGTTATTCAGTCAAAAACGATATTGACTTGCGAAAATTGATTGTGTATACTCAAAAACGTACTTCGTGTCAACAGAAAAACACAAGTAAAATCAGTGTTTATAGGCGGTCGTGGTGGAATTGGCAGACACACCATCTTGAGGGGGTGGCGGGGCGACCCGTGCGAGTTCGAGTCTCGCCGACCGCACCAATCCCGGAAGCAATCAGGAAGAAATGGAAACGAGTGTTTGTATTTTTCCAAATAAATCGAGCCTTTTTCGACAAGGGCTTTTTTTTCTGCCAACTGCAAAGCACTGTCGAATAGAAAGAGAAAAAGGTGGGAAAGGTGATAGCAGTGCCTTATTTTTTCCCACTTTTGGGTCATTGCTTATGAATCGCATTTGATGTAAACTGCCAAGTGAGAGAAAAACAATAGAGAAATGTTGGAAAAACAACACTACCTAAATTCAGATCAGACCCAATCTGGTTTAGGTCGAGGAGAAGAACCCATGAGTGTAATTAGAGAGATCATTGAGGGATTATTCATCGGATTTACTTCTGCGGTGGGCGTAATCGGCACATACCAAACACTGGTTTCTTGTGCAGGCCTGTTCCGCAAAAAAGAGCAAGTAACAACTGAGCCGCAAAAGACGTTTGCTGTGCTCGTGGCTGCTCACAATGAGAGCACCGTAATTGCTCCGCTAATTGAAAACCTGAAGAAACTCGACTATCCACGTGAAATGTACGACATCTTCGTCATTTGCGACAACTGTACAGATAACACGGCAGAAATTAGTCGGGCGCATGGTGCAATTGCATGTGAGCGTTTTGACACATCCAAGCGTGGGAAAGGCTACGGCATCGAATGGATGCTGGAGAACCTCTGGGCAAGACCTAAGCAGTATGACGCTGTCGTAATGTTTGATGCTGACAACTTGGTTGAGAAAAACTTCCTGAAAGTAATGAATGACCGTCTCTCCAAAGGGGCACGTGTGATTCAAGGCTACCTCGATTCCAAGAACCCGTTTGATTCCTGGATTACGCTGTCCTATGCGGTAACCTACTGGTTTACAAACCGTATGTGGCAGCTGGCTCGTCACAATTTGGGACTGCCGAACACTTTGGGCGGAACTGGCTTGTGCATTGAGAGCAACCTGCTCAAAGAAATGGGCTGGGGAGCAACCAGTCTCACGGAAGACCTGGAATTTGCAACACGTTGTATTGAACGCGGTATTTACCCGACTTGGGCACATGACACCAAGGTATGGGATGAAAAACCGATTGATTTAAAATCGTCTATGCGCCAGCGTTTGCGTTGGATGCAAGGGCATTACGATGTAGCAGGACGTTACATTCGAGCTGTATTGTTTAATGGATTGAAGTCAAGAAAGCTGGGAATGCTTGATGCAGCCTTCTACCTCTTCCAACCGATGTATGTGCTGATGGTGACAATGATGTCGGTATTGTTCCTGGCAAGATTTTTTGATATTGGTACGCTGACAACGGTATCCACGATCTTGCCTACATGGCTGGTATACGGTTCTACTGCCGTGTTCTACCTGTTGCCGATCTTGGCCCTCTATTTGGATAAAGTTCCGTGGAAGGGGTATTTCGGGCTCCTCTTGCTACCGTTCTTTTTCCTGACCTGGCTTCCGATTATGTTTTACGCGTTCTTTACGAAGAAAAACCAAGAGTGGAGTCACACCTCTCACACACGCGCGATTCGTATCGAGGAGATCCAGCAATAGTGACGTAAACAAGCAAAACCACAGGGGGAATATTCACCTGTGGTTTTCCTATTATCTTAAAGTAGCAAGACCGTTGCCGAATTTGGTATAATGACGTGATCAAGCAAGTAGCGTTCGCCATCGGGATTAAGGCACCAGCTGAAGACGCCGCGGTGCCAATAGGAGGAAAACAGCAATGAAGCTCGCGACAGATATTCACAACAACGACGTCCCATTGTTGTGGGGCGATAAACGATACCATACATGGAATTATCATTTAAGAGGGACTTTTCACGAAAAGATTTTCAAGGTTCCATTGGATGGCGGCTTTAGTTGTCCGAATCGGGATGGGAAAGTAACGACAGGTGGCTGCACGTTTTGTAGCGCAAGAGGATCTGGAGATTTTGCTGGTGACCGCAGAATGGATCTGGAAAGACAGTTTCATGATGTGAAAAATCGCATGCATGAGAAATGGCCGCAAGCCAAATATTTGGGCTTCTTCCAAGCGTATACGAATACGTATGCACCTGTGGAGGAGCTGCGGGAGATGTACGAAGTCATCCTTAAGCAAGAAGGCGTCGTTGGACTCTCCATTGCAACGAGACCTGACTGCCTGCCAGACGACGTCGTGGAGTATTTGGCTGAATTGAATGAGCGCACATATTTGTGGGTGGAGCTCGGACTACAGACAGTTCATGAGCACACAGCACAGTTAATTAATCGGGCGCACGATTATCAATGCTACGTGGATGCTGTAGAGAGGCTGCGCAAGCACAACATCCGTGTATGCTCTCATATCATCTACGGACTGCCAGGAGAGAGCCACGAAGAAATGATGCAGACGGCGGATGCTGTGGCCCATCTGGATGTGCAGGGGATCAAGATACACCTGTTGCATCTGCTGCGCAAAACACCGATGGTGAAGCAATATGAGGCAGGTCTCTTGGAATTCCTGTCGCAGGAAGAGTACACGAAGCTCGTAGTGGATACATTGGAAATTTTACCTCCAGAGATGATCGTCCATCGAATCACAGGGGACGGGCCACCTGATCTTTTGATTGGCCCGATGTGGAGCCGTAAAAAGTGGGAAGTACTCAATGGCATTGATGCAGAACTGAAAGCGCGGAATAGCTGGCAAGGAAAATTTTTCGTGCCACGCACGTAATGAAGCAACAACAAAAAGGGAGCCTTTTCTGGGCTCCCTTTCTTTTTATCGATTTCGAATCAGATTTCTCGCACGCTTCGGGTAATTGGTAATCAGACCATCTACACCACAGTCAATGGCACGCTGGATTTGCCGACCACTGTTCACCGTCCAGCTCAATACTTCAAATTGATGCTGCTTCGCTTGTTTGACAAGGTCTTCAGTCAATTGGTCAAAAGGGACGTGCAATTGATCGGCTCGATAGTTGCTAGCTACTTCCCAAGGCTTGGCGAGTGGTCCAATATATAAAAGTCCCGTTGTTTGCGTAGCATCCAATTGCTTGATTCGTAAAAGGCTGTCAAAGTTGAACGTTGAAATGATGGTTCGCTCTGTTAGCTGATAACGCCTGATTTGCTCGATGAGGAGTTCCTCTAGGTGGGGTTGATCCAAAAAGAAATTTTTCATCTCGATGATGAAGCGCAGTGGTGTGTCGACAAACGTCTGGAATACCTCCTGCAGGGTTGGAATGTGGGCTTTTGGTACGCGTGTAGACGAGTCCTTATCGGCACGTAGCTGACGAAGTTCACGCAATGTGTACTGTCGCACCAATCCAGAACCATTGGTCGTGCGCTCCAGATTGTGGTCATGAATGACAACCAGCTTATTGTCACTGCTGAGCTGGACGTCCAATTCGATTCCATTGGCTTTTCGTCGGACGGCTCCTTGAAACGATTCCATCGTATTTTCCGGAAACAGGCCGGAAGCTCCACGATGGGCATAGATAAGTGGGGGCACGAGGGCTTCCTCCCTTCTCGAGCATGTGATTACCTATAACCATGATATGTAAATGGCCCCTCGATACGACCTGACATGAGAGGCATCTCCAGAAGTCTATCCGATTACGACGAGTACGATGACCAAAAGGACAAAGAGGACAAGGATCAGGGCAAAATTGTTATTGCAGCTCACAAAAAACACCCTCCTTCTCGCACATGAAGCATCTACTTTCATGGTATGAAAAACGAGTAAATATGACCCAACAGAATGCCCACCTTGCGTTTTTTTGTGCATGAGGAACGCTTTTTTTTTTTATACAGATTGGCAGATGACGGCCTTATTTGTTTTGCTACAATGAGAGGAGGAGTACTGCAGGGGAGGATGAAGACATGATAAATGTTGTAGGTGCACAGGACACTGGCGACCTGATCATTGATCGACAAAATCGCCGGGTGAAGCTGCATATGTATGAGCCATCACAAATCGAGCAATGGGATCGGGTCATGAAGGAACTGGCCGAAGAGTCAGAGGCAACAAAAATCATTGTGTACGGGAAGAAACAAGATGTTCCGAAATGGCAATCGCTGGGTTACGAGCTGGAGGGAACCATTGATGGGTTTTTTCAAGGAGAAAACGCACAGATGCTCACCTGCTATCAGACAAAAGAGCGGGCTGCCTCTGGCGCAGCAAAACTTGCCGAGGAAATTCTTGCGCTGAGCCTAGCACGAGCGGGAAGTACGATAGAGAAATCGTTACCCGAGGGATACCACATGCGTGACGCAACAGAGGCAGACGCGAAGGAATTGGCGTGTTTGTATGGACTGGTATTCGCGACGTATCCTACACCAATGAACGATCCGTCCTACATTCATAAAACCATGCAAGAAGGTACAATCTACTATGTCATTGAATTTGAAGGTAAGATTGCATGCGCATCGTCAGCTGAAGTATCCGAACGATTTGGTTCAGCGGAAATGACGGATTGCGCGACACATCCAGACCATGCGGGGAAAGGTCTCCTCCAACCGCTATTTATCGCGCTGGAACAAAGGATGGAGGAGAAGGGGATTTACTTTTTGTACACCTTGACGCGGGCACAATCAGCAGGAATGAATGTGACAGCTGCCAAGATGGGCTATGCATACCGCGGACGGCTGATTAACAATTGTACGATCTTTTCAGGCTATGAAGACATGAATATATGGGTAAAGCCACTTCGCCCGACAAGGGGGTAACAGGCTACCTGTTTGTAGGATACAACTGTTGTTGCAGACGACGGGCCATCAAGGCCAATTGAAGCTGCCAGCGTTGATGAGCATCCTCCAGGCGGTAGCCTGTTTTTTCTTCAATTTGGGTCAACCGGTACTTGAGCGTATGTCGATGGATATACAAGGCTTGCGAGGTCTGTAGACCGTTTCCATTCTGGGCCAAATACACCTCAAGTGTTTCAAGAAGCTGTTGGTTGTATTTCGTATCATAGCGAATTAATGGGTCCAACAATGGGTTCCACAGGCGGAGCAAGCTTTCTTTTTCGCGATGATACGGAAACAAAAATTGATAGCCCTGCATATCCCGGTATCGTAAAATTTGCGGGGATTGGGCCAACAGCGGGTACGCTTGCAGAGCAAACATCGCTTCTTCGGAGGCACTGACGACGTTTGGCAATTGCTCACAGGGATTGCTCAAGGCGATTTGTAGGTCAAGAGAAGGGTGCAGCCCTCTCCAGCGGGAAGTGAGCTGTTCCAACAAGCGCAGGCTCGTCTGATCATCCGGTAAAATAAACAAGAGACAATGTGGCCGTTCGCGCAGCAAATAAGAGCGCTGATGACGGTCGCTAAGCCTTCGCATCAATGTAATGACACTTTGATGCATGTCTCCGAGCATCGTCTGATCGGCCACTTCTACCCGAACAGCCACACAGAGATGATGTCCAGCAAGCGGGTACCCGAGCATGCGACAACGGCTCTCCAGCTCCGAATCGGCCAGCTGCTGCCCGTTCAGCAACTCCTCCACAAAATCCCCTTTTAACCGCCATTCCGTTGCGGCTACCGCTCTTTCCTTTACATATTCGAGTGCACACAAGGTAGAGGCATGCTGAAGAGCGACGTCATCGAGCTCTTTCCAGGCGTGCTCGGGCTTCGATAACGTCAATGTGCCAAAATGCTCGCGATTGGCGCGAATCGGTACACGATGAGCGATTTCCTGGGACTGATCATGCTGCTGTGCTTCCGAACTGCCATGCTGTGTGACTTCAAAGCCTAGTGCATCGATGAGCGATACGACCCCTCCCGTAAGTGCAGCGAGCTCGCCTGCGATGGCAGGAAGGCCTCCTTTGGACAAGGCAGCGTCAATCATTCGGTTATGAATCGCCGAAGAATAGGCCAGCGTCTCAAATTGCCGATTCATGATCGGCTGCAAGATGGCTTTGGTTATGGTCGAAAAGTTAATTTCCGTGGGAATTTCAATCAATGGAAGTTGATAGTGATCCGCCAAAGTCAAAAAGGTCTCGGGAATTTCGCGTAAATAAAAGCCCGTATGAATCGCGACGCCACTCAGTTTTTGCTTTGCCAACGATGGAATAAAAGAAGCGAGCTTTTCCGTATGTTCAGCCAGCCCAAAGCCGGTTGTAATCAAAAATTCGCCTTCCTGCAAGCGACTCGTATCCTCCAGCACCTCGACAATGGTCACCCAACGAATCGGATTGTCCAGTCCGCCTGCTCCTGCGATCAGCCTCGTGTGAACCATGTCCGGCAGTTGCAGAGCTTCTCTTATCGTGATGGTCATCAGGTATCTCCTCCAAAAGCCTCGATAAAGGTTCTCTTATACAAAATGTACAAAAGATTTTGTCTCTTTACCATGTTTTTTTGCCAGCACGTAGGATGGCTCTTGCGTGTTGGTCAGCTAGGATAGAGGTAGAGAATAAGCGAGGTGGCGACGAAAATGACGAAAAGCTATGTAATCAAGCCTGAATTGGGCAAGGAGTATCCAGTAATTTCTCACGGAAAAGGAATTTATCTTTACGATAATGAGGGAAATCGTTACATCGACGGTTCCAGTGGAGCGGTGACCGCAAGCATCGGTCACGGTGTAGAAGAAGTGGCTGAGGAGATGTATGCACAAGCCAAGGAGGTTTCCTTCGTATACCGTTCGCATTTTAGCAGTGATGCTGTAGAGAAGCTGGCTACAAAGCTCGCGGAGTGGGCACCAGGCTCACTGAACTGGACGTTTTTTGTCAGCAGTGGTTCGGAAGCAACGGAGACTGCACAAAAAATCGCGATTCAGTACTGGCAGGAAAAAGGAAGACCAACGAAAAACCGGATTATCTCCCGCTGGATGAGCTATCACGGGATTACGATGGGGGCACTTTCCATGTCTGGGCACGTTTTGCGTAGAAAGCGGTTCACCCCATTATTGGCTGACTATCCGGCTATCACAGGACCATATCCGTATCGCAAGCCTGAAGACATGTCCCTCGAATCGTATGCGCTTGCGTGTGCAAATGAGCTGGAGACTGCTATATTGCGCGTCGGACCTGAACAAGTAGCTGCGTTTATCGCTGAGCCTGTCATCGGGGCTTCTGGTGGAGCGGTTGTGCCGCCGGACGGTTACTTCCAACGCATTCGCGAGATTTGCGATAAGTACGAGGTTTTATTTATCGCAGACGAAGTAATGACAGGGGTAGGTCGCACGGGGAAAGCGTTTGGGATCGACCATTGGGGCGTCGTACCTGATTTGATGGCCTTGGGCAAAGGGATGAGTGCCGGTTACACGCCTATGGCCGCTACAATTGTCTCGGACGAAATCATTGAGACGATTACAAAAGGCAGCGGCTCGATTATGGCAGGACATACGTATAGCGCCAATCCACAATCTGCTGCTGTTTCTCTGGCTGTCCTCAACTATGTGGAGAAGCATCAGCTCGTAGACAAAGCAGCAGAACAAGGTGCCTATTTGCTTGCCCGCTTAAAAGAGCTGGCTGATGAGCTCCCGTTGATCGGAGATGCACGTGGTCTTGGCATGCTGTGTGCGCTGGAACTAGTGAAAAACAAGCAGACAAAAGAACCTTTTGCGCTTTCTCAAGGCGTAGGCGGGAAAGTCATTGAAAAAGCATTTGAAAAAGGCTTGCTGATTTATCCTGCAATGGGCGGAATCGATGGTGTGGCAGGCGACGCTGTCATCATCTCACCTCCACTGACGATTACTACGGAGCAAATCAATGAGCTGATATCACTCTTGAAAGAAGCAGTGATAGCTGTTCAGCAAGAACTCCAAGACAAGGCACTGATCGGATAGAGAGGGAGGTAATTAATATAAACATATAACATTAAACAACTTTATACAAAAACAAACCTGTAGTACAATGTAATCAGGTGATGAAAAATGTACTCCATAGGGAAGTTTGCAAAGATGATCGGTGTAACGCCTAAAACGTTAAGGGAATGGGATAAGTCAGGAAAGCTAACCCCAATTTTAGTAAAAGAAAATGGGTATCGTTACTACACGGATGAACAGTTGTATGAGTATCTGCGAAGACCTGCTGTCGAGCAGGAAAGAATAACAATTGGCTACTGCCGAGTATCAAGTAACAAGCAGAAAGATGCCTTAGAACGTCAAGTGGAGAATGTAAAATCCTACATGATTGCGAGAGGTTACTCTTTTGATGTGATTACAGACATCGGCAGTGGCATTAATTATGAAAAACGCGGGTTGCTTCAACTCATGGATTTCATCATTCAAGGTAAGGTTGATCGCGTTGTTGTTCTTGACAAGGATAGGTTACTAAGCTTTGGCTTTGAACTCTTTGAGAATCTATGCAATAGATTCAGTGTTGTTGTTGAAATAATAGACAACTCCGAGAAAACAGAAGAACAGGAATTAGTTGAAGACCTTATCCAGATCGTAACGGTGTTTAGTTGTAGATTGCCAGGAAAACGAGCAAACCAAGCAAAGAAAATGATAAAGGAGTTGGCAAAAAATGATTCTAGCGAAGAAAGTTAGGCTCAAGCCAACTCCTGAACAAGAACGACAACTTTGGAAATCTGTTGGTACTGCTCGTTGGGCTTACAACTGGACGCTTGCAAAGCAAGAAGAAAACTATCGTAACGGCGGAAAGTTCTTGCTAGACGGTGATCTACGTAAGGAGCTGACGCAGCTCAAGCAATCGGAAGAATATTCTTGGTTGTATGAAGTATCCAATAACATTACAAAACAGGCGGTCAAAGACGCCTGCGATGCTTACAAGAAATTCTTCAAGAAGTTAGCGGAAAAGCCAAGCTTCAAGAGCAGAAGACGCTCTAAGCCGTCTTTCTACAACGACAACGTGAAGCTGAAAGTTAAGCAGAATCACGCTCTCATTGAAAAGGTCGGATGGGTAACGACATCTGAACAATTGCCTACAAATGTGAATTATACGATGCCTCGAATCTCTTTTGACGGGAAGTATTGGTACTTATCTGTAGGTGTTGAACAAGAATTCATTCAGCCGGAGCTGTCAGGCGAGAGCCTTGGAATTGACGTAGGCGTAAAAGAGCTTGCGGTATGCTCTAACGGAATGACTTTCAAGAACATTAACA
>NZ_JBIAOR010000033.1:0-8856 GCF_042878995.1 Brevibacillus sp. NPDC003359
CTCTCCAATAAAGTTTGTTACTGGTTCAAAGCTGGCAAATCATTTAATGATAGACTCATTAACGCTTTCGCTGTTCAGTTTTCAAAGAGCATTTTCACAACAACCATTTCATCTTATCAGGTTGTCCAGGTCGTGTCAACAAGTTTTTTTAACGTGTTTTTCAGCGACCTCATTAATCTATCACACAAGCTGAGGTAAAAGCAAGAACTTTTTTTCAGCAATTTGTAATCGATTTATGTAAAAAAGAAGAACAGGTATTAATATATCACTTAACGTTTTTAAGCGCAAGTAAAAAAATAAAAACCACCTGAGATTTTCTCAGATGGTTTTATTCTTCATTGCTAGTCGCGGTTACGCATGTGCGGGAACAACAGTACATCGCGAATGGAAGGAGAGTTCGTCAACAGCATCACCAAACGGTCAATACCGATTCCTAATCCTCCAGTTGGCGGCATACCATATTCAAGCGCTTCAATGAAATCGTCGTCCATATCATGCGCTTCGTCGTTACCAGCTTCTTTTTCCAAGAGCTGTGCTTCAAAGCGTTCACGCTGGTCAATTGGATCATTGAGCTCTGTAAATGCATTCGCATGCTCACGAGCTACGATAAACAACTCAAAACGATCCGTGAATCGCGGATCCTGGTCATTTTTCTTAGCCAATGGCGAAATCGCCACAGGATGACCGTAAACAAAGGTAGGCTGAATCAACGTATGCTCCAGCTTTTGCTCAAAGAATTCATTCACTACATGTCCGAACGTATGGTGAGGCTCAACGGATACGCTATGCTCTTTTGCCAAAGCACGTGCTTCATCGTCGCTCATTTCCTTCCAGAAATCGACGCCGAGATTTTCCTTAATCAAATCTACCATGTGGACACGACGCCATTTTGGTGTCAGGTCAATCTCGTTGCCTTGGTACTGAATTTTCATAGTGCCCAATACTTCCTGTGCGATATGAGCAATCATTTCTTCAGTGAGGCTCATGATATCCTGGTAGTCTGCATACGCTTCGTACAGCTCAATCATCGTGAACTCAGGGTTGTGGCGAGTAGAGATCCCTTCATTGCGGTATACGCGACCGATCTCATACACCTTTTCCAGACCACCGACAATCAGGCGTTTCAAGTGCAGCTCAATCGCAATACGCATATAAAGCTGCATATCCAATGCATTGTGGTGCGTGATAAATGGACGAGCAGATGCACCACCGGCAATCGCATGGAGTGTAGGTGTTTCTACTTCCAGATAGCCAAGGTTGTCCAAATAACGTCGCATCGAAGTCAGAATACGGCTACGAGTAATGAACGTATCACGAACCTCTGGATTCACAATCAAGTCCACGTAACGCTTACGGTAACGGGTCTCGATATCTTTGAGGCCATGATATTTCTCAGGCAGTGGACGCAGTGACTTGGTCAGGTAGGTCAGTTCCTTTGCTTTTACACTGAGCTCGCCGGTTTTTGTTTTGAAAACAACACCTGTTACTCCGACCATGTCACCGATATCAGCCAAATCAAATACTTTGCTCAGCTCTTCGCCAACGGTATCCTGACGGACGTAGATTTGAATTTGACCGGAACGATCCAGCAGTTGAGCAAAGCTCGCCTTACCCATTCCACGTTTCGCCATCAAGCGGCCTGCAATCGTAACCACGTTCTCTTCCGCTTCCAGCTCTTCCTTGCTCTTTTCGCTAAAGGCTTTCGTAATATCTGCAGCGTGATGCGTTTGCTCGAATTTTTTACCGAACGGATCAAAGCCCCACTCACGCAATTGATTCATTTTGTCATGACGCACTTGAAGAAGCTCGTGTAGCCCCTCCTGTTGCTGTTCTTCTTGCTGTAGGTCTTGCTCGTTTGCCATTTTACTCACTCCTCTAGAAAATGCCTGCATTAACAATTTTGTACAGACTTTTATAATAGCGATACGGCGTACCTCGCAAAAGGTACGCCATAGTTCGACTGCTTACAGGTTAATGTCAAGAATCTCGTACTGGATAACTCCCGCTGGTACGTTTACGTCAACGATTGAGCCTTTTGCTTTACCAAGAAGCGCTTGACCTACCGGGGACTCGTTGGAAATCTTGTTGTTCATCGGATCGGATTCAGCCGAACCTACAATCGTGTAATCCATAACATCACCGAACTCGAGGTCTTTCAGCTTCACGCGGGAGCCTACACTTACGACCCCTGTATCCACATCTTCATTTGTGATGATGCGGGCATTGCGCAGCATTTTTTCCAGCGTCAAAATACGGCCCTCAATGAACGCTTGCTCATTCTTTGCCTCTTCGTATTCAGAGTTCTCACTGATATCTCCAAAGCTGATCGCTTCTTTAATACGAGCTGCTACTTCCTTGCGTTTAACCGTTTTCAAATCTTCAAGCTCTTGTTCCAGCTTCGTTAAACCTTCTGGTGTAAGGATGACTTCTTTTTCAGACATGGTTCAATTCCCCCGTTTTAAAAAATGATTCCATTTATACTGGGTAAAGTACAAAGGATTATATGTAGATGTTCTATACAATATACAGCAGAATGCAATCGTCTGTGAGGTTCAAAGGTAAAGCTGCCAGTGTGGACTGGCAGCTCGGCTCCCAATATTACGGAGTATTATAGGATATGAAGGAACCCTTGTCAATGTCTGGAATGAACCACCAGTTTTAGTAGCTGACAGCCTCATCACTCGCTGTTTCCAGCGGTTCTTCGTTGTCATCTGCGTAGTTTTCAATCCAGTCGACATAGTTCATGAGGACGCGACGAAGCTCCTCTTCTGTCTCAACCGCATTCACGAGATTTTTCGTGTGCGTCGAGCCCTTCAAGCCTTTCAAGTAATACGCCGCGTGCTTACGCATCTCAAGGACTCCCACTCTCGGACCCTTCAGCGCGATTAAACGCTCTGCATGCAAAAAACAAATATTCATCTTTTCACGTGCGGTTGGCTCCGGACCAAGCTCTCCCGTCGTCAGGTATTGAATCGTGCGATACAGCATCCACGGATTTCCGAGCGCAGCGCGTCCAATCATAACACCATCGCAGCCCGTTGTATCCAACATGCGTCTCGCATCCTCAGGAGTAGCCACATCCCCGTTTCCGATCACCGGAATCGAGACGGTTTCCTTCACCCGACGAATCCAGTCCCAGTCAGCTTGCCCCTTGTACATTTGTACACGGGTACGTCCATGAACAGCAATCGCTTTGCCACCTGCACGTTCGACTGCCTTGGCGTTATCCAGTACATACAGATGCTCTTCGTCCCAGCCCAATCTCATCTTCACGGTAACCGGCTTGTCGACCGCATCGACCACAGCAGATACGACTTCGTAGATTTTATCTGGATCGAGCAACAGACGCGCACCTGCATCACAGCTCGTAATTTTCGGCACAGGACAGCCCATATTGATATCAATGATATCCGCATTCGTATGCTGGTCTACATATTTCGCCGCACTCACCAAGGTTTCCTTGTCTCCGCCAAAAATCTGCAAACTTAGTGGTTTTTCGCGTTCGTCGACAAACAGCATATCCATCGTTTTTTTGTTTCCGTGCACGATGCCCTTGTCGCTTACCATCTCGGCGCAAACCAATCCAGTACCGAACTCCTTGGCAATCAGACGAAAAGCAGGATTACAGACACCTGCCATTGGAGCGAGAACCACGTTGTTTTTTAATTCGATATTGCCGATCTTCATCTATTTTCGCCTCCTTATTCCCGCTTAGCCGGGGTCTTGGAGAGGACAATCCTATCCAAACTTCATTACATCACCTATTTATAGCACATAATTCATCGTAGTCTACCTGTAAAGTGCTGGCGATCTTCCGTAATACAGGCTCTGTTGGTGTACGAGTTCCTCTCTCTAATGATCCGACAAACGACAGTGACACTCCCATCTTTTCCGAAAGGGACTGTTGCGTATACCCTTTTAGCTTTCGGAAGGATCGGATTCGATTTCCCAGTTGAGTGCTCCCCACTCACGTACCCCCTTGTGATCTTCTACCAATAAGGAAAGATAATGATCAATGGTCTGGTTATGCTCAGGTAAAACCTCGCCTTCCCAAACGTCTCGAAGCGGCACGAGTACAAAAGCACGCTCGCTCAGCCCGGGATGAGGAATCATGAGATTGTCTTGTGAAACACGAGATGTCCCGTACAACAGTAAGTCAATATCAATCGTGCGCGGTCCCCACCGAACCGTTCGCACACGCCCCAGCTCGCGCTCTACTGACAAAGCCGTCTCTAGCAGCTGATCCGGAGTCTGTTCTGTTTCCACAGCGATCACCATATTCAGAAATGCGTCTTGTTCGACGTAACCAAATGGATCCGTCTCATAAACAGAGGAGACACGCAGCACGCGAATTCCAGGTTGCTCGTTCAATCTCTGAATCGCCCGGCGCAAGTTCTGTGCCCGATCCCCGAGGTTGGAGCCTAGCGCCAAATACGCACAAACTGTCATGAAGCAAAATCCTCTCTTCTACGGATCATCTCAATCGCAACCGACTCATAATGCCCATTGATCGGCGGATTCGGCTTGGTCACTTTTGCTTTAACTTCATGCAAAGGGAATTGCTTCAATAGACGTTCTGCTATCACAGCAGTCAGTTTCTCTACCAGTTGAAACCGTTCACCCTCGACAATTTTTTGCACACAAGTAAAGATATCGGCGTAATTGACTGTATCCTGAAGATCGTCACTTGCTCCGGCTTTGGATAAATCGAGCGATAGCTCCAGATCGACATAAAACCGTTGGCCCAGCTCAGCCTCTGCTCCAAACACACCGTGATATCCGTAAAAAGACATGCCATTGAAGTAGATTTTATCCAAGGTTAAATGCCCCCTTTTAGCATCGCATCCATCATCTTGGTAACGCGCTTCATTTCTTTGACATCATGCACCCGTACCATATGGCAGCCTTTTGCCGCCCCGAGGGCAACTGTCGCTGCAGTACCTTCGACACGTTTATCTACAGGCAAATCGAGAACATGGCCGATCATTCGCTTGCGTGAAGTGGCCAGCAGAACTGGATAGCCCAGCCCTACCAGATCATCCAGCCTGCGCATTGTCTCGAGATTTTGCTCGACAGTCCTTACAAACCCGATCCCCGGATCGAGGATGATTCGCTCCTGCTTTACCCCTGCCTGCAAGGCGATCTGTACTGATTCACGCAGGTCTTTGATATAGTTTGGGAAAAAGTCGTGATAGTCCGTGTCTTCGCGATTGTGCATCAGGATAATGGGCACGTCGAGACGAGCAGCCACCTCTGCCATCCGCGGATCACGCTTCGCTCCCCACACGTCATTGATGATATGCGCACCTTCTAAAATAGCCCGTTCTGCAACCGACGCTTTGTAGGTGTCAATGGACAGCGGAACAGATAATTCCTGCGAAAGTATCCGAATGACTGGTAGCACTCTGTCCAGCTCCATGGCCTCATCGACTGGTTCCGATCCTGGACGCGTCGACTCTCCCCCGATATCAATCAGGTCAGCTCCGGCCTCAACCATCGCACGCGCTTGTGCCAGTGCTGCCTCCACATCGACAAAGCGACCGCCATCCGAGAACGAATCAGGTGTCACATTCAAAATGCCCATGACTAACGTGCGCTCCCCCAGTGGCAGGACATACTGGCCACAGTTCAGCTCGCGCCGCGCACGAAGCTTGGCAGGCATAGCTAAAACTTCCCGTACCTCTGCCGCCAACGCTCGTAGTTCCTCTGTTTGGGTTTTCATATGATCCAATGCCAAATCCATCTGCTTATGGAAAGCCAACAGCAGCACATATTTTTTGTCGGCAGTACCCGGTTGGTCTGAAATAATGGCTTCCGCATCGAAAGAGTGCATAATCTCTCTCACACTCTCTGCTACCGCCACACTCATGTTTTCCGTGTGAATCTTTAGGCTCGTCCCCGAATCCGCCATGCGTTCAGCTTCTGGAACAGGAACACCCCTTTTGACAAGCTCCGATACCATCTCAGCGAAAGTCGCAGCATGGATTCGAAATGAATTGTATTTCATGATCAAACTCCTTTTTCCGTCTTCGCACATTGAATAGTAGCATACCATAATTTACTCGGTAGCCGCTACAGACTGACGGTATGCCCGGTGCAGTTCGCGCGAATATGTACCATATGTCGAAGCGACGGAATGCCCGTCAATTTCGGTAATCGGAACGATCTCTTGCACGGAATTTGTCGTAAAGACTTCATCGGCATTGAGTAGCTCTTCCAAGCGATATCGACCTTCTTCGACAGGCATGGATAATTGCTGTGCCAAAGTCAAAACATGTCGCCGCGTCACACCATCAAGAATGCCTGTATCAATAGAAGGGGTAAACAACTGACCGTTCTTGATCCAAAACACATTGCTCACAATCCCTTCCGCCACGAATCCATCATGCGTCAAAAACAGACCTTCCACATCTGGACGGGCACCGAGTTCTTGGCGAGCAAGAGCATTGTTTAAGTAGTTGTGCGATTTAAAACGCTGCTGGCCTTCCGCTGTCTGTCTAGCCAACGCCAATGTCTGCAATCGTTTTGGCTCGGGAGGTACTGCCAGAGGTGCTACAGGTTTGGCAAATACGAATAAGGACGGACGCTCGTACCCCCCTGCTACCAAGCCTACTCCTTCTGAGCCAGCCGTAATACTCAGGCGGACGTAAGCATCACGCAACTCGTTGGCACCTATGGTCATCCGAATGGCGCAAGCCAGCTCTTCCTTTGTCCAAGCAGGTTGAATCTGCAACGCAAAAAGCCCGGAACAAAGCCGGGCGTAATGAGCGTCCCATAGAAATAGCTTGCGGTCGTATACACGTAACGTTTCAAACAGACCAATGCCGTATAAAAACCCGTGGTCCAATACTGATACTGTAGCCTCGTGAGCCGGACAAATCGTCCCGTTTACATAAACGCGCATCTTCGCTCTCTCCCGATAATATAGTCGAGAGCATCATATCATATCTTTTTCTCCTCTTCATCCGGCGTCAAATCTTTCATAGACAGCTTAAACTCATTCAAAGTCTGCCCGACTGCACGACCAATCTCCGGCAGCTTTTTCGGACCGAAAAGCAACAAGGAGATGATCAAGAGCAAGATCAATCCGGGAATACCGATGCTCGATAGCATAGCTAGCCACACTCCTTTTCCTGTCGAATACCCAGTCTCTTCAAAGGATGTGCATAAAGCATCCAATCTACTCCCAGCCCCAAGCAAAAAAGGCTACCACTGAAGCATGGTAGCCCATCACTCACGAAATTTTACTCTCGCTTATTTTTTTCCACCCAAGATTTCAAAGATGACATCTGCATTTTTCGTGTTGTCGATCAATCCAGAGACTTTCTCTTTTCCAGGGCCATACGCATAGACGTTTACATCTTCACCTGTGTGTCCACCGGTTGTCCAACCAGTAAAGGAGCGTGTATCGATAATTGCTTCGATGGCATTATCAATTTTCACTTGGTCTTTTGTTTCAGTAGCTTTCTTCACAGATGCGATTTCTTGTGGAGTCAGCTCCAGGTCAATGTACTTCTTGAGTGTTTCTTCTACATTTGCACCTTTTGCAATCTCAGTCGAAATGAAATCAGGCGTACGTTTCACTGCTTTAATCGGCTCTACCAAGAAGTTGTATTCATCTTTAGCCGCTACAGACAATCCACCTGTGGAGTGGTCAGCAGTCGCGATAACCAGGGTATGTCCATCTTTCTTCGCGAAATCAATCGCTGCTTTGAAAGCTCGCTCGAAATCTTCCATCTCGCTCATTGCGCCAACGATGTCGTTGTCATGTCCAGCCCAGTCAATTTGGCTTCCTTCTACCATCAGGAAGAACCCATCCTTGTCCTTGCTCAGACGATCGATCGCGGCATTTGTCATTTCTTCCAGAGAAGGTGTTTCGTCGGAGCGGTCGATCATTTTGTCCATTCCGCCAGCTGCAAACAATCCGAGAATTTTGCCGTTTTTGTCGTCTAATAGTTCGCTCTTCGAAGTAACGTAGCTGTAGCCATCTTTCTTGAATTCTTTTGTCAGGTCACGATCTTTGCGAACGAAGTTTTTCAAGCCACCGCCAAGCATTACATCAATAGAATGCTCGCCGTTAATTTTCAAATCATAGTAATCATTCGCAATCGCATCCATATTTTTGCGGCTTTCGTCATGGGCGCCATAAGATGCAGGTGTAGCATGTGTAATTTCGGAGGTAGCTACCAAGCCAGTAGATTTACCTACTTTTTTCGCACGTTCGAGTACGGTTTCTACTTCTGATTTGTCGTTGTCTACTGCAATGGCATTATTGTAGGTTTTTTTACCGGAAGACATCGCCGTAGCAGCAGAAGCGGAGTCTGTAATGTTTTGCTTGTGGTCTTCTGCGTAAGTCATTTGTGCACCGACCAAATATTTATCGAATTCTGTCGGCTCCATCAGTGGAGTCGAAGGGTCATCCTTCATATAACGGTGTGCAGTTGTGTAAGCAGTACCCATACCGTCACCGATCAAGAAGATTACATTTTTCACTTTTGCGTTGTTATTATTTTCTGCTGCTTTTACAAGACCTGTAGTAGGACCAAAGAACGCTGTAAAAGCCAGCGAGGAGATTACTGCTACTGGAACGAGTTTTTTGGGGAATGTACGGAACATCATGTACCTCCTAAGAGATGAATTATTATTTCAACTTGATTGTAATCTGCCAATATTGAGAAATGACGTGGGGAATGTTAAGAAGTTTAAGGAAACGGTAAAGATCGATTTACATTTGTCGATGAACACAAAAAACCGCCCTCGATGAACTGCACCCCAATTGTTAGACACAACTAACGATTGGAGGTGCAGTTTTTTCTATGACTAAATTTTCTACAGACGATAAACTATCAGCGGTTC
>NZ_JBIAOR010000034.1:0-8338 GCF_042878995.1 Brevibacillus sp. NPDC003359
CGGTGTGGAAGCGCGGTAACGCGTGGAGCTGACGAATACTAATCGGTCGAGGACTTATCCACAAATTTAGCAATTGATCATGCAGATCCAGTTTTCAGGGAATAAAAGAAGCCATCCAACTCGGATGGTTTTTTTGTACTATATAAAAACTGAAATTTCTGACGTAATATATCAAAAAGGAGTCATGTCGTCATGAAACAAGCTTCTTCGAGTCGGCTCCACTACGCCTGGATCATTGCGGGTGTCACCTTTTTCATCCTCTTGATTGGCGCTGGAATTCGCTCTGCCCCTGGTGTATTTATGGTTCCTGTTGAACAAGAATTTGGCTGGAGTCGCTCTTCTATTTCAATCGCGTTGTCCATTAATCTATTGCTATATGGATTGGTGGGCCCGTTTGCAGCAGCAGTCATGGATCGGTTCGGAATAAGACGTATCACGATCATTGCCCTTATCTTGTTAGCATTGGGTTCTTCCCTGACGACTTGGATGCAGGCTTCCTGGCAACTGACTGTACTTTGGGGAGTCGTTGTTGGACTGGGTTCAGGATGCACGGCTTCCGTATTGGGAGCGATGATCGCAAATCGGTGGTTTGTGAAGCAACGAGGATTGGTTATGGGTATATTAACAGCGAGTGGTGCAACAGGACAGTTGGTATTCCTTCCTCTTCTCGCAAGCTTGGCGGAATCAGATGGCTGGCGTACGGCATCGTGGGTGATTGCAACAGCGGCTCTGATTATGGTTCCGATCGTGGCTGTTTTGATGCGCGATCGACCAAGTGATAAGGGACTTCAGGCATTTGGCGCGACTGAAGCTGATCAAGAAATAGAAGGCATTAAGCAAAACCCTTTTCGTGCCGCTATTGATGGTTTAGTCAGGGGCTTCCGTTCCTTTGATTTCTGGTTATTGGCTGGTAGCTTTTTTATTTGCGGTCTTTCTACAAATGGTTTAATCGGTACTCATTTTATAGCTGCATGTATGGAGTATGGCATTCCAGCGGTAACGGCTGCTAGTTTACTCGCTCTCATAGGTATTTTTGACATTATCGGAACAACATTGTCAGGATGGCTATCGGATCGCTTTAACAATCGTTGGCTCTTGTTTTGGTATTACGGTTTACGGGGATTTTCGTTAATGTTGCTTCCTACAGCACTATCCTCTTCTACGTTTACCTTGGGCTTATTCATTGTCTTCTATGGATTAGATTGGGTAGCCACAGTTCCTCCAACACTTAAGTTGACGACGGATATTTTCGGAAAACAGCAATCAGGAATTTTATTTGGGTGGATATTGGCCGCCCATCAATTAGGTGCTGCTGTGGCCGCTTACGGTGGAGGAGTCATTTATACCATGTGGAATAGTTACTTTATCATGTTTATCATTGCAGGAATATTTTGCTTGATTGCTTCTGTCTTGGTTATGCGGATTGGAAGGAACGCGCTCACAGCGAAAATTTCCGGGAACATGTAGCGGTAAATATATCGATGGATAGAAAAACACCCGAGTGGACACTAGATCACTCGGGTGTTAGTTTTTCAGGCTGTTGATACAATGGAAGGATAATGAGGAAAACAGCGCCGTGAAGAGGACCATTCTCTGCTTGGAGACCACCGTGCGAACGTTCGATGATCGCTCGAGAAATAGCTAGTCCCAGTCCGACATCACCATTTTTTCCTTTCACAAAACGATGAAATAAATGGGGGAGAAGCTCTTCCGGGATGCCCTCACCATCATCTTGTACTTCTATTTGGAGCTGACGTTTGCCTGGTTTTATTTCGATCGTGATCTGATCCTTGGCATGACGCAAAGCATTTCCAATGATATTCAGCAGGGCTTGGAGAAACTTTCCTTCATCGACGTACACGACGTCATCGGTTTTAGTCGGACGTACAGAAATCGTCACATTGTGTTGGAGCTGCAAAGGGTGTAAACGCTCAATGGCCCGAGTCACCAAGTCGGTAGCGGATTGCCATGAGGGATCAAACAAATTCTCTTCGCCTTCAAGCTTGGCCAACAATATAATTTCAGTCACAATATGCTTTAATCGATTAGTTTCTTCTACGATGACATCAAAACCTTTTTCAGCAGCCTCACCAACAAAAACGCCATCGCGAATTCCTTCGGCATATCCTTGAATGGACATGAGAGGGGTTTTTAGTTCGTGGGAAGCATTCTGTAAAAATTGCCGCTGGATTTCATGAAAACGATCGAGCTCTTGTGCCATGGAGTAAACACTATTTGAGACTTCAGCGATCTCGCCGCGAGCCGGAATGAGTTGGACGTCGGAAAAACGTCTTGCCTGAACCTTTTTAATTTCTCTTGTCAATTTATGTAGTGGCTGCACCATACTACGCGTAATAAAAAAGCTGAGCAAAATGGTGGATACGGCTCCAATCAAAACGATGAGCAATATGTTATTCGTCATTTCCATACGAATGTCTTTTAGTCCACGTACAGGGGAGGCTAGAATCAGTCGTTGCTTTTCGTCGTTTTTAAAAGGCAAGTTAACGACCACGTAATCATCGCTGCCGATCATCCATATGTTTCGATTTTGCCTTTTCTCTGCTTTTCGCTCAAGGGCATCCATCCACTCATTCAAATTGGAAGAAGGCAATGATGTGTAGAGCACTTTTTTCTTTTTACCTAAGAGCAAAACTTCTATCTTGCGATTGGAGACGAGAAGCTTTTCGAGTTCTGCGACTCCCTCTGTTTCAATCTTTACATTCGATTCGTTCATTTTTTCAATCCAGAATCGACCTTTTAGGTTTAATTCATTTTTTTGTTGCTCGATCAAATTATCCAGCAGAAACGAATTGATCAGGACAGCGGATACTCCCATGACAAGGCAGAGGAGAAGAGCGAACATCAACGTAATGCGATATTGGATACTCATTCATCCTTCGTTCCTTCCAAAGTTCGCAGGCGATACCCAAAGCCCCAAACAGTTTCGAGAGGGATCTTATCCAGTTTTTTTCGGATACGACGAATGAGATCATCGACCACTCGATCACTTCCAAAATAATCATATCCCCATATTAGAGAGAGCAGCTCATCGCGGGAAAAAGCTCGATTTGGATGTTCAGATAAAAGGCTGAGCACCTGAAACTCCTTGGAGGTCACCTCTATTTCCTCCCCAAAAGAAAATACTAGCCGTTTTTCCTTATCTAATACGAGAGCACTGTCAGCAGCCTCTTCCGGGTTTTTGTCTTTCGCAATGAATGGAGATTCTTCCGCAAGGGATTTCATCTGCTTCCAACGCTGGAGGGCCCGATTCACGCGTGCCACTAATTCACGCGGACTAAAAGGCTTGGTGAGATAATCGTCACTTCCTAGCTCGAGTCCAAGAATCTTGTCTACTTCTTCGTCACGAGCAGAAACCATGATGATTGGCGTTTCTGAGCCAGCGCGAATACGACGGCAAAACTCATAGCCATTCATACCTGGTAGCATGATGTCCAATACCCATAGATCGGGAGGATTCTCTTGCTCTAAACTAATAGCCTCTTCGGCTGATTCAACGGCAGTTGTAACATAGCCTTCTTTTTGCAGATAGGCTTCGACGATCTGACGAATATTGATGTCATCGTCTACAATGGCAACGTGAAAGGTCTTCATGGGCTTCCTCCGCGAACCTTTAGATTCTCACTTTATTGTACATCTTCAAACGGACTTAAGCAGTTGTTGGAGGCATTTCCCACACTTTTCCCATACTTTCTACGTTTCTTACAATAGTGTAAGGAATATGAAACCCAAATCGATGGGACGAAGTGTTCATTCCATGTAAAATCAAAGTACATTCAATAAACGGAGGGATACACCATGAGAAAACTACTACAGATGATCGCGATTACGTTCGCATTGTTAATCGATACGAAGACAATGATTCGCTCCTCTGAATTGGAAATGGTCGTAAAGCTGTAAAGATGATGACAAATACATGTAAAGAAACATGAAATTCTAGGCGCCAGAATGTAGGGGCCTTTTTTGTTTTGTGTGATGACCAGTGTGAAACAGGTCTGGAATATTCAGGGATGCTACGAAATTCGTGAGTGTACGACCAAAACGGGGAGAAATTCCGAGGAAATGGATTGATTCTACTGGATTTTTTGGACGTGCCCTCTCTCTATATGGTATAATGAAGTATTGTGATAACCAGTTGGAGGTTTACCCTTTATGGCAGAAGAAACTGCTCGGTTTCCAAAAGTCGATATTAGCCACGAAATGAGAGAATCGTTCATTAGCTATGCGATGAGCGTTATCGTCAGTCGGGCTTTGCCTGACGTTCGCGATGGTTTAAAGCCTGTACACAGGCGTATTTTGTATGCCATGCACGATATGGGTCTTACTCCTGACAAGCCGTTCCGTAAATCGGCAAACGTTGTCGGGGAAGTAATGGCGAACTACCATCCGCATGGTGACTCTTCCATCTATGAAGCGATGGTACGTATGGCCCAAGATTTTAACATGCGCTACATGCTGGTTGAAGGGCAAGGGAACTTCGGTTCTGTAGACGGGGACCCGGCAGCGGCGATGCGTTATACGGAGTCGCGTTTTTCCAAGCTCGCGCTGGAGCTTTTGCGCGATATTGATAAAGAAACGGTCGATTTTATTCCTAACTACGACGGACGCAAAGAAGAGCCGGTTGTATTGCCTTCTCGTTTCCCGAACCTGCTTTTGAATGGGGCATCAGGGATTGCTGTAGGTATGGCTACCAATATTCCGCCGCATAACTTGACGGAAGTCGTTGATGGCGTCATTGCCATGATCGACAATCCTGATATTACGATTCAAGATTTGATGAAAATCATCAAGGGACCTGACTTCCCTACAGCGGGGGAGATTCTCGGTTACAGTGGTATTCGTCGTGCCTATGAAACAGGCCGTGGTTCCATTATTATGCGCGCCAAAACCCAGATTGAAGAGGATGGGAAAGGAAAACCGCGCATCATCGTAACAGAGATTCCTTATCAGGTGAATAAGGCTAGACTCGTGGAAAAAATCGCGGAGCTTGTACGCGAGAAAAAAATCGAAGGCATTACCGACCTTCGTGATGAGTCTGACCGCAAAGGAATGCGTATCGTCATGGAATTGCGACGTGACGTTATTCCAAAGGTTGTATTGAACAACTTGTTTAAGCATACCCAAATGCAGTCTACATTTGGTGTGAATATGCTGGCGCTCGTTGACAGTCGTCCGCGTGTACTGAATCTGCGCGACATGCTCTATTACTATTTGGAGCACCAACGCGTCATTATCCGCAGAAGGACCGAATACGATCTAAAGCAAGCAGAGGCTCGTGCGCATATCTTGGAAGGCTTGCGCATTGCATTGGATCATATTGACGAGATTATCAGCTTGATTCGTTCTTCTCAAACCACGGAAGAAGCTCGCAACGGACTCATGGAAAATTACTCCTTGTCCTATGAGCAGGCACAGGCCATTCTCGATATGCGTCTGCAACGCCTGACTGGTTTGGAACGAGAAAAAATCGAGAACGAATACCAAGAGCTCATGGTAAAAATCGCAGAACTGCGTGCTATTCTTGCAGACGAAGCCAAAATCTACGCGATCATCCGCGAAGAGCTGGGTGAGATCAAAGAGAAGTTTGGCGATGAAAGACGCACGGAAATTACTTTCGATGAGAATCATATCGAAGATGCTGATTTGATCCCAGAGGAAGATGTCGTAATCACCCTGACGCATGACGGTTATATCAAGCGTCTGCCTGTTTCTACCTACCGTTCGCAAAAACGCGGTGGACGTGGCGTGCAGGGGTTGGGAACCAAGGATGACGATTTTGTCGAACATCTGTACATTACCAACTCGCATGATTACATCATGTTCTTCACGAGCAAAGGGAAGGTTTATCGCCTAAAAGGATTCGAGATTCCTGATCTGAGCCGGACAGCGAAAGGCACTCCAATTATCAATCTCATACAGATTGAAAAAGGAGAGCGAGTTAGTGCGGTAATTCCTGTGAAGGAGTTTGATCAAGAACATTACCTGTTCTTTGCGACCAAGAAGGGGATTATTAAGAAAACGACGCTGGAGTCCTATGGAAATATTCGCAAAGGCGGACTGATTGCGGTTAACCTGCGCGAGGATGATGAATTGATAGGTGTTCGTTTGACGGATGGCCAACAACAAATCATCATGGGTACTCACAAAGGCATGTCTGTTCGCTTCAACGAGGGAGACGTTCGCACGATGGGACGTAACGCCACCGGTGTGAAGGGGATTACCCTAGACGACGATGATGATGTCATCGATATGGACGTTATCAAACCAAATGCAGAAGTGCTCATTGTAACTGCGAATGGTTACGGAAAACGGACCCCTGTTGATGAATACCGCATTCAATCTCGTGGCGGTAAAGGAATTAAGACACACAACGTAACCGATCGAAGCGGTCCGGTCGTTGGTCTGAAAGTCGTTGAGCCTGAAGAAGATCTGATGATTATTACCACTTCCGGTATCATCATTCGCACAGAAATGAAAGGTATTTCTGTGATGGGGCGTTACACGCAAGGTGTTAAACTGATCCGTTTGTCTGAAAACGAGCAGGTGGGATCAGTCGCCAAGTGTCCTCCAACTGAGGAAGAGGATATGCCGGATGAAGATGCGGAAGAGGGAATCGCAGATTTGCAAGACGGGGAGACTGTCGAAGCAACCGATCCTACCGATCCTACCGAACCGACAGAAGAATAAAAGAAAATCACGACGAAAGCGTCCCGCATAATGCGGGGCGTTTTTTCGTGTAAGTGCAGAAAGTTTATCCTAATCAATGCTTTTTTCCTGCAAATGGTTTGGGTTTGAAGTAAAATTGGGAAATGGATATTATATCATTAACAAGTTGGATCGGGTGGTGAGCAGGTTGCCCAATGTGGAAGTGAAACAACTGACTCTTGGAGCAAAATTGGCTGAAGACGTATTTACAGCATTGGGAGGCATTCTTTTTGCAAAAGGAACCCCTCTCTATGAAAGAGAAGTTCAATTCTTAGAAGCGTTCATGATCAAGCAGGTACAAGTGGAGGATTCAGGAGGGGCTTGGACTGAGCAGGGTGAACCAACTAAGGTAGATACGACAGAAGCTTCTGATAAGTTTACTCAAGTTAAACCTGTGTTTCAGGAGTCATTTGATAAAGCAGTGTCTACACTGAAAAATTTGATGACCCGCGTACAAGGCGGCAATAACATCCCGGTTATGGAAGTCAGAGAAGTTGTGACGCCGATCATTACGGAGTTTCAGCAGCAACCGCAAGTTCTCCTCTCCCTTCGGCGCTTTGCAAAGATGGATAGCTATGCCTATGAGCATGCCATAGCGGTTGGGATTATATCTTATATGATCGCAAAATGGGTCAAGGTACCTGAAAAGGAATGGATGCAGGTCGCATTGGCGGGTACGTTGCTCGATATAGGAAAAACGAAAATTGATCGGCGGATTTTGCAAAAACCAGGTAAGCTTACATCGGACGAATTCGAAGAGATCAAAAAGCATACCGTTTATGGCTACCAAATTATTAAGTCATCCCACGGTTTAAGTGAAGGCGTAGCATTAGCGGCTTTGCAACACCATGAGCGAGAAGATGGTTCAGGCTATCCGCTAGGTTTGCCTGGTTCTAAACTGCATTTATACAGTAAAATTGTCGCTGTGGCTGATGTGTATCATGCAATGAGCTCGGATCGTGTGCACCAAAAGGCATTGTCTCCCTATCAAGTAGTGGAGCAATTAGTGCAGGATAGCTTCGGGAAACTAGATCCTACCATTGTTCGGACATTTGTGCAGGGGATCACTCAATTCGCTGTAGGAACGCTCGTTGAATTAAGTGATGGAACAATCGGGAAGATCGTATTTACAGATCATAATCACCCAACGAGACCAATGGTTGAAACAGGTGGGAAAATCGTAAACTTGGTTGAAGCCCGACATTTATCTATTGTGAGAGTAATGGAACAGTAAGGAAGAGAGGCGAGAGATTCGCCTCTCTTTTACTATGACTTAAAGAAATTTAATTTAATTATAAAAACCTCTTGTGCAGTTTGAAAATACGTGATAAGATACATCTTGTCGCTTCGGTTGAAGCAACACTTCAAGAAGAAAAGTTATAAAAGCTATTTACTTCTTGAGCAATGTTTGATAAAGTATTGAATTGTCGCCGCTAAGCGGAACAAGATTTTTTCAAAAAAACATCTTGCAAAATCCTAGACGGCATGATAAGATAGAAAAGTCGCCTCAAGAGCGACAAACAAAATGCTCTTTGAAAACTGAACAGCGAAAGCGTTAATGAGTCTATCATTAAATGATTTGCCAGCTTTGAACCAGTAACAAACTTTATTGGAG
>NZ_JBIAOR010000035.1:0-6585 GCF_042878995.1 Brevibacillus sp. NPDC003359
GAAAAAAGCAAAAGAAAAAACGGGGCCGTCATGCTATTGACAGTCCTCGTTCATATCAGTGAAGCTGAAATTCCCCGCCATTTTTTCCTACGCTGAGAAGGGCTCCAGAGGCGCTTGGACTGGAAATTCGCTTCTTCCTACGTAGCTGTTCATTAATTTGAATGTGGTTCTAAGGTGTTTCGGGCCAAATGAATTAGTCTTTCAGAAGCTTTCCCTGCATTAACTTGCAAAACGTTTCAAACATACGAAGGATTCCCCAGCTGTCCGGAAGTCCTGTCACATGTTTGGAAGGAGACCGCCCGAACGTAGAGAGGATATAGGCGACTGGAAAACATGTGGCAGGGCTTCTCCCGACCACTACAACAGGAAGACATCCATCTTGCAGTATGTCTACATCGTCATCAACTGACGAAAACTACGACGATAGCTCCACAGCAAATACACTTCCAAAATCGCAACGATCAGTCCCATAGCGAGCTTATCGGGATCGACAAACAGGTGGAACGTCAAGATATTGACAGCAAGAGGAGCAGTGGCGGTTAGAGCCAGTGGGACGAAGCGATTGGTCAGGAATAGCAATCCACAGATGATTTCGACAGTTTTGACCAGAACCAGCAAATACCCTTGCAAAAGCTCCATAGCAGCAGGACTGGTTGGAAAGATAGGTTCGAATCCAAACAAGACCATGTAACCATTCACACCTGCTCCAAGCAAAATCAATCCAAGGATGATACGGGCGAATACGGGCAATGTCCGTGTCATCAGGCATCACTTCCTTGTAGTGGAATATGGATGATGAAGTTTTCGAGGAAAGTATAACTCCACTTTGACCACCTGGTCAATGTGCGTTATGATAGGAAAAAGAAGAACGGCGAGAGAAGGTGACGGACATAAAAGGAATCTGGCAGGCCGAAACGCTGGAGCCGAACAAACGAAAGCTATTGGAAGCGGCCCTTGTTGAATTTTCCGCCAAAGGCTATGAACAAGGCTCTACCAATCAAATCGTCCAGAACGCAGGCGTATCAAAGGGGATGCTGTTCCACTTTTTCGGGAATAAAAAGGGACTGTTTCTGGCGATTGTTGATGCTTGTATCGAACGTTTTTTTGCCTTTATACTGGAGCGAATGGAAGTGGCGCCGCAAGACTTCTTTGCGCGATTTCTTCATGTCAATCAAGCAAAAATGGCGCTCTTTGCCGAGGAACCAGCTATTTATCAAATGGCAGTTGCGACCTTTTTCGACTATCCTGAGGAATGTCGGACTGAAATCGAAGACAGAGAAACACAGTTCAATGCGCGATATATTCCCTTGTTTCTGGATCAAGTCGATACGTCATTGATCAAAGCGCAGTTCGATCCACAGAAGGCACTGCATTTTTTGCTGTCGGCTGTAGAGGCATTGACGCAAAAGTACGTCCGCGAAAATTATGAAGCAAGTGATAAAGGCTTCGCACATGTCCAATTATTTTTTGCGGAATTAGAAACGTACATGGAAATGATGAAGGTAGGGCTGTACAAGCAGTCAGACAGTAGAGCATGAAGGGGGAAAAGAAGAATGGATGAAAAATGGTCGAGCCTGGTACATAACATGAACCCGTCAGCCAGGCTCCTTCGTGTATGGGAGCTAAAAGGCGGGATCTCTGCACAGGTCAATGCGCTAGAAATGGAGAGCCCTGACGGCACGAAGAAAAAAGTAGTCGTCCGCGAGCATGGTCATGCTGACCTCAAGCGAAATCCGCAGATCGCATCAGATGAATTCGGACTTTTGCAAATACTGAAGACCGCTGGGTTGCCGACTCCAACACCCTATCACCTCGAAGCATCCAGCGATATTTTTCCCACGCCGTGCCTTGTCATCGAATTCATAGAAGGACAGACAGTCGCTGCACCAGCCGATTTGTCTAGCTTCCTGCAACAGGTGGCCGAGGTGCTGACTCGTATCCATGCGGTGGACACTTCTATGCTGGGGGGCATATTTTTGCCGAAACAGGAGGAAGCGATAACCGAAAAGCTTCATAAAAAATCAATGATTCTAGACCAATCATTGGATGAGGGGCTCATTCGCGAAGTGTTGGGGTCCGTTTGGCCGCTACCACAGGGGAATGCGCCATCCCTTTTGCATGGCGATTTCTGGCCGGGAAATACGATGTGGAAGGACGGGAAGCTGGTAGCTGTCATCGACTGGGAGGATGCTGGGATCGGAGACCCGTTAGCTGATTTGGGGAATGCCAGATTGGAAATCCTCTGGGCATTTGGCATACAAGCCATGAACGATTTTACACTTCACTATCAGGCTACCATGACGAAACTCGATTACACCGATCTTCCGTACTGGGATTTATGTGCGGCACTGCGGCCGGCATCGAATCTATCTGCTTGGGGATTGGATGAAAATACAGAGAGAATCATGCGTGAGCGACATTCCTTGTTCGTCAGGCAAGCGTGTGAAAAACTGAACATTCCGTATGCAAGGCATGCCGAACAAAAAGACCTCGATTAATCGAGGTTTTTTGTTTTGGAAAAAACTGTTGACCGATCCGGTATCGATACCTATAATCTAATTCATAGTAAACAGGTATGAATTATTTGTTTTTTGTTTTTTGATCCGACCGGACCACCGGAGGACCTGACGCTTCACTGACTTACGTGGATATGAAGGAGGATCACGATGAAAAAAAGGCTTTCGCAAATCATTTCAACTTTGCTGTTAGGGACTCTGCTGGTCACCGGATGTAGCTCTGAAAGCAGTGCGCCGACTACCTCGACACAAACGGCGACTCCGTCGACAGAAACACCAGCTCCAGCTGCCAGCAAGGTTCAAGACATAAAAGACGGGATCAATTTGGCTACGGATTTATCCAAGCTGCCGGAAGCAGCCGTCAAAAGGACTGATACATTCATTGCGGGACTGACGGAGCCAGGTGGCGTGTTTAACCCGTTTTTTTACCACAACGGCTATGATGGCAACGTCTCCTCTGCGATCTTCGAATCACTGGTGGATGTCGACGCGACAGGAAAGCCAGTACCCAAGCTCGCGGAAAAATGGGACGTATCTCCTGACCAGCTCACATATACGTTCCACTTGAGACCGAATTTGAAATTCAGCGATGGTTCACCACTGACGGCAGAGGATGTAGCCTTTACACTGACGATTCTGCACGACAAAACGTACGACGGCGAAACGGACATTTTCGTAGCAAGTATCAAAGGCGGCCGTGAATACAAGGAAGGCAAAGCGAACACGATCGAAGGAATCAAGGTGATTGATCCACAGACGATCCAGATCACGACAGAGAAAGTGAACGCCAAGTCTCTCGTTCTGTTAGGCGGGCAGGTGCTCTCCAAAGCGTACTACGGCAAGGAGTACAAACCAGGCAATTTGGAGTATCTCCGCACCTTGCACGGCAAGCCATTGGGAGCCGGGCCTTACAAATTTGAGGCGTACATTCCTGGTCAAGAAGTCCGCTATCTCGCAAACGAGCACTATTACGCGGGCAAGCCGCAAGTCGAGCACTTTATCTACAAGACGACCGAGGGCGATGCTCTACAGTTTATCCAGACAGGGGAGATGGATTACAACTCCTTTACCGTCAACTCGGATAACATTGAGCAGTTGCAAGAGCTGGGATACGTGAATATCAATCTGTACACATCCAGCGCCTATTCGTACATCAAGTTCAATCATTCCAAGCCATATTTCAAAGATAAGCGCGTCCGCCAAGCCTTCATCTACGGACTGGATCGCCAAAAGATTTTGGACCTGACCTACCAAGGATACGCGCAAGTCGCCAATGTACCGATCAGCCCTGTTTCGTGGGCGTATACGGAGGATGTCAATCCGTACGCCTACAATCCAGAAAAGGCGAAGCAGCTTTTGGATGAAGCGGGCTGGAAGCCGGGCGCTGACGGCATCCGCGAAAAAGATGGGCAAAAGCTGGTCGTGCATTACTATACGACCAAAGGAAAGCTGGGAGAGGTCCTGATCCCGATTGCCAAAGAAAACTACAAAGAGCTGGGCATCCAGTTTGAAGCGGAAATGATGGACTATAACGCCGTATTGGCACGGACGGAAAAAGGCGATCACGACCTCGCTTCGTTCTCGACCACGATGCTGATCGATCCAGATGACGGTGTAGACGCCTTCTCGACGAAAAAGGGCAAGAGCGGCTTTACCGGAACGAATGGCTACTCCAATGCCAAAGTAGACGAATTGCTGGAAGCAGGTCTATCTACGCTGGATATCGAGAAGCGTAAAGCCATCTACAAAGACCTGTATAAAGAGCTGAGCGATGATCCACCGTACATCTTCCTCGGCTACCGCAAAATTTTGTCTGCGCACAACGGCAAGATCAAGGGCTTGGAGCCGAATCCGTTCACGGGTATTTCGACCAGCCTGCCTGGAATCAAAATGGAGTAACAAGTTGGAGTAACTGACTCACGAATGTTGTGCCCGGCCCTGGGGCTGGGCTTTCTTTTTTTCCCAAGCATGAAAGGAGGCCAACGATGACGTCCTACTTCCTGAAAAGGGTTTTTTACATGGCGTTGACGCTCTTCGGCGCATCCATTTTGATTTTTTTCCTGTATGCCCTAACGCCTGGTGATTTCGTTGATACGAGCCCCAAGCTGACAGCAGAACGAAAGCTGGAGCTAAAAGCGATGTACGGGCTGGATAAGCCTGTCGTCGAACGGTATTTCATCTGGATGAAAAACGCCTTTCAAGGCGATTTTGGTTATTCCCTGCAATACCAGCAGCCGGTGATGTCATTGTTGAACGATTACATCTGGAATTCGTTTTTGCTGGCGATTACCTCCACCTTTTTTACGTGGCTGATCGCGATCTCAATCGGAGTTTTGTCTGCTGCAAGGCAGCATTCCTGGTTCGATGCGCTCGTGACGATTGGTGTTTTTGCTGCGATGTCGCTGCCTGTCTTTTTCGTCGGGCTGCTGTTTATCAAGTTGTTTGCCGTCGATGCCAAGCTGTTTCCCGCAGGAGGTATGATGACGATCGGCAGCAAGGAAACAGGGCTCGCCTATGCGTGGGACGTGGTCCAGCACATGTTTTTGCCTGTGACGGTTCTGACTTTGCTGAGCGTGGGGACACTGACGCGCTATTTCCGCACGAACATGCTGGAGGTCATTCAACAAGACTTTGTGCGCACGGCCCGAGCAAAGGGGCTGAAAGAAAAAGTCGTCCTGCACAAGCACGCGCTGCGCAATGCACTTCTGCCTGCCATTACCCTGCTGGGCTTTGAGCTGCCAGCATTGTTCGGTGGGGCGATCATCACGGAAAAAATCTTTAACTGGCCCGGAGTCGGACAGTTGTACATGCAGGCGTTTTCTGTACGGGACTACCCGCTATTGATGGGCTTTACGATGTTCCTGGCGATTCTCACTGTCATCGGGAATCTGTCTGCTGATTTGCTGTACAGAGTGGCTGACCCGCGGGTTCGGTTGAAATAGGAGGGAAAACGATGGCATCAACGGTAAGTGAAGTAGCGGAGGTGACGAGACCGGAGCAGGTAGCGTTGCGTTCTTCCTTGTGGCACGAGGCGTTTTTGCGACTGAAAAAGAAGCGGCTGGCCATGTTTGGACTTGTGTTTTTACTCGTCATGGCGGTGGTATGCTTCATCGGTCCGTTTTTTTCTCCGTACGCATCCGGCAAGATTAATACGACCGTGATCAACAAGCCGCCAAGCTTATCCCATTGGCTCGGGACGGACAGTTTGGGCAGAGACGTTTTGACGCGATTGATGCAGGCTGGCCGAATCTCACTGACAGTCGGCATCGCTTCCATGGTGCTCTCCGTTTCCCTCGGCGCTCTTCTCGGTGCACTGGCTGGCTTTTACCGCGGGTGGGTCGATCAAGTGATCATGCGTGTAGCAGACGTGCTCATGACCATTCCTGGGCTGCCGCTCTTGTTTATTATGGGCGCAGTCCTCTCCGAGTGGAAAATCCCGACCGATTACCGCATTTACATCGTCATGGTCATGCTGAGCCTAATCGGCTGGCCCGGCTTGGCGCGAATGGTCCGTAGCCAGATGCTTACCCTTCGCGAAAGTGAATTCATGCAAGCAGCAGAAGTACTCGGTCTGCGAGACAGACGCAAGCTATTCTTCCATTTGCTGCCCAATCTGACACCACTTTTGATTGTAGTTGCCACCTTAAACGTCGGTGGTGCGATCCTGAGCGAATCCGTGCTATCTTACTTCGGACTCGGTGTCGTTCCTCCAACGCCTACATGGGGTAACATGATGGATGCGGCGAACACCCTGATCGATTTTCAGAAAAGACCGTGGCTGTGGGTTCCGCCGGGTATTGCTATTTTTGCTACTGTCATCTCGATTAATCTGCTAGGGGATGGCCTGAGGGATGCTTTGGACCCGAAGCAGAAGCGTTGATGAGTTTTTGATATCACCATCGTGAACCAACTTTCAAAATAAAGCAGCGCAGGGAGAAGTGATTTCCAGTCCAAGCGCCTCTGGAGCCCGCCCTAGCGTAGGAAAAAATGGCGGGGAATTTCAGCTTCACTGATATGAACGAGGACTGTCAATAGCATGACGGCCCCGTTTTTTCTTTTGCTTTTTTCT
>NZ_JBIAOR010000036.1:0-3728 GCF_042878995.1 Brevibacillus sp. NPDC003359
TGCTCTGCAATATGTTCCCAGTCACGATCCAGGCAGATCACTTGTGCCCTATGTTCAGGCAGCATGGATAGCAGGCTTCCTTGGGTCAACAGGATTGCCGCTTGCGAATCCTCCAACGTATAGCCGATTCTCTCTTGTGGATAGGCGGGATCAATCGGTACGTACGCGCCGCCAGCTTTAAGAATACCCATCATCGCTACGATCATCTCAGTCGTACGTTCCATGAGAACAGCGACCAAGACCTCTGGGCCGATCCCTTGAGCACGCAGATAGTGAGCCAACTGGTTTGCTCGTCGGTTTAGCTCCGCGTACGTCAGTCTTTCTTCTCCGACGATTAAAGCCTCCGCATCCGGTGTAGTTACTACTTGTGCTTCAAACAGCTGGTGCATCACCGCGTCACGCGCATATTCCGTTTCCGTTGCGTTCCATTCCACTAACAGCTTGTGGCGTTCCTCGTCCGTAATAAATGAAAGTGTACGCAACGGCTGTTCCACTTGTGCAGTTAGGGCATGTAGTACCTGCGACATCTGTTCTAATACCTTAACAATCACTTCCGTATCAAAACGTCCTTGCTCATAGATCAATTTGAGAGCAAGCTCATCGCCAGGAGCCGCCACCAATGTCAATGGGTAATTGGTTTGCTCCACTGCTTGGACTTCGCTCAGCGAC
This sequence comes from Brevibacillus sp. NPDC003359, assembly GCF_042878995.1. Lineage (NCBI taxonomy): Bacteria > Bacillati > Bacillota > Bacilli > Caryophanales > Paenibacillaceae > Brevibacillus > Brevibacillus sp. NPDC003359. The sequence continues at coordinate 670 of NZ_JBIAOR010000036.1, forward strand.
ACTCCAGAATCTGACTCCTCACTTGTGCTGTTCAAGTAGTTCTCAAAAACGAGAATACTATCAAACAGCGATTGTCCATGTGGAACCTCACTCCAGCCTTGGACGTCTACAAGTGGTGTGTATTCGTACTGGCGGATGTCTAATTGTGTCTTTTGCAAGAGTTGTAACCATTCGTGTATGGTTTGGCTTGGATCAAACATGACGCGGACAGGTAACGTATTAATAAAGAGTCCTACCATGTTTTCCACGCCTGGCAGGTCTGCTGGACGACCAGAAACTGTCGTTCCAAAGACAATATCTTCGGATCCGCTGTAACCACTCAGGATGAGTGCCCATGCCCCTTGCACCAGCGTATTTAGCGTCAACTGCTGCTTCCGGGCAAAAGCTTGCAGGTGGGCCGTTACTTCCTTGGATAAGTAAACGGTTCGATCTCTGTAGGCTTTAGGCTGTATGGCATGACTGCCTGCTTTTCCCATAGCAAGTGGTGTTGACTCGTAGAAGCCTTTTAACTGCTCGCGCCAATAGCGCTCCGCAACTTGTTTATCTTGCTTATTGAGCCATGCGATATAGCGACTGAATGGTTGGACTGCTTCTACTTTTTCTTCTTCGCCTTTATAGATCGCTTGGTAACTTGCCTGCCAATCTCGCAAGACAAGTGGCATACTCCAGCCATCTAGCAAGATATGATGAAAGCTCCATAAGAAGCGATACGTATTATCGTTCGTGCAAAACAATGTCCAACGCATCATTGGCGCCTGATTAAACTGGAAGTTTCGCATCCGGTCTTTTTCCATATACGATTGGATTGCAGCTTCCTGCTTATCGACATCCACATGGCGTAGGTCGATTTTTTCCACGTTTACTTTTACTTGTTTTCGGACCATTTGATGCGGTTGTTCCAAGCCTTCCCAGATAAAGGAGGTACGAAGAATCGAATGGCGGTCGACTATTTTCTGCCATGCTTGCTCGAATACTTCCAAGCTAATATCTCGCACTGTCATGAGGAACTGTACAACATAATCGCCGCCCTCTTGTTCATACAGGGAGTGGAACAGCATCCCCTCTTGCAGTGGAGTCAGCGAGTATACACTTTCGATTTGACGATCCGAAGCAATGTATTTGTCGATAGACTGCTGATTTAGATTAGCCAGCGGGAAGTCTGACGGTGTGTAGCCGATTTCTTCTGCCGATTGAGTGTAAGACATAATCTCCCGCAGTGCTTTCATGTAATCATCAGCAACCGCCGCAATCGTCTGTTCATCATGGATGTTTTCGTTGTACAACCAGGTGACGTGTAGCTGATCTCCTGTAACCGCACTAATGATATCTAGCAAGTTCTCTCGAATCGAATCAGGGGCAAGATTGGCTCCACTGCATTCAGACGCTATGCCAAACGTAGAGGAAACCGCCACCGTCTGATCAAATTGCCCAAGGTAGTTGAAGCTGACTTGCGGTTTCGGTTGGGCGTTCAGTTGGTCTTGTAGTTCAAGATCATCACGTAGATAGCGCAAAATTCCATAGCCAACACCCTTATTGGGAATCTGGCGGAGCTGTTCCTTGACTGCCTTCAGCATATGCCCCCAAGTTTTTTCTTGCTCGATAGAAATCTGTATCGGGTACATACTTGTGAACCAACCAACCGTATGGGATAAATCTGCTCCTTCGATAATCTCCTCGCGTCCATGTCCTTCCAGAAGTACGACCATCGTCTCTTTTCCTGTCCATCGATTCAGCGCTTTTGCTAAGGAAGCAAGCAATACGTCATTGATTTGCAGACGGTAGGCAGGGAGCGTTTCGTGAAGCAAGTTGCGCGTCTCTTTGGCGGTCAGCGTAAGTGTGATCTGCTTCGTGAATGCCTCGGTGTTTTGAGCTGGCTCATACGTATGGTCGACAGGAAGTGGATCCACTTCATACGCTTGATTTGCCCAGAAGGCTTTTTCCTTTTCGAGCTCATCAGAGTTGGCAAAAGAGTGTAACTGTTCAGCCCATGCCTTGAACGAGGTCGTTTTTGACGGAAAATGCACCGCCTGACCATTTACAGCTTGCTCATAGGCCAACTGCAAGTCTTCCAGCAAAATGCGCCAGGATACCCCATCGACTACCAAGTGATGAATAACGAGCAGGAGTCGTCCCGCGCGTTCTTTTCCAAGGTGAAAGTACACAGCTCGGAACACAGGGCCTTCTGTGATGTTCAGACTCGCTTGCATCTCGCTCGCAATTTCTTCCAGTCGTGCGAATTGTTCCTCTGGTGAGATGTCAGACAAATCAACTGAATGGAAAGGTACAGGTTCGCCCAAGCCCTCGATGCGTTGTGACCATATGCTGTCGTTGTTGGTATAACGCATGCGTAAAGCATCGTGGTGTACAAGCAACTCGGTAATGGCACGCTCCAATGCGTTCGTATCAACCGGTTCTTCGACTGTCAACAAGAAGGATTGATTCCAGTGATGGATAGACGGTTGATTTGCGGCAAAGAACCACTTTTGGATTGGCGTAAGCAACACATTTCCGGTCACGAGGCCTTGTTCTGCCAGTTGAATAGCGTTTTCCCCGTTTCCAGTTGTTGAAACGAGAGCTGCCAGTTCAGCGATTGTTTGGTTTTCAAAGATCTGTTTAGGTGTAAGACGAATCCCTGCTTGGTTAGCCCGAGAGACGATTTGGATACTCAGGATCGAGTCTCCTCCGAGTTCGAAGAAGTTGGAGTTGATACTCATTTCTTCGATTCTGAGAACGTCTTGCCAAATCTCAGACAGTTTGCGCTCGATAAAGGTATGTGGTGCAACGTAGTGCCCATCACTTGTGCTCGCATAGTCAGGTTTTGGCAGGGCCCGACGGTCTACTTTCCCGTTTGGCGTAAGCGGCAATTCATCCAGCATGACGAAAGCAGATGGCACCATATAATCCGGAACATGTGCTTTGACGTGCTTGCGCAGTTCGGCTGTGTCCATTTCTTGCTCCGCTTCCTTGACCGCATAAGCGACGAGCTGTTTCTTGCCCGGTTCATCTTCGCGGACAATGACTACGGATGCGGCAAGCGCAGGGTGTTTGGCTAAAACTGA
>NZ_JBIAOR010000037.1:0-2931 GCF_042878995.1 Brevibacillus sp. NPDC003359
GTGGTTAAGTTACTAAGGGCACACGGTGGATGCCTTGGCGCTAGGAGCCGAAGAAGGACGCAGCGAACTGCGATAAGCCTCGGGGAGCGGTAAGCACGCTTTGATCCGGGGATCTCCGAATGGGGCAACCCACCATCTGTAATGGGATGGTATCCTTCACTGAATACATAGGTGATGAGAAGGCAGACCCGGTGAACTGAAACATCTAAGTAGCCGGAGGAAGAGAAAACAATAGTGATTCCGTCAGTAGTGGCGAGCGAACGCGGAAGAGCCTAAACCGTCGGGTTTACCCGGCGGGGTTGTGGGGCGTCTCACATGGAGTTACAAAAGACGCGCGTAGGTGAACAGCTTGGGAAAGCTGACCATAGAGCGTGATAGTCGCGTAACCTAAACGCGCGTCTCTCCGAGACCAACCCCGAGTAGCGCGGGACACGTGAAATCCCGTGTGAATCTGGCAGGACCATCTGCTAAGGCTAAATACTACCTAGCGACCGATAGTGAACCAGTACCGTGAGGGAAAGGTGAAAAGCACCCCGGGAGGGGAGTGAAATAGTACCTGAAACCGTGTGCTTACAAATAGTCGGAGCCCGTTAAAAGGGTGACGGCGTGCCTTTTGTAGAATGAACCGGCGAGTTACGGTAGCGTGCGAGGTTAAGTTGAAGAGACGGAGCCGCAGCGAAAGCGAGTCTGAATAGGGCGATAGTACGCTGCCGTAGACCCGAAACCGTGTGATCTAGCCATGTCCAGGGTGAAGGTAGGGTAACACCTACTGGAGGCCCGAACCCACGCACGTTGAAAAGTGCGGGGATGAGGTGTGGCTAGCGGTGAAATTCCAATCGAACTCGGAGATAGCTGGTTCTCCCCGAAATAGCTTTAGGGCTAGCCTCGGAATTTAGAGTCTTGGAGGTAGAGCACTGATTGGACTAGGGGCCCTCATCGGGTTACCGAATTCAGTCAAACTCCGAATGCCAATGACTTATGTCCGGGAGTCAGACGGTGAGTGCTAAGATCCATCGTCAAAAGGGAAACAGCCCAGACCATCAGCTAAGGTCCCCAAGTATACGTTAAGTGGGAAACGATGTGGAGTTGCCCAGACAACCAGGATGTTGGCTTAGAAGCAGCCACCATTTAAAGAGTGCGTAATAGCTCACTGGTCGAGTGACTCTGCGCGGAAAATGTAACGGGGCTAAACGTATCACCGAAGCTATGGCAGTCCTTACGGACTGGGTAGGGGAGCGTTCCAAGCAGCAGTGAAGCCGTACTGGAAAGAGCGGTGGAGCGCTTGGAAGTGAGAATGCCGGTGTAAGTAGCGAAAAGACAAGTGAGAATCTTGTCCACCGAAAGCCTAAGGTTTCCTGGGGAAGGCTCGTCCTCCCAGGGTTAGTCGGGACCTAAGCTGAGGCCGAAAGGCGTAGGCGATGGACAACAGGTTGATATTCCTGTACCACCTCTGTTCCGCTTGAGCAATGGCGTGACGCAGGAGGATAGGGTGAGCGGCCTATTGGATGGCCGTCCAAGCAGCGAGTGTGGTGTGTAGGCAAATCCGCACACCGTGAAGCATGAGCTGTGATGGCGAGGGAAATTTAAGTACCGAAGTCCCTGATTTCACACTGCCAAGAAAAGCGTCTAGCGAGGAACAAGGTGCCCGTACCGCAAACCGACACAGGTAGGCGAGGAGAGAATCCTAAGGTGCGCGGGATAACTCTTGCTAAGGAACTCGGCAAAATGGCCCCGTAACTTCGGGAGAAGGGGCGCCTCGGTAGGGTTAATAGCCCGAGGGGGCCGCAGTGAAAAGGCCCAAGCGACTGTTTAGCAAAAACACAGGTCTCTGCGAAGCCGCAAGGCGAAGTATAGGGGCTGACGCCTGCCCGGTGCTGGAAGGTTAAGGGGATGAGTTAGCGCAAGCGAAGCTTTGAACCGAAGCCCCAGTAAACGGCGGCCGTAACTATAACGGTCCTAAGGTAGCGAAATTCCTTGTCGGGTAAGTTCCGACCCGCACGAAAGGCGTAACGACTTGGGCGCTGTCTCGGCAAGAGACCCGGTGAAATCATAATACCTGTGAAGATGCAGGTTACCCGCGACAAGACGGAAAGACCCCATGGAGCTTTACTGTAGCCTGGTATTGGAACTTTGTGCATCATGTACAGGATAGGTGGGAAGCTGAGAAGCAGGGGCGCCAGCCTCTGTGGAGCTGTCGGTGGGATACCACCCTTGATGTACGGAGTTTCTAACTCGTCGCCCTTATCGGGCGAGAGGACCATGCCAGGTGGGCAGTTTGACTGGGGCGGTCGCCTCCTAAAAGGTAACGGAGGCGCCCAAAGGTTCCCTCAGAATGGTCGGAAATCATTCGTAGAGTGTAAAGGCAGAAGGGAGCTTGACTGCGAGACCTACAAGTCGAGCAGGGACGAAAGTCGGGCTTAGTGATCCGGTGGTTCCGCATGGAAGGGCCATCGCTCAACGGATAAAAGCTACCCTGGGGATAACAGGCTTATCTCCCCCAAGAGTCCACATCGACGGGGAGGTTTGGCACCTCGATGTCGGCTCATCGCATCCTGGGGCTGAAGTAGGTCCCAAGGGTTGGGCTGTTCGCCCATTAAAGCGGTACGCGAGCTGGGTTCAGAACGTCGTGAGACAGTTCGGTCCCTATCTGTCGCGGGCGTAGGAAGTTTGAGGAGAGCTGTCCTTAGTACGAGAGGACCGGGATGGACGCACCGCTGGTGCACCAGTTGTCACGCCAGTGGCACAGCTGGGTAGCTATGTGCGGACGGGATAAGCGCTGAAAGCATCTAAGCGTGAAGCCCCCTCCAAGATGAGACTTCCCACAGCGCAAGCTGGTAAGACCCCTCATAGACGATGAGGTTGATAGGTTCGGTGTGGAAGCGCGGTAACGCGTGGAGCTGACGAATACTAATCGGTCGAGGACTTATCCAC
>NZ_JBIAOR010000038.1:0-1988 GCF_042878995.1 Brevibacillus sp. NPDC003359
GCAGAACTATCCGGAGCACTCGGAAGCTTTTTGCAAGAAACATCAGGAGCTTCGATCGTACCTGTTTCACGGGAAGGTCATCTGCCCTTGTCCTTTGCGCAGCAGCGCCTGTGGTTCCTGGATCGTTTGATGCCAGACAGCGCCTTGTACAACATCCCGTCTGCGATGCGATTGCACGGGGATCTGAATATGGAGGCTTGGAACAAGAGCTTGCAGGTACTGATTCAGCGCCACGAAAGCTTGCGGACAACCTTTGGCCACGTAGATGGGCAAGCTGTACAAATCATTCACCCTTACCAAGAGCAGTCGCTACGTGTAATCGACTTGCGGGAGCTACCAGCGGACGAGTGCGAAGCAGAAACACAGCGTTTGGCAGGAAGAGAGGCAGCTACGCCATTCAACCTGAGCGAAGGTCCGTTGTTCCGTACGACCCTGATCCGCATAAGCGAGCAAGAGGCCGTCTTCTTATTTAACATGCACCATATTATTTTCGATGGCTGGTCTATCGGTATTTTCATCAAAGAAATGAGAGAACTGTACGAAGCATTTGTTCACGGTAAAGAACCTATATTAGCCGAACTGACATTGCAGTACGCCGATTACGCTGTATGGCAACGGAAGTGGATGGAAGAAGATGTGCTTACGCAACAGCTAACGTACTGGAAAGAAAAGCTAGTCGATGCCGAACCACTATTGGCTTTGCCGACTGATCGTCCTCGTCCAGTCGTTCAAAGCCATGATGGCGCGATGTATACCATTACGCTTTCATCTGAACTGTTAGCAAAGTTGAGTATTCTCAGCCGTGAAGAAGGATCGACGTTGTTCATGACCTTGCTGGCTGCTTTCCAAACTTTGCTCTACCGCTACAGTGGACAGGAAGACATCCTCGTCGGAAGCCCGGTTGCAGGACGAAATCGGGAGGAAACCGAGTCGCTCATCGGTTTCTTCATTAATACATTAGTGCTACGTACGGATATGTCAGGGGAACCGACATTCCGTGACTTGCTGGCAAGAGTGAAGGAGACGGCGCTAGAAGCCTATGCCCATCAGGATCTTCCGTTTGAAAAACTGGTCGATGAACTGGCGCTAGAGCGTAGTCTCAGCTACTCGCCGCTGTTCCAAGTGATGTTTGTCCTCCAAAACTTCCAGCTAGATTTAGACGAAAAGGCTGGCATTCGCGTATCGGAATTCGATATGGACAAACACCTGGTCACCGCCAAATTCGACCTGACGTTGACGATGGCAGAAAAACAAAACGGATTGATCGCAACGTTTGAGTACAATACAGCGCTGTTTGATGAAACGACGATAGTGCGTATGTCACAGCACTTCCATCAATTACTCGAAGCCATCGTTCAGAGGCCGGAGCAGACCATTACCCAATTGCAGTTGTTGCCTCAGACAGAGCGGGAGCAACTGCTGGTGGAATGGAACGACACCACGACTGCTTACCCACGGGAGCAACGCGTGGATCAATTGTTCCAGCAAACCGCGATGCTTTACCCGAATCGCATTGCAGTCGTATCGGGAGAGCAGAGGCTCACCTACTCCCAGCTAGAGACACGAGCCAACCAGGTAGCCAACTACCTGCAAAAGCAAGGCGTTCGCTCAGGTTCACTCGTCGGTATCTGCGTGAAGCGTTCTCTTGAAATGCTGATCGGGGTGCTCGGGATTCTCAAAGCTGGTGGGGCTTATGTACCGTTCGATTCGGATTATCCTAAAGAACGTCTGGCATACATGATGGACGACGCTCACGTCACTGTTTTGCTCACGCAGGAGCAACTTCTACCGTCACTCCCATCTGGAGAGCATACGCCGATTTGTCTGGATCGCGACTGGGCGATGATTGCCGAAGAAAGTGAACGCGCACCTGACATTGACACAACAGCGGAGAGTCTCGCTTACGTGATCTACACCTCTGGTTCTACCGGGTTGCCAAAAGGAACGCTTGTCATCCATCGAGGCATTGTCCGTCTCGTCAAAGGAAC
>NZ_JBIAOR010000039.1:0-1643 GCF_042878995.1 Brevibacillus sp. NPDC003359
TTTCAGCTTCACTGATATGAACGAGGACTGTCAATAGCATGACGGCCCCGTTTTTTCTTTTGCTTTTTTCTTGTTGCTTTATATGGAGAGGCGGGCGTGATAGGCTGTTCTATTTGCGGTCAGCGTAAAGAATACCACCGCGTTTTACGCATAAATCATGCCCGCAGAGGCTCCATGTCAAGCAACAAGAATTGGGTAAAGACACGGCACGAAGGCAAAAACTTTTCGACGGTGAGCAGTCTGATATCCGTGGGTTCTCACATTTTATCTCTCCGTTCGGGGGAGCTTCCACAAACTTATGACGCACGTAGTTGTTTTTCAAACAAGTGTGCAAGTGAAGCACGTGGGTTCTCCCTACCGGTTCTTCCTTTTGCCTCCGCGCCCTATCTTTACTGCTTGATTTTTTGTTCTTTTCTTTTTTACGATGCTTGTTCCATTTGTCGAGTGATCGCCCAAATAAAACCCAACAATTCACGGGCAACAGCTGTCACCGCTTTTCCACCAGGCTTTCCTTTCGCCATGAGGCGACAATACTTTTTATGCAATCGATTTTGTGCTTTCCATGAAATGGCTTGAACTTCCTTCGACTGGCCTTCTTGTCTTTTCCGAATCTCCCCTTTCAACGCAGGTGGATAACGATAACTCCAAGCAGCCTCTACCAGAACACGACGAAGATGAGAGTTTCCTGTTTTGGTAATGGCCCCTTGTCGACGTAGATCCCCACTTGAAGATTCGGAAGGAACCAATCCAGCATAAGACATCAGTTGACGAGGGTGGGCGAACCGGGAGAAAGAACCGATCTCTGCAACCAAGCTGGTCGCGGTTATTTCTGCAACACCACGTAATGACTGGAGAGCTTGAATCATAGGAGCATGAACACTTTCTGTCGCTTGAGCATGAATTTCCTCATGAAGACGTTTTAAACGTTGCTCGATCTCGTCTAGATGATGTAAATATTCACGAAAAACGGTACGTGAACTGTTTTGTGAAAAGGTTAAACGATCAAGCCAATCTCTGTACCTAACGGTCCATTTTCTAACTCCTACAGGAGCTCGCAAATCATGACGAAGGAGAAATTTCGTTAAACGATGTCTGGCTCGAAGCTGATCTTCTTTCGCATCTTCACGGGCACGAACTAAGTCACGTAGAGCTTCATCTTCTTCCGTGGGTACATAAATCGATACCAATTCACCTGCACGAAGCAACTGGGCTAAACGGAGTGCATCACGCCGATCCGTTTTCACTCGATCTCCTGGTCTTTGCGGAATAAGAGAAGGAGCAACAACGATACACTCGATTCCGAGACGAAGAAAAAGCCGATACAGTTCATAACCGGTAGCACCTGCTTCATAGCACACTTGAAGAGAGTGAAAATCCCCTAATTGTTTCATGAGTTTACGAACGGCTTCAGGTGTATGAGCAATCATTCCCCAGTAACGTGGGGCTTCTCGGCCATCTTCAGCTATTGCCACCGCAATTTTATCTTTTGAAACGTCTAAACCAACGTATTTTGTGAAATCCTTCATAAGTAGCAGCTCCTTTCGTATTGTAGCGCTCTGTACATTGGCGTACTTGCCCTTAGTGTAGCCAGAGTAACCTACGAAGTTACGAATAGGGGCTGTCCTCGTTCATGATAACTTATG
>NZ_JBIAOR010000040.1:0-1493 GCF_042878995.1 Brevibacillus sp. NPDC003359
TGATCTGTGACCCGTATGGTGGACACTTTTAAAAAGTGACCCCTTGCGGGTCATTTGTGTTTTAATCAAAGTAATCAAGAATACACAGAGGGATGTATATATGCGTAAAATGGGAAGTACTTCAAAGATTTTTAACGAACATGAGATAAAACAACTTGAAACTAACTCAAACGTTGCACACGTAACGGAAAAATCCATCACATATGCTACTACCTTTAAGCTAGCGGCTGTTAAAGCATATCAGAATGGTCAATCGCCTTTCGAAATTTTTCGTAATGCTGGATTTGATGTGGATATGATCGGTCGAAAAAAACCAAAGCATTGCTTGAGACGCTGGCGTAATATATATGAGGCTCATGGAGAGGCAGGACTGCTTGAAGAGCGAAGAGGGAAAGGAAGTACAGGTCGAAGGCCTTCCGGAGAATTGTCCGTTGAAGAAAAGCTAAGACGCGCTGAAGCACGTATTAGACTATTGGAGGCTGAGAACGACCTACTAAAAAAGTTAGAGGCGCTCGAAAATCAGAAGAGACAGAGGAAAAGCTGACACCCTCCGAGCGCTATCAGATCATTAACCATGTAATTCGTCATTACGGCTTGCGACGTATCACACGTTACTTGTGTAAGATAGCTCGTGTCAGTTCGAGTGGTTATTATCGCTGGCTAAGAAACGAAGAAGCACGCCAGTTACGTGAGAAATCGGACGAGTATGATCTTTTACTCATCAAGGAGCAATTTGATACCTTGCAAGGAAAGGCTGGGGCTAAAGTAATTAAAATGAGGCTTGAGCGAAGACATGGCATTATCATGAACCACAAGAAAATCCGTAGATTAATGCGCAAATACAAGCTCGTTGCAACAATCCGTCAAGCAAACCCATATCGTAAATTGGCAAAAGCAACGATAGAACACCAAACCTATCCTAATTTATTGAACCGCCAATTTGATCAGGGAGAACCAGAAAAGGTTTTGCTCACCGATATTACCTATATGCACTATGGGAATGGACAATGTGCCTACCTCTCGGTAGTCAAAGATGGGGCAACGAAACAGATCCTGGCTCACCATCTTTCTTCTTCTCTTGCATTACCGTTGGTAGAGAAGACAGTGGACAAGTTGCTCGAGCGTCTAGATGGTAATATTCATCCTGAAGCCATTCTACACTCTGACCAAGGCATGCATTATACCCACCCTAGATTTCGTCTTCTCGTAGCGAAAACAGGATTTAAGCAATCTATGTCCCGTAAGGGAAACTGCTGGGACAATGCTGCTATGGAAACCTTTTTCGGTCATATGAAAGATGAACTGGAGTATAAAAAGTGTACTTCTATTCAAGAACTACGGGCACAAATTGATGAATACATTTCATACTACAACTCAAGTCGGTATCAATGGGGATTAAAGAAAATGACCCCTGATGAATTCAGGAGTCATTTGTTGGCTGCCTAACGCAGTGGCGCTTTTTTAAAATGTCTACAAAAGCGGTTACAGATCAA
>NZ_JBIAOR010000042.1:0-1057 GCF_042878995.1 Brevibacillus sp. NPDC003359
TGAAGTGACCCCATAAAGTTAGACATGTCATTTAATTAGGCGGCTGCTTGGGCATGAGTGCGGTATTGTACCGGGCTCATGCCTTTTAATTTTGCCTTAATCCGTTTGTGATTATAGTACTCAATATATTTGGCTAGCTCTGACTTAAAGTGCTCCATGCTGTGGAATTCCTTTAGATAGAGTAGTTCCGATTTCATGATACCAAAGAAATTTTCTATCACTGCATTGTCGTAACAGTTCCCTTTTCGGGACATGCTTGGAGTGATTCCTCGCTCACGAAGTGCATGATGATATTGTTTCATTTGGTAATGCCAGCCCTGATCAGAATGAATCATGGGACGACAATCGTCTGTCAACCGCTCAAAAGCTTGTTCTAACATGGTGGAAACTAAGGAATAGTTTGGTCTCGAACTGATTGTATACGTAATAATTTCGCCGTTAAACAAATCTAATACAGGCGAGAAATATAGCTTTTCACCAAATAATTTAAACTCTGTAATATCGGTTACCCATTTCTCATTTGCTTTCTCAGCTGTAAAGTTGCGATTCAAAATATTAGGAGCAATTGTCCCGACAGTTCCTTTATAAGAGCGATATTTTTTCATACGTACAAGACATTTCAAACCCAGTTCTTTCATGATTCGCTGGACTTTTTTGTGATTTACTTTGTGGCCACGATTTTGAAGTTCATCACGAATACGGCGGTAACCAAAACGCCCTTCATGTTCGTCATAAATGCTTTGGATCAACTGTTTCAGTTCTATATCGAAATCAGGACGTCCAACGTTTTTCACGTAGTAATAATACGTACTTCTCGGGATATCTGCGAGTGTAAGCAGTGCTTTCACTGGAAATTCATGCCTTAGTTCGTAGACTACTTGGATTTTGTCTTGCTTGGTGATTTTTCCTTGCTTTGAACTAAGGCATTCAACTTTTTTAAATAGGCATTCTCCATACGTAAACGTTCATTTTCTGCTTTCAATGCCTCTAGTGATCCTTCCGCAGGTACTTGATTATTCATAGAGCCATGGTTCTTTTTTGGCATAGATGGACGCCC